>JAUMZD010000021.1 GCA_030528325.1 Lautropia sp. | reverse complement strand
GATCTGCCCGCCATCGAGTTCGGCCATATCCGCCTGCTGATCATCCGCAACGAACGACCAAAGGGCTTCGGCAGCAACCACAACACAGCCTTCGACCGATGCCGCTCACCGTATTTCTGCGTGATGAACCCGGATCTGAGACTCACCGACGACCCGTTTCCAGCCCTGATGGACGGCTTCAGCACCGAACGACGCGGCCTGATGGCGCCCGCCATCTTCAGCCCCGAAGGCCGCCTGGAAAACACCGCCCGAAAACTCTACACGCTACCCGAGCTGCTGAACCAGAAACTCCACCCACAGAACCACGGCACACAGCCCGACTGGATCGCCGGCATGTTCCTGCTCTTCAGCAGCCAGGCCTATCGGGAGATAGGCGGCTTCGATGAAGGCTATTTCCTGTACATCGAGGATGTCGACATCTGCACCCGACTCTGCCTGGCAGGCTGGACACTGGCCCAGAGTGAACGGGCCTGCGTGATTCACGATGCCCGCAAACAGAGCCACCGTTCACTGCGCTTCACGCTCTGGCACATCGCCGGCATGCTGCGCTACTGGACACGGCCCAGCTTCTGGCGGTACCGGGCCCGGTTGAGGAAGGATGGGCGGCGATGAGGCGTTAAAATCCGGCGTTCATACCCACCTGACCGAACCTGATCGATGATGACCTACTTCTGGGCGCTGCTCTGCGTCTTCGGCATGGCCGCAGGCCAGATCCTCTTCAAGCTGGCGGCCAACTCGCTGGCCGAAACCGGTTCATTCCTCGTACCGAAGACAGGCGCCCTGCTCTTCTCGGCCCTGTCACTCTACGGGCTGATCACCATCGCCTGGATCTGGGTGCTGCAGAAGGCCGATCTGGGCAAGGTCTACCCGATGATGGCGTTGGCCTTCGTGCTGGTGCCGCTGGCCAGCCACTGGATCTTCGGCGAGCGCTTCCAGCCCCAGTACTTCATCGGCATCGTGCTGATCATGGCGGGGATCGTGATTGCGGTGCGATCCTGATCACCGGCCAGCGCCTCCAGCAGACTCCTGTGAGAAGATTGCAAGAGGTGTCGGATCATTCACGACCCAGCCCTTTGAAGGAAGAGCCCATGCCTTCGACCGAACCCATCGCTATCGTCATTCCCTGTTACAAGGTCAGCGCCCACATCCTCGATGTACTGGCACGTATCGGCCCAGAAGTGTCGCGGATCTACGTGGTGGACGACTGCTGCCCGGAACAGACGGGTGACCTCGTGACACAGCAATGCACCGACCCCAGAGTCAAGGTGATCCGGCATGAACAGAACGGGGGCGTGGGTGCTGCCGTCATCACGGGCTACCGCGCAGCCCTCGCCGAGGGCATCGGCATCATGGTCAAGATCGACGGGGACGGGCAGATGGATCCCGCCCTGGTGCCGGATTTCGTGGCACCGATCCTGGCTGGCGAGGCCGACTACACAAAGGGCAACCGCTTCTTCGATCTGGAACAGATCCAGCAGATGCCCACCATCCGCCTGCTGGGCAACGCCGCACTGTCCTTCTTCAACAAGATTTCATCCGGCTACTGGAACCTGTTCGACCCCACCAACGGCTACACCGCCATCCACCGTGATGTCGCCGAGAGACTGCCCTTCGACCGGATCAGCCAGCGCTACTTCTTCGAGTCGGACATGCTGTTCCGACTGAACACGCTTCGGGCCGTGGTGGTCGATGTGCCGATGGACGCGAGCTATGGCGATGAAGTCAGCAACCTGAAGATCTCGACAGTGGCGGGAGAGTTCCTGTTCAAGCACACCCGCAACACCACGAAGCGCATCTTCTACAACTATTACCTCAGGGATCTGTCGCTGGCATCCTTCCAGCTGCCAGTGGGCTTCCTGCTGCTGCTCTTCGGCCTGTGTTTCGGCCTGTACAAATGGTCGCTGGCCTCTGCGGCGGGCGTGCCGTCTTCCGCAGGCACCGTCATGCTGTCGGCGCTGCCGGTACTCGTCGGCATCGAACTGATCCTTGCCTTTTTGGGACAGGACATCCAGTCGGTGCCCCAGCGACCGTTGCAGAGAACCTCTCATACACTGAGGCATCTGAAGACGCCTTTGACGGCTTCGCCGAACACCTCCTGGCTCAAGAAATCAAAAACCGATGCAAATTTTCCACAAAAGGAGAAGAAAAGCCAGGAGGAAACAGCACTCTGAACACCGAAATGTGTTCACGCTGTCAATGAACCCAGCATGGTTTTAGACGCGCCAATCAAGGCGACAAACATGCTTATTTGTTACAATGAAGTATCTGATACGGCATTCCGCCGGACAACCTGACCGGATGGCCTATGAGAAGCCCGGAATTTGCTGTTAAAATCCTGCTCATCTACTTAGCATGATGGAGCGTTCTCCATTCATGCCTTTGGCACGAAAAACCACCGTGCAAAGCATTTCCTACTACCTGGGCGCCCCTGGAAAATCAGATCGAAACGCCTTGATAATCAAGACCATAACGACACCGACACCTCTGTCAAAAAAATAAAATGAAAAACAAAATATCAGTAAATCGTTCATATTTAATCTGCCTCATTGCAGCAATCCTGATCGGGTCAATTTTTTCGGTACTGATTCCACCGATGAAATCATTTGATGAAGCCGATCACATCAGGCGAGCATACTTTTTGACACGTGGAAAGCTCCTGCTCAAGACAAACCCATGCGAGCCGGAAGGAAGGTTCTGCAAAAACGGGCAAACCATGTCCGGAAGCCATATAGACTCAGGACTTAATAGCTATCTAGTGTTGAGAAACGATATCGTCGGCAACTTCAAGAAAGAAAGCCAAGAAAAACAGGAAAAACTCAGAGAGCTGAAATGGTCCGGACAAAAGATTTTCTTTGAGGCTCCTGGAACAGGATATTACTTGCCTCTCATCTACATCCCACAAGCCGTTGCTCTCTCCATCGGTAAACTTCTTGGGCTAAGCATCGATTACACCTATTACCTCACAAGGCTATCCGTACTTCTTTTCTCGGTCGTCACGCTCATTCTTGCCTTCCATATCCACCCCTTCCCACCACTGGTAGTTGGTTTACTTGTACTGCCAGTCAGTCTTTTCCAATCAGCCTCCGCCAGCATCGACACTTTCTCCACCGCACTGAGCATCCTCGCATGCAGCTGTTTTCTGAAGTTGATGAGCACAGGCCGGAATGCCTCCGGCTGGCCCATCACCCTGCTAGCAGTTTCCGTAACAATTGTTGCGACCTCACGAGCCCATCTGATTCTGATGTTGATGATGCCAATAGCTCTCGCCCTCAAGGTCAAGAGCAGAGGCACCTGGGTTGCTGCAACATGTGCTACTGCATTAACGATCTTCTGGACTCTGATCGCCATATCGTCCACTGTTGATTTTCGGGTTCCTCGTGACGTCAGCACAGGGGATGTCACCAGGTTCTATTTGAACCACCCATCAGAGCTACTTGAAGTCTTTAACAGAACAATTTTCCAGCCAGGGTTCTTTCGAAACATGACAGAAGGCCTCATAGGTCATTCATACGGCTTGAAGTTTTCATCTGCAATATACACCACCATTACTTTCATTCTTCTCATCTTCTTCCTTGCAAGTCTGGCAGACAGAAAAAAATTCCTCGCCACGGCAAGATCCAGATCGCTGATTATGGCTATCGGATTGTCTTCAATATTTCTAGCCATGCTGGCCATGCTGTTGACGTTTACCAAACATCCTGCATCGACGATTGATGGAATACAAGGCCGATATTTTCTGATTCCCTTCATTCTGATCGCCATTTCAGTGAGCGAATGGCACACACACAACGCCGTGAAGCGTTCAATGCACTGGGCTCTACTGTCGGGTTTACTTTTTATCAGCACGCTGAGCAGCGCCGGGTACATTGTTGACGATTTTTACACTAGGAATGAACCGTCTTCGTCATTAATATATGAAGTCTCCCCGCAAATTGACAGGAAGAACTCTCTAGTATTGACCTTGCCGACTCCAAACATGACCAACCCGAAGACAGATTCCAGATATGAACGGATAGGATTTCAGACGGCCACCTGGGGAAGAAAACTGGATGGAAGCGCTCAGATAAGACTCCTCACCGACACTGGCAAAGTCCACGATGAAGTTTTCAATCTCGCGGGCATAGAAGACAATCGTTACCGGTTTTTTGATGTTCCTGCGGCAAACTATGTATCAGGCCATATCACTCTGATTGATGGAAATGGAGGTTTAGGTATATGGGGCGTCCGATATGTAGACTCGATTAGCGGCACCTCGAGCAGTTGGTTGAGCTGCACCATTATTGTCACCGGTGACAGCCATGAAACCAAAACCCCCGGCTGCCCTTAGCAGGCTGTTGAAATACCCCGACATCGGCCATCCTGTCGCTACGTGGATCTCTTAACCCATTGATTTCAGGGAATGATTTTTTGCCATATCCATGATGGATCGGCAATCTGCCAGTATTTCAACAGCCTGTTAGAGCGTGTTATGAACTTATTCGTCCCCGCGCTGGCCCCAAAACCGCGTGTTGACAAGGCGCCACGCGCCGGTAAGGCTGGCCGCCTTATCAAGCGTGGCAACGCCGTCAGCGTGCGGTTTTGGGGCCAGCCCGAAGGGAAAGCCCCTCTGGACGCACAGCTTCGTGCGCCTTACATACCGGCGCACCGTTGCCAATCCCTTGAAGTCATCCAGGATTCTGCGGGCTTGGCGCCTTGTTCTGCACGCCCAGATGGGCTTTCGCGGGGACGAATAAGTGCATAACACGCTCTAGTTCGCCTGGTAATTTTCATTATTTCCATGCCAATCAGTCTTTACCCAAAGTCTTTGATCAGTAAAAATCGTCAAATCCCGTCTTGGGCGATTTTCTTTACATTGCTTCTATGCGCGATGTATGTTTTGTTCGCTCTCACACCTTCGTCCTACGGATTGGCTTTTTCACTACTCGGACAGGAGCCTCAAGGCCTGATCCTTGGGAAGCCACAGCCAATCCGCTCTGACGAATGGATGGTGCTGACCCCCTATTACCAGATTGCCGTCAACAATGGTCTGGGCACCATCAACGAGTTATCTCCTTATCGGGAAACCCTTCGTTCGTTTCAGGCTTTGCCCATTCTGGACTGGGGGATGCTTTTCAAACCCTATCACTGGGGATTCCTAGTTCTGCCGGCGGCCAACGCCTTTTCCCTCTATTTTCTGCTGATGACCCTGTCCTTCGTGGCCGGATGGGCGATCTTCTTCAGACTGCTGCGGCTGCCGGCCTGGAGCGCCGCGCTATTAGCCAGCACACTGTATTTCTCACCGATGATCCAGACGTGGTGGACATCGAACGCGGGTGTGCTCGCGCTCGGCCCGTGGACGATGATTTTCTGGCTCCAGATAGAACATCGGCTGCTCCGCATCGCTGCCTGTGCCTATGCGCTACTGGTCTGGATGCTGTCCTGCGCCTATCCCCCCTTTCTGTATGCAATCGGTTTCGCGATGGCTGCACTGGTCATCTGCTTCCGCATGGACAAACTCGGATGGGGCCGAATCGCAGATGGCGGTTTTGCCTGTGCAATCGCCCTGCCGCTTTTCATCGAATATTTCGATGAGCTGATCGACATCATGCAGGCCACCGTCTATCCCGGCCAGAGGATCAGTTCGTCGGGAGGTCTGGGCTGGCCGAAACTGCTGGCCCATCTCTATCCCAGTCTGACAACACACATCTTTGAACCGCTGGCCAGCATCCCGAACTCGAACGCAGCAGAAATCACGGTTCTCTCCAGCCTGCTCCCGCTGTATGCCATCTGCCTGATCGATTACCAGCGGCTGACCCGGCTGATCCGGACGCGCCCACTGCCATTCTGTCTGCTGCTGTGCTTCTGCCTGTTCATCACCGCCTGGCTGATGTTCTACATTCCGCCCTTCATCGCGAAAATCACCGGACTGACGATGGTTCCATCCGGCCGGGCCGTCATGGCCTTCGGGCTGCTGATCAACACGATCAGCGTACTCGCCCTGGCCAGGGCCGGCATCGTGCTGACAGCAAGGCGCCTGTGCATCCTGCTTGCCCTGACGCTGCTCGGCACAGCCGGCAAGCTGCTGCTTTCCACCCAGGGACTACAGAAACTGTACGGCCCGATCGACACCATCCCGTATCTTTGTCTGATCGTGCTGGCCGCCAACCTCTTTCGGCCATCAGCTTCGCAGGCAACCCGCCCACTGGGGATCGTGCTGTCAGCGGCACTCCTCGGAAATCTGCTCGCTTACGGACTGTTCAACCCGGTTCAGTCAGCCTATCCGATCTTTGAGCAGGACAAGGTTCAGATCCGGCAACGGATGGCGGAACGGGACGCCAAGGTCATGGAAGATGGCACGATAGCTGTTCCTGGCCACTATGGCGCCCTGCTGGCAGGCACTGGCCTACGGAGCATCAATCATGTCCTCTATTACCCTCAGCTCGACTATTTCCGGACACTTTTCCCGGCACTCCCGCCAGACGAGTTGAATGCCCTGTTCAACCGCTACGCACACATCTCGGTAGGTGACACCGACGGGCCACGGCTGGTCGCACCGGATCATGTCCAGCTTCCCCTGTCGGCGTTTCCAGACAGGATGCTGAAGGCCAGCCCACCTTCACCCGCCGCGAGCCTTCAGGTGCTGGACACTCGCCCGGCAGCTCCCGCCGCCGCCAGCCAGTCCGGCCATATCGACTCGATGGCATGGCAGGCTGCCACGCAGCTTCAACTGAAAGGATGGGTGTATGCGCCGATGAGCGCCGACACCCGGGTACGCATCTGGAGCAGCCAGCCGCTTGAATCACAGACGTTGAACACCCATGCCCGCCCTGACGTGGCCTCCGCCATTGCCCGCAGCCTGCTGGATTCGGGCATCGTGCTGGATCTGGTCTTTCTGGAGGCGCCCATGCCAGGCGCCATGATCTGCGTGGAAGTCGAGGCGCGGCCAGGCGGAACCAGTACTGTCCAGTTCCCAAACGGCGATAAGGGATGCACCCACCTCCCTCCTGGCCCCTCCCTGAGCGTACCCCAGTGAACGCCAGCCCCCCGGCAGGATCCGGCATCAGTATGGGCGCAGGAATCCGTTGCCTGTACCCGTCGTGCGGGCCATCAGCAATGGCTCGCCTGATAGGGCTTCACCCGAGACGGCCATGCCCACGAGAAATCATCACCTGCCAGCGTCAGGTTCGGGCTATAAGCCGGGTCATCGCCAATCAGCTCGGCCCAGCGCTGCTTCATGATGCCGGCCTCCGCCTGCAATCGCTGACGGCGCGAGCCTTCCAGATCGCTGCCCCGGCTTGCCGATTCATGGTGAACGAACTGGGCAAAGGGGTTGTACAGGTTTCTGTACCCCCGGGCACGTACCTTCAGGCAGAAGTCGATGTCGTTGTAGGCCACTTCGAGCGTTTCATCCAGCCCTCCCGCTTCCTGATAAGTTGACTTGCGTACCATCAGGCAGGCAGCGGTCACGGCACTGAACATCTGGTGTGCCGATGCACGCCCGAAATAGCCGAAATTGCCACGCGGAATACCCTTGTGCGCATGGGAGGCCACGCCGCCGATACCCAGCACCACACCGCCATGCTGCAAGGTTCCGTCCGGATACCAGAGCTGAGCCCCCACGCAACCGATGTCGGGCTGTGCCGCAAAGGCCAGCATCTCCTCGATCCAGTCCGGCTGCGTGATCTCGATGTCGTTGTTCATCAGCACCAGGTACTCGCCACGAGTCTGCGCCACCCCCAGGTTGTTCAGGCGCGAGTAATTGAACGGGATATCCGCCTTCAGGACGCGAATGTTCTGACGTTCAGCCAGCCCGGCCAGATACTCAAGGGCCTTCGGGTCGGTGCTGCCATTGTCGACGATGACGATCTCGTAGTTCTGATAGACAGTTTTTGCCAGGATCGAATCGACACACATCGAGAGCAGCTCAACCCTGTCCCGGGTCGGGATGACGATGCTGACAAGTGGTCTGGACGGGGGCAGCGCATGGCGTATCCGCAACAGCCCCGGAATGCCCCTGGCCGGAAAGACCTCGGTATCAGTCTTGCCGATACGCTCAAGGTGTGAGCCGATGGACTTGAGCTGGGCTTTCAGCGCGTAATCCTTTTCTTCCAGCGCCAGCGCCGTGCTGCCGGGAAAGACACGCCAGTGGTAGAGCACCCTCGGCACATGCACGACGTTCTGGACACCAACCTTCTCGATGACGCGTAAGGCCAGATCCCAGTCCTGTGCACCTTCATAGCCAACACGGAATCCACCAATATCTTCCAGCACGCTTCGGCGATAGACACCGAAATGGCTGATCATGTTCTGCGACAGGAACAGCTCATAGTTGAACTGGCACTTGAAGTAAGGCGACATCCTGACATTGTCTTCCGTCACCTTGTCTTCGTCGGAATAGATCAGCCCCGCCTCCGGGTGCTGATGCACGGCCAGCGCCATGTAGGCCAGCGCATGTGGCGGCAACAGGTCATCGTTGTCCATCAGTGCGATGAAGTCGCCGGTGGCAATTTGCAGGGCCGAATTGGTCGCCGCCGAAATATGACCATTCTTTTCGCGGAAGACCAGCTTGATGCGTGGATCGGCCGCAGACAGCTCGTTGAGCAGATCACGAACTTCCTGCCTGGGCGACGCATCGTCGGCGATGCAGATTTCCCAGTGTGGATAGACCTGCGCCTGAACCGATTCGATGGCCTGTCTCAGATAATCCAGGGGGGGGTTATAGACGGGCATGACCACCGAAAAGGTGGTCTTGAGGCCCAGGCTTTCGATCCGCCCGGCCAGTGCCCTCATCGCCTCGGCATCCGTCGGATCATAATGGCGCAGCCAGGCATGATAGGGATCCTCGCCCGGCTTGATCAGGCCCTGATGGACATTGGCGGCATGCGCCGCGGCCAGGTGTTCGGCATTGCCCAACCGGCGCCGGATGCCGGCCACGCCTTCCCGCTGAAAGACTTTCATGGCGAGCTGTGCGGTGTTCACAACGCCGCCGGCAGCTGCTATGGTCTGGCGGATCGCCGCGGCCTTTTTCCGGGTCTGCTGGATGGGCGTGCCCACCCAGCGGATGGGCGCCGTGATCTTCCAGCACAGGGAATTTCTCATCGCTTCGTTGTCGATATGCTGGCCGGCACTGTGATGCAACAGGGCATCATGGGCCGTACGCAAGGCCTCTGTTTCGGTGCGAGCCTCCTCCAGCCGGGCCTGGAGATGTCGGTTCCGTTCGCCTTCGGCCTGATGTTTCGCCTTCAGGTCGTTCACCTCCACCTGGCGACGGGACAAGGTCTCATCCAGCTGCCTGACCCGTGCTTCGAGAAAAGCCTCCCGCCGGGCCGCCGCCATCGCCTGGGCAATGGACTGGAAGAGCAGACGGATGTCCTCATGGCAGACAGATCGAAGGGCTGCCCTGGTCTCGGCCGGCACGGCCTCGCCGATCATCAGGACACCAATGCCCTGATGAGCCATCAATGCGGCATGGTCATGACGACCGGAAAGCATCGGCCACACCTCGAAAGCGCCCGTACCGGCTTCGCCGATGCCGTTGATCACGAGCACGCCCCTGGCCGATAGCTTGGGTCGCCAGCATGCCAGTGCATGCCGAAGGGCATCCGCCGACTGGTGTGCGTCCAGCCAGAGCAGATCGACCGTGGCATCCGCCACCTGGGACACGGCCTCATCCCCCCCCATGACCAGCAATCGGGAAAAATCCGCGTAACGTTCGTCATGAAAAGCGGTCAGCCTCGCCATCGCATCTTCAGGCTGATCCGTGACGAAAGCTTCGGCCTGCCAGGTACCCACCGCATGGCAACGGGTCGGCATCTTTTCCTGCTTGAGAAACTGGCATGCCGAGAAATACAGATTACCCGATTGCGTGCCCAGTTCGACGAACACGTCCGGCCGATGCAATTGTAGCAACCACAGCAGGAAGGGAATCTGTACACACTGATCCGAGGATGCCGTCAGGCGTTCAGGACGAAAGTTCAGCAGTTTGGAAATCAGGATATCCATGAAGATTATTTACCGAATACGGATGCGCTACCCGGTGAGCGGCGTGGGCACGAAACCGGTCGGCCCGCCCCCCCGGCATGCGTAACGGTGGCGGGCGGCTTCAAGCCATGCTCCACCGGAAAAAACAGGATCAGATGCGGATCCGACGCCGCATCGAACGCAACCACCCCGACCAACGCCAGCTGCGAGAAGTCAGCAGGGCCTGAACCTGATGTTCGAGCGCCCGAATCTGCTGCTGGTACTGATCGATGCGTGCGAGATGTTCTGCAGCCTCCTTCGCATGGCTCTGACGGTGCTGCTCCAGTACAGCCACCTGCGCCGAGATCTGTTCGAGCCGTTGCTGCGCCTGGTGAACCTCGCCATGAAGTGACTGGAGGACATCGGACATCAGCCGACCTGGCCGCTGTGTCCCGGTATACAGCCCGTCCAGCACCTCCCTGGCCGATACCGAGCGCAGAAAGCCTTCTTCCAGCGACAGCCACTGCTCGATATCTTCATGGGTGACGTAATAGCCACACACATCAGCCAGGGCAAGGATGACCCGGCGGATGGATCCCAGTTTGTCCTTAGGCACCTGACCCACATGCAGCGCGTGCAGGATGCCACGCGTCAATACCCAACCGGCCGGGATCGGACAGGAGACCTGCCATTCCTGGTCGATCACCTGTTGCAATCCCTGCCCATTGACCAGGACATTGAATGGCACCCAGTCCAGTGCCTGCCCTGGCAACACGAGCAGACGCAAAGGCTTGCCCGGGGCCGTGGCGGACGTGCCGCTGCCAGCGGCCTCAGGCACCGCCGGGGTATCACCTGATGAAGTGCCCTCAGCTGACAGAAGGGAAGTTGCCACGAGCGGTGACTGACCCACCTGCGCCGAAGCCAGCAGATTTTCCGCCCATGGCAACAGGGCATCGACCATCGCGTCGATCGTCCCGTGCGCGGCATGGGCATGCAGGGCCGACCAAGCCTGCTGCCAGCCCTGAAAATAATCAGACGTTTCCACCGACAGGCTGATACGGTGCTCACCGAACAACGGTTTCTGCGCAACCAGATCCGGACGGATGCGCTGCTTGGCCACACGGATGTTGCCGTCGGACAAGGCCTGAAAGCGGGTTTCAGTAGAAAAGCAGACCTGACGATGCACGGCAGCAAACGACCAGGCCAGTGCCCCGGGTTGCCACCCGGCAGACACGATTTTCTGGTTCTCTGCGCCTGCCAGTTGCGCCACCACCAGAAAGGATGGGCTGAAATCGCCCAGCAGACCGTTCTCGCCCAGCACCCGGTTCACCAGGGCCTCGTCGAAAAGGCGGGGACGGTCGGCGGTGTAATCCTCACTATGGTTGCGCAGCAGAAGATCGGCCGCGTTGAACCCCTCATGCTGCAGGGCCGCATCCGTCAGCACGACGCTGGGCACCTTGTAGTCCGGATACGGATATAGCCATTGCTGCCTGGTCAGCCCCGCCCGGCTCAGTACGGCAGCCAGTGCCTGACGACCAAAGGTGCGGGCGCCGCGTGCCGGATACAGATCCTGAAGTCCCACGAACACCTGACCAAGATGATCCTCGCCGCAACCGTTGAAATATTTGAGGCCCAACTGGTTCTCGATGGCGATGACGACCTTGCCACCGGGTTTCAGATGGCGGATGGCACTCGCCAGATAAGCCTGATAGGGCTTTTCCTCGGTCGAATAGGCCGCTGCGTATTCCAGCACCCCGATCAGCGTCACCCAGTCGTACTGGCCCTGCACATCGACCGCCTGCAGGTCATCGGCAATCACCGTCACGTTCGGCAGGTCCGCACAGCGGGCTGCAGCCACCTTCGCACGCGCCTGACTGCCTTCGACGGCCGTCACCTCCGCGCCGGTTTCACCCAGGTAACGGGTGATGGCCCCTGCGCCACAGCCCAGTTCCAGCACCCGCTCGCCGGGCTGGATGTCAAGCGGACGAACCAGACAGTGACGGGCGCGGGTGAAGTGATAGCGGGTCGACCAGTCGACGATCCGTTCAAGCCACTCGGGCGAGAACGTGCTCCGATCCGACACCGACTCGACGATGTCGAGCAGACGCTGTTCGGCTTCTGCGCCTTCGGAATAACCGAAGGCTTCCGCCCCTGGCCTATAGAACAGGTTATATGCCGCGTGTTTCTGGTAGCTCATGGGTGTCCTTCGATTTCTACCCGCATGTCGAAATCTGCCAGGCCGTAACAGCGGGACTGGCGGCTGACGTGTATCAGGATACTGTCATAGCGGCGATCGAGCGGCTCGATCTCGCCGCCGCCCACATCGTGGGCGACCCCTAACGAGAGCAGGAAATCCCCCTCACCGATCCTCAGATCGACAAGGAAGACCACGCGGATCAGTTCACCGGCCCTGGCCGGCCGGAAAACCGGCCCTCCCGGAAAATCCCGTGAGTTGCTGCCATAAACCGTGACACCATCCGGTGTCTTGATCGTCAGGCCAAAGATTGGTGCATGAACATCAACGCGAAAGCGAACCCAGGCGATGACCATCACCTGATCACCAGTTTTGAGGCCCACCCCATGATCGACGCCGTTGGTCGTCACCATGAAGTCGAGAATCTCGACCTCGCGGCTTCCCCAGCGGAATTCATCCTTGTTGTAGCCCGGCCTGTCTTCAAAACGGCCTTCAGGACGGATGATGACACGCCGGGCCAGGCGACTGTAATCAGGCGACAGGGTTGGATCATCGGCTGGCGCAACGGAAGCAGGCTGAAGCCCCCCTTCGCTGGCGGTGGCCGTGTCGGCCAGGTCTCCATCGGCTGTCTGCATGGACGAATCGGCCTTGACGCCCTGCGCTGGCAGCCCCGCCCGCCCTGTTTTCGCCGTGGACGAGTCCCGGTCCGTGATCGCCTCGCCCCCCTTTCCATCGCCCGCGTCGTTCTGGCTGTCCGCATCCGCGCCGACAGCCGGGCGCGACACCCCGAACATCAAATCCAGATAGGTGTTGGCCACATCCCTGGGCGGGCCCATCTGGTGCACGACGCCGCCTTCGAGCAGGATGGCCCGGTCGCAATGGCGGGTGATCTGGTCGATGGAATGGGTGACGAGCAGGATCGTGGTGCCACGGGCCACCAGCTCCTCGAAGCGGCGGAAGCACTTGGCCTGGAACTTGGCATCGCCCACGGCGAGCGCCTCGTCCACGATCAGGATGTCGGGTTCGACACAGGCCGAGACGGCAAAGGCCAGCCGGACGTACATGCCGGAGGAATAGGACTTGACGGGGCGGTCGATGAACTCGCCGATGTCGGCAAAGGCGGCGATCTCGGGAAAGCGCCGGTCGATTTCCTCGCGGCCGATGCCGAGGATGGCGCCGTTCAGGTAGACGTTTTCCCGGCCGGTAAAGTCGGGATTGAAACCGGCGCCCAGCTCCAGCAGGGCCGCGACACGGCCACGCAGCTCGATGCTGCCCCCGGTGGGGGTCAGCGTGCCGCAGAGGATCTGCAGCAGCGTGGACTTGCCGGCGCCGTTGCGGCCGACGATGCCGACGACCTCGCCACGCCGGATGTTGAAATCGATGCCCTTCAGTGCCCAGTATTCGCGGAAGTAGCGCGGCGGCTGCCGGCCGAGGAGGCGTGCGAGCCTACCCACGATCTGCTGCTTCAGCATGTGAGCCGGCTGGTCGTAGAGCAGGAAGCACTTGGTGAGGCCCTCGACCCGAATGGCGATGTCGTCGGGCTGAGCGGCCCGAGGCTCGTCACCGAAACCCGGCACGGCTTCATCGGCGCGATGCACCGGATGATGCAGCGTGTCGGCGTCGGGCAATGATGCGGGCGCAGCGGGGGCCCGTTCCGTCCCGGAGACCGGTAGCGGGGCCGAGGACGGCTGTGATGTGACAGCCAGCACGGGGGGCGCCGGAGGGTGGCGGGTGTCAGAGGACATCGGCAAACCCCCGTCGGGTGGACTGGAACCAGGCAAAGCCCAGCCAGGCGAAGCCGGCCGTCAGCAGGGTATAAAGTGCCCATGCGCCCCAGTCGGGCATCGTGCCCCAGATCAGCACCTGACGCGACTGTTCCATCGGCAGCGTGAGCGGGTTGAGCTTCACCCACGGCTGCAGGCTTTCGGGCAGCGCCTGGATCGAGAAGAAGGCCGGCGAGATGAAGAGCATGACGGTCAGCACGACGCCGATGGCCTGGCCGATGTCGCGAATGTAGACGCCAAGCGACGACAGCCACCAGCTGGCGCCCAGGGCCAGCAGGCACAGCGGCAGCCAGACGATGAGGATGAGCGGCACGGTGAACGGTATCGAGCCGATGGTGATCAGCAGCGCCGCCAACAGCACCAGAAAGCTGATGCCCGCCTGGAAGAGCGCCGACAGCAGCGTGACGGCCGGCAGGATCTCCAGCGGGAAGACGACCTTCTTCACATAGCTGGGGTTGGTGAGGATGAGCGAGGGCGCCTTGCCTGCCACCTCGGCAAAGAAGCTGTGGACGATGACGCCGGCAAAGAGGATGACGGCGAAGTCGGCATGGCTCTGCTCGGCCCCGGCCTGCCAGCGGGCCTTGAACACCACCGAGAAGACGAAGGTGTAGACGGCCAGCATCAGCAGCGGATTCAGCAACGACCAGAAGACGCCCATGACCGAGCCGCGATAGCGGGCGGCGATGTCGCGCCAGGCCATCTGCATGATGAGGCTGCGATGCCGCCACAGCGTGGCGAGCATGAACCCCGGAGAAACAGGTGTGGCTGCGTGAGGATTCAATCGTGTGAAGGGCAGCAAAAAAGACGCCCATTCTACTGCCTGCACCGGGTGTAGCATGTCGCAATAGCCTCCTGAATCACGCAACCATGGATGCAGTACATGAGAAGGCGTCGCTGTGCGCCTCGCTGGCAAGCACTTTTTCAGGCCGGCTGCTGAGTACGCCGGACGGGATGGTGCCCTTTCTGCTGGACTACCGGCGACGCTGGCAAGGTCGGGCGCTGGCGGTGGCCATGCCCGACACGGCCGGAGATGTAGCAGCCGTGGTGCGCTGGTGTGCCGGGCACGGCCATGCGATCGTTCCCCAGGGCGGCAACACGGGGCTGACCGGTGCCTCCGTTCCCACCGAAGACCGTCCGACGGTGCTGCTGTCGCTGAAGCGGATGAGCCGCATCCGCTCGATCGACCCGATCGGCAACACGATCGTGGCCGAGGCCGGCTGCACGCTGCAGCAGGTGCAGGAAGCGGCTGCCGCGGCCGGCAGGCTCTTTCCACTGTCGCTGGCCTCGGAGGGCAGCTGCACGATCGGTGGCAATCTGGCCACCAATGCCGGCGGGGTGCAGGTGCTGGCCTATGGCAACATGCGCGAGCTGTGCCTGGGGCTGGAGGCCGTGACAGCCGATGGCCGGTTGTGGGACGGGCTTCATGCCCTGCGCAAGAACAATACGGGCTACGATCTGCGGGATCTGCTGATCGGCTCGGAGGGTACGCTGGGCGTGATCACGGCTGCGGTTCTGAAGCTGTTTCCCCGACCGGTGGCCAGGGTGGCCGCCTTCGTGGGGCTGGACAGCCCCGCGGCAGCGCTGGCGCTGCTGGCCCACGCCCAGTCGGCGCTGGCCGGCAGTCTGACGGCCTTCGAGCTGATCTCGGAAGTGGCGATGGGGCTGGTGCTGAAGCATGTGCCGGGCACCCGCCTGCCGCTCGAAGCGCCCTGCCGCTGGTATGTGCTGCTGGAAGCCAGCAGCCTGGTCAGTGAAGCCGATGCGCACGACAGGCTGGAAGCCATGCTGGGCGCAGCCATCAGGCAGGAGCTGATCGAGGACGCAGCGATCTCGACCTCGCTCGAACAGTTCCGCCAGTTCTGGACCCTGCGGGAGCGGATCTCGTCGGCCCAGAGTGCCGAGGGCAGGAACATCAAGCACGACATCTCGGTGCCGATCGCCCGGATCGCAGATTTCATCGAGGCGGTCGGGCACCGGATACGATCGGTATTTCCTGAAGCGCGCCCCGTGGTGTTCGGTCATCTGGGCGATGGGAACCTGCACTTCAATGTCTGGCCAACGGCACAGGCCGGCCGGGCATTCGATGCGCAGTTCGAGGTGGACGAGGCCCGGATGAACGAGCTGGTGCATGACACGGTGGTGGCGCACGGCGGCGCGATTTCGGCCGAACACGGCATCGGCGTCCTGCGCCGCACCGAGCTTGGCCGCTACAAGTCTGAGGTGGAGCTGAAGATGATGCAGGCCATCAAGGCGGCGCTGGATCCGGATGGCCGGATGAACCCGGGCAAGCTGCTCCCGCCATGATGATGAATATTGAATGCTGAATGCAGAAAAAGGACGATATGAGCCATTCCAGTGCGACACACAGTCATGAAGAAAGCCGCCCTGCTGCCGCAGGCCCGGATACCGGTACGGCAGCGCTGAACGACAGTTCTCCGGGCCACCCACCGGTGGCCATCATCACCGGTGCAGGCAGTGGCATCGGACGGGCCGTAGCCCTGCGTTTCCTGTCGGCCGGCTACGCCGTGGCCCTGGCCGGGCGGCGCCCCGAGCCGCTGGTGGAGACCGCAGAACTGTCCGGCGCCGGTGAACGGGCACTGGTCATGCCAACGGACGTGACGGATCCGGTCGCGGTCAATGCCCTCTTCGACCGCACTGTCGGGCATTTCGGGCGGGTGGACGTGGTGTTCAACAATGCGGGGATCGGTGCCCCCGCCGTGCCGCTGGAGACGCTGTCGCCAGCGCAATGGCAGGCGGTGGTCGACACGAACCTCAGTGGGCCCTTCTATTGCATCCAGGCCGCGTTCCGGGTGATGAAGGCACAGCATCCCCAGGGTGGCCGCATCATCAACAATGGTTCGGTGTCGGCCCACGCGCCCCGGCCGATGACGATGCCGTACACGGCCACGAAACATGCGATCACCGGACTGACGAAGGCCGCCTCGCTCGACGGACGTGCCTTCGACATCGCCTGTGGCCAGATCGACATCGGCAATGCGATGACCGAGATGGCTCGTCCGATGGCCGAGGGCATCCTTCAGGCCGACGGCCGGATCGCGGCCGAGCCGGTGATCGACGTGTCACTGGTGGCTGACGCGGTGCTGAACATGGCAAAGCTGCCGCTGTCGGCCAATGTGCCGTTCATGACCCTGATGGCGACGAAAATGCCCCTGCTGGGCCGGGGTTGAACCCGCCCTTGCCCGTCGTGACACCCGGGCATCGGCAGCCAGGCGCGTGGGCGCTAGGCGCTTGGGCGGCAGGCATCGCGACGGCGAACATCGGCCCCGCCGGATGGCGCGCCGGGCAGGCACGCGAGACGGTATGCAGCGGCTGGCAAGCCTCGAAGAACGGCAGGAAAACCGGGCATTTCGTGCCCGCCGCTGCCGTTTGCTGCCGCCCATACCCCGCACGGTGCTGTTCGTCTCGAAAGCGCCACAGGTTGTTGCGCGGCCACCAATCATTCCCCGCTGGTGCACCCAAAGCCGCCAAGCAGCCAGTCTGGGCCGCTCGTCCTGAACGATGCGTCCACAATGGGCTTCAGAAGGGTCAGTCCGATCGAGCGGCGGTGAAGCATGCCGCGATCGGGATCTTTGTTCCATTTGCACCGGGTCAATACAAGATGCATCCACCACGACAAACGCCCGTTCCCTCCCATCGCCCTCGCCTCGGGTTGGCGGTGGCGACGGCCCTGAGCGTCATCGCCTCCCCGGCCCCGGCCGAAACCCTGAAGGAAAGCGTGCTGATCGCCCTGGGCCAGCACCCGCAGGTGATCGGCGCCCGACGCCAGGCGGAAACCATCCGTCACGAAGTCACGGGGGCCAGAAGTCAGATGAACATGCGCTTCGGCGTGATCGCAGAGCCGGGCTGGGGCTATCAGCGCGGCGGCGAGCGCAACCGTCAGGGCGACCTGGGCGCACAGGCGATCAAGCCCATCTATGACGGAGGCCGCACCGACAACGAGACGCAGCGTCAGCTCGCCCGGCTGAGCAGCGCCAACTACGGCACGGAAGCGGCCCGGGCCGATATCGCGATGAAGGTCGCCGACGCTTACGTCGAGGTGATGAAGCAGGCGGAACTGACCGAGCTGACGCGTCATTACGTGTCGGAAATCGACAGCCTGCGCCGACGGGTGCAGCAGATCGTGGCCCACGACAAGGGCCGCGGCTATGACCTGCTCCAGACCAATTCCCGGCTCTCGCAGGCCCAGGTGGCGCTGTCCGACCGGGAGGGGCAACTGGCCGAAGCACAGGCTGCGCTGACACAGCTGGTGGGCAGGCCGCTGAATGGCATGATGCCGGCACCTGCGGCCGAGACGCGGATGGACAGCCTGGCGCAGGCCACAGCCGCGCTGGCCGAGCACCCGGCCATCCTGGCAGGACGGGCCGAGGTCGAGGCGGCCCGCCGGGCGGCAGCCGTGGCCAATGCCTGGAACAAGCCCAGTTTCAACCTGCGTGCCCGGGTCAACAGCCCCTACGATGCCGATGGCAAGCGCCAGTGGTTCGGCGGCTATGATGTCTCGGTGGTGACGGATTGGAATCCCTTCGACGGTGGCCAGGGTGCAGCCCAGGCTGCTGCCGCACGGGCCCAGATCCTGAGTGCGGAAGAGGCCGTGGCCAACACGCGCCGCACGCTGGAGACGGACGTGGCCCGGCACTGGACACAGATTCAGGCACGCCAGGGCCGGGTGGGCTCCCGCGACGCCCTCGTCGAGAGCACCCGCAAGGTTCGCGCTGCCTACTGGGAACAGTTCCAGATCGGCAAGCGCAGCATCATCGACCTGCTCAATGCCGAGAACGAGATCTACCAGGCCCAGCTCGGGGCCACGATCGAGGCGCAGGAGCTGAACCAGGCCCGCTACCGGCTGCTGGGCAGCACGGCCCGTCTGTTGCCGCGACTCGGCATCGGGACGCTGCCACCCGTGGTGGCAGAAGGGTCGGAGGCTGCCCCCGAACCCGCTGGCGCTGCCCTGCCCGACCTGAACTGATCCTGATCCGCCCCATCCGAGTCCATCCGGCCCTTGCCCGGATTCCGTCCCAGGCTTTTCCATGAAAGTGACCGACGAAAGACCCCAACACGCTGGCCGTGCCGCCCACAATGGCGAACGGCCAGCCCAGTCCCCGGAAACCATGTCTTCTGATCCTTCCCAGGCAGGCAACGGCGCCCAGGCGCCGGGCGCAGCCTCTTCGCACGCCCCCGCCCACGGGCCGGGAGAACAGCCGGCCGCGCCCGCGCAATCCGGCCAGGCGGTGGCCCAGCAGACCCAGCAGGCTCAACCCTCCCAGGCACAGGCGCTACAGCAGGCCGTACCGGTGAAGCAGCCGCTGCCCGACCCGCTATTGACGGCGCTGTCGCAGATCCTGGCCCGATTCGACATCCACAAGAGCGAGGATGCGCTCTCGACCGGCATCCCGCACGAGCGTCCGCTGCAACCAGCCGGCATGATGCGGATTGCCGAGGCGCATGGCTGCAAGATCCGCATCCAGCACCGGGACATCGAGCAGATCAACCCGCTACAGCTGCCGGTGGTGCTGTTGCTGAACGACCTGCGGGCCTGCCTGCTGCTGGACAAGCGTGAGAACGATCAGCTGGTGATCCTCCCCTGCGAGCAGGGCGCGCTGGAGATCGAAATTCCGCTGGCCGAGCTGAAACAGCACTACATGGGCACCTGCCTGCTGGTTCGACCGGCCATCGCCGAGGACAAGCGCAGCCCGATCGTGATCGAAAAGGCGAAGGGCCACTGGTTCTGGAGCACGATCTGGCGCTTTCGCGGTTATTACGCGCAGGCGGCCGTGGCGGCGCTGCTCGTGAACGTGCTGGCGCTCTCGGGCACCTTCTTCACGATGAACGTCTATGACCGGGTGATCTCGAACCAGGCCTATGTGACGCTGTGGGCACTGGCCAGCGGCGTGATGGTGGCGATGCTGTTCGAGTATCTGGCCCGCAACCTGCGAAGCTGGCTGATCGACAACGCCGGCAAGAAGGCCGACCTGCTGCTCGGTTCGACCCTGTTCCGTCAGGCCATGATGTCGCGGCTCGAAAACCGGCCACAATCGGCCGGCGCCTATGCGAACACGATCCGCGAATTCGAGTCGGTGCGTGACTTCGCCACCTCGGCCACGCTGGCGACACTGACCGACCTGCCCTTCATCCTGCTGTTCGTCTGGGTGATCCACCTGATCGCCGGCCCGCTCTATCTGGTGCCGCTCGCCTGCATCCCGATCCTGATCATCGTGGGCGCGCTGGCCCAGATCCCGCTGTCGCGCTATGTGAAGGAACATCTGCGCGAGGGCTCGATCAAGCAGGGGATTCTGGTCGAGACGCTGGAAAATGCCGAGGCGATCAAGGCGCTGCGGATGGAAAGCCAGGTGCAGACCCGCTACGAGCGTGCCTCGGCGCTCACGGCCCGCACCTCGATGAAGAGCCGCTCGATCACGGCCATGGTGAGCAATTTCACGGCCCTGCTGCAATCGATGTGCACGGTGGCGATGGTGTGCTGGGGGGTGTATCTGATCGGCGATGGCACGCTGACGATGGGCGCGCTGATCGGCTCGGTGATCCTGGCCGGCCGCACGATCGCACCGGCGGCCAGCATCACGGCACTGGCCGTGCGCTATCAGCAGGCCAAGACCGCCCTGCAATCGCTGAACAAGGTGATGGCCACGCCGACCGACCGCGAGGCCGACCGCAACTATGTCCGGAAATCCACGACGCAGGGCGCGCTGTCGGCCCATGAGATCAGCTTTCGCTACGGCCCGCAATCGCCGGAGTCGGTGCGCAACCTGAGCATGAGCCTGAGCCCCGGCGAGCGCGTGGCCATTCTGGGCCGCATCGGCAGCGGCAAATCGTCGCTGCTGAAGGTGCTGGCGGGGCTCTACCGGCCGACGGAAGGCTCGGTCAAGCTGGACGGGGTCGAGCTTCAGCAGATCGAACCGGCCGACGTGCGGCGCCACGTGCTGTACGTGGGGCAGGACACGCGGCTCTTCTTCGGCACGTTGCGCGAGAACCTGAAGGCCGGCAACCCGCACATCGATGATGACTCGATGATGCGCATCGCCGACGCCTTCGGCGTGCACCAGATCGCCAGCAATCACCCGAATGGCTACGACATGCCGATCGGTGAAGGGGGCAATGGCCTGTCGGGCGGCCAGCGCCAGGCCGTGGCCCTGGCCCGCGCCGTCATCGCCAACCCCACCGTGATGCTGCTGGACGAACCGACCAGCGCGATGGACAGCGCCACCGAAACGATGGTGATGCAGGCACTGGCCCGCCTGTGCGGCCGGCAGACGATGGTGTTCGTGACCCACAAGCTGCAACTGCTCGATTACGTCAATCGGGTGATGATCATGGACGGCGGTGTCCGCGTGGCCGACGGGCCGAAGGAAGCGGTGCTGCAAGCGTTGAAGGAAGGCAAGATCCAGGGGGTGCGTCGTGTCTGAACGAGCCGATCAGAACCAGAAGAACCGGGCGGTGGCCGCCCAACGGCCGGCCATGCCCGCCACCGCTCAGGCGGCCCAGCCTGCCCAGGCCACACAGGCCGTTGCCCAGGCAACCGGCCCGACCCGGGGCAGCCCGGGCGGCGCCGATCCGCAGGCAGCACCGTCTCATGCGCCCGGCGCCAGTGCCGGCACGCAGGGCCGGACAGCGATGGTGCCTGCCGCCGCCGGCCAGCGTGCCATGCAGCGCCGTGACAGCTTCGCCAGACCGGCCTATGCCGGTAGCGGCAGTGACTTCGACTTCATGCGCGACATGCAGCAGGCTATGGTGAACGACCGCCAGAAAAGCAGCTTCCTGCTGCTGGTGCTGATCGTGGCCCTGCTGGCCTCGGCCGCCGTCTGGGCCTACTACAGCCGGCTCGAAGAGATCACCCGGGGCGATGCACGCGTGATCGCCTCCAGCCGCGAGCAGGTGATCCAGTCGCTGGAGGGGGGAATCCTGGCCGAAATGCTGGTGCGCGAAGGCGCCACGGTGTCGGCCGGTCAGCCGCTGCTGCGCATCGACGAGACGAAGGCACGCTCTTCCTATCAGGAAGGCTACAGCAAGCTGATCAGCCTGAAGGCATCGGCCGCGCGTCTGCGCGCCGAATCACGAGGCACGGCCCTGCGCTTCCCGGAAGACGTGATGGCCGACACGGAAGTGGTCGACAACGAGACAGCCACCTTCGAGGCACGTCGGGACGCGCTGCAACAGGCGATCGCCACGTCCCAGGCCAGCCAGGCCCTGGTGGCGCGGGAAATCGCCATCACGAAACCGATGGTCGCGAAGGGACTGGTGGCCGAGACCGAACTGCTGAAACTGCAACGCCAGTACAACGACCTCCAGATGCAGATGCAGGAGCGCACGAACAAGCACCGGGTGGATGCCGCCAACGATCTGTCGAAGGTCGAGGCCGAGCTGGCCCAGGTCCAGCAGTCGCTGACGGCGCGCCAGGACCAGGTGACGCGAACCGTGCTGACGGCGCCGGTGAAGGGGATCGTGAAGAACATCCGGATGAACACCCGGGGCGGCGTGATCCAGCCGGGCCAGGACATCATGGAGATCATCCCGCTAGAAGACCAGCTGCTGGTCGAGGCGAAGATCCGGCCGCATGATGTGGCCTTCCTGCGCCCTGGGCTGCCGGCAACCGTGAAGATCTCGGCCTATGACTACGCGATCTATGGCGGCCTGAACGGTGAAGTGGAGCTGATCAGCCCGGACACGCTTCGAGACGACGAGCAGCGCACGGCACAGGACAACCGCTACTACCGCGTGCTGGTGCGCACGAAGACCTCGGCACTGGCTGCCGGTGGCAAGGAGCTGCCGATCATCCCCGGCATGACGGCCTCGGTCGAGATCCGCACCGGCGAAAAGACGGTGATGGACTATGTGCTGAAACCGATCCTGAAGATGCGCGAAGCCATGCGCGAGCGTTGATCGCAAGAATTATTCCCGCGATCAGACGGGGGCGCCAGCAGGCGCCCCTTTTTTCTAGGAGCTTGGGCGGCACCACCAGACCGGGCCGGCTCGGCCGTCCTGCCGCAGGCAAGGCGACGATCGAGCCCGCATCGGCCACCCGCTCCCCGGGCACGATTTGCTTTGACCCGGCCCGGCATTGCCCCGACAATGCGGGGATGCTGAGCACCACCTCTTTCATCCTCCTCGTGCTGCTGCCCATTGGTGCAGCCGTCGCCCTGTTCGTCGTCTGGCCGCTGTTGCGGCGCGTGCAAAGCGACAGCCAGCCAGCCGGCGGCGATGCCGCCGCCCTGAACCGTGACATCATCCGCGAGCGCCGCGCCCGCCTCGATGCGGAGCTGGCCGAGCTGCCAGCCGACTCGCCCGAACGCGAGGCGCTGATCCAGGAATTCTCGGCGGCGGCGCTGGCCGATCTGAAACCGGCAAGCGCTCCGACGGCAGGTGATGCTCCCTCCCCTGCCGACGCAGCACTTGCCGGCAAGACGGCCGCCCGCAAGCCCCGTCTGGTGCTGGCCGTGCTCTTCCTGACGGCACTGGTGGCTCTGCCCATCGCCTTCTACCGCACCACCGGCATGCCGGAGGCAACGAACCCCGACTTTCTGGCCCGTTCGGGCCAGCCGGACGTGGACAGCCTGCTGGCGACGCTGGAGGCACGGCTGAAGGAAGACCCGTCTCTGGTCGAGGGCTGGTTGATGCTGGGCCGCTCGCGCCTGTCGATGGGCCAGCGCGAGGCCGCCATCGCGGCACTGGAGAAGGCCCTCGAAGTCGACAGCGAGGAGCCCCAGCTGGCCGCCCAGATCCGCATCGACCTGGCCGATGCGCTGGGCCAGCAGGCGGGCAACAAGCTCGATGGTCGCCCGTGGGCACTGATTCAGGACGCGCTGGCCAAACAGCCCCGACACGCCAAGGCGATGGCACTGGCCGGCGCCTATCAGCTGAGCCAGGGCAACCACCAGCTCACGCTCGGCTACTGGGAACCCCTGCTGGCCCAGCTCGAACCGGGCTCCGGCCCTTATCGGCAGATTGCCCGGCAGATCGAACAGGTGCGTGCCCAGGCCGGCCTGCCGCCGCTGGCCGAGGCCAGCATCCCGGGCAGCACCGCCGCCTCGCCATCGTCGACGGCTGCCACCGGTGACCGGCCTGCTGAAGCCGTCGACCGACCAGCTGGCCCCGTCCTGAAAGGCGCGATCCAGCTCGATGCCAGCCTGGCAACCCAGGCCGGCCCTGAAGACACCGTGTTCCTGGCCGTACGGGGCGTGGATGAAAGCGGCAGGCCAGCAGGCCCGCCACTGGCCGTCCGGCGCATCCGGGTGGCCGACCTCCCCTATCGCTTCAGTTTCAGCGACGCCGACGCGATGGGCCCGATGGGCAGGCTCTCGAGCCAGCAGCAGGTCATCGTCATCGCCCGGATCTCGAAGTCCGGCCAGCCGACGGCCCAACCCGGTGATCTGGAAGGCAGCAGCCCCGTCGTCCGGCATGATGCCGACGACGTGCAGGTCGACATCGATACCCGTCTCTAGAGCGTGTCATGGGCTGACCCGTCAACACACCGACCCGCGCGGATCCTTTCCCGACGTCCCGATACCTGCATGGCACCCACGCCATCCCCCCACACCCTCTCCCTCTCGGCCCGCGGCCTGACACTGAGGCGCGGCCCGCTGCTCCTGTTCGAGGGCATCGGCTTCGAGCTGCCACCGGCCAGTGCCCTGCTGCTGCGGGGGCCCAATGGCAGTGGCAAGTCCACCCTGCTGCGTGCGCTGCTGGGGCTCACGCCTCTTCAGGCCGGCGAGCTGAGTCTGAACGGCGAGCGCTTCAGCCCCGACACGGGCGCGCTGCGCCCCCATGCCCTGTGGCTCGGCCATGCCGGTGGCATCAAGGCCGAGCTGACCGCCCTGGAAAACCTGAGTCTGATGGCAGGGCTCGACGGGGGGCAAGGCGCACGCGCCTTCCTGCGTGACGCGCTTGCCCGGGTGGGCCTTGGCCGTGCCCTGCATGTGGAGGCCCGTCGCCTGTCCCAGGGCCAGCGCCAGCGGCTGACGCTGGCACGCCTGCTGGTCTCCCCGCATCGCCGGCTCTGGCTGCTGGATGAGCCATCGGCTGCACTCGATCAGGCCGGCAGCGATCTGCTGGATGGTCTGCTGGACGAGCATCTCCATCAGGGTGGCAGCGCCCTGATCGCCACCCATCTGCCGGTGCTGGCCCGCCGCGACCCACCGGTACTGATGCTGCCGGGAGCCTCTCGCCCATGAGTACGACCCCTGCCCATCCCCCGTCCACACCCCGGCCGGATGCCCCGGCACAGACCCCGGTTCTACCCCCAGCAGCCCCCAACACCTTCCTCTGGGCCTTTCGCCGCGATCTGCGAATCGCCATGCGCCGCCGTGCCGACACGCTGAACCTGATCGGCTTCTTCGTGCTGGCCTGCCTGATGTTCCCCTTTGCCGTGGGCCCGGAAACGCAGTGGCTGTCCCGCATCGGCCCCGGCGTGATCTGGGTGATGGCGCTGCTGGCCCAGCTGACGGCCCTGCCGATGCTCTTTGCCAACGATCATCAGGACGGCAGCCTCGAGCACATGCTGGCCAGCGGCCGTTCACCGACCGCACTGGTGGGCGGCAAGCTGCTGGCCGTCTGGATGGTGTCGACCCTGCCGCTGATTCTCGTCACGCCTGCACTCGCACTGATGCTGTCGATGGATGCCGAACGGATGCTGCTCCTGATGCTGACCCTGCTGCTGGGCACGCCGACGCTGCTGATCCTCGGCGCGATCGGCGCCGCCCTGACGCTGGGGCTGCGCAGCGGTGGCGCCCTGCTGGCGCTGCTGTGCCTGCCCCTCTACGTGCCCGTGCTGATCTTCGGCAGTGGCGCCGTCGACATGCTCGCTGCCGGCCTCTCGGCCGGTGCACATCTGTCGCTGCTGGCTGCTGGTATGCTTATGGCTCTTTGGGGCGGCCCCTTCGTGGTTGCCCTGGCCCTCCGCACCTCACTCGAATGAGCCTGTTCACCTACGCTGCCCCGCAGCGCTTCTACTTTCTGGCCGGCAAGCTGATTCCCTGGTTTTCCGCGGCAGCTGTCATCACCTGTGCCATCGGCCTGTGGCTGGGCTTTGCCGTGGCACCCACCGACTTCCAGCAGGGCGAGGTCTACCGCATCATCTTCATCCATGTGCCGGCGGCCTGGATGGCGATGTTCATCTATCTGGTGATGTCGGTCTACGCCGTGCTGAACCTGGGGTTCCGGACGCGGATGTCGGCCATGATGATCTCGGCGCTGGCACCCACCGGCGCACTGATGGCCGCCATCGCGTTGTGGACAGGCTCCCTGTGGGGCAAGCCCACCTGGGGCACCTACTGGGCCTGGGACGCCCGCATGACCTCGACGCTGATCCTGCTCTTCCTGTACTTCGGCTACATGGCGCTTTCCAGCGCCATCGAGGATCAGGCCCGCGCCGACCGCGCCGGCTCGATCCTCGTGCTGGTCGGCTCGATCAACGTCCCGATCATCTATTTCTCGGTCTATCTGTGGAACACGCTGCATCAGGGCGCCAGCGTCAGTCCGGTCGGCGGCTCGAAGATGGCCAGCATCATGCTGCAGGCCATGCTGATCATGTCGGTCTCGGCCTGGTGCTATTCGGTGGCCGTGGTGCTGCACCGGGTGCGCAGCATCATCCTCGTGCGCGAGAGCCACACCCAGTGGGTGCAGCAGCTCGATCGCGCCTGAGGTCTGACCGAACCTGTCCATCCCCTGCGTGTCGGCGATGAAGCTGCTCACACAGTCTGACAGTCGGAACCACCGGCTTTGAGCCATGTCAACAGGTGCTGGCCCGATCGCGGGCACCATCCTTCGACGGCAGAAAACACCCTGCCCTCACCCTCCTCTCCCGATCATCCTTCGATGTTGAACGCACGGTCATGACGCACTGGGATTACATCTGGATTGCCTACGGTCTGACTGCCGCCGCGCTGGCACTGGAACTGGTCCTGCTGTTCCAGCGCCGCCGCCGCGCCCGTCAGATGCTCGAAGACCAACAGGACACTGCCGGAGACCTTCAGGCATGACCCCCCGTCAGAAACGCTTCGTCTGGATCGGCAGCGGCATCGCCTCGCTCGCCCTGATCACCGGCCTGCTGCTCTATGCCCTGAACAGCAACATCGTCTTCTTCTTCACGCCCACCCAGGTGGCCGCGAAGGAGGCCCCTGCCGGACGCGCCTTCCGCATCGGCGGACTGGTCGAACCCGAGAGCCTGAAACGTGACGGCACGCGCGTGCAGTTCCGCATCACCGATGGCGACCACCAGATCGAGGTGAGCTACGTGGGCACGCTGCCCGACCTGTTCCGCGAAGGCAAGGGCGTGGTGGCCCAGGGCCGCCTCGACGAGCAGGGCAACTTCACCGCCACCGAAGTGCTGGCCAAGCACGACGAGAACTACATGCCACCCGAGGCGGCCGAAGCCCTGGAGCGGGCGGGTCACCCCGCCTCCGTCAACACCCTGAAGCAGTAAAGCATGATCGCGGAAATCGGACACTACGCCCTCTGGCTGGCCCTGGTTCTGGCCCTGCTTCAAACCTGTACCGGCCTGTGGGGCGCCCGGCACGCCGATTCCCGATTGATGCAGGTGGCGAGCCGTGCCACCGTGTTCCAGGCCATCCTGATGGTCGTGGCCTTCCTGGCCCTGGCCTCGGCCTTCGTCGGCCACGACTTCAGCCTGAAGAACGTGGCCCACAATAGCAACCTGCGACTGCCGCTACCCTATCGGATCGCCGCCACCTGGGGATCGCATGAAGGTTCGATGCTGCTGTGGGCACTGATGCTCGCCATCTGGTCGGCAGCCGTCACGATCTTTGGTCGAACGCTGGGCGCCGTCGTCCGCAGCCGCGTGATCGGTGTGCTGGGCGGCATCTCGATCGGCTTCCTGCTGTTCCTGCTGCTCACCTCCAACCCCTTCGAGCGCAGCCTGCCGGCGCCGCCGGACGGGCGTGATCTGAACCCGCTGCTGCAGGATCCGGGCATGGTGCTGCACCCACCGATGCTATATCTGGGCTACGTGGGCTTTTCGGTGGCTTTTGCCTTCGCCATCGCCGCGATGCTGGGCGGCCGCGTCGATGCGGCCTGGACGCGCTGGGCACGCCCGTGGACGATCGCTGCCTGGTCCTTCCTCACGCTGGGCATCGCCCTCGGCAGCTGGTGGGCCTACTACGAGCTGGGCTGGGGCGGCTGGTGGTTCTGGGATCCGGTCGAAAATGCCTCCTTCATGCCCTGGCTGGTCGGCACCGCGCTGATGCACTCGCTGATCGTCACCGAATTGCGCGGCACCTTCCGGAGCTGGACGCTGCTGCTGGCCATCGCAGCCTTCAGCCTGAGTCTGGTCGGCACCTTCCTGGTGCGCTCGGGCGTGCTGACCTCGGTACATGCCTTTGCCACCGACCCGACCCGGGGCGTCTTCATTCTGGGTTTTCTGGTGGTGGTGATCGGCGGTTCCCTGCTGCTTTATGCGTGGAAAGCACCGGCCCTCGGCGCGGGACATGCGCCGGCCGGGTTTTCAGCCACCTCACGTGAAGGCATGCTGCTGGCCAACAACCTGCTGCTGGTGGTGGCCTGCGCGGCCGTCTTCCTCGGCACGATGTACCCGCTGCTGCTCGATACGCTGGAGATGGGCAAGATCTCGGTTGGCCCCCCCTATTTCGAGGCGGTGTTCTTTCCGCTGATGGCGCCCGCCATCTTCCTGATGGGCATCGGCCCGGTGGCCCGCTGGCGCCGCTCCCCCGTGCCCGAGCTGAAACGCCAGCTGGGCTGGGCGCTGGGTGTGGCCATCGTCAGCACACTGCTGATCGCGCTGACCTCCGACCGCTTCAGTGCCGAGCGGCTGGCCTCACCTGCCGAAGGGGGCGCCGGCGTGGGTGGCGCGATCATCTTCGCGCTGGGCGTCTTCATCGGCATCTGGTCGGTGGTGGCATCGCTGGCTCTGCTGGTCGAGCGCCTGCGCCAGTCGTCCGACGCCACCCACCGCCGTCCGATGGGCCAGCGCATCCGTTCGCTGCCGGCCAGTTTCTACGGCATGCTGCTGGCACACATCGGCGTGGGCATCTTCGTGCTGGGCGTGGCGGGTGTCACCACGATGGAGACTGAAACCGACGAGGCGCTCACCCCCGGCCAGGACATGCACCTGGGCGGCTACGATTTCCGTCTGATGGAGGTTCGTGAAGTGCCGGGGCCGAACTTCCGGGCCACCCGCGCACGGATCGATGTCAGCCGCGATGGCAAGCCCTACTCGGTGCTGTACCCGGAAAAGCGCCTGTATCTGGCCACCGGCACCACGCAGACCGAAGCCGCCATCAACACCCGGCTGCAGGGGGATCTGTATGTGGCGCTGGGCGAGGAACTGCCGGACGGTCGCTGGACGGTACAGGTCTGGATCAAGCCCTTCGTCGACTGGATCTGGGGTGGCTGCCTGCTGATGGCCATCGGCGGCTTCGTCGCCATGGCGGATCGCCGCTACCGTCGCCGGCGCAAGGCTGTCTGAGTCCCTAGGAGCTTGTATGCACGCCCAGAGGGGCTTTCGCGGGGACGAATAAGTGCATAACACGCTCTAGGAACCGGACTGCGAGGAATCGCCCATGGAAAAGAAACGCCCGTTACTGTCTTTCCGCTATCTGCTGCCCGCCCTGCTGTTCATCGCACTGGCCGTCTTTCTGCTGCTGGGGCTGGGCCGCAATCCGAACGAGCTTCCATCACCCCTGATCGACAAGCCGGCACCGGCCTACCGGCTGCCCGTGCTGCCTGATACGCCACCACCAGCCTTTGGCGGACTTCCTGCACCTGAGCCCGCGCATGCGACTTCGGAACCCGCCGCTGCGGCCACCGATGGCGACAAGCCATCCCCCGGGCAGCAACTGGGGAAGCCCAGCCCTTCGTTGCCCGGCAGCCAGCCGGACACCGGCGGCGCCGCCACGACGCCAGCCCGTGATGGGATCGTCGATGCCCAGCAGCTCCGGGGGGCGCCCTACCTGCTGAACGTCTGGGCCTCGTGGTGTGCCCCGTGCCTGCAGGAACACCCGCAGATGCTGGCGCTGGCCAGGGCGCGCAACATCCGTCTGGTCGGCCTCAACTACAAGGACCAGGCCGCCGATGCCCGCCGCTGGCTCCATCGTCATGGCAACCCCTTCGACACGATCGTCGTCGACCCCAAAGGGCGCACGGCCATCGATTTCGGCGTCTACGGCGTGCCCGAAACCTTTCTGATCGATGCCCACGGACAGATCCGTTTCAAGCATGTCGGCCCGCTGACCGACGACGTGCTGCAGAACAGGCTGCTGCCGGCCATTGCCGCCGTGAAGGAGAATGCCCGATGAAGCCACGGATTCCGCAGTCGCGGCTGATCTTCACCCGGCCCGGGCTGAACCTGCTGCTCTCTGCCTCGCTGCTCCTCGGCGGCGGCGCGCTCTCCCCGGACAGCGCACGGGCCTCTGGGGCATCCTGGGCGTCGGGGGCCTCCGCGGTTTCCGGCGCCGCTGGCGATACCGCCATTCTCATCTTCGCAGATGCTGCCGCGACGACGGCCGGCACGGCAAGCATGCCATCGGCCACCACGGCCAGCACCAGCACCGACCGGCCTGCCCCCCCGGCGACCAGTGCCGCCGGTGATGGCTCTGCCGGCACCCGGTCGGGCCTGCCCGGTCTGCCTACCGACGATGATGGTCTGCCAGCCGACGCCGACAGCATCGTCCGAACCCCACGCTTCCGGCAGCTCGCCCATGAATTGCGCTGCCTGGTCTGCCAGAACCAGACCCTGCTCGACTCCCATGCCCCGCTGGCGCAGGATCTTCGCAACGAGGTGATCCGGCTGATGGCAACCGGCCGGGACGACGAGCAGATCAAGCAGTATCTGGTGGACCGCTACGGCGAGTTCGTGCTGTACCGTCCCAGCTGGTCATGGCAGAACGCCCTGCTGTGGCTGGGCCCTGCGCTGATGCTGATGGGCGCACTGGTCGTGGGCTGGCGATTCGCCCGCCGTGGCCGGACTGGTCTGAGCCCTGCCGCCCCTGGCAAGACCGCCAGCCGTGGAAAGGGGACAGCAGACACGGCTCACGAGGAATCGGTCAGGGAGGGTGCCCCCGTCTCGCCTGCTGGCTCACCGGCGACGGCAGCGGCCCGCGCCGATGCCGCCACGGGACATGCCGGCACGGCAGCGGCAAACGGACATGCAGCCCTGGCCGAAGTCGATGCGCTGCTGGCCGATGAAAACGCCACTCCGACGCCAGACCGGCAGCCCGGCGGGCACTCAGGTTGAAACAAGGGCCAGGAGCTTGGGTTAGAGCGTGTCATGCACTTATTCGTCCCCGCGCTGGCGATTATCAGGCACAGGAAATCCCCTGCAGGAAAACCCTGAACGGGAAAACCAGAGGGAAAGAAAAAACCGCTGTCCGCACATCAGCGCAGCTCATGAACTTATTCGCCGCCTGCGCCGGCCCGGTTCATGGCACGGATTGACACCGGTTTTGCAGCAAATCCATACCGCAGGAATCGTCACTCGCAGCGGCCTCATCACCCATCGGAATGGCAACCGGAAAATCCGGAATCCGCGCCTTGAACGCTCAATTTGCTGATTTGACAATAACCGAAAAGCGCCATTCAATAACAAAAAACAACATCACCCTGTCATTAGGAGGAGTAAACGTGAGCGACCACGACTTTGCCAGAGTCCTAGGTAAGAAGGAAACCTTTACCCTGGCCTTTGGTGCCATGATCGGGTGGGGCTGGATCGTACTGTCGGGCGGATGGGTGCAACAGGCCGGCAGCATCGGCGCGCCCCTCGCACTGGCCGCCGGCTCATTCATCATCATGATCATCGGCCTCTGCTATTCCGAGCTGGCCGCCGCCATGCCTTATGAGGGTGGCGAGCATGTCTTCAGCTATCGGGCGATGGGCCACGCAGCCTCCTTCCTGTGTACCTGGGCGATGATCCTGGGTTATGTGTCCGTGGTCGGATTCGAAGCCGTCGCACTGCCAACGGTGCTCGACAACCTGCTACCCGGTTATCAGGTCGGCTTCCTGTGGAACCTGACGGGGCAGGAACAGAACACCACCGACATCGTCGCCGGCATCCGCAACGGTGATGTCTATTTCACCTGGGTACTGGTCGGCATGCTCGGCACGATCATCGTCACCTGGCTGAACTTCGTCGGCATCAAGACCGCTGCCAAGTTCCAGACCTGGGTCACCTACCTGATCCTGATCGTCGGCCTCTCCTTCGTCTTCGCCTCACCCATCGGCGGTGACATGGCCAATCTGAAACCGCTGTTCAACGAGACCCCGGTCGAAGGCAGCGTGTTCTCCCCGATGACCGCCGGCATGCTGGCCGTGCTGCTGATCGTGCCGTTCATGTTCGTCGGTTTCGACGTGATTCCGCAGGCAGCCTCCGAAATCGACCTGCCGCAGAAGGACATCGGCAAGATGCTGATCCTGTCGGTGGCCGCCGCGATGCTGTTCTACTGCGCCATCGTCTTCGGTGTCGGCCTGGCGCTGAACGAGACCCAGCTGAACGAATCCTCGCTGCCCACCGCGACGGCGATGGAAGCCGTGTTCAACAGCCCGCTGGCCGCGAAGATCATGATTTTTGCAGGTCTGGCCGGTATCGTGACCAGCTGGAACGCCTTCTTCATCGGCGGCAGCCGTGCCATCTATGCGATGGCGCACGCCCGGATGCTGCCGGCCTTTCTCGGCAAGCTGCATCCGAAGTACAAGACGCCCACCAACGCCATCCTGCTGATCGGTGTCATCACCTTCTTCGCGCCGCTGATCGGCCGCAAGGCACTGGTCTTCCTGGTCAATGCAGGCAGCCTGTCGATCATCATCGCCTACTTCATGGTGTGCATGTCGCTGCTGGTACTGCGCCGCCGTGAGCCGAACATGCCCCGTCCCTTCTTCCTGAAGCACGGGATTTTCGTCGGCGCTGCCGGATGCTTCCTCAGCGTCTTCCTGGGCTACATGTATCTGCCTTTCAGCCCGGCGGCCCTGACCCGGGAAGAATGGTGGATCTTCGGTGGCTGGATGGTGTTCGGCTATGTGCTGTACTCGATTGCCCGCTACAAGTACGGCACGGCCGAGTCGGATCGGCGGATGACCGCCGTCTGGGCCGACGAGCACGAAATGGCCAAGAAGGCCGCAGAGCAGCAGAAAAAATGAAGAAGCACCTCGGGGTTTGAGACCTTCGGTCTCTGCCCCCTGCCCGCGACCACCCGGCTGCCGTGAACCGGCGCCGGGTTTTTTGCTGGCCCCTGATTTCGCCTGCGCGAGGCCTACCGCCCAAGCGCCTGGCGCAGAAACGGAAACTGCCCGGTGCCACATCGTGGCAACCGGGCAGTGAAGGGATGTCCGTCCGGACGGGTACCTGGCGAATGAGGCTGCCCGACCCGGACAACGGCCCTGCGTTTATTTACGCTGCTTGTTCGCGTTGGCGGCTTCCTTGAAGGCAGCCCCCGGAGAGAATTTCGGCACGTAGGCTGCTTCGATCTCGATCTTCTCGCCGGTACGCGGGTTCAGGCCGGTACGGGCATTACGCTTGCTGACATGGAAGGTGCCAAAACCGACCAGCGTGACCCGGTCGCCCTCGGCAACGGCTTTCATGATGGCGTTCATGGCGGACGTGAGCGCGCGTTCTGCGGCTGCCTTGCTGATGTCCGCTTCGCTGGAGATCGTATCGATCAGTTCACTTTTGTTCATTCAATCCTCTGTCTGACTGGCTGCACCAGCTGATACGCGCCGTGGGGATGAACCACGCTCACCGTCACGTCCGACAGCCACGGCATGTAAAAAAACATCAGGCCACGCCGGAAGGACGGGAGCAGCCTCCTCAGCACGTAGCGGTGCAACGAACCTGCTTCGTTTTCATTGGGAACACCCCGTCAGCGGTGGATGGGAAGCCATCTGACACCGGACAGGGGAGCGACAAGACCGACAATGTCAGGCCCGGCATGACGAACATGCCATCGACCTGACCTGCCTGTTCGCCGCCGTCACGCCATCCGGCCCGAAGAGAGACCGGAGCAATGCAGAAACCGCGGCGCCACCCCGCCCATGGCGGGTATTTCCGGCGATTCTACCGTGAATCCCGGCCGGTTTTGCCCGGATTCACGGTACCTGCCAGGGGGCGTTTATCAGTCCTTTGCAGCTTCCGGCGCATATTCGAGCAGCAGATCATGCGCGGCCACCGTCTTGCCGGTGGACACATGCACGGCGGCCACCACGCCATCGCGCTCGGCCCGGATCTGCGACTCCATCTTCATCGCCTCGATCGACAGCAGCGGGTCTCCCGCCTTCACGGTCTGACCGGCCTTGACCGCCACCGTCACGACCATGCCCGGCATCGGCGCACCGACATGCAGCGGATTGTTGCTGTCAGCCTGTGGATGCTGCTCGACAGCCGCACCGAATCCCGCCTTGTGGATGCGAACGGCGCGGGGCTGCCCGTTCAGCTCGAAGAAGACCCGGACATAACCGTCGGCGTCCGGCGGCGACATGCCCTGCAGGCTGATCACCAGCGCCTTGCCCGGTTCGATCTCGACCGAGATCTCTTCGCGCTCACGCAGACCATAGAAGAAAGCGGGCGTCGGCAACAGTGCTACATCCCCATAGCGCCGATGATGATCCCAGTAGCCCGACAGCACTTTCGGGTACATCAGCCATGAGGAGAGATCGCTTTCCGACAGCGACGCACCGGCCTCGGCTTCGGCCTGCTTTCGCACCTCGTCGAAATCCACCGGTGGCATCTGATCGCCCGGTCGATACGGCGCGGGCGGCTCGGCCTTCAGCACCTTGCGGCCCAGTGCCTCGGGGAAACCGTCCGGCGGAAAGCCCAGTTCCCCCTTGAAGAGCGAGACCACGCTTTCCGGGAAAGCCACCTCCCGGTTCGGGTCGGCCACATCGGCCGGCGTCAGGTCGTTGGCCACCATCATGATCGCCATGTCGCCCACCACCTTCGAGGTGGGCGTCACCTTGACGATGTCGCCAAAGAGCTGGTTGACCTCGGCGTAGGCACGCGAGACTTCCGGCCAGCGATGCTCCAGACCGATGGCCCGTGCCTGCTCACGCAGGTTCGTGTACTGGCCACCCGGCATCTCGTGGTGATAGACATCGGCCGTGCCGCTGCGGATATCCGACTCGAAAGGCGCATAGAAACGGCGAACCCCCTCGAAGTAATTGGCCAGCTCGCGCAACGCCCCCTGATCGAGGCCCGTGTCACGCGCATCCCCTTCCAGCATGGCCACGATGGTGTTCAGGCTGGGCTGCGAAGTCAGACCGCTCATCGAGTCCAGCGCCCCGTCGGCAGCATCCACGCCGGCCGCCACGGCCGCCATGACGGTGGCCACCGAGGCTCCGCTCGTGTCGTGCGTGTGGAAATGCACGGGCAGGCCGACTTCCTCGCGCAAGGCCTTCACCAGCGCGCCGATGGCACGCGGGCGGCCCACGCCCGCCATGTCCTTGATACCCAGCACATGCGCCCCGGCCTTTTCCAGCTGCTTTGCCAGGTTCACGTAGTAGCCCAGGTTGTACTTGGCGCGGTTCGTGTCGAAGATGTCGGCGGTGTAGCAAAGCGTGCCCTCACAGATGGCGCCGGTTTCGTTCACTGCGTCCATCGCCACCCGCATGTTCTCGACCCAGTTCAGCGAGTCGAACACACGGAACACGTCGATCCCCTCGGCCGCTGCCTGCTGCACGAAATGCCGTACCACATTGTCGGCATAGTTCGTGTAGCCCACTGCGTTCGAAGCGCGCAGCAGCATCTGCAGCAGCATGTTCGGCATGGCCGCCCGCAGCTTGCGCAGACGCGCCCACGGATCTTCCTTCAGGAAGCGGAAGGCCACATCGAAGGTGGCACCGCCCCAGCACTCGACCGACAGCAGCTGTGGCAGACGATGTGCATAGACGGGTGCAGCCGGTAGCATGTCGAAAGTCCGCATCCGGGTGGCGAAGAGCGACTGGTGCGCATCCCGCATCGTGGTGTCCGTCATCAGCAGCTGCGGCTGCTCGCGCATCCATTGGGCAAAACCCTTCGCCCCCAGCTCCTTCAGCCGCTCGCGGTTGCCGGCAGGCACCACGGCCTGCGGCTCGGGCGCCTTCGGCAGCAGCACCTTCACATGGCTCAGGTCGGGCGCTTCCCGACCCTTCATGTCCGGGTGTCCATTGACCAGCACATCGCCCAGATAATCGAGCAGACGGGAGGCACGATTGCGACGCAACGAAAAATCGAACAGCTCGGGCGTGTTGTCGATGAAGCGGGTCGTGACCCGGCCGGCCGCAAAATCGGCGTGATTGATGACGTTCTCGACGAATTGCAGGTTGGTGGCCAGCCCGCGGATGCGGAATTCGCGCAGCGCCCGATCCATCCGGCGAATGGCATCGTGCGAGGTCGGCGCCCAGGCCGTGACCTTCACCAGCAGGGAATCATAGTAGGGCGTGATGACGGCCCCGCTGTAGGCCGTGCCACCATCGAGGCGAACGCCGAACCCGGCCGCACTGCGATAGGCCGTGATCTGACCATAGTCCGGGGTAAAGCCGTTTTCCGGGTCCTCGGTCGTGATGCGGCACTGCAAGGCGTGGCCGTTCAGGCGAATCTCGGATTGCGCGGGCACGCCCGAGCCCACGGCCACCAGATTGCCATCCGCATCGTACAGGTCATCGCGCTGGCCGATCCGCCCACCTTCCGTGATGCGGATCTGGGCCTGGACGATATCGACACCCGTGACCTCTTCCGTCACCGTGTGCTCGACCTGCACGCGCGGGTTGACCTCGATGAAATAGAACTGGCCCGTGTCGGCATCCATCAGGAACTCGACCGTGCCGGCATGGCTGTAATTGACGGCCCTTGCGAGCTTCAGCGCAGCCTCGCACAGTGCCTCGCGCTGCGCGTCATCCAGATAGGGGGCCGGTGCCCGCTCGACGACTTTCTGGTTGCGCCGCTGCACCGAGCAGTCCCGCTCGAACAGGTGGACGACGTTGCCGTACCGGTCGCCCAGGATCTGCACCTCGACGTGGTGCGCCCGGCGCACGAGCTTTTCCAGATACACCTCGTCATTGCCGAAAGCCGCCTGTGCCTCCCGGCGCGCCACCGGCAACTGCACCTTCAGATCTTCAGGTGTCTCGATGGCCCGCATGCCCCGACCACCGCCGCCCCAGCTGGCCTTCAGCATCAACGGATAGCCGATCCCGGCCGCCAGCTTCAGGCATTCATCCAGATCTGCCGGCAGCGGGTCGGTGGCCGGCATCACGGGCACACCTGCCGCCACCGCCGTCTCACGGGCCGACACCTTGTTGCCCAGCCGGGTCATCACCTCGGGGCTGGGGCCGATGAATGCAATGCCTGCTTCAGCACAGGCGCGGGGCAGATCCGGATTTTCCGACAGGAAACCGTAGCCCGGATGGATGGCATCCACACCGGCCTGCCGGGCTATGCGGATGATCTCCTCGATATTCAGATAGGCTTGAAGGGGCTTCTGTCCCTGGCCCACCAGATAGCTTTCATCCGCCTTGAAGCGGTGCAATGCAAACCGGTCCTCATGCGAATAGATGGCGACCGTCCGCAACCCCAGTTCCGCAGCAGCCCGCATCACACGAATGGCGATCTCGGAGCGGTTCGCCACCAGCACCGATTTCAACCGTTTGACTTGCCCATCCATTCCCTATCAACCTCCAGAAGTCGCCATCACGGCACATGAGACACAGGTGCAGATTATGCCTTGCCCTTGATTGACTTTTTTTGACAAACCCGAGCAACCAATTTGTATCAAGATCGTTACACGAAATGTGTCGTTCGCCAGGCGCCAGGGCCACGGATTTCACGGCTCGATACGCCAGCGCGGGGACGAACAAGTGCATGACACGCTCTAAGACCCGGCTCGGGATCGACAGAAACGTATCAAGACGCTGCGAATTTGAAACAAAACGCGCAACCCCCTGCCCCGCTTCGTGGCTACAGTGCCATCCAGCCATTGCCCATAATCCTCCCCAGGCTCCTAGCCCAGTTTCTATCCGACACCATGCGATCTGCCCCCAAACACCTGTCCCGTTGGTCACTTCCCCTGCTGATCGGTCTTCTGGCCGCCTGCGGCGGTGGATCGGATGACAACAGCACCAAAAGCAACCCGGGGCAGGCCACGCCATCGGGTAATGGCAGCAGCACGGGCACACAACCGCCTGCCGTCATCGGTGAGCGGCTGAACTCTCCGCTGTGCGCCCTCGACTACGTGGCCCGAGCCCCCACCCCACAGCAGACCGGCGCCGATCCGCTGCTGCGCCAGCAATGGTTCCTGAACAACACCGGCTCGCTGGACTCGCAGGCGAGAACCGGTGAAGACCTGAACCTGCTGGGTGCCTGGACGGCCGGCAAGGGAGAAGGCGTACGGGTCGCCATCATCGACGACGCCATCGAAGTCACCCATGACGACCTGCTGCCCAACGTCGTGGCCAATGGCAGTTTCAACTACCTCAGCTACAAGCACGGCAGCGCCTACCCGATGCCGTGCAGCACCAAGGACACGCACGGCACCGCCGTGGCAGGCGTCATCGCGGCCCGGGACAACAACCGCACCGGTGGGGCCGGGGTCGCGCCGCGTGCCAGCATCGTGGGTTTCAATGCCATCGCCTCTGGTGCGGATGCCGATGTGCTGGACGCGATCAACCGCGATCTGGACAAGAACCACATCTACAACAACAGCTGGGGGGCCAACGACGATGGCCACTTCTACACGCTGGCCCCCTCGATCAGGAAAGGGATCGAACATGGCATCAGCCAGGGCCGGAAGGGCCTCGGCGCGATCTACGTGTTTGCCGCCGGGAATGGAGGCTGCCTGACCGAGGACAATGCCGCCAACTGCACGGGCACCGAACTGTCCACCTACGACGGGCATGTGACCCAGCTCGGCACACTGGCCGTCTGCGCCACGAACATCGCCGGACAGCGCGCCTCCTACAGCGAGCCGGGCGCCAACCTGCTGGTCTGCGCGCCCTCGGGCGAACGGGACGCGATCCCGATGCCCGCCATCACGACCACGGCCCCGCAGAACGAGGACACCAGCGGCTTCAATGGCACCTCGGCCGCCGCCCCGATGGTTTCGGGCGTGGCCGCCCTGATGCTGCAGGCCAACCCCAACCTCTCGTGGCGCGACGTGCGACTGGTGCTCGCCCAGAGCGCACGGCGGGTGGACAGCACCTCCCCCAACTGGACCACCTTCGGGGGCCTGCACTTCAACCATGAATATGGCTTCGGCGCGGCCGATGCCGATGCCGCCGTGAAACTGGCCCGCAACTGGCAGAGCGTAGGTGGCAGCAGCAGCCTGCGCCAGTGCGGCCCCTTCCGTGCCAGCGTCAACCGCAGCATCCCCGAAAACGCGACCGCCATGCCGGTTCATCCGGATGGCAGCGTCAACTACAACGCCCGGGCCCAGGGTGGCCTGCAAAGCGCGATCAGCGTGCCAGCCAGCTGCGGCATCACACAGATCGAGCATGTGCAGGTCAATCTGGCCGCCACGGGCGCCACCCGATCGGCCGATCATCCGGATGCGGGCAACCTGCACATCACCCTCACCAGCCCATCGGGCCAGACCAGCACCCTCGTGACCCCGCATGAGTGCGTGCAGTTCGACGTACAGAACCGCGCCATCCCGGCCCGATGCCAGGGTCTGCAGGACTTCAGCACCGGCCTGACACGCCACATGGCCGAACCGGTCGGCACCGCCACCAGCCGGGACTGGATCCTCGAGGCCGTCGACCGGAATCTGGGCGACAGTGGTCAACTGAGCAACTGGCAGATCACTTTCTACGGCCGCTGACCACCGTCCGTGATATACACCTACCCACGCGCCGAACCGCACCCCGGCGGTTCGGCCCCAACAGGATGCCCCCTACCATGTCGAAGCGCCCCTTGTTTCCCATGATGACCGCAGCCGGCCTCATCTCGCTGCTCGGCCCTGCCCTGCCTGCCCAGGCAGCAGACCCGGGCGACTCCTCCAGCCCCACCATCGAAGTCCGCGACGGTGAGCACCGCGTGCGGCATTTCCAGCTCGATGACGGACACGTCGTGCAGTTCCCCGGTAACGATGCACCGGGCAACGCGCAGTTGCGTTCGGCCAGCGCCGTCGAACGCAAGCAGCTGAAAAGCCTGGGCGCCGGTACCGCAGCCCGTGGCCTCGATGCGCGTGACGGTGGAGAGGTTTCGCCCGTGCTGCGCGACGCGGGGGGCAAGCCGTGGGCCTTGCCGGGTGGTCTGATCGTCACCTTCCAGCAAGCCGTGTCCGACGACGAGGCGCGGGCACAGCTGGCTGCCGCGGGCCTCACGCCCGAGCGTGCCATCAACCCCCAGGTGTGGCTCGTGAAAAGCCCGGCGGGTCTGGCTTCCGTCGACCTGGCCAACACCCTGAACGAGAAGGGGCTGTTCGCCGACGTCAGCCCCAACTGGTGGACGCCGCGCGCCCGCAAGTAAGGCTCGCCCGCCCACCATTCAGCAACAACAACCGTATATCGTTTGGCCGCACGAAAAAAACAACCTTGTCTCTAAGATGCCCTTGACCGGTTGCAGCGCTTCATGATCGCTGCAACGGTTCGAGTGGCCGGCACCCGCCCTGGCATGTCCCGGCTTGATCTCAGCCCTTTCACCGACATCATGCCATGCGTGCCCTCTCCAGACGCCTGACGTACTGTTCCGTTCCTGTCCTGCTGGCCATTCTGGGCGCCTGCGGTGGTGGCGCCTCCGGCAGCGCTGCCGATCAGGCAGGCACTTCGGCATCGGCAAGCCGACCCGCAACCCCTCACGCGGGGGGCAACGGCAACACCGGCCCGACACCAGGTTCAGGTTCTGGCAGCAGTTCAGGCTCGGGCACCACAGGCCCCGGCTCGAATGCCGGCTCTGGCTCGGCATCGGGCGCTGGTTCTGGCGCACTGGGCGATTACATCAACTCCCCTGCCTGTGCCATGGGCTATGTCAGACAGGCCAACCCGGCCACCGGCGTCGGCCGGGATCCCGAACTGCGGAAACAGTGGCACCTGAAGAACACCGGCAGCGCTGGCACGAAGGCCGGTGAAGACCTGAACGTGATGCCGGCCTGGTCGCAGGGCAAGGGCGAGGGCATCCGGGTGGCCATCATCGATGATGCCATCGAGGTCACGCATCAGGATCTGTTCCCGAACATCGTCGCGGGGGCCAGCTACAACTACCGTGACTACCACAAAGGCAATGCCTACCCATTGCCCTGCCACCAGACCGACTCTCATGGCACCGCCGTGGCGGGCGTCATTGCCGGTCGCGACAACAATGGCGTGGGCGTGGCCGGTGTGGCGCCGAGAGCCGGTCTGGTCGGTTACAACGCGCTGGCCTCGGGCAAGACCGACGATGTGCTCACTGCCATGTCCCGAGATCTGAAACTCAACCATATCTACAACAACAGCTGGGGCGCCGACGACAACGGCCATTTCACCAGCGCCACCCGCGACCTTCGCAGCACGATCAAGGAGGGTCTGGAGAAAGGCAGAGGGAACCGGGGCGCGATCTACGTGTTTGCGGCCGGCAATGGCGGCTGCATGAAAGACGGGCTGGATCATGGCAGTGGCGAGTGCAAAGGCACCGAACTGTCCACCAACGACGGTTATGTCAGCCAGCTCGGCACACTGGCCATCTGTGCCACGACGGCAGCCGGAAAACGCGCCACCTACAGTGAACCGGGCGCGAACCTGCTGGTCTGCGCACCGTCGGCCGCGCATGACGGGGTTCTGCCCAACATCACCACCACCGGCCTGAACAACACCTATACCGACGATTTCGGTGGCACCTCGGCCGCCGCGCCGATGGTCTCGGGCGTGGTCGCACTGATGCTGCAGGCCAACCCGGAACTGAGCTGGCGGGATGTCCGTCTGGTGCTGGCCCAGAGCGCCCGCAAGGTCGATGCCCAGTCACCGGGCTGGACCCGCTTCGGCGGACTGAACTTCCACCATGAATACGGCTTCGGGGTCGTCGATGCCGAGGCAGCCGTGAAACTGGCCCGAGGCTGGCAGAGCGTGGGCAACAGCACACTGAAGGAATGCGAAATCAGTGGCCTGTCCGTGAAGGCCAGAATTCCGACGGTGCCGCAGACCGATCTGGTTACACCGCCCCCTTATCATCTGCCCGTCAGTGGTGGCCTCAGCACCGCCATCCGCGTGCCGGAGACCACAGACTGCAATATCCAGCACATCGAGCATGTGAGCGTCAGCATCGAGACGGGGGGCAGTATCTACGGCCATCCTGACAGTGGCAATCTGCAGATGACACTGACCAGCCCCTCCGGCCAGACGAGCACACTGCTTGCGCCCCACCCATGCACGCTGGCCAACAGTCAGGGCAGCCTGCTGAGCACCAGCAGCACCTGCCAGGGATTGCAGCGTTTCACCTTTGGCCTGACACGCCACATGAACGAACCCGCCGTGGCCGGCACCAACCGCCAGTGGACGCTGAATGTCGTCGATCGCAAGACCGGCCGTGAAGGATCGCTCGAAAACTGGTCGATGACACTATATGGTCGCTAATCATAAGGATATGGATGATTGTTGATCCAAGCGAACCATCATTGATCCACCTGTTGCACTGTGCAGCCAGCGACTTTCCTGCCGCCCAGGCTCCTGGGAGCTTGGGCGGCAGGAATCGCGACGGCGAAAATCGGCCCCGCCGAGCACAGCTTGTGCCCGATTCGCCGCCCCATCCTCTCCCGACAGTGAGTTTCCTCATGCGCAAGCATCACCACCACCATTCCGCCCGACACAGCCTGCTGCCGGCCCTGGCCGCCTTTCTGCTGATCGGCAGCGTCCATGCGGGCAGCACGGCGCTGGGCGACGAGCAGGCACAGGGCACGCTGATCACGCTCCGTAACCACGATACCGGCAGCCGCCATTTCCAGCTCGATCCGGATCGTGTCGTGCAGTTCCCTGCCCGGGGCAGTGGGCGATCCACCCACCTGAGAATGGCCAGCCCCAGTGAGCAGCGGCAGTTGAAAGGGCTGTCTGCCCATGCCGGGGGCATCGGCCTGAAAGCCGTAGGCGGCGACCCGGTCTCACCGGTTCTGCGCGATGCCGGCGGCAACCCGTGGGCCCTGCCGGGCGGGCTGATCATCACCTTCGAGCACGAGGTGTCCGAAGCCGAGGCCGTGGCCCGCCTGCAGGCAGCCGGTCTCACGCCCGATCGGGCCATCAATTCACAGGTCTGGCTGGCGAAGAGCCCGGCCGGGCTGGCCTCCATCGAGATGGCCAACGCGCTGAATGAGAGACAGCTGTTTGCCGATGTCAGCCCCAACTGGTGGACGCCCCGGCGGCTGAAATGAACGCTGGCTGCCGGGGATCGACCGTCCATCACCCGGCGCGGGGCAAACGTCACGCCCACTCCTATGATCGGGCACGGCACCCGTCTGCATCCGGCAAACCGGCCCTGCAGACACAGGCAAGCAGTTCACGTCCCCGAAGGCTGCCCGCCCAGGCAGCCCGGGGATGCGCCCTGACCTCACCGCCCCTCCCGCTCTCGTCACGACCGATCCTCCATGCCCTCCCGCCGCCCTGCTCTCGCCCCGATTCTCAAACGCTCAACCCCCATGATGATGGCCCTGCTGACGGCCTGCGGGGGTGGCGGAACGGCGGGAGAAACGGCTCCCGAGCCCCTGTCACCTCCCGTCCCTATCCAGCAGGGCATGGCCGGGAGCCCGGCAGCGGCACCCACAGCCCCGCCGACCGTGCTGGTGGCCCTTCAACCCGTCATCGTGCATCCCGCGGCCCGGGCCTCCGGGTCGGCACAGCCGGACTCGACGGACGAAGCCCCCCCGCCCCTCATGCTCCCCGCCCCCGAACCGCTCAGCGGAGGGACGACAGGCGGCCACAGGCTGGAAACGAGCACGCCCTTGCCGCCTGTCCAGACACCCCCTCCCCCGCAGGCAGCGGCACACCCTGTCCCTGTACCACACACGCCCCTCGACAGCGGATCAACCGCTGACGCGGGATCGGTCACTGACGATCTGGCCCGCCGGCCGGCCCCAGACCCGACACCCGATCCCAGGCCAGCGCCCGTTCTGGCGCCTGTCCCCATCCAGCCCATCAGCCAGACCCAGACGGACACGCCTGCCGAACCGCCGCCGCTCGGCGTTCCGGCAGGCACGCCGCTCAACTCAGCATCCTGCGATATCCGTTACCGGGCGGCAGACCCCGCCCCGCTGCTGCCAGGCAAGGACCCGCTGCTGGAGGAGCAGTGGCACCTGCACAATGACGGCCGTAAGGCAGGTACCCGAGCCGGTGAAGACCTCAGGGTGCGGGGCGCCTGGGCGATGGGCAACAGCCTGAATGGCGCCGGCCGTGGTGAGGGCATTCGCATCGCCATCATCGACAACGGGCTGGAGGTGACTCACCCGGACCTGTGGCCGAACATCGTGCCCGGGGGCAGCTACAACTACCGCCGTGACTTTGGCTACCAGAACGCCTTTCCGATGCCCTGTGCTAAAACGGATGGCCATGGCACGGCCGTGGCCGGCGTCATCGCCGCGCGTGATGACAATGCGATCGGCATCAGCGGCGTCGCCCCCCGCGCCGGTCTGGTCGGCCTCAATGCCATCGCCACCGATGAAGACGGGGACATCCTGCATGCCCTCAGCTACCAGAGCGACAGGAATCACATCTACAACAACAGCTGGGGCGCGGTGGACAGCGGCCAGTTCCAGCTCGCACCGTCTGCCTACGCCGCCACGATCACCCAGGGTCTGAAGAGCGGACGCGGCGGCCTGGGCGCCATCTACGTCTTTGCCGCCGGCAACGGTGGCTGCCTGCATGGCAAAGGCGACCACGAATGTCAGGGCACCGATCTGTCGACCTACGACAACCATGTCACCCAGCTGGGCACGATCGCCGTCTGCGCCACCAACGCCGCCGGGAACAAGCCCTTCTACAGCGAACCGGGGGCCAACCTGCTGGTCTGCGCCCCCTCGGCTGCCCATGATCCGAACCCGCCCCACTTGCCTTCCGTGACCACGACCGTGCTGGATGGCGAGTTCACGGACGGCTTCGGGGGTACCTCGGCAGCGGCCCCGATGGTCTCCGGCGTGGTGGCGCTGATGCTTCAGGCCAACCCCAGGCTCACCTGGCGTGACGTGCGGCTGGTACTGGCCCGAAGCGCCCGCCAGGTGAACCCCGACGATCCGGGCTGGACGCAGCACGCCGGGCTCTCCTTCCATCACGAATTCGGCTTCGGCGTCGTCAATGCCGAAGAGGCGGTCAGGCTGGCGCGCCACTGGCCGAGCGTCGGTGGCAGCGAATCCCTGAAAACCTGCGAAGCCAAAGCCGATATCAAGGCAGTCGGCGTGCGCATTCCCGAAGTGGCGCCCCCTGCCGGCGACGACGTTCAGCTTGGCGTGCCCGTGGGCCATGCCGGCCTCAACCAGCGGCTGAGCATCCCGGCCAGCTGCGACATCCGGCATATCGAGCATGTGGAGCTCACGCTCTCGACGGGCGGCGAATCCCTCGTCGACCGCTTCCGGCAGAACCGGGACAACGGCAGCCTGCACATCACCCTCACCAGCCCGTCCGGTCAGACCAGTACGCTGGCCACTCCCCGCCCCTGCTACCGGCTGGAAAACGGCGACATGGTGCCCGCCAGGGACTGCGGCAGCCTGCAGTCCTTCAGCATCGGCATCACCCGACACCTGGAGGAACCGGCCAGCGTGCCCGGCAACGCCGACTGGCAGCTGGGCATCGTCGATCTGAGGCCGGGAAGCCCTGGCCGGCTGCTGAAGGCCTCGATCAAGCTGTACGGTCGCTGATGCCCGGCACCGGGGCCGGTTTTCGCCTTCGCGATTCCTACCGCCCAAACGCCACGGGATTTGGGCCGTCGGCTCACCCAAACCGATGGCCGGCTCGAACACATACAGAACTGTTGTATTTCAACAACCGAAAAAGGCCAGCATCCCCCTAATATCTGCTCCGATCGACATCCTTGGTTGTGACGTGCCCCGATCGTCAGCCTGCGTCCGGTCTGCTGACGACCCACCGATGCGTCCTGCCTCCTCCATACCAGCGTTCAGGAAACGTCTGCCATGTCACGGAGCCGAAAACCGGCCTGCTGCCGGCCCATCTGGTTTACGCCCCTGCTGCTGAGCCTGCTGGCAGGCTGCGGCGGCGGAGGCGGCGCATCCGACCGGGCCGTCTCGTCTTCCCCGACCCCGCCCCCGTCGTCCACGAACGACACCGGCTCCCCACCGGCCACCATCGAGATCCCTCCGTCGACACGGCCGCGCCCGATCGACATTCCACCACCTGACGGCACACCGGGGCAGGTACAACCACCTGCAGTACAACCACCCCCCATACGGCCACCTGCCGTGCAGCCTCCCACCGTGCAGCCGCCCCCGGTCACCACACCACCCGGAGAGCCACCGGTTACCACGCCGCCGACGGACGATCCGCTCACCCAGGTTCCTGTGCCGCCGGCGGATACCCCGGGCACCACGCCCCCTGGCAACACGGACGCCACACCGGGAAGCACCACGCCCGATGCCGGCAGCGGCACAAGCAGCGATCCGGCCAACGCGAACATCAGCCAGCAGCCCTACTATCTGCAGGACGCTGCCAGCGTCAAACCGGTCGGCACGGTGCTCAGCTCTCCCGGTTGCAGCCTGAAGTACCTGGCCAAGCCGACCACAGCCCCGCGGCCCGGCCCGGATCCCTGGTGGCCGGCCCAGTGGTATCTGAGCAATACCGGCACCGTGGACTGGGGTGATGCAAGCCCGAGCCTGCTGGCGGGAACCGATCTGAACCTCGCGCCCCTGGGCGCCGCCTACAAGGGATCGGGCATCCGCGTGGCCGTGGTCGATGACGGCGTCGATTTCACCCATGACGACCTGAGATTCAGCGTACTGCCCAGCAGCGGCTTCGACTTCCGCTCTCAGGGACAGTTCCCGCCCTTGCCCTGCTCGGCCGAAGAAAGCCACGGGACGGCCGTCGCCGGTCTGATCGCCGCACAGGAGAACAATGGTTTGGGCATGGTCGGCGTCGCCCCCCAGGCGAAGCTGATTCCTCTGAATGCCCTGAGCACCGGCAACACGACGTCCATCCTGGAAGCACTGAGCTATCGCGACACGCCCATCGAGATTTTCAACAACAGCTGGGGCGCCTTCGAGGGAGGCCATTTCGAGACCCCCATCAGCCCGGCAGCCTACCGTGCCGCCATCGAGCAGGGGCTTCGGAACGGACGGGGGGGACGGGGATCCATTTACGTGTTCAGCGCCGGCAATGGCGGCTGCGACAGCCTGAGCGACCCCCACTGCCAGACGGAGCTGTCGATCTACGATGGCTATGTCACCCAGTACGGTGCGCTGTCCATCTGCGCCGTCAATGCCCAGGGCCGTAAAACCATCTACAGCGAACCGGGTGCGAACCTGCTGGTATGCGCACCGACCTCCGAAAATGATGGCACCCCGCCGGGCACGATCTCGACCGGCCTGAACGACAGCTATGTCGCCTTCTCCGGCACCTCGTCGGCCGCACCGATGGTCAGCGGCATCATCGCCCGGATGTTGCAGGCCAACCCTTCGCTGAGCTGGCGTGATGTCAGGCTCATCCTGGCCCGTACCGCCCGGCGGGTCGATCCGCAGCACCCGGGATGGCGCGAGTCCGGTGGACTGCATTTCAATCACAGCTACGGCTTCGGTCTGGTCGATGCTGCCGCTGCCGTCGAGGCCGCCCGCAGCTGGCAGAGCGTGGGGGGCAGTGCCGAGGTCAGGCAATGCGGCCCCTTCACCGGCCCTGTCGGCAGCCGCCCCGTGCCACAGGTGTCTCGAGACACCGCGCCACTCGATCCATCCGTCCTGACGGATGGCTACCTGCTCGATACGATCGAGATACCCGAGAGCTGCGGCATCTCCCATGTGGAACATGTGGATCTGACACTCCGGATGAACACGGCCGGCTTCGGCGGCGGCGACCTGCATGCCCTGCTGACCAGCCCGTCGGGACAGACCAGTGTGCTGACGACCCAGCACGAATGTCGATCCGGTGAATCAAGAATTCCCTGTTACGGTCTTGAGCACTTCACCTTCGGCATCAGCCGCCATCTGGACGAGCCTGCCGTGACACCGACCAGCCGCGGCTGGACACTGGCGCTGGGAGACTGGCACCGCGGCACGCGCCCAGGCAGTACATCGACGGACGCGCCGCAGGCGCTGAGCCTGCAGGGCTGGGAGCTGACGCTCTACGGGCGTTGACGATCGGCCAGGCCCGGATGGCTGGACAGGAAGGGACGGCACAGCTCATCGGGTCGGCGGGCCCAAAAAAAGGGCCTGTGGCCCCAAAAAAGAGTCGGCTGGGTTCGCTGACACCGGGTGTCCGTTGTACTGCTGCCCGCCACCCGATGAACGGAGGAGACGAACCCGCCGAGAAACCTCTGAAAAAGAACCCTCCTGACGGAGGGCCAATTTTCTCAAAGAATCATATAGTTATTTGTCTTACCTAGAAATAATCTCATATCTGGGACTCGTCTCGCAAGTGCGTGCAGCCATCCCGCCCCAGGCGATGCAGAAAAGCAACATCCGAGGATCCTGATGCCGGCATCACAGGTGAACGCGCCATCAGTCCACTGCACCGTCAGGCTGGCGCGGGCGGGGCCGGTTTTCGCCGTCGCGATTCCTGCCGCCCAAGCGCCTGGGCGCTGTTTCAGACGGCCCAAGTGCTGAGATACTAATGCCTTCACGCCCTGTGGACGCCATTGACGGCCCACGCGTTGTGTCGATGACCACAGGCACCCCATTTCCTCGATGCCCCGAAGAATGAGCGACAGCAATCCGACCGTATCCTGCAACAGCGAGCCACCCACCGTCGTCCGACGTCAGGACTACACCGCACCCAGCTGGCTGGCCGAAGGCGTGGTGATGCACTTCCTGCTGGATGCCACGCGAACCGTCGTCACCACCTGCTGCCGCTACCGCCGCGCCCCGGATGCCGCGCCGCGCACACCCCTCTGGCTGGACGGCGAGGGTCTGGAGACGCTCGCCATCCAGATCGACGACCAGCCGCTGCCGCGCGAGCAATGGCAGATTGCCAGCGGCCAGCTTCGGCTGGACGACCTGCCCGAACGGTTCACGCTGCACACGCAGGTCGCCATCAACCCGAGCGCCAACCTCGAGCTCTCGGGCCTCTACGCCTCGGGCCACATGCTGCTGACCCAGTGCGAGGCCCAGGGTTTCCGGCGGATCACCTGGTTTCAGGATCGCCCGGACGTGATGACCACCTATCGTGTCATCCTGCAGGCCCGAAAGGCGCAATTTCCGGTATTGCTGTCGAATGGCAATCTGCTGACCGACGATGCACCGGCAGCCCGCTCGGCATTTGAAGCTCTCGCGATCCCGCTGCCCACCCCCGCAGACGGCACGTCCCACACGGAGACGGCCGACGGCTCTCCCCCTGCCATCGGCCGTCGAACAGGCGAACCCGGGGCCGAGCCACCGTCGCTGCCTGCCGGCTGGCACCAGGCCGTCTGGGAAGACCCGTTTCCGAAACCCGCCTACCTGTTTGCCGTCGTCGCAGGCAAGCTGGCCGTCAACGAAAGCCCGTACCGGCTGGCCGATGGCCGCGAGGTGCTGCTGCAGGTCTGGAGCGAGCCGGAGCAGATCGGGCGCACCGACTTTGCGATGCAGAGCCTGAAGAAGGCGATTGCGTGGGATGAAGCGCGCTATGGCCTGTCGCTCGACCTCGACCGCTTCATGGTCGTGGCCGCCGCCGACTTCAACATGGGGGCGATGGAAAACAAGGGCCTGAACATCTTCAATGCCAAGTACCTGTTCGCCGACCCGGCCGTATCGACCGACGATGATTTCTTCTGGATCGAATCGATCATCGGCCACGAGTACTTCCACAACTGGACCGGCAACCGCATCACCTGCCGGGACTGGTTCCAGCTCACGCTGAAGGAGGGGCTGACCGTTTTCCGGGATCAGGAATTCTCGGCCGACGTGATGGCGGCTGAAGCGGGGCCGGCCGCCGCACACAGTGTGCGCACGCTGCAGCGGATGAGCAACGTGCGCCAGCTCCGGCAGACCCAGTTCACCGAAGATGCAGGCCCGATGCGCCACCCGATCCGCCCGGACAGCTACCAGGCGATCGACAACTTCTACACCGCCACCGTCTACGAGAAAGGCGCCGAGGTGGTGCGCATGCTGCAGAGTTTCGTGGGCAGGGAAGGATTCCGGCGCGGGATGGATCTGTATTTTGCCCGTCATGATGGTCAGGCCGTGACCTGCGACGCCTTCGTGTCGGCCATGGCGGACGCCAATGGGCGTGATTTCAGCCAGTTCATGCGCTGGTATGAAGTGGCCGGCACGCCTCACCTGCAGATCGACAGCGAATACGACGCCGAAGCGCGGCGGATGACGCTGCACATCCGGCAGCAGTTGCCCAATGCCCAGGATCTGCTCGAGATGGCAGGCCCGCGCGCGCTGCACATCCCGATCCAGACGGCCCTGATCTCACGCAGGGATGGCCATGAGCAGGCATCCCGGCTGCTGGAGCTGACGGCCGAGCATCAATCCTTCGTCTTCGAGGGCGTGGACAGCGATGATCCGCGTGGTCCGATCCCGTCGCTGCTGCGCGATTTTTCTGCGCCCGTCATCATCGACTACCACTATGACGATGAAGAGCTGGCCTTCCTGATCGCCCACGATGGCAACCTGTTCAACCGCTGGGAGGCCAGCCAGAAACTGGCCGAACGGGCGCTGCTGTGGGCCGTCGAGAATCCGGGCATCAGCAACGCCTCGCTGAAGCACCTGGGCGACGCACTGGCCCGCGCACTGGTGGATCCGGCGCTCGATGACGGCCTTCGCCAGCAGTTCCTGATCTGGCCTGATGAGAACCACCTTGCCGAAAAGGGCGTGCTGATCGATCCGCCGGCGCTGCGCCATGCACATAGGATCGCCACCCGGCAACTGATCCAGCAGCTGGCCCCCTTCCTTGAAACAACCGTGTCGGCACGGCACTGGCAGACCCCGTATTCGCTGGCGGTGCCGGCCGTGGGCCGCCGGGCTCTGGCCAACACGGCCCTGATCCACCTGAACAGCATCCAGTCACCCGGCAGCGCGGGGCTGGCCCGCGAACAGTTCGAGGGCGCCGACAACATGACAGACCGGCTTGCCGCCCTGCAGGCGCTGACCCGGGCATCCCGGGCCGATGCCGATTGGGCGCTGGCGCGCTTCGAGACACTCTATGCGCATGAAACCAATGTGCTGGACAAGTGGTTCGCCGTTCAGGCCCGGATGCATCCCTTCGAGGGCGAGCGCACCATCGACCGGGTAAAGCACCTGATGCAGCACGCCGCCTGGAACCCGCAGAACCCCAACAAGGTTCGCGCCCTGCTCTGGACCTTCTTCGCCGACAACCTGGCTGAATTCCATCAGCCGGACGGCAGCGGCTATCAGCTGTGGATGGACGAAGTGCTGCGACTGGATCGCACCAATCCGCTGCTGGCAGCCCGTCTGGCCCGGGCGCTGAACCGGCATGACAAGTTTGCCCCCCCGCTGGCCCGGCTGATGTCTGCCGCGCTCGACAGCGTGGCCGATGCGGCTGCCTCACCGGATGTCCGCGAGGTGATCAGCAAGGCCCTGGGGACGAACTGAGCACTAGGAGCTTGGGCGGTAGGAATCGCGAAGGCGAAAATCGGCCCCGCTGAGCACAGTTCGTGCCCGATTCGCCGCCCCATAGCCCGAGCTATGGGGCAAGAAGCGGGTGCAAAATGGGCCGGCGCGGCCGGTTTGCAGCCCGCGACTTTCCTGCCGCCCAAGCTCCAGGGTTTCAACCTTTCCGTTCTTCTTCTTCATCGACATCCCATGCAAAACGCATCCAGACCCATCAGCCTGACGCAGTATCTGGTCGAAGAACAGCGCAACAAGGGACTGATTCCCGGCGAGCTGCGCCTGCTGATCGAAGTGGTGGCCCGCGCCTGCAAGCGCATCAGTCTCGCCGTCGGCAAGGGCGCCCTGTCGGGCGTGCTCGGCAATGCCGGCACCGACAACGTCCAGGGCGAGGCCCAGAAAAAGCTCGACGTGATCGCCAACGACGCGCTGCTGGAGGCCAACCTGTGGGGCGGCCAGCTCGCCGCCATCGCGTCGGAAGAAATGGAAGAGCCCTTCACCATTCCGAATCGCTACCCGAAAGGTGAGTTCCTGCTGCTCTTCGATCCGCTGGACGGCTCATCCAACATCGACATCAACTCCGCTGTCGGCACGATCTTTTCCGTGCTGAAGATGCCCGAGGACGTGAAGGAGCCTACCGAGAAGGAATTCCTGCAGAAAGGTTCGGAACAGGTCGCTGCCGGCTACGCGATCTACGGCCCATCGACGATGCTGGTGCTGACGGTGGGCGACGGCGTGGTCGGCTTCACGCTCGACCGTGAGCTGGGCGCCTGGTTCCTGACGGTGCCGAAGTTCACGATTCCGGCCAAGACGAAGGAATATGCGATCAACACCTCCAACGCCCGTCACTGGCACCCGCCCGTCAGGCGCTATGTGGAGGAACTTCAGGCCGGCAAGACCGGACCGCTCGGCAAGGATTACAACATCCGCTGGGTGGCGGCACTGGTCGCCGACGTGCACCGCATCCTGACGCGCAGTGGCATCTACATGTATCCGTCGGATGCCCGCCCCGGCTACGAGCCGGGCCGGCTGCGGCTGATGTACGAAGCCAACCCGATGGCGATGGTGATCGAGCAGGCCGGCGGTGCCGCCACCGACGGCCGCCAGCGCATCCTCGACATCCAGCCCACGCGACTGCACGAGCGGGTGCCCCTTTTCTTCGGCTCCCGCGAGGAAGTGGAACGGATTACCGCGTATCATCAGGGCGCATGAGCTTCTCACGTCTACTCGCCCGCCTCGCCGCCCAGATCCTGCTGGGCATCGCCAGTTTCATCTGGCTGATGATCGCTTTCATGGACCCCAACCGGGGGGATGAACGCTGGCTGATCGGCGCCGGCGCCGTGCTGTCGATCGCCGCGCTGCTACGCCTCGGCAAGAGCGGGCGCTGGGTGTCGTGGGCCGGCGCACTGGGCATGATCCTGCCCATCGGCGCCCTCACCCACGTGAACGGTGCATCCCCCTGGCTATGGGCCGTCTGGGTGCTGGTCGTGCTCGGCACCGAGCGCTGGATCCGCGACGGGCATGTCCTGCATGAGCAGGGCTGATGCTTGTCATCCCCCCTGACAGACCCCTCGCGCCCGCATCCAGCGTTCACATCCCATCCGGCATGACTTCCCACGCCACCCTGTGGCATCAGCCCCTGTCAGCGCCTAGAGCGTGTTATGCACGCCCAGAGGGGCTTTCGCGGGGAAGAATAAGTGCATAACACGCTCTAAAGGCTGACGGCCAACCGCCTGAAGGCCTTGCATTTGGCCAACATGTAAACAATATCGACACCACCCCCTTGGCCACGTAAAAAGCAAAGACATCTTCTTACGAAGTGCTGTTTTTACGTCTTTTCCGAGGCCTGCGAGCGAAATCACCGGGCTCCTCCCAGCTAAGCTTGTTTTTTGCCCGGGAGCTTGGGCGGCAGGAATCGCGAAGGCGAAAACCGGCCCCGCCGAGCACAGTTTGTGCCCGATTCGC
>JAUMZD010000078.1 GCA_030528325.1 Lautropia sp. | reverse complement strand
GCATTCTTCAAGGTGGGCTGCTGGGGTTCAAGGTGGGGCGCACCGGATGTTTACCTGTATCGAGCAGATGCGACAGATCGACTGGAATTGTCTGCCGCTCGAGAAGCGGTGCCACAGGAGTGTCGAGCGCCTCAAGCGCTGGCTCGACAGAGCGTTCAAGACCAAGCGTGCCCGGTATCTGCGCGAATATCACGCCAGGATGATGTCGTAATCCTCCTGCACATAGCTGGGTTCGACGTGCAGCGTGATGGGCTTTCCGATGCTCTCGCCCAGAATGGCCAGATGCGGGCTTTCCTCGTCCAGCAGCAGGTCGATCACCTGTTGCGAGGCAAGGATCCGGAATTCCTTCGGGTTGAACTGTCGGGCCTCGCGTGCGATTTCCCGCATGATTTCATAGCACATCGTGCGGGCCGTCTTGATCGTGCCCTTGCCCTGGCAGGCATTGCAGGGCTCGCACAGCATGCGCGCCAGCGAGTCGCGCGTGCGCTTGCGTGTCATCTCCACGAGCCCCAGTGAGGTGAAACCATTGACCGTGGTCTTGGTGCGATCATTGGCCAGTGCATTGCGTAGCGCCTGAAGTACCGCGTCACGGTGTTCGGCTCTGTGCATGTCGATGAAGTCCACGATGATGATGCCGCCCAGGTTGCGTAGTTGCAGCTGCCGGGCCAGCGTCTGCGCGGCTTCAAGGTTCGTCTTGAAGACCGTGTCATCGAAATTGCGCCCGCTGATGTACCCTCCCGTGTTCACGTCGATCGTCGTCAGCGCCTCGGTCTGGTCGAAGATCAGGTAACCACCGGACTTGAGCGGCACGCGCCTGGCCAGCGCCCGTTCGATCTCCTCGTCCACCATGTACAGGTCGAAGAGGGAGCGGGTGCCGGTGTGCAGCTGGAGTCTGTCTTCCAGACCTGGCATGTAGGTTCGACAGAACTGCTGCATCTGCACCAGCGTGTCGGGGTCGTCCACCAGGATGCGTTGCGTGCCCAGGGTGGCCAGGTCGCGCAGCGTGCGCTGGCTGAGCGGCAGCTCGTGATAGAGCTGCTTCGGCCGCCGGTTGGCAGCCGGCTGACCGCCGGCATTGGCCATGGCCGCCTCCAGGATCTGTGCCCAGCGCCGGCGAAGATAGGCGATGTCTGCCAGCAGCAGGTCATCGGTCGTACCTTCGGCCACCGTACGGATGATGAAGCCGCCGGGCTCCTGCTGGCCGGGCTCCAGCCCGAGGGCCATCAGCGTGCGCACCCGTTCCAGCAGGCGGGCACGTTCGTTCTCGTCGGTGATGCGCTGCGCGATGCCGATGTGAGGATCGTGCGGCAGGTAGACGAGCATCCGCCCGGCGATGCTGATCTGCGTGGTGAGCCGTGCGCCCTTGCTGCCGATCGGATCCTTGATGACCTGCACCAGCAGCGACTGTCCCGGGTAAAGGTAGCGTTCGATGGGTAGCGGATTGCCCGCATCGTTGACCCGGCACTGCCAGAGATCACTGACGTGCAGGAAGGCCGATCGCTCCAGCCCGATGTCGACGAAGGCCGACTGCATGCCGGGCAGCACGCGGCTCACGATGCCGGAATAGACATTGCCGACCTGGCCCCGGCTGGCCTGCCGGTCGATGTAGAACTCCCTGATGACGCCCTGTTGAACCAGGGCCACCCGGGTTTCGGGTGAGCTGGTGTTGACCAGGATTTCTTCGATGGCGGTGTCTTTCATGGCGTGAGGCCGACCTGCTGCAACAGCAGCCCGGTTTCATACAGCGGCAATCCCATGATACCGGAGTAGGAGCCTTCGATCCGGCGCACGAAGCGGGCCGCAGCGCCCTGGATGCCGTAGGCGCCCGCCTTGCCCATCGGCTCGCCGGTGGCCACATACCACTCGATATCCTCGGGTTTCAGTCGGGCAAAGCAGACCCGGGAGACCTGGGTGCGGCTGAGTGTCTTGCGGCCGTTGGCGCTGATCACGACGACCGTGGTCAGCACCCGGTGCGTGCGCCCGGACAGCTCGGCCAGGATGCGAGCGGCATCGTCCTCGTCGGCCGGCTTCCCAAGGATGCGGCTACCGATGGCAACCGTCGTGTCGGCGGCGAGCAGGGGGAGGGGGGAATAAGATTGCCGCCCCATCAAGGCTTCCAGCCGCTCGCGCGCGGCTTTCGCCTTCGCCATCGCCACCCGTTCGACATAGTGGGTTGGCGACTCGCCCGGTCGCACTGCCTCCAGCGCCTCGGCCCGGGCTTCGTCCTCGTCCAGCAGCAGTCTGGCGCTGATGCCGATCTGTTCAAGCAGTTGAAGCCGGCGCGGGCTGCGGGAGGCGAGGTAGATCATGGGGCAGGTGGTGGGTAGAGGGCCGTTGGTTTTGGGTGGCTCGAAGCGGCTTTCGAGGGTGAGCACATACCCGAAGCTGGGCACACCATTCGGGCGCTGACCATGAGGGCATATCCCGACAGATGGATGATCAGCTGCATGTTACCGTCAATATCGTTCATCCACCTGGGGGCCAGCCCGGAGGGAAAGCCCCTCTGGGCGCGCAGCTTCGTGCGCCTTACATACCGGCGCACCGTTGCCAATCCCTTGAAGCCATTGAGGATTCTGGCGGGCTGGGCGCCTTGTTCTGCACGCCCAGAGGGGCTTTCGCGGGGACGAATAAGTTCATACATGCTCTAGTGTCCATCCGTCTGGTGTAGAGAACCCATGCCGTACTACCTGATGTTGTCACTGGCCGCCATTTTCTGGGGCGGCAATTATGTGGTCGGTCGTGTACTGGTGGCCGGTATCGACCCTTTCCTGCTGTCGGCGATCCGGTGGACGCTGACGGCGCTGCTGCTGGGGCTGATCTACTGGCGTCGCATGGCGCGAGAATGTCCGCGGGTGCTGTCCGACTGGGGACGCCTGGTCGGCTTCGCTTCGCTCGGGCAGGTTGCTTTTCCCGTCACGCTCTACATGGCGCTGCAAACCGTCACGTCGGTACGCACGGCCATCTACATGGCGGCCTCGCCCTGCATCGTCATGCTGTTGAGCCGGGTGTTCTTCGGGGATCCGCTCAGCCGGCGGGCGTTGCTGGGTATTCTCGTCAGCACCCTGGGCGTGTTGGTGATTCTGTCGGAAGGGCAGCTCTCTCGTCTGCGGGACATGGGTGGGCTGTCGGCCGGCGACCTGTGGGCGATGGGCTCCGTGTTGAGCTGGGCCGTCTATTGCAGCGGCCTGCGCCTGAAGCCGAAGGGCCTGTCGAGCGAGACTTTCGTCGCCCTGTCGTCGATGATCGGCGCCGTGCTGCTGATTCCCTTCGCGTGGTCGGCCATCGAGGCGGTACAGCAGGGTGAGGTGGTACTGAGCTGGAATGTCACCCGGGTATTGGGTGTGGCCTATCTGGTGATCTTTCCCTCATGGCTCGCTTATCTGTTCTGGAACCGGGGTATCGCGGTGGTTGGTGCGGCACGGGGCGATATCTTCACCCACCTGATTCCGCTCAGTGGCGGCTTGCTGGGCATCCTGCTGCTCGGGGAGCCCTTTGGCACCTATCACCTTGTCGGCGCGTGCTGCATCTTGACCGGGCTGTTCCTGTGTCGCCGTCCGCCATCCGGGAGTTGACAATGCCCGCGCTGCAGGCCCCGCTGGGCGAGCAGGGCAGCGGGCGATGGATCAGCGGCTGCTGGATTGCCCTCACTCGCGGTGATACGGATGATTGGCGTTGATCGACCAGGCCCGGTAGAGCTGCTCGGCCAGCAGGACGCGCACCAGCGCGTGCGGCAGCGTCAGGCTCGATAGCCGGATGCTTTCGTGGGCGTCGGTCCGCAGGCCGGGATCGAGGCCGTCGGGGCCGCCGATCAGTAGCGCCACCGGGTCGGCCGCCTGCTGCCAGCCCTGCAGGCGGGCCGCCAGTGCTGTGGTGCGCAGATCCTGGCCACGTTCATCCAGCACGACGATGCGGGCCTTCGGCGGGATTTTCGCGCGCAGCCGTTCGGCTTCGCGGGCCATCAGTGTGGCCGTGGCCGCCTCGGTACGCCGGGTCGGGTCACCCGTGCGGTTCTCGGTTTTCACCGTCACCAGCTCGACGTTCAGCTCTTTGGGAAAACGCTTCAGGTAGTCGGCCACCGCCTCTTCGACCCATGTCGGGCTGCGTTGGCCGACGGCGATGATGCGGATCAGCATGATGGTGCGCCGTTGGTGGATGGGGACGGGGCGGCCGTGCGGCAGGCAGGCGTCGTGGCGGGCGTGGCGGGCAGCATGCGGTCGGGCGCTTCACACCGGCCCAGCGGCATGTACCGGCGCGAGCCGGGCGGTGTGCTGCTGGGCACGGGGCCGGCTCAGGAGGCGGCGGCAGGTTTCAGCCCGGAGAGCGACCTTGCCGGTGTGGCACCCGACAGCGCCACGGGCTTGGCGCCCCACAGTTCTTCGAGGTTGTAATAGGCGCGGATGTTGGCCTGCATCACATGCACGATCAGGTCGCCCAGATCCACCAGCACCCATTCACCGGTGTCTTCGCCTTCGACGGACACGACCGGATAACCGGCCTCACGGGCCTTTTCCGAGACGCGGGCGGCCAGTGCGCGTGTCTGGCGGTTGGAGGTGGCGGTGGCCAGCACCACGCGGTCGAACAGGTCGGAGAGTTCCGAGGTGTCGAAAACGCGGATGTCCTGGGCTTTCACGTCCTCGAGGGCGTCGACCACGACGTTCTGCAGCTGGGTGATGCTCATGGGCAGCGTTGGCAAGCGTTGGAAGAAATGTGAACAAGCTTTCCGGACAGCATAACCGACTGTCCGAGAAGAAGGGGAATATAACCGTTGGAGACGGGAGACGGGAGACGGGATCAGTCTGCCGGATTGCCGGAGGCAGAGGCCGAAGGGGCATACAGCCCGTGCCGGCGGATGTAGGCCGCCACGCCCAGCGGCAGCAGCCCGTCCACGGGCTTGCCCTCGCGCAGATGTTCGCGCAGCATCGTGGACGACACCGGAACGGCTGGCATCCGGAAGAAGAGGATGTTTCCTGCGGGCGTGTCGGGCAGTTCACCGGTTCCCCTGTCTTCCAGCACGGCCTCGATGGGCGGTGGCAGGTCGGACAGCGGCACGCGCTCGCGCTGGGTGACGGCGATGTGCGCATAATCGAAGAGCCGCTCCCAGTGATACCAGCTGTGGAGATTGCGGAACTGGTCACTGCCGATGATCAGTATCAGCGGCGTCCGGGCGCCATAGAGCTTGCGCAGCGTGATCAGCGTATCGAGCGTGTAGCTGGGGCCTCGACGGCGGATTTCCTGATCATCCACGACCCAGTTGGCCGTCTGCCGGTTGGCCGGCAGGGCCGATACCGCCAGTCGGAGCATGGCGAGCCGGTGGGCACCATCGGTCTGCTGCCCGGGTTTCTGCCAGGGGTTTCCGGCCGGCATCAGTAGCAGCTCATCGAGCCTCAGCGCGCTGATGGCAGCCTGACCCAGGGCCAGATGACCCACGTGGACGGGGTCGAAGCTGCCGCCCAGGATGCCGATCCGACGAAGGTTGCCGATCGTGTTCATAGCCAGTCTCGTGCCGGCAGGAAATCCGTGTAGAGCCGCGCTTCCGGTGTGCCCGGTTCTGGCTGGTACTGGTAGCGCCACTGCACGATGGGCGGCATCGAGCAGAGGATCGATTCGGTGCGTCCGCCCGAGGCCAGTCCGAACAGCGTGCCGCGATCCAGCACCAGGTTGAATTCCACGTAGCGGCCGCGGCGTAGTGCCTGGAATTCGCGCTCCCGTTCGCCGTAGGGCGTGTCCTTGCGGCGCTCGACGATGGGCAGATAGGCCGAGAGGAAATGGTCGCCCACGCTGCGGGTCAGTGCCCAGGCCGTGTCGAAGTCCGGCTCGTTCAGGTCGTCGAAGAAGATGCCACCGATGCCACGGGCCTCGTTGCGGTGCTTCAGGAAGAAATAGCGATCACACCAGGCCTTCATGGCCGGATAATGTTCGGGCCCGAAGGGCTCCAGCGCATCGAAGCAGGTCTGATGAAAATGCCGGGCATCGTCCTCCACCCCATAATAGGGGGTCAGATCCATGCCGCCACCGAACCACCAGATGTCCGGCTCATCTGCCGTGCGGCCCGGGGCGATGAAGAAGCGCACGTTCATGTGAACGGTGGGCACATGCGGGTTGCGCGGATGCAGCACCAGTGACACGCCGGTGGCCCGGGCGCTCCGTCCTGCCATCTGTGGCCGGTTGGCCGAAGCGGTGGGTGGGAGCTGCGGTACACGGACATCCGAGAACAGCACGCCAGCGCGCTCGAAGACGTGGCTGTCCTCCAGCACGCAGCTGACGCCACCGCCGCCGAGCGTTGGGGCAGTACCGGACTGGGGCGCTTCACGTTCCCAGGCGTCACGGAGGAACTGGCCGCCGTCGATGCCTTCCAGACCGGCCACGATCCGGCCCTGAAGGCCGGAAAACCAGCTGGCGATGTCATCGGTGGAAACGGAAGGGGCGGTGCTGGGCGTGTGATCGGTCATCGCGCGGCTCGACAGAGGGATTCAGGGAATGGACAACAGGTGGTGGGCAGGGCGGGCCGCGGCCGTGGCAGGGGGCCCGCCGGTCCGTCAGCCCTTCAGGGCGCGATGGCCGATGTCGCGGCGGTACTGCATGCCCTCGAAATGGATGGCCTCGATGGCCTCGTAGGCCCGGGCGTGGGCTGCCTTCAGTGTCCCGCCCAGCGCAGTCACCCCCAGCACGCGGCCACCGCTGGTGACGATCTGACCATCCTTTTCCGCGGTGCCCGCGTGATGGACGAAGAGATCGTCGGCATCCACGTTGCCGCCGGCCGGGCAGCCGGTGATCACGTTACCCTTCACCGGCGTGGCCGGGTAGCCTTTGGCCGCCAGCACCACGCACAGCGCGCTGCGGCTGTCCCATTCGGCCTTCACCTGATCCAGCCGGCCTTCGATGCCGGCCTCGATCAGCTCGCCCAGCGGGGTTTTCAGGCGGGACAGGATCGCCTGGGTTTCCGGGTCGCCCAGCCGGCAGTTGAATTCCAGCGTGTTCAGGCTGCCGTCCTCGCCGATCATCAGGCCGGCATACAGGAAGCCGGTGAAGGGTGTGCCCTCGGCCGCCATGCCGCGGATCACGGGCAGGATGATCCGGTTCAGCGCGCGCTCGTGCACCTCGGGCGTGATGATCGGGGCCGGGGAATAGGCGCCCATGCCGCCCGTGTTCGGGCCCTCGTCGCCATCCTTCAGCCGCTTGTGATCCTGGCTGGTGGCCAGCACCAGCACATGCTGGCCGTCGGCCATCGCGATGAAGCTGGCTTCCTCGCCACTGAGGAAGGCTTCGATCACGACGCGGGAGCCTTCGCTGCCGGTGCTGCCGAGGAACTGGTCGACGGCCGCGTGGGCCTCGTTCACCGTCTGTGCCACCACTACGCCCTTGCCGGCGGCCAGCCCGTCGGCTTTCACGACGATGGGGGCGCCCTGCGCCGAGATGTAGGCTTTGGCCTCGGTCGGGTCGGTGAAGGTCTGGTAGGCCGCGGTCGGAATGCCGTGGCGCTGCATGAAGGCCTTGGCAAAATCCTTCGAGGCTTCCAGCCGGGCGGCAGCCTGGGTGGGCCCGAAAACCGGCAGCCCGCGCTCGCGGAAACGGTCGACCAGCCCCTCGGCCAGCGGGGCTTCGGGGCCGACGACGGTGAAGGACAGCTTTTCGGTGGCGGCGAAGTCGGCCAGCTGGCCGATATCGGTGACGGGCAGGTTCTTCATGCCCGGCTCCAGCGCGGTGCCGGCATTGCCGGGGGCCACGAATACGGTTTCAAAGGCGCGGGAGCGGGCCAGCGCCAGTGCGATCGCGTGCTCGCGCCCGCCGCTGCCGACCACCAGGCATCGTTTCTGTTCTGCCATGAATCTTCCTTCAGACTGTCTTGGATGTGTCGCCATGCCGGCTGGGTCGCGTTGCGTGTGGCGGCGGGGCCGTGACTGATGGCCGCGGAGCCGTCTGCACACCGGGACATGGCCGGCATCATGCGGGTACGGCCCCGGATCGTCGGGGCGCCCCTGTTCAGCCTTCGACGATGACCGCGTTGGTGTAGACCTGCTGCACGTCGTCCACGTTGTCGAGGGCGTCGAGGATCTTCTGCATCTTGACCGCGTCGTCACCGGTCAGCTCCAGCTCGTTCTGGGCCTTCATCGTGACTTCCGCCACCTCGGCCTTCAGGCCTGCCTCTTCCAGTGCGGTCTTGACGGCGATGAAGTCACCCGGTTCGGTGATGACCTCGATCGAGCCGTCGTCGTTGCTCAGGATGTCCTGCGCGCCGGCCTCCAGCCCGATTTCCATCAGTTTGTCCTCGTCGGTGCCGGGGGCGAAGATCAGCTGGCCGCAGTGGGTGAACTGGAAGGCCACCGAGCCATCGGTGCCGAGGTTGCCGCCGTGTTTGGTGAGCGCGTGACGCACGTCGGCCACGGTGCGGGTGCGATTGTCGGTCATGCAGTCGACGATGACGGCCGCGCCGCCGACGCCGTAGCCTTCGTAGCGGATCTCTTCATAGTTGACGCCTTCGAGCCCGCCCACACCGCGCTGGATGGCCCGCTGAACCGTGTCTTTCGGCATGTTGCCGTCGGCGGCCTTCTCGATGGCCAGCCGCAGGCGGGGGTTCATGGAAGGGTCGCCGCCGCCCATCTTGGCGGCCACGGTGATTTCCTTGATCAGTCGGGTGAACAACGCACCGCGCTTGGCGTCCTGGCGCCCCTTGCGGTGCTGGATATTGGCCCATTTGG
>JAUMZD010000020.1 GCA_030528325.1 Lautropia sp. | reverse complement strand
TGGGCCGGCGCGGCCGGTTTGCAGCCCGCGACTTTCCTGCCGCCCAAGCTCCTAGATCGCCTCGCCCGGCCCGCCCACCAGCACCCCGTCCAGCGCCGGTGCCACGACGGGCGGCACGGCTGGCGCGCGCCCCATCGACAGATGCTGGGCGCGCGACACCAGAAATTCCACCAGGTGATTGCGCAGGCGATAGAAGCCCGGCTCCCGGTGCAGACCGCCCCGTGTGCGCCCGGCCGGCAGCGTGTTCTGCACGATCTCGGCCACCCGGGCCTGCGGGCCATTGCCCATCAGCAGGATGCGGTCGGCCAGCAGAATGGCCTCATCCACATCATGCGTGATCATGAACACGGTCTGCCCGGTCTCGCGGCAGATGCGCCGAAGCTCATCCTGGATGTTGCCACGGGTCAGCGCATCCAGCGCGCCGAAGGGCTCATCGAGCAACAGCATGCCGGGCTCGATCGAAAAGGCCCGGGCGATGCCCACGCGCTGTTTCATCCCGCCGGACAGGGCCGCCGGTTTGCGGTCGATGGCGGCCGACAGTCCCACCATCTTCACGTATTTTTCCACCTGCGCATCGACCTGGGCGGCCGACCATCGGGGCCATTTGCTGCGCACGGCAAAGGCGATGTTCTGTCGCACCGTCAGCCAGGGCAGCAGCGCATGGCCCTGAAAGACCACGCCCCGTGCCAGCCCCGGCCCCGTCACCGGCTGCCCGTCCATCCTGACCTCACCGCTGCTCGCGGTCTCCAGCCCGGCCAGCACGTTCAGGATCGTCGTCTTGCCGCAACCGGAATGTCCGATCACGCAGATGAATTCACCTCGTCCAATCGAAAAATTCACCCCCTCGAAAACCGGCATGCGGGCGTCCGGATAGGTTTTCGACAGCGACGTCACCGTCAGGAAGGGCGCATGCGCCGGCAGGCTCATGCAGGCACCCTCCGCCGCCGACACCTCATGGCGCTCATTCGACATAGGTCACCGCCTTCTGTGCTCTTGCAAACAGGGTGTCGAGCAACATGCCCACCAGACCGATCACCACGATGGCGAAGATCACGTTGGCCAGGGCAAAATTGTTCCATTCGTTCCAGACGAAATAACCGATGCCCGTGCCCCCCACCAGCATCTCGGCCGCCACGATCACCAGCCAGGCGATCCCCATGCTGATGCGCATCCCCGTCAGCAGGGTCGGCGCCGCCGCAGGCAGGATCACGTGGACGATGCGCCGCCACAGGCCCACTTCCAGTGTCCGGGCAACGTTCAACCACTCCCGGCGGACATGGGCCACGCCAAAGGCCGTGTTGACCAGCATCGGCCAGATCGAGCAGATGAAGATCACGAAAATGGCCGAAGCCGATGCATCCTTGATGGTGAACAGGGCAATCGGCATCCAGGCCAGCGGCGAGATCGGCTTGAGCACCTGGATGAAAGGATGAAGCGCGCGGCTCGCCAGCGGACTCATGCCGATCAGGAAACCCAGCGGCAGGGCCACCAGCACGGCAAGACCGAAGCCGGCGGCCACCCGCAGCAGCGAAGCCCCCAGCTGCCACGCGATCCCCTTGTCATTGGGGCCATTGTCACGGAAGGGATCGCTCAGCTGACGCACGAAAGCCGCCCCTGTCTCCGCAGGCGTCGGAAAGCCCCCCGCCGCGCGCAAGGGTACGGCGCCGGCCACGCCCTCACCTGCCCGGATGATCGCAGCCAGCCGGGCCGGGTCTTCGGGCAGCTTGCCCATCAGCTGCGCATACTCGATCTGCTGCGGCGTCATGTCGGCCACCCGCTGCACCTGCGGACGCGTCAACCAGCCCCAGATGCCCACGAACAGCACGAACACCAGCACCGACAGCAAGGCCGCCTTCAACGATTCCCGAACACCTCTCGTCATGGCGCCCTCCTTCCTGCCGGGTCGAAGCTGCGCAGGTAGGCCTGCGGCGAGCGCGCATCGAAAGGCTTGCCCATCACCTCGAAACGCTCGTACAGGTGTGCTGGCCATGGCTGGCCCAGGGCCTTCATCGCCCGTTCGGCATCCGTCAGCAGAAACACCTGTTTGGCCAGCGCGGCATAATCCACATCGCCCTTGACATACCCCCAGCGCTTCAGTTGCGTCAGCATCCAGATCGCCATGCTGTCCCAGGGAATCGGGTTGAACTCGACACGCTCGGGCATGTCCACCACATTGCCCAGACCGTCGGCGAAGCGGCCCACGAGCGCCTGACGGACGACGATCTCCGGCTGGTTCAGATACTGCGGGCGGGCCAGCTCGCGGGCAATGGCACGACGATGCTCACCACCACGCGCATAGGCGGAGCCTTTCAGCGCAGCCCGCAACAGGGCGGCAAACGCGTTCGGATGCTGCTCGATGAAAGGCTCGGCCACACTGAAGGAGCAGCAGGGATGCCCGTGCCAGAGCTGACTCATGTGCAGCTGGAAGAAACCGGCCTCCTCGAAGACGGCCCGTTGATTCAACGGATCGGCGCCGACGAAGCCGTCGATGTTGCCGGCCCGCAGGTTGGAGACGAATTCGGTCGGCACCACCACCCGGATCTGCACGTCCCGATCCGGGTCAAGACCTGCCTCGGCCAGGTAATATCGCAGCATCAGGTTCTGCACCGAGTATTCGAGCGGAATCGCGAAGCGCATGCCCCGCCAGTTCCGCGGATCCCGGTTGTGCCGGTGCTTCAGAGCCATCACCAAGGCAATGCCGTTGACATTCTCGATCATCGCCACACGCAATGGCGTCGGCGGTGAGCCCAGGCCCATCGAGGCAGCCAACGGCATCGTGGCCAGCATCAGCCCTCCCTGCAGCTCGCCATTGATGAGCCGGTCACGCACCAGCCCGAAGGCTGTGTGCTTGAGGAGCTGAACCTTCAGCCCCTCTTCCTGATAGTAGCCATTGATCTCGGCCATGATCAGCGGTGTGGCACAGGTGATCGGCAGGAACCCGACTTTCAGGTCCCTTCGCTCCGGCTCGGCCCGCTCATGGATCATGGCCTGAAGCGATGCAACCGGCACCACACTGGCCATGGCCGCCATGACCGTCTGGCCACCCACCGCACGCAGCAAGCGCCGGCGCAGTTCATCGTGCGGAAACAGCGCCTTGAGAAGCGAGGCTTCGAGCAGCGCGCGCGCATGATCTTCACTGTCGGCCTGCAGGCGGGCATCGGTGTCGTGCTGGCAAGGTGGCGCATTCAGACTCAGCCTGTGCAGCCCGCATCGGCATGACAGCCTGAGCGGCGTGCCATCATCATCAGGCGAAACGGATGAACCGGAATCTGTCATCGGCATGTTCCTGGCTGCAGGACGTTCAGAGATTGAAGGGATAGGACGAGGTCTTGACCCGAACCGGCACCTGACGCTGCTGATAGGGCGTGAAACGGCCCATGACGATCTTGTCAGCGATCAGCGCAGCCTGTCGGGCAATGGGCTCGATGAAACGGCTGGCCACACCATCGATGCTGATGCAGTCGCCCAGTGCGTGAACATTCGCCACACCGGTCGACAGATCCTGTGCATCGACCACGATGCCGTCATGCCAGGACAGACCGAGCCGGGTGGCCAGACGCGAGGGCGGCGTGACCCCCAGCGCCGATACCACCTGCCTGACCCGAAAGCGGCGCCCATCCAGCAGATGAACCTGCTGAAGCCCATCGTCCCTTCGTGCCACCCGCCCGACTTCGCTCTGCCCCAGGAAGCGGATCGGCAAGGTGCCCCAGGCGCTCAACAGCGCGTCGGCATCGGCCGCGCTTGCCTGAGGAAGGGGCTGGGTGTCACGTTCGACCAGCAGCACGCTGTACCCGCCCAGGGCAAGGTCATTGGCCAGCTCACTGCCCACCAGCCCGCCGCCGACGATCATCACGTCCGCATCCACGTGCGCTGACGGCACCAGAGGCTGGGCCAGCGCCTGACGGAAGCGCCGATAACTGTCCAGATCATTCAGCCGCCAGCAGGACTCGGCTGGCAGGGCCGGATGCGCGCGCGCGCGTGCCCCATGCGCCAGCACCAGATGCTGATAGCGCAGCGTGCCACGTGTCGTGCGCACCCGACGCGCCTGCGACACGATGTCGAAGACATGGGCATGGGCCAGGAGCCGGATTCCCCATCGCCGGGCGGCGGCCATCCCCGTTTCCCGAACCAGCGCCTCCGGCGTCAGCTGCCGGCTGAAAGCCACCGACAGCATCGGTTTGTCATAGACATCGGCGGCATCGGCCGACACCAGCGTGATCGGGCATTCGACATCGCGCTCGCGCAGCGCCTTCACCATCTGCCACCCCGCGTGACCGGCGCCGACGACGACCACCCCGGCACCATCGGCGCGATGGACAGCGCCCGCGCCCCGCCGGCATGGCGACGCGTTCGTGCCTGACGCGCTTGAGCCAGTCGAGGCCGCCGGTGGTGACTCGAGCAGCTCGAAATCGGCCTTCGAGACACCGCACAACGGGCAGACCCAGTCATCCGGGATGTCCTCGAAGCGGGTGCCCGGCGGCAGGCCACTGTCCGGATCTCCCTGCGCCTCGTCGTAGATCAGTCCGCAGGCGCGGCAGAGGTACTGGCGCCACGGCGCTTCGGAGCCTGTCATGACGGAATCCTGTCGGCGCTCAGGCGCGCAATTTCCTTTCGGATATGTTTGATGGCAGGCGAGACGATCGCCACGAAATGCGACTCCCGCACCCGACGCTGAACCGCCGAGCGCATCAGATAACCGCGTGCGCCCTGATGCATCAGCGCCGACTGTGCCGCCCGCAGCGCCAGCTCTGCCGCATGGGCACGCACATCCAGCACATCGACGAAGAAGGCATCACGACGTTCGTAGGGCGTGTCGGCCAATACCAGGGTTCTCGCCTTCAACGCATCCAGTTCGGCCTGAAGATCCTCGGGCCGGTCTTCCAGAAACTGGTTCACATGCCCCAGCTGCGACTCCACGGCCCACATCGAATCGATGGCCCCCTGCGTGACCCCCCAGCCCATGCCACATTGCAGCAACACGAACGCACTGCGGATGCCCGCGATGAAAGGACGGGCCGGGAAGGCCACCACGGCCTGTGGACGCACACGATATGCGCTGAAACGCAGCCCCCAGGTGCCTGTGCCCGCCATCCCCGAAAAATCCGGACAGGGCCGCATCTCGACACCTTCGTCGGCACAACCGGCCACGAACATCATCTCGACAGGCCCCTCGGCCGTCTCCACGCCGGCCACCGCGCAGAACACATGATCCGGCCCCAGGTTGCTGACCCAGGGCAGCGTGCCATCGACGATGAAATCCTCACCGTCCTGCCGTGCCCGCAGGGCCAGCGGCTCGATGCCGGCCAGGCTCTTCATCGGATTGCTGAGTCCGGTTCCGCCCAGGATCTCTCCCCCGGCCAGCCGGGCCAGCGTGTCGCCGTGCAGCGCCGTGTTGCCCGAACGCGCCAGATACATGGCACAGGCCAGCTGGCACCACACCATGAAACCCGTCGAGGCACAGACCCGTGACACCTCGGCGATGGCACCGATGGCCGCCGCATAATCCGGCTGCTGATCCGCCCCGCCCAGGTGGGCACGATAGGCGCCCACCGACCCCAGCTGGCGCAGGATCGTCTCCGGATAAAGACCCGACTGGTCGATGGCTTCGGCCTGCCCGGCCAGCGGCCCATCGGCCAGCTGTCGAACAGCGGCCAGCATGGCAGCGGCGCCCGGACGGGGCGGCATCCCCCGGCCGGATGAAGCCGCCCCCTGCCCCGCCACCGGTCGCGCGTGCGCCGACAGGCACGGTGCCTGCCTCCTTTCTTCTGCAGTGATCGACATGCGCAGCCCTCGCTGATTCGTGACGTTCGTGAACTTCCCCGGGGACGATCACCCCGATGCTCAGGCCGTTCAGGCCAGCTCGACCGTCATCGGCACCGGGTTGCGGATCGTGTTGCCCACCGGCGAATAGAAGTTGGCGTGTTGCACGATGTCATCCAGCGCCTTCCGGCTGGCATCACCCTCCACCACGACACGCACGCGGACGGCTTGAAAACCCATCTCGGTGGGCTGTTTCTCGGCCCCTCCCGCCCCCCAGGCGGCCGGGTTGCCGATATCCCCTTCCAGAAACAGCTCCAGCTTCGAGAGCCTGACCTGACGCAGCGTGGCCACCGCCGTGATGCCGACCGCCAGGCACGCGCCCAGCGCCGACAGCACCACTTCACCCGGCGCCGGCGCCGTGTCTTCACCAAAGAGATGCAGCGGCTCGTCGACCACCACGGGTTGATGGTTGCCCACGTAACTGAGTGAGCGGTACTGCCCTTCCATCACGGTATGCACCTTGTTGGTGCCCCGTGCACCGGGGTTGTTGCGTCCCTTTTCGGCAAAGGCCAGCAAGCCCTCGCGGTCGATCGGCCTCAGATAGGCCTTGACGGTATCGGCAGGTTTCTGTTCGGTGGACTGGGTCATCGCAACGAGGCTCCGTGCAAAAAGAATCGGTTGATGACCGCCGATTGTGCCTTGTCAGGCCCGTTGAAAATTCATTTGCTTAGATGCTTTTCTCATGAGGGAGGCGTGCCCACCGTCGGACGGATCCTGCTGCCCACCCATGATGGGTTCAGACAGGCAAACTGATATGGCAGCAAACCAGTTTTCAGAACAGGCCGATGATCCTGCCGTCGGCATCCACGTCGATGTTCTCGGCCGCCGGTTTTCTGGGCAGACCCGGCATCGTCATCAGGTCGCCGCAGATCATCACGATGAATTGCGCCCCGGCGGCCAGACGCACCTCCCGCACGGCCACCACATGCCCTTCCGGCGCCCCCTTCAGTGAGGGGTCGGTGGAAAAGCTGCTCTGGGTCTTTGCCACACAGACCGGATGATGCCCATAGCCGGCTGCCTGCCAGGCCTCGATCTGCTGGCGCACCTTGGGCGGTGCCGTGATGTCCGCAGCCCCGTAAATCTTCTGCGCCACCGCCTTCAGCTTGTCCCACAACGGCATCTCGTCCGGGTAGACATGGCGCGGCACCGATGCGTCGCCCGCGGCCAGTCGCACCACCTCGTGCGCGAGCGCCTCGGCCCCCTCGCCCCCTCTGGCCCAGTGCTCGCTCAACACGACGTTCACGCCCAGTGCCTGCATCCGTTCGCGGATCAGCCGCAATTCCGCTTCGGTGTCGGCCGTGAAGCGGTTGATGGCCACCACCACGGGCAATCCGAAGTGCTCACGCATGTTGCGCACATGGCGCACCAGATTCACCATCCCACCCGAGAGCGCATCCAGATTCTCGGCGCCCAGCTCGTGCACGGGCACCCCGCCATGAAACTTCAGCGCCCGCACGGTGGCCACCACCACACAGGCACTGGGCCACAGACCCGTCTTGCGACATTTGATGTCGAGGAATTTCTCGGCCCCGAGATCGGCACCGAAGCCCGCCTCCGTCACCACATAATCGGCCAGCTTCATCGCCGCCTGCGTGGCGATCACCGAATTGCAGCCATGCGCAATATTGGCAAAGGGGCCTCCATGCACGAATGCCGGGTTGTGCTCAAGCGTCTGCACGAGATTGGGCTTGATCGCATCCTTCAACAACGCCGCCATCGCGCCATGCACCTTCAGCTGCCGTGCATGCAGTGGGTTGCCCTGGCGGTCGAGCCCGAACACGATGTCGCCCAGCCGCTCGCGCAACGCCATCAGCGACGTCGCCAGACAGAAGATCGCCATCACCTCGGAAGCCACGACGATGTCGAACCCATCCTCGCGCGCCTGGCCGTTGACCGGCCCGCCCAGCCCCACCACGATCTGACGCAGGGCGCGATCGTTCACGTCCACCACCCGCTTCCAGCTGACGCGGCTCGGGTCGATGTCCAGCGCATTGCCCTGATGGATGTGGTTGTCGATGGCCGCCGCCAGCAGGTTGTGGGCCATGCTGATGGCGGCAAAATCCCCGGTGAAATGCAGGTTGATGTCCTCCATCGGCACCACCTGCGCATGGCCGCCACCGGCAGCGCCGCCCTTCAGGCCGAATACCGGCCCCATCGAAGGCTCGCGCAGGCAGATCATCGCCCGCTTGCCGATCCGGTTCAGCGCATCGCCCAGCCCGACCACGGTCGTCGTCTTGCCCTCACCCGCCGGCGTCGGGCTGATGGCCGTCACCAGGATCAGGCGCGCCTCGGGACGTGCGGGCAGTTTTTCCAGGTAATCGAGCGAGACCTTGGCCTTGTGATGCCCGTAAGGTTCTAGCGCCTCCCCCGGAATCCCGACCTTGTCGGCGATCAGGCTGATGCGCTGCAAACGGGCCTGCTGGGCAATCTCGATATCGGTGGGCATGATGCACTCCATGAGGTGACGGGAAGACACGGGGACACTTGCGGCGATCGCCCGCAGCCCAGGCTCCCAGATCAGGCCAGCTGGCAACCCCGGTGATGCCCGCGTGCCAGCCGGCATGCCGAGCAGCATACCACTGCCCCTGATGCTGATGCTGATGCCGATCCCGGTCAGCAGCTGCCCGAGGACCTTGGGCGGCAGGAATCGCGACGGCGAAAATCGGCCCCGCCAAGCGCAGTTTGTGCCCGATTCGCCGCCCCATAGCCGGTGCCATGGGGCAAGAAGCGGGTGCAAAATGGGCCGGCGCGGCCGGTTTGCAGCCCGCGACTTTCCTGCCGCCCAAGCTCCTCAGGGACGCTCATTCCTGCGCCGTCGCCACATCCACCATCCACGGGATGCCGAAACGATCGGTCAGCTGTCCGAACCCCTGGGAGAAGAAGGTCGGCCCAAAAGGCATCTGCACCGTGCCCCCTTCGGCCAGTGCGCTGAAGATGCGTTCACCCTCGGTCGCGTTCTCTGCCGTGATCGCCACCCAGATCCCCTGCGGTTTCTGGTAGCCCTCACCACCGCACAGGCCAGCCACGACGTCGGACGCCATCAGCTGCCCGCCGCCGTGCACCAGGCGGGCATGCATCACTTTCTGGCGGTCGGCATCGGACAGCGGCGGCGCCCCTTCCTCGGGCGGCATGTCGGCAAAACGGTACAGATCGACCACCTCGCCGCCCAACACCCTGGCATAGACGCTCATGGCCTCGGCGCAATCGCCGTTGAAATACAGATAGGGGGTGAAACTCATCGTGCTGCTCCTTGTTCAGATGTTCAGAGTCTCCCAAGACTACGCCAGACCGAGCGCCAGCATTTGTCATGGATTGCAGAGGCAGCAACCGCCAGGCACCAGACGCCTGGGCGCCAGGAATCGCGACGGCGAAAATCGGCCCCGCGAAAGCTCCTCCGGGCGCGCAGCTTCGTACGCCTTACATACCGGCGCACCGTTGCCAACCCCTTGAAGCCATCCAGGATGCTGCGGGCCTGGCGCCTTGTTCTGCACGCCCAGAGGGGCTTTCGCGGGGACGAATCAGTGCATGACACGCTCAAGGCGTCGGCAACGCAGTGCCACGTCGCCTGCGCAGATATTCGAACAGCAGCCGGGGCAGATTGACGGTGATGGGTGGATCGCTGGGTTGCAAGGGGCGCAGGCACAGATCCACGCTCAGCGGCGCCTGCAGCGGAAAACGGATCGGCTCGGCATGCATCCCGCGCGGGCAGTGATCGAGCCGGAAGTAATGCAGCGGGTTGCGGCTGGGGGCGATTTCACAGCCCAGCAGGTGGTATTCGCCATCCGGCACGGCGTCGATGACGAAAGCGCGCTGGCCGAACATCGCCGCGCCCACGAGCGGCACGCCACGCGGGATCGGCTCGGGAAACAGGCCGGCAAAGACGACATGACGCAGGTTGCTGCCCCCCTCGACACGCACCGTCAACGCATGCGGCTGCGGGTGCCGCTGCGGATCGAAGCTGTGATGCATCAGCACACGCGCGTGCGCATCGGCCAGCTGCTCGCTCATCGTCTGGCCAAGCCGGCCGGCCTGCGCACGGTAGTCACGCGGCGTCTGGCCGGTATGCTGCCGGAAGCGATGGCTGAAGGTGGCGGCACTGGCATGCCCGGCTTCGAGCTGGGAGCTGATGATGGGCTCACCCGCCACCAGCGGGCCGATGCCCTGTTCGATCTTCAGCGCTGCAATGTAATCGCGCAGCGACAGCCCGGTGCACTGCCGAAACCAGCGGCTGAGCGCAAAACGGCTGAGGCCGAAATGCGCCGCCAGCTGCGCCGGCGTGGGGTTGTTGTGCAGCTCGGCACGGATATGGGCCGTGAGGGCTTCCAGGGTGACGGTCATGGCTTGATCCGATGTTTCCTCAACCCAACTCGAAAAAAAACCCAGCCAAGGCTGGGTTTCTTCGTATCTGGCGGAGACGGTGGGATTCGAACCCACGGTTCGCTTTTTGAGCAAACACTCCCTTAGCAGGGGAGCACCTTCGGCCTCTCGGTCACGTCTCCGGGAAAGCTGCAGAGTATACCAGCCATTCAGCGCTTTGGGTAAGGAAGTGAAAAACTTCCTGGTGTTCCCAACAGACTGCCTGTTGACCGGCACAGCGCGCATTGTACCCGTTTTCAGTCTGGCTGTCGGTCGGTTGCCGGGCCGGAAGGCTCCAACCGTGTCCGGCACGCACCATCCAGGCACTTGGGCGGTGGACGACGGACACCGAACGGTTTCAGGCGCCTGTCGCCCGGATGCGACGGGGGCGCTTGCCGGCTACCGACCATCACCGCCAGCCGCTCCTAGGAGCTTGGGCGGTAGGAATCGCGAAGGCGAAAATCGGCCCCGCCGAGCACAGTTTGTGCCCGATTCGCCGCCCCATAGCGGGTGCTATGGGGCAAGAAGCGGGTGCAAAATGGGCCGGCGCGGCCGGTTTGCAGCCCGCGACTTTCCTGCCGCCCAAGCTCCTAGACTCAGACGGTGTCCTTCGACAGTTCGACCGGCTCGGAATCCAGCTCGAAGGCCTTGTGCAGCGCACGCACGGCCAGTTCGAGGTACTTGTCCTCGATGATGACCGAGGTCTTGATCTCACTGGTGGAGATCATGCGGATGTTGATGCCTTCCTTGGCCAGCGTCTCGAACATGCGGGCTGCGATGCCGGCGTGGCTCTTCATGCCCAGGCCCACGATCGAGACCTTGGCGATGCGCGGATCGCCTACCAGCTCGCCACCACCCATCTCACGAACCACCTGCTCCTCCAGCACCTTCATCACGCGCTGGAAGTCGTTCTGTGCCACGGTGAAGGAGAAATCGGTGAAGCCCTCGACACTCTGGTTCTGGACGATCATGTCCACGTCGATGTTGGCACGGGCCACGGGGCCGAGAATGCGCGACGCGATGCCCGGCACATCCGGCACCTTGGTCAGCGTCACACGTGCCTCATCACGTTGAAAGGCAATTCCAGAAACGACGGCTTGCTCCATGGCGTTATCCAACTCTTCTTCAAAGGTGATCAGGGTGCCCGAATTCATCTCGTCTTCGACCGGCATCTCGGGCGGCGTCAGGCTGGACAACACCCGGGTCTTGACGTGGTACTTGCCGGCGAACTCGACCGAGCGCGTCTGGAGCACCTTGCTGCCGAGGCTGGCCATTTCCAGCATTTCCTCGACCGTGACGCGCGAAAGCCGTCGCGCTTCGGGCACGATGCGCGGGTCGGTGGTGTACACGCCATCGACGTCGGTGTAGATCAGGCACTCGTCGCCCTTCAGCGCGGCACAGACCGCCACGGCCGAGGTGTCGGAGCCGCCACGGCCCAGCGTGGTGATGTGACCCGCTTCATCGATGCCCTGGAAGCCCGTGATGATGACGACCTTGCCCTGTGCAAGTTCTTCGCGGACACGCTGGTCGTCGATGGATTTGATGCGCGCCTTGGTGTAGGCCGAATCGGTGACGATCGGCACCTGCCAGCCGGTGAAGCTGATCGCGTCGACGCCTTCCACCTTGAGGGCCATGGCCAGCAGTGCGACCGAAGCCTGCTCACCGGTGGAAGCCAGCATGTCGAGCTCCCGACCGTCCGGTTCCGGCTGGATGGCTTTGGCGAGATCGATGAGGCGGTTGGTTTCGCCCGCCATGGCCGATGGAACGACCACCATCTGATGACCGGCACGATGCCACTTGGCAACGCGCTTGGCCACATTCTGGATGCGTTCGACCGACCCCATCGAGGTGCCGCCGTATTTGTGAACGATGAGAGCCATTGATAGATCCTTTTCTTCAGCGACAGGATTATATAGATTCGCTTACACCCACGGCTGAATTTCCTCCGAAGGCACCCAGCACAGGCGGACGAAGCCCGTCGAAGCCCCGGGCGTGAAGCGCAACGCCGGTGCCGATTGCTCGACCGCCGCCCCCGATGCCTCAGCCGCCGCCACGGGCGGCACCGCGCGATCAGGCGCCGAAGTACCGAAAGGCGCCGCGAACAGCAGCTGCCCGCCCAGCCGCAGAACCGGCAACGAGGCTCGCAGGCAGGGCGGTACCCCTCTTTCCTGCATCAGGTTCTTCCAGCTTCGGCTGGGCGCCGCCGGCCGGGGACGCCACCGGTCCCTGCCCCTGCCCTGGTCGATCAGCAGCGCCTGTTCCCTCAGCCACGCGGCCTCGAGGGCACCGGGCTCGTCACCGTCGGCGGTGTCCACCTGCAGGCGACCGGACGGCAGCTCGATACAGCCCTCGCCCTGCCAGCGCAACAGCAACGGCTGGATCACCGCCACCCTGGGCATCAACCCGATCCGGTCACGGTAGCGCAGAAAGCCGATGCCATCATGTCGCAGGATGGCCTGCGCGGCGTCTGCCAGGACGAACTGACGTTCCAGCTCGATCAGCTTGAGCCGCGAAGGCATCCGGCAGCCCGCGAGCCCCAGCCAGTATCGCAGCGCCTCGGCACGTCGCGCGGCGTCCAGGCGCCGAAGTGCTGCACGCGACAGAACCGGCAACCCGGATGCCGACAGGGCGGTGGCCGGGCTACCCGCCGTCTGCCCCGACACCGGGGCGGCGATCTGCAGGCTGCAGGCGGTCACGTCGTCGGCAGCCTGACGCTGGATCCGGTCGGCGGCCTGCTGGAACAGGCCGATCGCCTGCAGCTCGGCCGGCATCGACTGCTGGCCGGTGGACAGCTGCGTGACGAGATGATGGCGAACCCGGTTGCGGGTGAATCGGGCATCGGCATTGGAAGGATCATCGACCCAGCCGATCCGCCTGCTCCTGGCCCACTGTTCCAGCACCTCCCGGGGCAACTCGAGAAAGGGCCGCAGCAGCCTCATGCCGGCCGGTGCATGGGGCAAGGGCGAGATCGCCCTCATGCCGGCCAGCCCCAGAATCCCGGTGCCCCGCCGTCGGCGGATTTCCACGGTTTCCAGCTGGTCATGTGCGTGGTGTGCCGTCAGCACCACCGTGGCGCCGGCCTCGGTCGCCATCTCGGCCAGTGCCCGATAGCGCCATTCACGGGCCCAGGCCTCCAGCCCACCCGGATGCGGGCGACCCGGCAGCAGGGGCGGCGACAGACGACGATGGAGAAAAGGCAGGCCGAGCCGCATGGCCTCGGCGGCACAGAAATCCAGCCAGTCATCGGCAGCCTGCTGCAGACCATGATGGACATGGGCCACGGTGACCGGCCTGGCCCGATGCAAGGCGGCCGCGGCGTGCATCAGCACCTGGGAATCACGACCACCGGAGCAGGCGATCAGCAGCGGCTCAGCCGGCGAGAGCCCGGCTCTCGCCAGGCTTCGGGTCAGCGCATCGATCGGCATGACGAGGAGCCACGGACATCGATGTCAGGCAGCCGCGTCCTTGAACTTGCCATAGGAGGCCAGACGGGTCTGGCGCTGGCGAACGAGATCGGCCGGGCGCATGCCCGAGGTCTGGCGCAGCGCCTCGGTCAGCATCGGCTTCAGACGCTCGACGAGAGTGTCGATATCGCGGTGCGCGCCGCCCACCGGTTCCTCGACGATGTCGTCGATCAGGCCCAACGCCTTCAGGCGCGGGGCCGTGATGCCCATGATGTCGGCCGCCTCGGGCGCCTTGTCGGCACTCTTCCAGAGGATGGCGGCACAACCTTCAGGCGAGATGACGGAGTAGATGCTGTACTGGAGCATCATCAGCACGTCGGACACACCCAGCGCCAGTGCGCCCCCCGAGCCCCCCTCACCGATCACCACGCTGATGATGGGTACTTCGAGGCGGGCCATTTCATACAGGTTTCGGCCGATGGCTTCGGACTGGCCTCGCTCTTCAGCGCCCATGCCGGGGAAGGCGCCCGGGGTGTCGATGAGGGTGATGATCGGCATGCCAAATTTTTCGGCCAGTTTCATCAGGCGCAAGGCCTTGCGATAGCCCTCGGGTCGGGGCATGCCGAAATTCCGGTAGGTCCTCTCCTTGGCGTCGCGCCCCTTCTGGTGGCCGATCACCATCACGCTCTGGCCGTTGAAGCGGGCCAGACCACCGACGATGGCCGGATCATCGGCAAAGGCCCGGTCGCCATGCAACTCGTGGAAATCGGTCATCATGGCCGCGATATAGTCCAGCGTGTAGGGGCGCTGGGGATGGCGGGCCACCATCGCCATCTGCCAGGGCGTCAGCTTGTCGTAGATGTCCTTCAGACGAGAGTCGCACTTGCTGCGCAGCCGATCTATTTCCTCGGCGATGTCAACCACGGATTCGCCCTGCATGAAACGCAGCTGTTCGATCTTGTTTTCCAGTTCTGCAACCGGTTGCTCGAAATCCAGATAGGTTGTTTTCATCAGCTTGACACCATACACCAGCGCGCACCCGACGCGCCGGGCCAGAAGGAAGCGGCCGGCAAATGGCGCTGCCAGCAGCCCGTGAGAGCCTTGCCCTCACGCAATTGAAAGGAAAAGCCTTGGAAATGTACCGCAGAAGGGCACTTTCCGGCGCGCTGTGGAAAGAACCTGACGTGCGGGTACCGCGAAAACCGGTCTTACCGACGCCAGGTGGTTCCTCCCGGGCCATCCTCCAGCGTGATGCCCGCCTCGGTGAGCTGCTGGCGAATGGCATCGGCCTCGTCGAAGCGGCGGGCACGCCGGGCCTCGAGACGTGCCTGCACCAGGGCCTCGATGGCATTATCGTCCAGATCGCCAGCGCCTGCAGCCCGACCTTTCAGGCCACTACGCCGCACCTCGGCCGGCGCCTGCATCAGCAGACCGAGAATGGAAGCCAGCCCACGGTACAGGCGCTCGAGCCCGGGGCTGCGCTCGCGGTTCAGCGCATTGGCCAGCTCGAAAAGCACGGAAACGGCCACCGGCGTATTGAAGTCATCATCCATCGCCTCGGCAAAGCGCCGGGCCCGGGGATCCGCCCAGTCGATGCCCGACTGCAGTGCCCCGGCCGATCCGGCGTCGAGCGCCGGCGCGTCGGCTGACAGCGCGTTGTACAGGCGTGTCAGCGATTCTCTCGCATCTTCCAGGCCCGCATCCGAGTAATTGACCTGACTGCGGTAGTGCGAGCGGACGATGAAATAGCGGATGACCTCCCCGTCGAAATCGGCCAGCACGTCGCGTATGGTGAAAAAGTTGCCCAATGACTTGGACATCTTCTCGCCGTCGACCTGCACGAAGCCATTGTGCATCCAGTAGCGCACGAAACTCTTGCCCCCTTCGGGGAAATAGGCCCCGTCGCTCTGGGCCAGCTCGTTCTCGTGGTGCGGAAACTGAAGATCGGCCCCGCCACCGTGGATGTCGAACTGCTGCCCGAGCAGCTGCGTGGACATGGCCGAGCATTCGATGTGCCAGCCTGGGCGCCCGTCACCGAAGGGGCTGTGCCAGCAGGCTTCGGCCGGCTCCTCGGGCTTGGCCGCCTTCCACAGCACGAAGTCGAACGGATCCTCCTTCGCATCGGCCACGGCCACACGCTCGCCGGCGCGCAGGTCATCGAGCGACTTGCCACCCAGGCGCCCATAGCCGGGGAAGCGGCGAACCCGGAACAGCATGTCGCCGTTGTCGGCCCGATAGGCGAAACCGTTGTCCTCGAGTTTCGAGATCAGGTCGAGCATCTGTGGCACATGGGCCGTGGCGCGCGGTTCAAGGTCTGGACGCTGGATGCCGAGCGCGGCCTCGTCCTCGTGCATCGCCTCGATGAATCGGCCGGTGAGGCTCGCCAGCGTCTCGCCGTTCTCGACGGCGCGACGGATGATCTTGTCGTCGATGTCGGTGATGTTGCGGACATAGGTGACCTGATAGCCGCGGGCGCGCAGCCAGCGCTGGATCACGTCGAAGCCCACCAGCATCCGGGCATGGCCGATGTGGCAATAGTCATAGACCGTCATGCCACAGACATAAAGCCCTACCTTGCCAGCCTCGAGCGGCTCGAAGATTTCTTTGCGACGGGTCAGCGTGTTGTAGAGCTTCAGCATGGGTTGTGGCGGGTTTCTGCAGAAAATCGACGGGAAAGGACATCGAAACGATGGTGGGCGGCTAGAATGCCGCTTTTCAGCGGAAAGTTTACCGTGCCCGCCAGGAGCTTGGGCGGCAGGAAAATCGCGGGCTGCAAACCGGCCGCCCAGGCTCCTGGCGCACGCGTGCCCCATGTCTTTTCTTCTTTTGACCCAACCCGCCGTGGTGCGAACCCTGTTGACCACGCTGTGCCTGACAGCCGGGGCTGCGCTTGCCCGGACCGACGGGCCGGACGACGCTGCCCGTGCAGCGGCACAGGCAGCACAGGCCGCCACGGCTACCGCCGGGCAGGCCGCGCCGCAGGCCGACACGGCCGAGGACGCCGCCTGGCGTGCGGCGCTGCCCGCCTCCGGCCGCGGCAATCAGGATGAAGTCGCCCAGCTCGCGCAGCGACGCCGGATGGCACAGAGCGCGCTGATGCGCCACCACCCGGCGCAGGCCCTGGCCATCGCGAACGCGGGCCTGCAGCACGCACCGGACGATGCGCGGTTGCGCTTCATCAAGGGGGTCGCGCTGAACCAGCTGAAACGCCTGCCCGAAGCAGAGGCCGTGTTCATGGCCCTGATCGACGAATACCCGGAGCTGCCCGAGCCGTACAACAATCTGGCCGTGATCCGGGCCGCACAGGGCCGGCTCGAAGACGCGCGCGATGCGCTGGAAGCCTCGATCCGGGCCGTTCCCGATTACACGGTGGCCCACGAGAACCTGGGTGACCTGTATGCCGAACTGGCCATCCGGAACTGGCAGCAGGCGCTGGCGGCCAGCCCGAACCGGAGCACGCTCAAGCGCAAGCTGGAGCGTGTCCAGTCGGCCCTGGGGCAACGGCCCGCGCCGTCGGCCAGCGGCAGGGCAAACCGCTGATTCCCCGGACATGACGATGGTCAGACCCGGTTCCTTTCCCTGAATCCCGCCATCCGGCACGCCCACATCGGGGTGCCTTGCCGGCAGGCATGTCCCACGCTTTCCTTGGTTTTACTGACAGGAGTCTTTCAATGTCCCGTTTTTCCTCGCACTCGCTGTTGTCGCCGCTGGCCGCCATGCTAACCGGCGCCGTCCTGATGTCCGCGCCCGCCGATGGCGCCCAGGCAGCCGACAAGCAGCCGCAGGTGCTGATGAAGACCTCCCTGGGCGATCTGGTGATCGAGCTGTACCCGGAAAAGGCCCCGAAGACGGTCGAGAACTTCCTGAAGTACGTCGATGACAGCTTCTACGCCAACACGATCTTCCATCGCGTGATCGGCAACTTCATGATCCAGGGCGGCGGCTTCGACCCGTCGATGCAGCAGAAGAAGACCCGTGACCCGATCCCGCTGGAATCGCGCAACGGCCTGAAGAACGATGTCGGCTACATCGCGATGGCCCGCACGATGGTGCCCGATTCGGCCACGGCCCAGTTCTTCATCAACACGGTCAACAACAACAGCCTGAACTACCCGAGCCCCGATGGCCACGGTTATGCCGTCTTCGGCAAGGTCATCAAGGGCATGGACACGGTCGAGAAGATCGCCAAGGTACCCACCGGCCGTCACGGCCCGCACGGCGACGTGCCGAAAGAAGCCGTGATCATCGAGTCGGTCACCCGCGTCCAGCCCTGAGCGACGCCAGACCATGACCGCCCCCAGCCCCGTGATCCGTCTCGAGCGGGCGTCCGACGTGCTCTTCGCGTCGGACATGCATCTGGACGACCGGAACCCGGCGCTGGCCGGGCGCTTCCTTCAGGCCCTGGACAGCCGCCTTCAGGCATTGGTCGCCGGACGAACGGCCCTGTTCCTGCTCGGCGACCTGTTCGAATACTGGATCGGCGACGACACGCCCAGCCCGGTGGCCGAACAGCTGGCCCAGCGCCTGAAGGCTTTTTCAGCGGCCGGCGGGCGCTGCTTCCTGATGCACGGCAACCGGGATTTCCTGATCGACGCACCGCTGGCGGCCGACAACCCCGCACAGCCCTACAGCCAGCGATGCGCAGCCGTACTGCTGCCGGATCCATGCGTGATCGAGGTCGCCGGCCAGCGGATCGTGCTGACGCATGGCGACCTGCTGTGTACCGACGACCTGCCCTACCAGCAATGGCGCGCCCGGTGCCGGCAACCCGCCTGGCAGGCAGCGCTGCTGGCGATGCCGATTGCCGAACGGATCGCGATGGCGAAGGCACTGAGGGAACAGAGCCAGAATACCCAGATGAGCGCCGATCAGCTCCCGGACGTGACGATGACGGCCGTCGACCGGATGCTGACCGAAAACGGCTGCCACCGGATGATTCATGGCCACACCCACCGCCCTGCCCTTCACCACTGGACAGGCCCGGATGGCGAACGTCACCGCTGGGTTCTGCCGGACTGGTCGACCACGGATCCTGTGCGTGGCGAGATCCTGTCGCTGGCCGAGAGCGGACTGCCCTGATCGTCCCGGGCCACACCGGCTGACATCCGCTCGATGTCGCGGCAGATGCCGCGAAGCAGATCGACCTCATCCTGTACAAGCCCCGCCCGCCCGAGCAGCCGGCGCAACCGGGGCATCAGCCGGCGTGGACGCGCCGGGTCGAGTGTGCCGAGCGCGATCAGGCTGCGGGCCAGATGCTGGTACAACCCTTCCAGCGCCGCCAGATCGGCCAGGCCGGCCCCGCCGGGTGGCGCCACATCCTGCCTCCCGCCGGCGTTCAACACGGACTGGCGCAGCGAGAAGGCGACGATCTGCACGGCCTGGGACAGGTTCAGCGAGTTGTAGCCGGCATCGGCCGGGATCACGAGCCAGTGCTGGCACTGCGCCATCTGCCCGGTGGACAGCCCGGTCCGCTCGGTACCGAACACGAAGGCCACTCGCCGGTATTGCCCGGTGGAAAGACCTGCCATGACCTGGTCGGCCATCCGGGACGGAAAGACCGGTGGCGGGCCGAACTCACGGCCCTCGGCGCTGACGGCCACCGCCAGCTGGCAGTCTGCCAGCGCCTCGGACAGCGTATCGACGCTGCGGACCGTGTCCAGGCGGGCCTCAGCCCGGCCAGCCCGCGCCCGTGCATCCGGATGCACCCGGAAGCCCGGATCTTTCGGCGACACCACCACCAGGTCGCAAAGGCCCATCGTCGTCATGGCCCTGACCGTGGAACCGATGTTGGCTGCCAGACTGGGGGCGACCAGCACGATCCGGCAGGCATCCAGTTGTCGTTGCAACGGCTCATCCAGGCTTTGATGAATACCAGAAATTTCTGAACGCCCGGTCATTTACGTTATAATCTTCGCTTGTTCTTAAAAAGAAAGAAGCCCAATACCATGCATCCGATGCTCAACGTCGCTGTACGCGCAGCACGACAGGCCGGCCGCTTGATCACTCGTGCCAGTCTGGACGTGGAAACGGTGCAGATCACCCGGAAGGATCGCCACGATTTCGTCACCGAGGTCGATCGTGCCTCGGAAGCGGCGATCATCGAGACCCTGCTGGCTGCCTACCCCCACCATGCGATTCTAGCGGAGGAGTCCGGTTTCAGACCGGGCAAGGGTGCTTCGGACGAGCAGCACTGGCGGGAAGCCGAGCACGTCTGGATCATCGATCCGCTCGATGGCACGACGAACTTCATCCACGGGCTGCCCCACTACTGCATTTCCATCGCACTGATGGAGCGCGGCGTCATCACGCAGGCACTGATTTTCGACCCCAACAGCAATGAGCTGTTCACGGCCTCGCGCGGTCGTGGCGCCTTCCTGAACGACCGGCGCATCCGCACCAGCAAGCGCTTCCGCCTCGAAGACGCGCTGATCAGCACCGGTTTCCCCTTCCGCCGCTTCACGGATCAGGATCAATACCTGACGGTGCTGCGTCCTCTGCTCGACAAGGGTGCCGTCATGCGTCGCACCGGTTCGGCTGCCCTCGATCTGGCCTATACCGCAGCCGGCCGTTTCGACGGCTACTTCGAACGCGGCCTGAAAGCCTGGGACGTGGCGGCCGGCAGCCTGATCGTGACCGAGGCCGGTGGCCTGGTCGGCGATTTCAACGGCAATGCCAACTATCTGGAAGCCGGTCAGGTCGTGGCCGGTAATCCGAAGATGTTTTCTGCCCTGATCCCGGTTCTCCAGCCGGTACTGGGTGATCCCGCTCCGACCGCCGGCGCCAGCCGTCAGGATCCATCGCAGCCGCGGCGGCAACTGACGCGCAAGCCCCAGGCCACCCGCACGGACGGCTGATTTCCCGTCCATGACCCCGGCTTCTGGGAGCTTGGGCGGCAGAACTTGGGCGGCAGGACAGTCGCGGGCTGCAAACCGGCCGCCCAAACTCCTGGCCGGGTTTTTCATTCATTCACGCTGTATTTCCCTGCAAGATATTCACTTCCCTTTTCGGCTCCGTTCCGTTCATGTTCCGATGAATGGACGATATCCGGCCAGCCCCCCTCTCGTGCCGCCTTCACCCTGACGGTGCCGCGGCCGACGGGCGCTGACAGGGCATCTTGCGGGGCACCTTTTTTCGCCTGTTTCAAATCCGCGAATCCATGAAAAAAACCAACACCGCCAGCCGAGACTCTGGCCATACACGGACTCCCCTCATCGTATCCCGTCTGGGCAGGGGCGTCATGCTGTCACTGCTGGCCGTTTCACTGGCTGCCTGCAACCAGGGCCCAGGCGACCAGGCCCAGCGTGACGCCGATGCCGCCCAGGGCGGTGCTGCCCAGCAACCGCCGAAGCTGCCGGTCGGCATCGTGACCGTGCAATACGCGCCGGTCGGTCTGGTGGAAGACCTGCCCGGCCGCATCGAAGCCTCACGTGTGGCCCAGATCCGTGCCCGCGCGGCCGGCATCCTGGAGAAGCGCGTCTTCCAGGAAGGCACGGACGTGAAGGAAGGCGAGCTGCTCTTCAGGATCGACGCGGCCCCCTATCAGGCAGCACTGAACAGTGCCCGCGCCACGCTGGCGCGCGCCCAGACCCAGGTGACGAACACGAAGCGGGTGGTCGATCGCTACACCCCGCTGATCAAGGCCAACGCCGTCAGCCGCCAGGATTATGACAACGCCGTGGCCGCCTACAAGGCGGCGCAGGCCGAAGTGGGCGTCGCCCAGGCTGCCGTGAAGACGGCCGAGATCAACCTCTCCTATGCCAATGTCACCTCGCCCATCAGCGGCCGCATCGGCCGGGCACTGGTGACCGAAGGGGCGCTCGTGGGTCAGGGAGACGCCACGCCGCTCGCCACCGTACAGCAGATCGATCCGGTCTACATCAACATCACGCAGCCGGCCTCGACCGTGATGCGGCTCAAGCGCGGGCTGGAAAGTGGCCAGCTCAAGCAGGCCGGCAAGGAAAATGCCGCCAGCGTGCGGGTGCTGTTCGATGACGGCAGCGCCTATGAGCACAAGGGCAAGCTGCTGTTCACCGACCTGACGGTCGACCCGAACACGAACCAGATCGCGGTTCGTGCCGAGGTGCCGAACCCGAACGGTGAGCTGCTGCCCGGCATGTACGTGCGGGCCGAGCTGGAACAGGCCGAAATCCCCGAGGCGATCCTGCTGCCCCAGCAGGCCGTCACGCGCACGAATTCGGGTGATACGGTCACCGTCGTGGCTGCCGATGGCACGATGTCCTCGCGCAACGTGAAAATTGGTGGCTCGAACGGCAACCACTGGGTGGTGCTCGACGGGCTGAAGAACGGCGAACAGGTGATGGTCGACGGCTTCCAGCTCGTGCAGATGATGGGCGTGAAGGTCGTGACGCCGGTGCCGTGGCAAGGTGCCCAGCGTGGCAACACAACGGGCACAGCGGCCGGTGGTGCAGCGGGTGAGGCCGACCCGGCGGCTTCGGTCGCCGTAGACCCCGCATCCAAAGGTGGCGACGCCGCCGGATCGAAGTAAGAGGCGGCACCACCATGGCTCAATTCTTCATTCACCGCCCCATCTTCGCGTGGGTCGTCGCCCTCTTCCTGATGGTGATCGGGGCTGTCTCGATCACCCAGCTGCCGATCTCGCAGTATCCGTCCGTGGCGCCCCCCTCGATCAGCCTGCGTGTGGCCTATCCCGGCGCCTCGGCTCAAACCCTCGAAGACTCGGTGCTCAGCGTCATCGAACGTGAAATGAATGGCGCACCCGGCCTGATGTACATGGAGAGCAGTGCCGACGCCAACGGCGGGGGCGAACTGACCCTGACCTTCAAGACCGGTACCGACGAGGATCTGGCCCAGGTCGACGTGCAGAACCGCCTGGCGCGGGCCACACCGCGTCTGCCCAGCGCAGTCACCCAACAGGGGGTTCAGGTCGACAAGGCCCGATCGAACTTCCTGGCCTTCATCATGCTGTCCTCCAGCAATCCGGCCTTCGGCACGGATTCGCTCGGTGACTATGCGGCCCGCAACATCGTGCCCGAGATCCAGCGGATCGAGGGCGTGGGCCAGGCCCAGCTCTTCGGCTCCGAACGTGCCATGCGGATCTGGCTGCAACCGGCCAGGCTCGAGAACCTGAAACTCTCCAGTGCGGACGTGATCGCCGCCATCCAGGCACAGAATGCGCAGGTGTCCGCCGGGGCGATCGGTGCCCTGCCCAATGTCGACGGGCAGGCCATCACGGCCACCGTGACGGCACAGGGACAGCTGGAAACCCCCGAACAGTTCGGCAACATCGTGCTGCGCGCCAACGCCGACGGCTCCACCGTTCGCCTGAAGGATGTGGCCCGCATCGAGCTGGGCATCCAGAGCTATGACACCTCAGCCCGCCTGGACGGCAATCCGGCGGTGGGCCTCGGTGTGCAGCTCTCGTCCAGTGGCAACGCGCTCGCCACCGCCACGGCCGTCCGTGACAGGATGACGGAGCTGCAAGCCTTCTTCCCGGAAGGCGTCAGCTGGACGATGCCCTACGACACTTCGGGTTTCGTCAAGTTGTCGATCGAACAGGTGGTGAAGACCCTGCTGGAAGCCGTGCTGCTGGTCTTTCTCGTGATGTACCTGTTCCTGCAGAATATCCGCTACACCCTGATCCCGACCATCGTCGTGCCCGTCACGCTGCTGGCCACCTTCGCGGTGCTGCTGGCGCTCGGCATGTCGATCAACGTGCTGGCGATGTTCGGCATGGTGCTGGTGATCGGCATCGTGGTGGATGACGCGATCATCGTGGTCGAGAACGTCGAGCGGATCATGAGCGAAGAAGGTCTGCCGCCGCTGCAGGCCACCATCAAGGCCATGCAGCAGATCTCGGGCGCCATCATCGGCGTGACCGTCGTGCTGGTCTCGGTGTTCGTGCCACTGGCCTTCTTCGGTGGCTCGGTCGGCAACATCTACCGCCAATTCTCAGTGGTGATGGTGACTTCCATCGGCTTTTCGGCCTTCATGGCCCTGTCGCTGACGCCGGCCCTGTGCGCCACCTTCCTGAAACCGGTCGAAGCCGGCCACCATCACGAAAAGCGTGGCTTCTTCGGCTGGTTCAATCGCGGTTTCTCGGCCGGCGCCAGGCGCTATGAGCGCAGCATGGCCACCATCGTTCGGCGCAGCGGTCGCTACATGGTGCTGTACCTGGCCATCGCCGCCGCCGCCGGTGTCTTCTTCACCCGCCTGCCCACGGGCTTCCTTCCCTCGGAAGACCAGGGCTATGTCGTCGTGAACGTGCAGCTGCCGGCCGGCGCCTCGCAGGAGCGTACCCGCGAGGTCATCAAGCAGGTCGAAGCCTACATGGGCCAGCAACCCGAAGTGCAGAACATGGTGGCCGTACTGGGCTTCAGCTTCAGCGGCAGCGGCCAGAACGCCGCTCTGATGTTCGTGACCTTGAAGGACTGGCAGGAGCGTGCCGGCGCCGAGCATTCGGCCGATGCCGTGGCCGCTCGCGCACAGATGGCGCTGGCGGGCATCCGTGATGCCTTCATCTACCCGCTCAGCCCGCCAGCCATCCCCGAGCTGGGCAACTCGACGGGCGTTTCCTTCCGCTTGCAGGATCGTGGCAGCAAGGGCCATGAGGCACTGCTCAACGCCCGCAACATGATGCTGGGCATGGCGATGAAAAGCCCGGTGCTGACCGGCGTCCGTCCGGACGGTCTGGAAGATGCCCCCCAGGTACGACTGGAAATCGACCGGAACAAGGCCAATGCACTGGGCGTGAACTTCTCGTCCATCAATGCGATGCTGTCCGCCTCGCTTGGCAGTGCCTATGTCAACGACTTCCCGAACGAAGGCCGTCTGCAACGGGTGATGGTGCAGGCCGACGCACCGGCCCGGATGCAGCCCGAAGACCTGCTGAAACTCAACGTCCTCAACGCCTCGGGCGAAGCCGTACCCTTCTCGGCCTTCGCCACCACCCGCTGGGTGGTGGGGCCGATGCAGACCGTGCGCTACAACGGTTACCCGTCGATGAAGATCGAAGCCTCCCCTGCCCCCGGTTACAGTACGGGCCAGGCCATGGCCGAGATGGAGAAACTGGCCAGCCAGCTGCCACCCGGCTTCGGCTTCGAATGGACGGGCACCTCGTATGAAGAACGTGTGTCCGGCGACCAGATGGTCGTGCTGTTTGCCTTCTCGCTGCTGGCCATCTTCCTGTGTCTGGCGGCCCTGTACGAGAGCTGGACGATCCCGTTCGCCGTCATCCTGGTGGTGCCACTGGGCCTGCTTGGCGTGATTCTGGCCTCGATGTGGGGTGGACAGCTCAACGATGTCTACTTCAAGATCGGCATGATCACGATCATCGGCCTGTCGGCCAAGAACGCGATCCTGATCATCGAATTCGCGAAGGATCTGTACGACAAGCAGGGCATGTCGCTGGTCAAGGCCGCCCTTGAGGCAGCCCACCTGCGTTTCCGCCCGATCCTGATGACCTCGCTGGCCTTCACGCTGGGCGTGTTGCCCCTGGCCATCGCCACGGGCGCCAGTTCGGCCAGCCAGCGCGCCATCGGTATCGGCGTGGCTGGCGGCATGATCAGTGGCACCATCCTCGCCCTGATGTTCGTGCCCCTCTTCTTCGTCGTCGTGCTGAGCATCTTCAAGCGCAAGCGCCCGACCCACCTCACCCAAGCAGCCGAGGAGAGCAATTGAACATGGCTACCCCATCGAAGCCAACATCCTCCCTGACACCAGCGCCGCTGCTTCGTCCTGCTGCACTGGCCGCAGCCCTGACACTGACCGGATGCATGTCACTGGCGCCGGTCCATCAGACGCCCAAGGCACCGGTCGATGCGCAGTTCGCCCACGGCAGCCCGGATACCGGCTCAGCCCTGCCTGCTGCGGCCGACATCCCGTGGAAGCAGTTCTTCGTCGATCCGCGCCTGCAACAGCTCATCCAGGTTGCCCTCGACAACAACCGTGACCTGCGGATCGCCTCGCTGAACATCGAAAAGGCCCGGGCGGCCTACCGCATCCAGCGGGCCGAACGACTGCCGGGCGTCAACGCGATCGGCAGTGGCGAACGCGCCCCCAGCCCGCTTTCCGGCGAGCAGGCCAGCACCTACACGGTGGGTCTGGGCATCACCGGCTTCGAGATCGATTTCTTCGGCCGGGTCAGGAACCTGAGTGACGCCGCACTCTCCGCCTATCTGGCCACCGAGGAAGCCCGTCGCACGGCGCAAATCTCGCTCGTGGCAGCGGTGGCCAATGCCTACCTGAACCTGAACGCGCTGGATCAGCAACTGGCACTGACCCGCCAGACGCTGAGCACCCGTGAGGAATCACAGAAACTCACCCAGCTGCAATATCGCAACGGCACCGCCTCGGCACTCGATGCCTCACAGGCGGATTCACTGGTTCATGCCGCCCGCGCCACGCACGCTGCCCTCACCCGCCAGCGGGCGACCGTCCACAATGCGCTGGTGCTGCTGCTCGGTCAGCCGATGTCCCCGGCACCGGCCGATGAAGCCCGGACAGCTGATGCCCGGCACGAGACGAAGCGGACGGACGCCGCCCCATCGTCCACCGGAGAAGCTGCGCAACGCGAAGTCGTCGCCCTGACCGACCTGCCGGCCGGCCTGCCTTCCGAGACGCTAACCCGCCGCCCCGACATCCGGGCAGCCGAGCACCAGCTGCGCGCGGCCAATGCCAACATCGGTGCCGCCCGGGCAGCCTTCTTCCCCCGGATCACGCTGACCGGCACCGCCGGTGTCGGCAGCACCGAGCTGAGCCGCCTCTTCAACCACGGCACCTTCGCCTGGACGCTGTCACCACAGCTGGTGTTGCCGATCTTCGACGGAGGCCGCAACCGTGCCAACCTGCGCGTAGCCGAGGCCGAACAGAAGATCGCCATCGCCAGCTACGAAAAAGCCATCCAGACGGCCTTCCAGGAAGTCTCGGACGGCCTGGCCAACCGCCAGGGACTGCTCGATCAGCTCGCTGCCCAGAAAGAACTGGTGCGTGTCGAGAAGGAGCGTCTCGACATGGCGAACCTGCGCTACCGGAACGGGGTGTCGAGCTATTTCGACGTGCTCGACGCCCAGCGTTCTTCCTTTGCCGCCCAGCAGGAGCTGATCTCGGTGAGCCTGGCCCAGCACCAGAACCTCGTCGACCTGTACAAGGTGCTCGGCGGCGGCTGGCAGTAAGCCTTAGCGTCAGATCCTGGCCGGGGCCTTGCCTGAGCACAGGCCCCAGCCCCCTGCGCTTTCCCGACAGGAAAAGCCGTACAGCTCCCTTACTTCTTCCGGGCGTTCTTCATCGAGTCCATCGCCACGGCCAGCACGATGATCGAACCCTTGATGATGTACTGCCAGTACGGGTTCACACCGATGTAGGAAAGACCGTAGTTGAGCAGCTGGAAGATGATGACGCCCATGACCACGCCAGCCACCTTGCCCACGCCACCGCTGAAGGAAACGCCGCCGATCACACAGGCCGCGATCGCATCCAGCTCATACATGAAGCCGAGGTTGTTCGTGGCCGAGCCGATCCGCCCGGCTTCCAGCATGCCGCCAAAGGCATAGAAGACGCCGGACAGCACGTAGATGCCGATCAGGTTGGCCGTGACGTTGACGCCCGACACGGCAGCAGCCTCGGGGTTGCCGCCGATGGCAAAGATGTTCTTGCCGAAGCGGGTCTTGTTCCACAGCACCCAGGTGAACACGATGGCGATCAGCGCATAGATCGTGATGTAGCTGAGCCGGAAGGTGCCGGCATCACCCAGCGGGATCGCAAAGAAGCCCTGCGTGAATGATCGGAACGCACTGTCGAAACCGGCGATCGGCGCCGAACCGACGGCGTCGTAGTACAGCGAGTTCACGCCATAGGCGATCAGCATCGTACCCAATGTGGCGATGAAGGGTGTCACGTTCAGGATCGCGACGATCAGGCCATTCAGCAGGCCGATCAGCGCACCGATGGCGCAGACGAGCAGGATCACGAGCGGGATCGGCACCACGCCCATCTCCGGAAAGACCTTGTTGACGTTGTCGACGGCTTGCAGCATGGTGGCCGAGACCACCGCCGCAAGGCCGACCTGACGGCCCACCGACAGGTCGGTTCCGCGAGTGACGATGACACCGGCCACACCCAGCGCGATGATCATCCGCACCGAGGATTGGGTGAGGATGTTGGACAGGTTGACGATACTCAGGAAGCTGCTGTCCTCGATGATGATCACCGCCAGCAGAATCACGAAGACGAAATACAGCGCGTATTCCTTGAAGAAGTCCCCTGCTGCCTGCAAGGGCGTACGTGCGAAGCTCACGATGGATTCCTTTTAGAGATATTTGGCGGCCAGTTGCAGGATTTCTTCCTGACTGGTTTCCCGGGTATTGACGATGCCGGCCACACGACCATTGCTCATCACCAGAATGCGGTCGGACACGCCCAGCAGCTCGGGCATCTCGGACGAGATCATGATGATGCTCTTGCCCTGCACGGCCAGATCATTGATCAGCTGATAGATCTCGAACTTGGCGCCCACGTCGATGCCACGGGTCGGTTCGTCCAGCATCAGGATCTCCGGCTTCGTGAGCAGCCACCGGCCGATGACCACCTTCTGCTGGTTGCCCCCGGACAGCGAGCCGATCGTCGTGCGCTGGCTGGGCGTCTTGACGTTCATCGACTTGACGACCCAGTCGGTGTCGCCACGCATGCTGCCACTCTGCAACAGGCCGTGGCGCTCGTAGTTCGGCATGTTCGCGATCAGCGCGTTGAAATCCACGCCCAGGCCGGCAAAGATGCCGGTGGCACGCCGTTCTTCGGTCACTAGCGCAAAGCCGTTGCGGATCGCTTTCAGGCTGCTCGTGTTGCGCACCGGCTTGCCATGGAGCTTCACCTCACCGGCGCTAGCCATCCGGACGCCGAACAGCGTCTCGACGATGTCGGTGCGTTTGGCGCCCACCAGGCCCGCAATCCCCAGTACCTCACCCTTGCGCAGGTCGAAGGAAACGTCCTGGATCGATGGCTGGTTCCTGGCGGTCAGGCCCCGAACCTCCAGCACAAGCTCGCCCGGCTGGTTGGTCTTCTCGGGGAAGCGTTCGCCCAGATCGCGGCCGACCATCATCCGGATCACATCATCGAAACTCAGTCCCTCGATCGGCTTCGTGTCGATCCACTGGCCATCCCGCAACACCGTGATCTCGTCACAGATGCGGAAGATCTCGTCCATCTTGTGCGAGATGTAGATGATGCCGCAGCCCCTCTCCTTCAGCTTGCCGATGATGCTGAACAGATGATTGACCTCCTTCTCGGACAGCGAGGACGTCGGCTCGTCCATGATCACGATCTTCGCGTTGTAGGAAAACGCCTTGGCGATCTCGATCATCTGCATCTGCGACACCGTCAGCTCGGCCACCTTCTGTCGGGGGTCGATGTCGATGTCCAGCTCTTCAAAGATGGCCTTCGTGTCACGGTACATCTTGCCGTGATCGATGAATGGCCCCTTCTGCGGGTAGCGCCCCAGCCAGAGGTTGTCCATCACCGTCACCTGCGGCACCAGGTTCAGCTCCTGGTGCACCATCGAGATGCCGTTCTCCAGCGCCTCCTTGGAGGTCTTGAAGGCAACGGGCTTGCCGCAGAAGAGAATTTCACCCTTGTCGGCGTGATAGATGCCGAACAGGCATTTCAGCAAGGTCGACTTGCCGGCGCCGTTCTCGCCCATCAGGGCATGAACGGAGTGCGGGCGCACATTCAGCTGGGCGTTGTCCAGCGCCTTGACGCCCGGAAAGCTCTTGTGGACGCCACGCATCTCCAGCAGGAATTCACCGGCTGGCGATGCGTCGCTCATCGGGGGCGACATACATGAACCTCGTCAAATGAGTATCAGGGCCGATACGGATCGGCGACGGCCGCCCATGCCTTCCGATGCAGGACACGCGTGATCACAAAAGCCTTCGATCGGCGCATCCGGCAGCGATGAGGCGGCACCCATCGGCGCTTGCCCATCGGCCCGAGGAAAAACCTGTGTCCCGGATACGGCAGGCAACCCTCCGTATCCGGCAGGAAGAACCGGACGGCCCTTCCTCTCCTGATGGACGATTACTTCAGGAACTGACCCAGGTTGTCCTTGTCGACACCCACGTATGGCAGGCGCAGGTAGTCCTGCTGGAACTCGTAGCCGGTGCCTTCGGCCACCGGCTTGCCGCTGATCAGGTTCGGCAGCACGGCGAAGATGGCTTTCGACTGAGCCTCCCCGTCGTTCAGCACCGTACCGGCCAGATCACCCTTCTTCACGAGTTGCAGTGCCTCGGGCAGCGCATCCACGCCGAAGATCGGCAGTTTCTTGCCCTGGGCCTTGGCCGCTTCGACGGCCCCCATCGCCATTGAGTCATTGTTGGAAATGATCACTTCGATCTTGTTGGCCTTCGGGCCCGACAGCCAGGCCTGGGCAATGTCCTTGGCCTTGGCGGCATCCCACAGCGCGGCATCCATGTACAGACGCTCGGTCTTCACGCCCTTGGCGTTCAGCTCCTTCTCGACCCACTCGGTACGAGCCTCGGCATCGGGGTGACCCGGCTCGCCCTTGAGCAGCGCGAACTGGAGCTTGCCGTCCTTGTTCAGATCCCAGTCGGGATTGGCCGCCCAGGCCTTGGCGATCAGCTCACCCTGAATGACGCCCGACTGTACCGGATCGGTGCCGATGTAATAGGCCTTTTCGTAGGAGTCGATCGCCTTCTGGCCAGGGTCCTTGTTGAAGAACACCACCGGCACGTCCATGGCACGCGCCTTGTCGATGATGGTCGGGCCGGCAGCCGGGTCGACCAGGTTGATTGCCAGAGCCTTCACGCCGCGAGCCAGCAGGATGTCGACCTGATCGTTCTGCATCGACTGGTTGTTCTGCGAGTCGTTCATCAGCAGCTTGATGTCCTTCTGCTTGGCCGCGATGCCTTCGAGCGACTTGCGCATGGTGGACATGAAGTTGTCGTCATACTTGTAGATGGTGACGCCAACCCGATCAGCCGCCTGCGCCGAGGCAACCGTCATCGCCGACAGCATGATGGCCAGAACCGACTTCTTCATTTCCGAGATCTCCACATTGATAATGATGGTTGAGCAACCACGAGCGCGCGGGGACGAATGACCTCATGCACGCGCCAAAAGCCAGGACATGCCTGAATAAGTTCCGCCAGCGGCCGATGGGGCCTGCGGAACTTATTCAGATCTGCCCCTGATGGTCGGCGACCATTCTTTCATCTTTTTCCCGATGATGCGCTGAGTGTGATCAGGAGGCTGAGATAAAATCATCATTTGCCGTCATCCATAAAACAACAACCAGAGCGGCTCGGCCGCCAGACAACCTTCATCATCAGGATGCCCCTTCATGTTCGAGCCGACCGACCACCCGCATCGCCGCTACAACCCCCTGCTCGACAACTGGGTGCTGGTCTCGCCACACCGGGCCAAACGCCCATGGCAGGGCCAGCAGGAAAGCGTCGACCGCGAAGCACCACCCAGTCACGACCCGAGCTGCTACCTGTGCCCGGGCAACAAGCGGATAGGCGGCGAAACAAACCCTGCCTATGATAGTCCTTTCGTTTTCACGAATGATTTCCCCGCGCTGCTGCCCGATACCCCACTCTTCCAATCTGACGATCCTTTACTAAAAGTCGAGGCAGTCCGGGGTACCGGCCGCGTCATCTGCTTCTCGCCCGACCACGGCAAGACCCTGCCCGAACTTCCGTTACCACAGATCGAGGCCATCATCGACACCTGGATCGGACAATTGCAGGAGCTGGGCCGCAGCTATCGCTGGGTCCAGATCTTCGAGAACAAGGGCAGTGCGATGGGTTGCTCCAACCCTCACCCTCATGGGCAGGTCTGGGCCAGCAATTTTTTACCTAACGAAATTTCACAAGAAGACACCAATCAGCGCCGTTACCATCAGCAGCACGGACGAAGCCTGCTGCTCGATTATGTGGAACGCGAACGGCAGGACGGCAGCCGTACCGTGGTCGAGGGCGAACACTGGCTGGCCGTGGTGCCCTATTGGGCCGTGTGGCCCTTCGAGACACTGCTGCTGCCCAAGACCGCCCTGCCGCGGCTGTCCGACGCCGGCGATGCCCAGCGCCAGGATCTGGCCGTGGTGCTGAAGAAGCTCACGAGCCGCTACGACAACCTGTTCCAGACCAGCTTCCCCTACACGATGGGCTGGCATGGCGCGCCCTTTCAGGACGGAGACCAGGCCCATTGGCAGTGTCATGCCCATTTCTACCCGCCGCTACTGCGCTCGGCCACCGTCCGCAAGTTCATGGTCGGCTATGAGATGCTCGCCGAATCCCAGCGGGATCTGACCGCCGAACAGGCAGCCGAACGGCTGCGCGCCCTTTCCGACATCCACTATCGCGAGGCAAACTCATGCGCATGATTCAGGACACGGTGGCCCTGCTCCGCCAGCACCTGAGCCAGGCTCCCCATCTGCTCATTCGTGCGCCCGGCCGGGTCAACCTGATCGGCGAGCACACCGACTACAACGACGGCTTCGTGCTGCCCTGCGCCATCGACTTCGCCACCGAGATCGCGATCGCGCCGCGCACCGATGACATCGCCCGGGTGATGGCGGCCGACTACGGGCTGGCGCAGGACACGTTCCCGGTGGGCAAGCGCCCCGAACACAGCGACAGGAGCTGGGCCAATTACATCAGGGGCGTGGTCGATGTCTTCATCCAGCGATACGGCCCATTGCCGCATGGCTTCGACATGGTGGTCAGTGGCGACGTGCCGCAGGGCGCGGGTCTCAGCTCCTCGGCCTCGCTGGAAGTGGCCGCGGGCAAGGCCCTTCAGAGTCTCTACCAGTTCGACACGAGCCTGCGTGACATCGCGCTGCTGGGCCAGCAGGCCGAAAACGAGTTCGTCGGCTGCCGCTGCGGCATCATGGACCAGTTCATCTCGGCCCTCGGCCAGAAGGATCACGCCCTGCTGATCGACTGTCGCAGTCTTGACACCCAGGCGGCACCCATTCCGGAGAACCTGCGGGTGATGATCATCGACTCGAAGGTCAAGCGCGGCCTCGTCGGCAGCGAGTACAACACCCGACGCATGCAGTGCGAGGCAGCCGCCGCCCATTTCGGTGTGAAGGCGCTGAGGGATGTCGATCTGCCACGACTGGAAGCGGCCCGTGGCGAGCTGGATCCGGTCGTTTACCGCCGCGCCCGGCACGTCATCACGGAAAACGCCCGCACGCTGGCAGCCGTCGAGGCGCTGAAGGACGGAGACATGGCCCGACTCAGCACGCTGATGGCCGACAGCCATGCCTCGATGCGCGATGATTTCGAGATCACCGTCCCACCGATCGACGCGCTGGTCGAGATCGTGTCCGGCGTCGTGGGCACCGAGGGCGGCGCAAGGATGACGGGCGGGGGCTTCGGTGGCTGCGTGGTGGCACTGTTGCCGGCCTCCCTGGTCGAATCGGCCCGCAAAACCGTCGAAACCCATTACCCGGCGCGCAGTGGCGGACTGCAGGCCGAAATCCACCTGTGCCAGGCACAGGACGGTGCCCACCTGATCCCGACCAGTTCATGAACGCCTCTGCCGACCTGATCCTCACCAACCGTGCGGGCCTGCGCATCGGCATCAACCCGCTCGGCGCCACCTGGACATCCTGCCAGCTCCCGCTGGCCGATGGCCAGCGGCGCGAGCTGCTGCTGGGCAGCCGCGATCTGGCTGCCATGCTGTCAGGCGGCAGCTATCTGGGCGCCACGGTCGGGCGTTATGCCGGACGGATCGCGCACGGGCGCTTCGCCGGACGACAGGCACTCGACCTGAACCAGCCCCCCCACTGCCTCCACGGCGGCAGCCAGGGTTTCTCCCGGCGACTGTGGTCACTCGTGCAGGATGGCAAGGTCGACGATGGCCACCTGATCCGGCTGCGCCTCCTCAGCCCAGACGGTGACCAGGGCTTTCCGGGCAACCTCAGGGCGGAAGCCTGCTTCCTGTTGTCCAGGGACAACAGCCTCAGCATCACGTTCACGGCAACCACCGATGCCCCCACGCCCTGCAACCTGACCTCTCACGCCTACTTCAACCTGAATGGTGGCGATGGGGACGACGGTCTGGCGCAGCAGCTGCAACTGGCAGCCAGTCATTACCAGCCGGTCAGCGCCGATGGGATACCGGATGGGAAACCTCTTCCCGTAGCCGGCACCGGCTTCGACTTCCGCCAGATGAAGCGGCTGGATCAGGACTTCCTGAAGGATGCCGGCCAGCAGCAGGTGGGCGGCTATGACCACAGCTTCCTGCTCGACTCGCCCGGCATGGCCGTACCGGCCGCGCAGCTGCGTTCCTCGGACGACCGTGTCCTCGTCCAGATCTTCAGCGATCAGCCCGCCCTGCATCTGTATACCGGCCAGTTTCTGGCCGGAACGGAAAAACGCGATGGCAACCATTACCGGAATCTGGCCGGCATCGCGCTGGAGAGCCAGTTCCCGCCTGATAGTCCGAGCCGGGGCCTGGCCATCCTGCAACCCGGCGACACCTACCGGCATTGCATCCGCTACGTCTTTCGGTCATGCCAGTGACAGCGCGGACAAGGGTTTACACTGTTCTCGACTGCTGCCCAACAGCCTGCCGCCCCCGGCTAGAATGATGGGATACGCCGCCTGATACGGAGAACGCCATCCCATGAGCAAACGCCCCCTGATCGTCGGACTGGGCGGCTCGATTCGAGCCAATTCCATCACGGAGCGCGCCCTGCGCATCGCCCTGGAACATGCGGCCCGCCTGGGTTGTCGTACCAAACTGATCGGCAATGCGGAACTGCCTCTGGAACTTTACGATCCGGGCAGCACCAACTTCAGTGAACGCGCCTCCGTGCTGATCGAGAGCATTCGCGAAGCCGATGGCATCATCTTCGGCACGCCCTCCTACCACGGCGGCGTCTCGGGCCATGTGAAGAACGCCATCGACTTCATCGAGGCACTGCGCACCGATCAGCGCCCCTATCTTCAGGGCCGGCCCGTCGGCGTGATCGTCTGCGCCGACGGCATGCAGGCGATGGGTTCCACGATCAGCTCGCTGCGCGACATCATCCATTCGCTGCGCGGCTGGCCCACACCCTACAGCGCTGCGCTGCACACGCTGCGTCATCCCTTCGGCGCCGACGGTCAGGAGGCCGACCCGGCCGCACTGCGTGCCTGTCAGGCCGTGGCCGACGAGGTGGTCGAGTTCATCCGGATGCGTGCCCTGTCTGCCGCCAGCATGCCGCGTCAGTAAGCCGCTTTCCGGGCGCGGACGCTGTCCAGTCATTGACAAAAAAGCCACTGACTGTATATTTCGCGCTCTTGGCCACGATTGTTGCCAGCTGCCGACAGCAGGCAATCACAGTCTTTCCGACGCCGGCAAGCCATCACCTGCCTGCCGGCACGTTTCCCACCTGATGGCAAACGGGTCGCTGCCGCGCAGCCAGCCCATCGCCCCCTGACGCCATTCAGCCTGCCCGAAAGCCGGCATGAACCGCGTACAAGGTCGCTCCTATCGAAATGTCCATTCAAACCCCCTGCTATCTGATCGACGAATCCAGACTGCTGCGCAACCTCGAGACCATCGCCCGGCTGCGCGAACGCTCGGGTGCCAGGGCGCTTCTGGCCCTCAAGTGCTTCGCCAGCTGGTCGGTCTTTCCGCTGATGCGCCAGTACATGGATGGCACCACCTCGTCCTCGCTGAATGAGGTGCGCCTCGGTCATGAGAAGTTTGGCGGAGAAACCCACGGCTACAGCGTGGCCTGGGCTGCGGACGAGATCGTTGAAGCAGCCGGCTACGCCGACAAGCTGATCTTCAATTCGATCGGACAGCTCGACGCCCTCGGTGATCACTGCGGGAACAAGCCCCTGGGCCTGCGACTGAATCCGGGCATCAGCAATTCACCTTATCTGCTGGCCGACCCGGCCCGGCCACACAGCCGGCTCGGCGAATCCGACCCGGAAGTCATTGCCCGCGCCATGGATCGGATCTCGGGCGTGATGATCCACAACAATTGCGAGAATCGCAGCGCACCCCATTTTTCGGACATGCTGACGCAGATCGAGACCCGCTTCGGCCCGCTGCTGAAGCAGCTCGACTGGGTGAGCCTCGGTGGTGGCATTCATTTCACGGCACCCGACTACCCGCTGGACGAGCTGGCCGACCGTCTGCGTGCCTTCGCCGACCGGATGGGTGTGCAGGTCTATCTCGAACCAGGCGAAGCCGCCGTCACCGGCAGCGCCACGCTCGAAGTCTCGGTGCTCGACCTTCTCGAACGCGGCAAATCCATCGCCATCATCGATGCGTCGATCGAGGCCCACATGCTCGATCTGCTGACCTACGAGCTGCCCGCCCGTGTCGAACCGGATCAGGGCGATCATCGCTACCAGCTCTGTGGCAACACCTGCCTGGCGGGCGACATCTTCGGCGAGTTCGCCTTCGAGAAGCCGCTCAAGATCGGTGACCGGATCTCGCTTCAGGATGCGGCCGGCTACACGATGGTCAAGAAAAACTGGTTCAATGGCGTGAAGATGCCCGGCATCGCCGTTCGCCGCCTGAATGGCGACATTGAGATGCAGCGCCAGTTCGGCTACGACGATTACCGCGACAGCCTGTCCTGAGCCCCGTGCTCCGGAACGGCTGCCCCGCTCCCTGTTTCCCCGGCCATTCATTGGCTTCTGTTCAACTTCAACCCCCATCAGCACACGGAATCGCGACATGAAGAAAAATGTCCTGATCATTGGCGCCGGCGGTGTCGGTCATGTGGTTGCCCACAAGCTCGCTCAGAACAACAGCAAACTTGGCACGCTGCACCTGGCGTCCAGGTCGCTTGCCAAGTGTCAGCAGATCATCGACAGCATCCATGCCAAAGGCAGTCTCCAGGTCCCTGGCACCATCGAAGCCCATCAGCTGGAGGCCACCGACACGGACGCCACCCGTGAGCTGATCCGCCGCATCAAGGCCGATATCGTCGTCAACGTCGGATCCGCCTTCGTCAACATGCCGGTGCTGCGTGCCTGTCTCGACACCGGCGCCGCCTACATCGACACGGCCATCCACGAAGACCCTGCCAAGATCTGCGAACAGCCGCCGTGGTATGCCAACTATGAATGGAAGCACCGGGAAGAAGCGGCAGAAAAAGGGGTCACGGCCATCCTGGGCATCGGCTTCGATCCGGGGGTCGTCAATGCCTATGCCGCCATGGCCAAGGCGCACTGGTTCGACAGCATCGAGTCGCTCGACATCATCGACGTGAATGCCGGCAGCCACGGCCGCTATTTCGCCACGAACTTCAACCCGGAAATCAATTTCCGGGAATTCACCGGTCAGGCCTGGACCTGGCAGAACCGCCAGTGGGTGTCGAACCGGATGTTCGAGGTGCGTCGAACCGATGTCCTGCCCGTGGTCGGCGAGCAGAGCACCTACCTGACCGGCCACGACGAGATCCATTCGCTGTCGCAGCTGCTCGACATCCCGACGATCCGCTTCTGGATGGGTTTCGGTGAACACTACATCAACGTGTTCACGGTGCTGAAGTCGCTGGGCCTGCTGTCGGAGCAGCCCGTGAAGCTGGACAACGGTCAGTCGGTCGTCCCCCTTCAGGTGGTCAAGGCCGTGCTGCCCGATCCGGCTTCGCTCGCCCCCGACTACACCGGCAAGACCTGTATCGGCACGCTGCTGAAGGGCAGGAAGGACGGCAAGGATCGCGAGATCTTCATCTACAACATCTGCGATCACGCCGAAACCTATCAGGAGATCGGCAGCCAGGCCATCTCGTACACGGCTGGCGTGCCGGCCGCTGCTGCTGCCCTGCTGATCGCCGAGGGCACCTGGGACGTGAAGCGGATGGTGAACGTCGAGGAGTTGCCGCCGATCCCGCTGCTGGCGCTGCAGGCGGGCATGGGCCTGACGACCCGCGTGCAGGAAGGCAAGACCGATCTCTCCTTCGAGGAGACGCCGGAAATCAGGGCCATCACCTGATCGCGCCGACAGCGCCCAACACAGCGCCCCCGGCTGCTCGCTCCCCGTGATCGAGGGCGACTCGCACCACGAAAAAGACCGCTGACAGCCTCACGGCTGCAGCGGTCTTTTTCTGTCACGGACACCGGATCGCTCCGGCTGCCGCAAGGCCCGGTGCGTCAGCCGTGGCGGCGACGCACCGGCCCTGCGTGGATCACTCCACCGAGGCTTCCAGCGAGATCTGGATCAGCACGTCGTCACCCACCACCGGTGCGAACTTGCCAGCGTTGAACTCGGAACGCTTGATCGACACGTGGGCGTTGGCACCGATCGTGTCCTTGCGCTTCATCGGGTGCTCTTTCTGGGCGAAGGAGACGATTTCCAGCGTGACAGGCTTGGTCACACCCTTGATGGTCAGGTCACCCTCGACCAGGACAGGCTTGTCGCCATCGAACTTGACATTGGTGGACTTGAAGGTGGCTTTGGGGAACTTCGCCACGTCGAAGAAATCGGCGCTCTTGATATGCTCGTCGAACTTCTCCGAGCCGGTGCTGACCGATGCCATGTCGATCTCGATGTCGACGGAACCCTTCTTGGCCGCCGGATCGAACACGACCTTGCCGCTGGTGTTGTTGAAGCGGCTCTGCTGAACCGACAGGCCCATGTGGTTGTACGAGAACTGCGGGAAGGTATGCGTCGGGTCGATCACGTAGGTCTTCGGCGCAGCCAGTGCCGGTACCGAGAAAGCAGCCAGCAGGATCGATGCCGCAGACAGTTTGAGCAGATTCTTCATGTTTACCCTCTCCTTGAGTGCTTGAATCGTTTTCTGCGCTTGTTGATACCCACCGACCGGCGCAGCCCCTGATCGGTGGTGGTCAGGGCATCAGCCCCTGTCCGGTTTGAGCTGTTCCATCCGTATGGGCCCGGATGCCGGTTGGCGCCGGTCATCCGCAGATCCTGGGAAAGGGACAGGTGATCACTGGCAGCGACGCTGCCAGCCATCCTCACTGGGCAGCCTTCACCGCCAGCTCGAAGTTCACGATCACGTCATTGGCCACGATGTCGAAAGACGACCAGTCGCCCTCGCCGATCGCGAAGTCGCCCCGCTTGATGGGCAGCGACCCCTTGAACACCCCCTGATCACCAGTGGCCCTGAAGGTGGCCGGGAAGCTCACTTCCTTGTCCGTGCCCTTGATCGACAGCTTGCCCGTGATCTGGTAATTGTCACCGCCGGCCGGCTTGATGCTGCTGGCCACGAAACGGGCCTTCGGGAAGGCAGACACATTGAACCACGGTTTGGTCACGACCTCGGTATCGGCATCAGGAGACCCGGTGTCCACGCTGGCAAGCTCCACGTCCAGCGTGGCCTTGGCGCTTTCGGGCTTTGCCGGGTCGAAGCTCAGATCGGCACTGAAGGCCTTGAACTGGCCATCGAGTTTCACACCCATCTGCTCATACTGGAAGGCCACCTTGCTCTTGTCGGCCTCAAGCTGCGAGAACCCGGCAGCAGAGACGTTCATGGCCATCAGCGGCAGTGCAGCAGCGGCCATCAGGGAAGAGAACATGCGCTTTTTCATCATGCGTTGATCCTGCAGACAATTCAGGGAAATCGGATGGCGGCTCACTTCAGCGAAGACAGCGGGAGCATGCGATACAGCAGCCCATCCTTCTTGCCGAACTGATGGTGCAGGGCCGCCAGCACATGGCCGGCCACCATCACCAGCATGGCGATGTTCAGCATCAGATGTGCATTCTGAAGCATCGCCGCCAGCTCCTTGTTGCGAGACACCAGATCCGGCAGTGGCAATACACCGAACCAGACCGTCTGGAATCCCATCGCCGAGCTCATCAACCAGCCCGAGAGCGGGATGAGGAACATCAGGGCATAGAGTGCCAGATGACCAGCATGGGCCAGCCACTGCATCGGCCGGGACATCCCGGCAGGCAGGGCCGGCGGCGGCGACATCAGGCGCCACAAGAGCCGAAGCAGCACGAGCAGGAAGACCGTCACGCCAGCCCACTTGTGCCAGGAGAACAGTTTCAGCTTGTAGGGCGACAGCGAAAGCCCGGTCATGTAGAAACCGAGGCCTACGAGGCCGAACAGCATCAGCGCCACGATCCAGTGCAGCGCGATGGCAGGTGAGGAATAACGAATGTCAGTGCTCATAAAAGACGTGTGGGTTATCGCCATGATGCTCCCAGGCGCTTGGGCATTCCCCATTGAACAACGGTTCAGCGTTTTGCGACGCCACAACTTTAACCCAGACACGAACAAAAGATGTCAACCCACCAGAGAAGCATGATTTCTTTAAAAGAAAAGATAACCAAATAAAACAGAAAATCATTTACCTGAACATCGATACCAAATGTCTATCGGATCACTAAAAACAATCAAATTACGATCTTTGATATAAAAAAGTAATCTACCGGCATCGCGCGCCTGATGACCGCCAGCCACCGGCTGTCGGATGCAGCACAGCATTCAACCCGATCCGCAGGAGGAGAGCCCCCCATGAACCACCCGCAAGAGAGCACACATCCGGACATCGGCTCGACGAAGATCTCTCCTGCTGCCTGTCATCAGGACAGCATCGAGCCACCCAGCTGCTCCCCACGACTGATGGGCAACGAGCTGCGTGGACAGGCGCCTGCCCACCAGCATCCGGTCTGGGTGCCGGAACGGATGGCAGAAGTCAGCAGCAGCGGGGCCTATGGACACTTCACGGTAACGAATGACATCAGCCGGTACACGCACGCCGAACCGTTTTCGCGCCCGGGCCAGCAAACGCCCGTGTTTGCGCGCTTCTCGCACCAGCCCCGTACACACCGCTCCGACAGCCTGCCCGACATCCACGGGTTCGCCGTCCGTTTCCACACCGGCGAGGGGGACTGGGACCTGGTGGGCCAGAACACACCCGTTTTCTTCATCCATGACCCGGACAGGTTTCCGGCCCTCCTGCACGCCCTCGGCGCTGCGGCACGGACAGACCGGACGGCTGCCTGGGACTTCTGGAGCCGCACGCCCGAGAGCCTGAATCTGCTGACGATGCTGCTGAGTGATGATGGCCAGCCCATCGGTGCCCGTTTCATGGACGGCCATGGCGGACACACCTACAGCCTGTGGAACGCCAGACGGGAACGCTTCTGGGTCAGGTTCCACTTCAGGGCCGAGCAGTCCCCTCGCGCCCTGATACGGGAAGGCGCACAGGGCGGTATCGCCCCTGCACCCGAAGCCTTTCACGCCGACCTGCACCAGGCCATCGCGTGCGGAGACTTCCCGTCCTGGACACTGTACATCCAGGTGATGCCGGAATCCCGTGACGGCCAGTACCCCCACGACCCTTTCGACCCAACCCGGATCTGGTCCGAGGCTGAGCACCCGCTGATCGAGGTGGGCGTGATGAGGCTTGACCGCAACCTCGACGACCGATTCAGCCGGCTCGAACCGATCAGCCTTTCCCCGGCCAACCTGATCCCGGGCATCGGTCACAGCCACGACCGTATCCTTCAGGCAAGGATTTTCTCCTGTACCGACACGATCCCGAATCGCCATGGCGGCCCACAGCCCCTGATGACGGACGATGAGGCGGACATCACCCCATCCGGTCATACCCCGTCATCTGCCCCGGACAGCCCGCCCATCGCCAGCATCCAGCAGGCCGGCGCACGCTTCCGCCTGCTGGCGCCTGAACACCAGCAGCGGCTGGCCGCGCGAATGGCCGGATCGATGCAGGACGTGCCGGCCACCCTCATCGATCGGCAGCTGGCTCTTCTGGCACAGGCCGATCCCCGCTATGCCCGCCTCGTGCGCGAGGCACTGGCATCGGCACATGGGGCGACGATAAAATAGTCGGCTTGTCATCGTCCGACTTCGCCCCCCATCCCCGCCGCCTCATGTCCTCATCTGCCGGTTCCATCCTGATCATCACCGCCCCGTCCGGGGCGGGGAAAACCTCACTGGTTCGCTCGCTGATCGAGGCGAGGGACCATATCCGCCTGTCCGTTTCATGCACCACCCGGGCCCCACGCGAGGGTGAGCAGCATGGCAAGGACTATTTCTTCCTCACGCAGGCCGATTTTCTGGCCAGGCGTGATGCCGACGAGTTCATCGAATGGGCCGAGGTTCACGGCAACTACTATGGCACCTCGCGCCCCTGGCTCGACGAACAGATCCAGGCGGGCGAGGACATCGTGCTGGAAATCGACTGGCAGGGCGCGGCCCAGGTCCAGAAGCTCTACCCGGATGCCGTCTCGATCTTCATCGCGCCACCCTCGATCGAGGCGCTGAAGGAGCGTCTGCAGGGCCGCGGCAAGGACAGCGCCGCCACGATCGAGCGCCGTCTGGCAGCTGCCCGCAGCGAACTGGCACATGCGGGACGATTTCAATATATCATTGTCAATCAAGACTTTAACAAGGCCAGCCAGCAACTGATCGGCATCGCCGATGCCGCACGTTGCCGCTTTGGCCAGCAAGCCGCCTCTCATCCCGAAATCTTTCATGCCCTCGGCATGAACGCCGTCTGACAGGATTCATCATTCATGGCCCGCATTACCGTCGAAGACTCCCTGAAACAAGTGCCGAACCGCTTCGAGCTGACGCTGATCGCCACCTATCGCGCCCGCATGCTGGCCCAGGGCCACACGCCGAAGGTCGACAGCAAGAACAAGCCGACCGTGACGGCACTGCGCGAGGTCGCAGCCGGCCAGATCGGCCGTGAAATGCTGCGCCGCGTCCCCACCTGATCCAATGTGACGACGGCAGGCCCGCCCTGCCCCGCCGGGCCTGCCTGCCGTTGACCGGGGATACTGCCGTGCGGGCGCAGGCCAGCGCCCTTCGCAGCACTCCCACCTCTCGCCTCCTCCTTCTGCTGCTGCCCCCTGCCATGACCGATGAACCCCGATCCGATCTGGCTTCCCTCGAACCCCTGCTGGCCGAGGCCCGCAGCTATCTGACCGAACCCGATCTGGAGCGGCTGCGCACCGCCTACCGCCTGGCGGAGCGGGCCCATGCCGGTCAGTTCCGTTCCAGCGGCGAACCCTATGTCACCCATCCCGTTGCCGTCGCCCTGATCTGTGCGAGCTGGCAGATGGATGCCGATGCGCTGATCGCCGCGCTGCTGCACGACACGCTGGAAGACACCAGCGTCACCCGTGCCGAGCTGAGCCGCTCCTTCGGGCAGACGGTGGCCGACATGGTCGATGGCCTGTCCAAACTCGACAAGATGGAGTTCGGCAGCCGCGAAACGGCCCAGGCCGAGAGCTTCCGGAAGATGCTGCTCGCGATGGCACGCGATGTGCGCGTGATCCTCGTGAAGCTCGCAGACCGGCTGCACAACATGCGTACGCTCGAGGCCGTCAGCCGGCACCGCCAGGTGCGCATCGCCAACGAAACGGCCGAGATCTATGCGCCCATCGCGAACAGGCTCGGCCTGCACAGCCTGTTCCGCGAATTGCAGGATCTGTCCTTCCGCTATCGGCACCCGGTACGCCACCGCACGCTGGCCAAGGCCATCGAGGTGGCTGCCCGCACACGACGCGATGCCTTCGGGCGTGTCACCAGCACCATCGAGAAGGCCCTGACCCGGATGGGTGTCAAGGCCGAGATCAGTGCCCGCGAAAAGTCGCTCTACTCCATCTACCGCAAGATGGTCGACAAGCGGATCTCGTTCTCCGAGGTCTACGACCTGTTCGGCGTGCGGCTGATCGTTCCCGACCTGCCTTCCTGCTACCTGGCGCTGGGCGCCATCCACAGCGCCTTCCGGCCGAACACGAGCCGCTTCAAGGACTTCATCGCCAACCCGAAAAAGAACGGCTACCAGTCGCTGCACACGACCGTGGTCGGTCCCCACGGTGGCGGCATCGAGTTCCAGATCCGCACCCCGCAGATGCACCAGGTCGCCGAAGCCGGCGTGGCTGCCCACTGGATCTACAAGACCGAGAACGACGGCGCCAGCAACCATCAGATCCAGACGCTCGACTGGCTGAAGTCGCTGCTCGACATCCAGCAGCAGACCGGTGACTCGCTGGAGTTCATCGATCACGTCAAGGTCGACCTGTACCCGGATGCCGTCTACGTCTTCACGCCGAAAGGCCAGATCCGGGGTCTGCCCCGTGGCGCCACGGTCATCGACTTCGCCTACAGTGTCCACACCGACCTTGGCAACCAGTGTGTGGCGGCCCGCATCAATGGCGACCCGGTTCCGCTGCGCACCGAACTGACGCACGGCGACATCGTCGAAGTCGTGGCCGATCCGAACGCCCGACCCAGCCCGGCATGGCTGGCCTTCGCCCGTACCGGCAAGGCCCGGGCCGAGATCCGCTCCTTCCTGCGGCGCATGAAATATGACGAGTCGGTCGAGCTTGGCCAGCGACTGCTGATGCAGTCACTGAGCAGCCTGCGCATCAACATCAAGGATCTGGAGCCGCCCCAGCTCGAGAAGGCCGCACGGGACACGGCCGCCAAGTCGGTCAACGATCTCTACGCCGACATCGGACTGGGCCTGAAACTGGCACCCGTCATCGCACGCGCCATCGCGCTCGACATCAGCGGCGGCAGCTCGGCGGCCACGGCCAAACTGGCCCCAAGAGCCGCGCCCATCGTCATCCAGACGATCGACGGCATCTCGCTGCAGGCGGCCAGCTGCTGTCACCCGGTGCCGGGGGATCGCATCATCGGCCAGATGCGCGGTGGACATGGTCTGGCCATCCACCGCGAAGACTGCGACACGGCAAGGCGGCAGATGAGCCGTGATGCCGAGCGCTGGATCGAGGTCGAATGGGACGAGGAAGTCAACGGCATGTTCCGCAGCATCATCGAGCTGTCCGTCGATGACGAGCGCGGCATTCTGGGACGGGTAGCCTCCGAGATCACGGCCGCCGATGCCGACATCCTGCAGGTGGCGATGGACACCGAGTCCGAACTGCTCGCCACGATCCGCTTCACGCTTCAGGTTCAGAACCGGCAGCATCTGGCCGAGGTGTTCCGGCGCCTTCGCAAGCTGCCTCCCGTGCGCAGCATCAACCGCTCCTGAGCCTGAGGCGACTCGCCCCGCCCTGTTCAGCGTATGCCGCTTGGGAGCTTGGGCGGCAGGAAAGTCGCGGGCTGCAAACCGGCCGCGCCGGCCCATGTTGCACCCGCTTCTTGCCCCATGGCACCGGCTATGGGGCGGCGAATCGGGCACGAACTGTGCTCGGCGGGGCCGGTTTTCGCCTTCGCGATTCCTACCGCCCAAGCTCCTGGCGGGCCGGTGCCGGGTAGGAGACCGACTCGATCAGCAGCTCCAGCCGGCCCTGCGGTGTCATCAGCGAGACCTCGTCGCCCTCGCGCGCCTTGATCAGCGCACGCGCCACAGGCGATATCCAGCTGATCCGCCCATTGAGCGGATCGGTCTCATCCACGCCGACGATCTCCACCTGCCGCTCGGTACCATCCGGCTCGCTGTAGCAGACGGTGGCACCAAAGAACACCTGATCATTGCCATGGTGGAGCGACGGGTCCACCACTTCGGCCATGTCGATCCGGCGGATCAGAAAACGCACACGCCGGTCGATCTCGCGCAGCCGTTTCTTGCCGTACAGGTAATCGCCATTCTCCGAGCGGTCGCCATTGGAGGCTGCCCATGACACGGTCTGCACCACCGCCGGCCGCTCCACGTCCAGCAGATGCGACAGTTCGTCACGCAGAGCCTGATAGCCCGCACGGGTGATGTAGTTCTTGCCGCCTGGCAAGGGCGCCGCCGACGCCTCTACCTCATCGTCGTCCGGCGCGTCATCCGACTCCCGGACAAAAGCCTTGCTCATCCCTGCTACCCTGCCACAGCCATTTCTTCGATCAGCACCGAACCACAGGTCTTGGTGCCGCGTGTCAGCACGTCATTGCCGACCGCCACGATGCCCCGGTACATGTCGGCCAGATTGCCGGCAATCGTGATCTCCTCGACCGGATACTGGATCTCGCCGTTCTCGACCCAGAAACCACTGGCCCCCCGGGAATAGTCCCCGGTCACATAGTTGACCCCCTGCCCCATCACTTCGGTCACCAGTAGTCCGGTACCCAACTTCTTCAGCATGCCGGCAAAATCGTCCCCCCGCTTCGTCAGACGGCTGCGCAGCTGCAGGTTGTGCGAACCACCGGCATTGCCGGTCGTCTGCATGCCCAGCTTGCGGGCACTGTAGCTCGACAGGAAATAACCCTGCAGCACGCCACCGTCCACGACCCGGCGCGCCTGGGTCGCCACGCCCTCGTCATCGAAAGGACTGCTGCCCATCGCCCCCGGCACGAAGGGGTCTTCGTCGATGTCGATGTGATCGGGAAAAATCGGCTTGCCCAGCGAATCGAGCAGGAAAGTCGCCTGACGGTAAAGGGCCGAACCACTGACCGCCTGCACCAGACTGCCCAGCAGGCCCAGCGCGAGCGGCGCTTCGAACAGCACCGGCACCTTGCGCGTGCTCAGCTTTCTGGCCCCCAGCCGGGCCAGCGCCCGCTCGGCCGCATAGCGACCCAGCACCGCCGGATCGGCCAGCCCTTTGGCGCCGCGACTGGTCGAATACCAGCCATCACGCTGCATGTCCCGCCCCTTGCGGGCAATGGGCGCGCAGGACAGGGTGTGGCGGCTGTAGGGAAAGCCTCCCTTGAAGCCCAGCGAATTGACCGACAGGAAATGTCCATGGGACACCGACACCGAGGCACCGTCGCTGTTGGCAATACGGGGGCTGACATCGAAACTGGCCGCCTCGATCGCCTGTGCCAGCTCGATGGCCTTCTCGACCGGAATGCGCCAGGGCTCGAAAAGCTTCAGAGGACGCACATCGTGCTCAGCCAGCGCCAGACGGTCCCGGTCGGGCAGTCCACCGAACGGATCCTCACCCGTGATGCTGGCGATGTCATAGGCTGCGCGCACCGTCCGTTCGACGGCAGCCGGGCTGAAATCGCTGGTGCTGGCATGGCCACGGCGATGCCCCACATGCACCGAGATGCCCAGCCCCTTGTCACGGGTCTGCTCGATCGTCTCGACCTTGCCCTTGCGCACGGTCACGGCCAGCCCCGAAGACTCGGACAGCTCGGCCACCACGGCCGTCGCGCCGAGCGACTTCGCCATCTGCATCGCATCGGCGGCGATGGCCTCGAACTCGGAACGCTCGTAATCGAAGAGCGGCCTGCCGTCCCCCCGCCTGCCGCCGGCCCTGGCATAGTCGGCCGGCAGGCGGGGCGAAGTGGCGCGACGGCGAACCGGCTCTTGGGAGGCCTGGGCGGATCGGGAAACAGGACGGCGCATGAGGAGACCAGAAAGACGGATGACGGGAACAGGGTACTGACAGGGCCGCCCGGCCAGCGACGTCGAAAGACACGGCACCAGGACAGCACGAACACGGCAAGTATCATATAGCACTCGGCCATTCGCCTTCCACCCTGTGATGCCATGAATACAGCCATCCATGACGATGATGCCGACGGCCATCCCGTCGACGACGCACCGGTCAGCAAGACCCGCCGCAAGCAGCAGATGCATGCCCTGCAGGCGCTGGGCCAGACGCTGGTCGAGCTGGCACCGCACCGGCTGGAACGCATCCAGGCCGTCCTGCCCGAGGATCTGCTCGCCGCCATCCTGGAGGCCCGACGCATCAGGAGCCACGAAGGACGCCGGCGCCAGCTCCAGTACATCGGCAAGCTGATGCGCTCGGTGGACGCCAAGGCCATCGAGGCGGCGCTCGCCATCGACGACGAACGTCATCAGGGCGCCGTCCACATCATGCACCGGGCAGAACACTGGCGTGACGGCCTGATCGACGGCACCCTGTCACTCACGACCTTCATCGAGCAATATCCGGACGCCGCCCGACAGAACCTGCCCGCCCTGCTGTCCCAGGCCCGCAAGGAAAAAGCCGCATCCCGCCCCCCCAGACAGCAGCGGCAACTTTACCGGGTACTGCACCAGATCCTGTTCGAGGCCATGATGCCCGCCCTGCCCATCGCCGGCGAAGCGGAGCACGGACCGGACGGGGATCCGGCCTGAAGGCCTCATGACCTGAGCCTCCAGGGATTCTCCGATCCGGCCAGTGCCTGCACGACCGACGAGCCCACCCCATCCGCACCATCGCCACGAACCCGGCCACCATCCGACGGGCTCCAATGCTCCCTTCGTTCCAGCCCGCGTCCGTGGCCAATCCCCCTGACCCCGAACACGCTCCCCGCCCATGACCCCTGTCACCGATACCCCTGCCATCCAGCCGCTTCGCGTCGGCCTCGTCTCGGTCAGCGACCGCGCCAGCAGCGGCACCTATGAAGATCGCGGCATCCCGGCACTGACCGACTGGCTGAACACGGCCCTGATCACGCCCTGGCAGGCCGAACCACGCCTGATCGCCGACGATCAGCCCACCATCGAGGCGACCCTGCGCGAACTGGCCGATGAGGCAGGCTGCCACCTGATCCTGACCACCGGCGGCACGGGCCCCGCACCCCGTGATGTGACGCCCGAAGCCACGATGGCCGTGGCAGACCGGCACATGCCGGGCTTTGGTGAACAGATGCGCGCCATCAGCCTCAACTTCGTGCCAACAGCCATCCTGTCCCGACAGGAGGCCGTGATCCGGGGTCAGAGCCTGATCATCAACCTGCCGGGCCAGCCCAAGTCCATCCGCGAGATTCTCGAAGGGGTTCGCGACCCGAACGACGGACGCCTCGAGGTCGGCGGCATCTTTGCAGCCGTCCCCTATTGCCTGGATCTGATCGGCGCGCCCTACATCGAAACCCGCCCCGACGTCTGCCAGGCATTCCGCCCCAAATCGGCCCGCAAGCCCGGCACCTGATACCGAACAGGCCCCCCTCACCCGGGTGCATCGCCGATGAAGACCCGGCGAGGCTTCCGTGGGCCTGAATCCTGCTGGGACACGCGCTCAGACCCGCCGGCAGCTCGTCACGCCCGGCACCTGCTTCACGGCCAGCTTCAGCTTGGCCAGCGTCTCGGCCGACGGCACCTCCAGCACGAAGTTGAAGCGGGCCATGTCCCTGATCGTGTGACTTCGCACCGACACCAGATGGCTCTGCTCACGCGCGAACACGTCCAGGATGTCGCGCAGCAGGCCATTCCGGTCCTCGGCCATCACCTGAATCTCGGACGAGAACCGTCGCGGGCGACTCTGCCCGCCACGCTGCCTGACCGGCGCCTGCCAGTGATCTCCCCAGCTGACCACCAGCTCCCGCTCCGGTGCCTCCTCGAGCAACGCAGCCAGTGCCGGACATCCCTTCCGGTGAACCGACACCCCACGGCCCCGCGTGACGAAGCCCCGGATCTCGTCGGGCGGCACCGGGTGGCAGCAGCGCGCCAGATGGGTCATCAGGAAATCGACCCCCATCACCAGCACGTCATTGCCGCCGGTGTCGGTACCTTTCCTGGGCACCGCCTTCGGCACGACGGCCTCGGTGCTCTTCACCCTGGTCTCGGGCGCCAACGGCCCCGGCCCCTCGTGCCGCACGGCCGCCTCCAGCGTTCGTGCGCCGACTTCCTCACGCGCAACCGCCGCAAACATCAGTGCCGTCGATGCAAAGCCCAGACGGCTCGCCAGCTCATCCAGCTTCAGCGAGGTGCGTCCTTCACGGGCCAGCAGCTTCTCGACCCGCTCCCGCCCCGCCATCTGTTCGGCCCCACGCTCCTGCGCATTGAACCATTGCCGGACCTTGGATCGCGCCCGGTTGCTGCGCACGAAGCCCAGCCCCGGATTCAGCCAGTCCCTCGACGGACCCGGCTCCTCGAGACCACCGGCACGCGCCTGGATCACCTCGACCACCTGCCCATTGGCCAGCGGCGTGTTCAACGGCACGAGCCGCCCATCCACCCGCGCGCCCCGGCAGCGGTGCCCGAGCGAGGTGTGGACGTGGTAGGCGAAATCGACCGGTGTGGATGCCACCGGCAACTCGATCACACGCCCCTGAGGCGTCATCGCGAAAATCACCGAGTCATCGGCCGTGCTGACCTCGTCGCCCGAGGAGAGCTTCGTGCCCAGATCCTGCTGCCAGGCCAGCAGCTGCCGAAGCCACGAGATGCGCGCCTGCCCGTCGAGCGACGGCGTCACCGTCTTCGCACCACCCGGGGCCGACTTCTCCTTGTAGTGCCAGTGGGCTGCCAGCCCGTACTCGGCTGCCTCGTGCATCGCCTGCGTCCTGATCTGAACCTCCAGCGGCCGCCCGTCATCGGCGATCACCACCGTGTGGAGGGACTGGTACCCGTTCGGCTTCGGATAGGCGATGTAATCATCCAGCTCATCCATCTCGGGCGCCCAGCGCTGATGCACCACATCCAGCGTCGCATAACAGTCGGCCAGATTGTCCACCATCACCCGCAGGCCGCGCAGATCATGCAGCTTCTCCAGGCTCAGGTTCTTCGCCTTCAGCTTGTTGTGGATGCTGTACAGATGCTTGGAGCGCCCCTTGACCCTGGCCTTGATCCCCCGCTCCTCCAGCAGCGCCATCAGCTCGGTGGCAGCCGCCGCCACGAAGGCATCCCGCTCCGGCCGCTTCAGGTCCAGCTGGTTGGCCAGCGCCCGGTAGCGCTCGGGTTCGAGGCAGCGAAACGCCAGATCCTCCATCTCCCACTTGATCCGGTACAGCCCCAGCCGATTGGCCAGCGGTGCCAGCACCTTCAGTGCTTCCACCGACAGCATCCGCGTATCCGGGTGATCGGCCAGCGACTTCACCACGATATGCCTCAATGACTGCAGGGCCGACGCCAGCCGCACCATCACCACCCGGACATCACGCGCCATCGCCAGCGTCATCCGCCTCAGCACCTCGGTCTGCGACTTGTCCTGCCCGCCCTGCTGCACCACCGGCCCCAGCGACAGCGCCATCAGTCGTTGGCAGTTCTCCAGCAGCGTCCCGACATAGGCGCCCATCTCCTCCCCCAGCCGGGCATCGAGCTGTGTCTGGTCGGGCCAGGGGCTGCTGCACACCAGAAGCCCCAGCATGCGCGTGACCGGATCAGCACCCTGCAACTGCAGGACGGCCTCCAGCCCCATGCCATGGTCTGCCCGCGACTCGCCCATCTCATGGCCGCCGGGCACCGACCAGGGCTTCTCACCATGACCGGCCAGCCATGCGCTGGCCCACTCGATCAGTGCATCACCACCCTCTGCTGCAGATGCTGCCACACGCCTCTCCCTGTCAATCGCCCGGCAAAGCCACCCGGTTGGCCCCCTGTGATCGTCGGCCCAGTTCGCCTTCACGGGCGGCCAACAGCGCGAAGTTTGTCACATTTGATGCGTCAGGGACATCCGTAATCCACATGAGCTCATTCGACGCAACGCACAAAACCGGACCGTTCGTTCCCCGATGAATGGCTGTTGTGCACTATGTCCTTCGATGGGATTCCCCCCTCTGCTGCAATAGCGGCCTTACAGGCGAATCCACCATTGTTTTCATGACCAACAAGCACGTAATGATCGTCGAGCTGGCGCCCGAACATGCCATCGGTCTGCAGTCATTTCTCCCTGGCAAGGACGTGCTGCTGATCCATGGCCTGAAGAAGGCCCTCGTGAAGTTGCACTCGGCCGACATCGATGTGATCGTCCTTGATTTCGGCACCCACGGCGGGCCCGGCTCCAGCGCATCGCCGGTGGAAGCCTGCAAGCAGCTGGCCGCCTCCGCGCCGTCCGCACGCATCATCGCCATCGGTGCCACCGACGAGCTGCTCTCCGAGCAGCTTCTGCTGCCCAACGTCTACGACATCCTCAGCTACCCGTCCGAGACGAACATGCTCCCCTACGCGGTCGAGCGGGCTTCACGACTTCAGCGCATCCGCCACCGCGCCCATGCCAACACGCGCCAGCGCCCCTTCATCGAGCTGCTGCCGGGCATCATGAGTAGCGACGCCACGATGAAGCGCATCGTCAAGCGCAGCCAGCGACTGATTGGCCACAACGTGCGCATCCTGATCCAGGGCGAAGCCGGCAGCGGTCGCAAGACACTGGCCCACTACTTCGTCCATCCTCAGGCCAGCAAAGCGGCCGAAACGGCCGAAGCGACCGATGTGGCCGCCGGCGCGCCTGACGGCGAAGCGCGCCAGACACTGCCCTTCCTGCTCGCCTGTAACCGCCATACCCAGGGTAGCGAGATCGAAGCCCTGTTCCGGCAGGCCGTCGGCAGCGAGAAACACGGCCACCAGCCTGTGGTGGTGCTCGAGAACATCGAACAGATCGACCCGACCACACAGACCGAGCTGCTCTATCTGATCAACAACAGCGAGAACCGCTGGAAAGATGTGACCACGCTGCCACAGGTGATCAGCATCGCCGGCCCCTCACTGGGCAGCCGCATCGTGGACGGCCAGTTCCGCCGCGACCTGTACGATCGCCTGGGCCAGGTGCATCTCTGCCTGCCTCCCCTTCGCCAGCGCGGCGACGACATCCGTGAACTGGCCCAGTGGTTTCTCGAGCGGCACCAGCAGGCGCTGGGCAAAAGCCAGAAGCTGGTCCTGTCGGACGAGGCCCTTCAGGCCATCGGCCGTCATGCCTGGCCCGGCAACATCACCGAGCTGGACAACGTGATGCGGCGTGCGGCCATCTCCGCCGAGAGTGTGTATGTCCAGACGGCGGATCTGGGTCTGCCCTGCGACGAAACCCCTACCCCCATCACGCTGCGCCAGGCCCGGGACGAGGCTGAACACAGCGCCATCGTCGTGGCGCTGAAGCATGCCAATGGCAGCATTGCCAAGGCAGCCAGCGCCCTGGCCATCAGCCGCCCCACACTCTACGATCTGCTCGCCAAGCACCATATACGGTAAAATGGGTAATGTCAGGGCTGGTGTACCTGCGCTTTCAGATCCCCGCCAGCCCGCCGGAGCCGCATAGCCGCCCGTGCCGCTGCCGTCCGATCGACGGTAGACCCCGCACAGGGTTCATCCGATAGCTGCCCGGCACCACGGAAGATACGGCAAACGGGCATCCCGGCATTCCCCCGGTCTGCCCGCACGGCATCCCGTCGACGAGCTGTCTTGCGGGATCTCCCCCCTACCTTTCCAGAGGCTTTACCCTTGGCTCTGAATCCTCAGTGGCAACTGCTCCGAATCCGGTATCTGCTGGCCTCGACCTTCGCCCTGTTCACGGTATCTGCCCCGGCGCAGACCGGCGGGCCGATCGGGGGGCCGATTGGTGCGCCTACCGGTGCTCACGGCGCCAATGGAAGCTATAGCCAGGGCAGCCGCGGTGCGCTGTCGGCCCCCAGCACGAACTGGTCATCCGGCCGGCAGGCCGGCAAAGGCAGCTTCAGCTCCGACCGGCGCAACCAGTCGCACAACCTGCAGCGCAACTACTACACACCGCCGCCTGTCACCAATATCCAGCAGGTGCCGCGCCAGGCACGCCCCAGTGCTTCGGTGCAGCAGAACCGTCGCCAGCAACAGCAACAGGCCACCACGGTCATCCGCCGCCAGCAGAACCAGTACGGCAAGGAAGAGAAGATCAACCTGCAACCGCTGACGCGCAAGGTCGCCCGCACCGAAAGCAACTCGCTCGACCACTACCGCGACCTGGTCCAGAAGGGGATGCTGTCCGAAGCCGGATTCGGCAACACCCCGGACTACAAGCGCGCGCACAGCCTGTACTGTGAAGCGGCCCGCGGCGGCTACCCCGATGCGATGGTTCGCCTGGGATGGATCTATGCCGACGGCAAGGGTGTGACGAAAAACCCGGACATCGCGGCCACCCTGTTCGAGCGGGCAACCCGATTCGGCAGCGATATCGGACGTGAGCTCTCGGAACGCTACAAGGTGTCAAAGGAAGTGCTGCCGACCTGCCTGAAAGGCAGTGTCGTGGAAAAGGGCACCCCCGAACGTGCGGCCACGGCGACCGAACTGGCCGCCCTCAGCCAGCACACGGCCGGCTCGAAGAACCCGGTCGTGGGCGCGGCGCGTGCCAAGATCGTCCAGCATGTGTTCAAGGAGGCCCGCAAGTACAAGCTGGATCCCCGTCTGGTGCTGGCCGTCATGTCCACCGAATCGGCCTTCAACCCGAACGCCCGCTCCGAGCGCAACGCCTTCGGCCTGATGCAGCTGATCCCGGAAACGGCCGAACGTTTCGGTGTCGTCGATGTGCTCGACCCGGTGCAGAACATCCGCGGTGGCATGGCCTACCTGCGCTGGCTGCTCAACTACTACCGGGGTGATGTCAGCCTGGTGCTGGCCGCCTACAACGCCGGTGAAGGTGCCGTGGATCGCCACAATGGCGTACCGCCCTTTGCCGAAACGGTGGCCTACGTCCAGCGCATCCGTGCCGCCTATCCCTTCGACCACCACCCCTACGACCCCAGCGCAGGCAATACCCGTTCGGCCGTCGTGAAGAAGAACGAGGCCCTCTCGGGCCTGCCGGCTCCGGCGGGCGCGGGCGGGGTCTGAATCTCGCCCCTTCACCCCCCCCCGATCTCTCAGCCCTTTCAACCCCTTCACCCGCTGATCACCCCCCAATCATCCCCTCGCCAGGGGTGATTGGGGGGCGGCTTTTCCCCTGTTTCCCTGGCCCGACTTCAGCCCTCACCCCGCCCCCCCTGATCGGCTGCCGTGCAAACGGCAGGATGTTCCGGCCGCGGCGTCAGCAACGGGGCAGCGCTGTCATCGACACCATGGCCTGCCCTGGGCCTGACGAGATCCGCCCAGGGTGGGCGGGGTGATGTCGCCCCGTTACCTGCCCCGTTACCTGCCACATTACCCGCTGCATCATCGGCCACCTCCCCGGCACGTCCCTCTTCCTCCTGACGATCCGGCCCGGCCGCCCGGGTCTCGGCGTCGTCGCCTTCCGGATCGCCTCCTTCCTCGTCGGCCCCTTCCTCTTCGATCCCGTCTTCTTCGATCCCTTCTTCTTCAGCGCCTTCCTCCCCTTCTGCCAGAGCCTCCGTGCCATCATCCGGTTCCAGCGCTGGAAAGTCCTCGGCCCGGGAAATGGCTTCCGCACGCGACAGATCCACGCCGACCGGACGAGCCGGGTCTTCATCCTGCCCCTGAGTCGGTGGGGGGATGATCGGCCTGATCCCTGTACCTGCCGTCGATGCCCGCTGTGGCGGTGGCGTGATGGCCGCCTGCAACCATTCGGAGCGGCGTGCTGGCGACATCATTCGGGTCGTGGCGACCACCTTCACCGGGATGCGACCATCCGCCTTCCCTGTCACTGATCGCGCCTTGTAGTATCGGCAGACATCCGCCGTCCCTGGCAGGTAGAAAGACTGATCTCCACAGCCATGCCATTCGGACAGCACGCCCAGCACGATGCGGCCAACGAACGGCACCGACAGCCTGACACCGTAATCCATTTCAAGGCGTAGCAGGTTCGCATCCCCCAGCGTCTGACCGGATCGCTGCCCAACCGGCTCTCCACGGAAGTGGCCGGCAGTGCCGGATCTGGGCTGCGCCTTCAGGCGCCGGTTGTCGAGGTTGTCATTCGGTATCTCATCGACCCCCCGAATGCGCTCCCCGAAACCGTCCAGAGCCGGCTCCGCCCAGTCATCGAAGCTCTCCCGGGTCGGTGAGCGTTGCGCGAGCTGTATCCAGCCAAGCTGCATGCCGATCTCGACCTCTCCGAGCGCCTTGCCCTCGGCCATCACCTTGCTTGCCCAATCCGTGGCGCCATATAGCCATGGCGCCAGCCCCCGTGCCAAACCCTGCTTGATGGCGGACGGGTCGGCATGTGCCATCGCACCCTGCCTGGCAGCCTCGTTCAGCGCATGGTCCAGTGAATGCTTGGCATGGAACACCAGCACGAACTGGATGATGCCCAACAGCAACAACAGAAGTACCGGCAGCGCGATGATCAACTCAACCGATGAAACCCCGCGAGAAGTGCTCAGGCGATGACGCTCAGACATGATCCGGCTCCTCAGCGTTTTCCAGCCCCTGCACCGGCTCCTCGGCCCGTTCAATGAACTTTGCAGATGCAGCTGGCGATGTCAGGGTTGGAACCTGTTGCTGTTGCTGTTGCCGCGGCTGTTGCT
>JAUMZD010000077.1 GCA_030528325.1 Lautropia sp. | reverse complement strand
CAAGTCGGCCAGGGGACAAGTCAGCTAGGAAACCAGCCGATCGAGATGTCGGTGTTGCGCCTGCTGGACGACGCGCCCCGTTCCACGCTCGACATCGCCCAAGCGCTGGGCAAGTCCAAGCCCAGCCGGCATGTGCGGGACGTGGTACGCCGACTCGTGGCTGCAGGCGACATTGCCTACCTGGTTCCGGACCGGCCCCGAAGCCGCTTCCAGCAATACCGCCTGACCGAGCAGGGCCTGCGGCGCATCGGCAGGGGATGAGAGGCAGACTGCTGGGAGCGGTAGCCAGACGTTCGGGCACGGCAGCCAGACGTGCCGAAACATCACAGGGTGGCACACAAATGACCGATCCACCTGCATTTGTAACGAGCATGGGATGCCGTGGATCGGTTAATCTCTCCGGTTTGTCGTTACAACCTCTGGAATCATCCCCCATGTCGGATCTGCTTGCCGCAACCCTGCTCGGCATCATCGAAGGACTCACCGAATTTCTGCCCATCTCCAGCACGGGCCACCTGCTCATCGCCCAGCACTGGTTGCCGCGTCGATCCGACTTCTTCAACATCGTGGTGCAGGCGGGCGCCATCCTGGCGATCACACTGGTGTTCCGCCAGCGGATCTGGTCGGTCATCACTGGTCTGAATGATCCAAAGAACCGTGATTACGCCATCAAGATCGTCGTGGCCTTCCTGGTCACGGCGCTGGTCGGTCTGCCGGTGCGGATGCTGGGCTGGGAGCTGCCCGAGACCGTCACCCCCATTGCCTGGGCGCTGATCATCGGCGGCTTCTGGATGATGGTTGCCGAGCACTTTGCCGAAAAGCGTGGCGATGACAACACCTTCGTGACCTGGAAGGTGGTGGTGCTGGTGGGGCTGGCACAGGTGGTGGCCGGTGTCTTCCCCGGCACCTCGCGCTCGGCGGCTGCCATCTTCATGGCGATGCTGGCGGGCCTCTCCAACCGCACCGCGGCGGCCGAATTCGTCTTTCTCGTCGGCATCCCGACGATGTTCGCCGCCAGTGCCTTTGCCTTCCTCGAACTGTTCATGGATGGGAATCTGGCCAGTGAGGACTGGGCAGGTGTCGGCGCCGGATTCCTGGCTGCCACCATCACCGGCTTCATCGTCGTCCGCTGGCTGATGGGCTTCATCAAGAAACACCGCTACACGGGTTTTGCCATCTACCGCATCCTGCTGGGCGCGGCTTTGCTGATCTGGCTGCCGGGGCAGTAAGCGCACCGGATGGGCAAGCCGGGGCTCCGCCGTTCTTCGGGCTGTCAGGGACTGGTTGCAGACTACCGGATGGGGGGCAGGAGCCTGCCGCCCAAGCACCAAGCCCGAGTGAAAGCCTCGGCCTTCTGTGCTGAAAATGCCCCGGTTTCGTGGGGAGGTAGCATCAGACGTGGCGTCGATGAGGGCCGGACAGCGTCAGGGCACCGGCAGGCAGAAGAAGCGCCTGCCCGCCGATCCGCTTGTAGAGCCGGTCTTGGGATCAGAGGCTGCTTTGCCCGATCGAAAGATAGATAAAATCAACTACAAAAATTCAAAAAATCAATTTTGTAAATCAACGGATTCGTCGTATCGTTATGGACATGGCCAGTTGGCCAAGAGCGGTACGTCTGTCAGTAGCTTTGTTAGCGTGTCTGTTCGGTGTTGCAAGCCCGTCTCCATCGCCATGATGACGGGCTTCCGAACAGTCGGACGCGCAGGCCCGGGGAAGCAGTCCCCGAAAGGCTGGTGTGATGTACCTCGGAATACATTGATCCACACGCTGATGGAGAGCAAAGACATGACGAAAGCAGCAATCGGTTGCCCTGTACATGGCAGCAACACCGAAGAGGGCCAGAACCCCGTGGCCTGGTGGCCCAAGAGCCTGAACCTGGACATCCTGAGCCAGCACGACACGAAGACCAACCCGCTGGGCGAGGACTTCAACTACGCTGAAGAGTTCAAGAAGCTCGACCTCGAAGCCGTGAAGAAGGATCTGCACGAGCTGATGGTGACGAGCCAATGTTGGTGGCCGGCCGACTGGGGCAACTACGTGGGCCTGTTCGGCCGGATGACCTGGCACGCTGCTGGTTCCTACCGTTCGGCCGACGGCCGTGGTGGTGCCAACACCGGCAACCAGCGTTTTGCGCCGCTGAACAGCTGGCCCGACAACGCCAACCTCGACAAGGCCCGTCGCCTGCTGTGGCCGATCAAGAAGAAGTACGGCAACAAGCTCTCCTGGGCCGACCTGATCGTGCTGGCCGGCAACATCGGCTATGAGTCCGCTGGTCTGAAGATCTTCGGTTTCGGCGGTGGCCGTGAGGACATCTGGCATCCCGAGAAGGACACCTACTGGGGTTCCGAAAAGGAATGGCTGGCCAAGACCGGTTCCGAAGGCAACCGCTGGTCGGGCGAGCGTGACCTGCAGAACCCGCTGGCCGCGGTGATGATGGGGCTCATCTACGTGAACCCGGAAGGTGTGGACGGCAAGCCCGATCCGCTGCGCACCGCTCAGGACATGCGCATCACCTTTGCCCGCATGGGGATGAACGACGAAGAAACCGTGGCGCTGACCGCCGGTGGTCACACCGTGGGCAAGGCACACGGCAATGGCAGCGCTGCCGACCTGAACCCCGAGCCGGAAGCCGGTGAGGTGGACGCGCAGGGTCTGGGCTGGAGTGGCACGGATGCCAAGAGCACCGGCATCAACACCGTCACCAGCGGTCTGGAAGGTGCCTGGACCACGCACCCCACCACCTGGGACAACGGTTTCTTCCACCTGCTGTTCAAGTACGACTGGGAGCTGAAGAAGAGCCCGGCCGGTGCTCACCAGTGGGAGCCGATCAACATCGAGGAAGCCGACATGCCGGTCGACGCGCATGATCCGAGCATCCGTCGCAACCCGATGATGACGGACGCCGACATGGCGCTGAAGATGGATCCGGAATACCGCAAGATTTCCGAGCGTTTCCGTGATGATCAGGAAGCCTTCACCGACGCCTTCGCGCGCGCCTGGTTCAAGCTGACCCACCGTGACATGGGGCCGAAGAGCCGTTACCTGGGCCCGGACGTTCCGGCCGAAGACCTGATCTGGCAGGATCCGGTGCCGGCTGGCAACTACGACCTGAGCGAGGCCGACATCGCCGAGCTGAAGAAGCAGATCCTGGCCAGCGGCCTGTCCGTGCAGGAGCTGGTGGCAACCGCCTGGGACAGCGCCCGTACCTTCCGCGGTTCCGACTATCGCGGTGGTGCCAACGGTGCCCGCATCCGTCTGGCGCCGCAGAAGGACTGGATCGGCAACGAGCCCGAGCGTCTGCAGAAAGTGCTGAAGGTGCTGGAAGGCATCAAGGCAGGCTTCGGCAAGGAAGTCAGCATCGCCGACCTGATCGTGCTGGGCGGTTCGGCTGCCGTCGAGAAGGCTGCGCATGATGCCGGCGTGAAGATCACCGTGCCCTTCGCGCCGGGCCGTGGCGATGCCACCGACGAGATGACCGATGCCGAGTCGTTCGAGTTCCTGAAGCCGATCCATGACGGTTTCCGCAACTGGCAGGAAGAGCACTATGCACCCCAACCCGAAGAGCTGCTGCTGGATCGCGCTCAACTGATGCGTCTGACCGCACCGGAAATGACGGTGCTGATCGGTGGCATGCGGGTGCTGGGCGCCAACCATGGCGGCAGCAAGCATGGTGTGTTCACCGATCGCGTCGGCGTGCTGAGCAACGACTTCTTCGTGAACCTGGTCGACATGGCCAACACCTGGAAGCCGACCGGCCGCAACAGCTACGACATCTGCGATCGCCAGAGCGGCAAGGTCAAGTGGACGGCCACCCGTGTGGATCTGGTCTTCGGCTCGAACTCGATCCTGCGTGCCTACGCCGAAGTCTACGCACAGGACGACGCCAAGGAAAAGTTCGTCAAGGACTTCGTGGCCGCTTGGGTCAAGGTGATGAACGCCGACCGCTTCGATCTGAAGAAGTGATCATCGGCTGATCCGGACTGAACCGCTGCGCTTTCCCGCCGGCATCCCTGCCGGATCAGGGAAGCGCCCGGTCGGTGGTCTGATCGCGGCAAAGACAAAAGGGGCGCTTCGGCGCCCCTTTTGTCGTGAAAGCACTGAAGTCAGATTCATCAACAGAGCAGGTTGGGGTGGTGCACCCAGGATTGGGAATGATCTATCTGCTCGACACCAATATCGTTTCATCAGCACCGTGCTGCACTCAACAGCGGATGCTCCTCGTCAAGAAAGGGGTTCACCACGGTGGTGCCGTGCCAGGTGAACCCGTGCTGCATGTCCTCGGACAGCAGGATTCGGCAACCAGCATCCGAAGCGGCCGAGAGAATGACGGCATCCCAGATGCTCAACTGGTGAGCGACCGAAAGATCAGTGGCTTCCAGCATGATGCGGCTTGAGGTTTCGACGACCGGAAAGTGATCCGACCAGGCAAGGATGGCCGCCTGAGCGTCCGCCGCCGGCATGCGCGCCTTGCGTACCAGGACATTGAACAGCTCTCCGAGGGTTTGAACCGGGATGACGATCTCCTGTTGCGCCATGGCGTGAAGTAGCTGGATGACACGCTGCTGCTTGCCGCGATCGTTCAACCCTTCGGCATAAGCGAGCAGGTTGGTGTCGAGCGCGACTTTCATGAGGAGGGATCATCGTAGAGATCATCCCGCTTCCAGGCATCGGCCTGAATGACGGGTTTTGCCGCCAGCTGTTCGAGAAAGGCGGCCTTGCGGTTGGCGGATGCCACGGTGTCGTCCGTGACAGGCGTGACCTGTGCCACGGGCCGCCCGTGGCTGGTGATCACATAACGATCCCCTGCAAGCACGTTGCGAAGCAGGCGCGAGAAATGCCGGTTTGCTTCCGAGGCAGAAATGGACTTGTCCACGACATGAATGTAGTGAATTTGACTACATTCATCTTAGCACAGGATGCTCATCCTCAAGAAAGGGGCGCTTTCTCAGAACAGCAGCCGGGCGATGTCGTTGGCGGCGTTGAGGCTTCCCCGCCAGTCGCTGCCGCTACGGGGAAGGGTATGGGTGTAGCGGTCGTCGCCCTTGTAGACCAGCTTGACGTGCTTGCCACCTTCGTGGATCGAGAAACCCATGTCCTGCAGGCCTCGGCGGACGGCTGGCGTGAGGCCTCGGCTGTCGCGCAGCAATTCCTTCAACTGCTCGCGCAACTGCCTGCCGGGGTGACCCTCAGGCATCGGGTTGGCCGCCAGGATCGCGGTCAGTACATGCCGGCGCCGGGTGTCAGTCCCGCTACGATCCAGCTCGTTCTGAACGGCATCCAGCAGAATGGCCTGGAGTTCATTGGCATAAAGGGGCACTTCGTCGCCGGGGTTGAGCAGCGAACCCTGGCTGGACTCAAGCTGGGCCGCCTGGGCGGCCAGCAGCAGGCGCTGACGCTGGTTGCCGGCCTCGGCCTGGGTCAGACGGCCTTTCAGCTGTTCGATTTCAGCCTGGGCCTCGTGCAGCTGGTGCTGCAACTGGGCGATCTCGCTGTCGAAAGTCTCGATGTACTCCTCGGTTTCGGCGTCACGGAGTGGGGCCAGCATGTTGCGGATGTGGGCATCGTGCAGTGCGCCCCAGTCGCAATGCACCGACGGCCTGCCGTGCAGCCGATCGGATCGGATGATCTGGGTGAGATCATCCGCCAGCGCTGTGGGTGTGGCGTAGCGCGGCCCCAGGAAGAAAGCGCGTTTCTCGCGGTCGTCGGGCCAGTACAAACCCAGTGAGCCGCCGTAGATGTTGCCCCCCTGCGTGGCCAGCCGCAGCCTTTCCGAGAAGCGTCGATCGGGCTCCAGTACCACATGGGCAAGGCCGGCCAGATCGGCGGCAAGCTGTTCGACATCCACCAGGCGTCCGCCGCCGGGCATGGCGCTCACATAGACCACCGGCAGGCGGCAACCTGACTCCCGCCGAACCAGCTGGGCCGCCAGCTCGACATCGGAGGCACTGAGGGCATGCGGGGTGTTGCGCACGCTCAACAGGCCATCACGACCCTGGCCCAGGGGCGAATCCAGTATCGTGCGCACCACCAGCGGTTTCTGCCGAACCGGCAGCCTCACCGTGGTGCCCAGGCCGTCCTGCGCGACACGGATGCTCAACTGGGCGCTGTCCGGTGCAGTGGCAAACACCAGCGTGGTGCTTTCTTCCAGCTGGTTCTGGCGGCGCACGTGTCGCACGCCGGCCTGAAGCACATCACCTGCCTGTCGGCCGGTCAGCCATTCGACGCTTTCGCTGTCCGAGACGATCTTGCCGTGTGGCGCTGTGATGATGCGCGCCAGCTCGTCTTGTGGCAGCAGGGTGTTCGGAATGCTCGGCAGCCATCGGTGCATGACGGCGAGGAAGTCTTCCGGCGTGCTGCCGGCGCGGACGGGGATTTCGGTGGCAAAGACGAGCATGATGATAGGGCGATAGCAATGATAAGAAGGGGGGCAGCCTTTTGTCTCGGATGGGGCAGTCAGCCAGGTTATACCACCGGTGCTTCTACGCAGCCTTGTGCCAGATGGCCCGATTCCGCGTCGTCCTGCCACAGAACCGAAAGAAGTCCAGAGCGCCGGCCGTGAGCAGGAAGCACGGATGCAGGGCAAGTTTACTCCTGATCGTGTGTCGATCAGAAACGACCGGAATCGCCGGCCAGGAGCTTGGGCGGTAGGAATCGCGAAGGCGAAAATCGACCCCGCCGAGCACAGTTTGTGCCCGATTCGCCGCCCCATAGCTCGAGCTATGGGGCAAGAAGCGGGTGCAAAATGGGCCGGCGCGGCCGTTTTGCAACCCGCGACTTTCCTGCCGCCCAAGCTCCTAGGACACTGGCCGGAAGCGTTTCCAGCCAACATCCTGTAGCGGATCGGGATGAGATGTCTGTGATGTCGAACGGATGGTAATCCCCCGCCAGCAGGGCCCCGCTCGGACAAGAGGAGTGGATCGATGATGAGACGGGGTGCTATAGTTGCCGAACCTGCCCTTGGGGTACCCTGAACAGGCTCCCGTGGGCGCTACATCCCGGTCAAGGGCGCATCATCCTGTTCACGGAACCCGGCCATCATGAAACCATCCGAGGCGCTCGCCCTTCATCGATCCGCCATTCGACAGGTGGTCGCGTCACATCGTGCTTGCAACGCCAGGGTTTTTGGTTCGGTCTTGAAGGGTCAGGACACCAGCGACAGCGATCTGGATCTTCTTGTCGATCCTACACCGCAAACCACCTTGATGGATGTTGCCGCCATTCAATGGGAGCTTCAGCGGTTGTTGGGCGTGACCGTGGATGTCCTGACGCCGAAAGCGCTACCTGACGCGTTTCGGCAGCAAGTGCTGGATGAAGCTGTGCCGGTGATTGTCTGGAACACACTGCCTACCCAGTCTGACATCTACTCCTGCGTGCCGTCGAAACTCAGTTTGAAGTGGGCAAGAATTTAAAAAAGGTATAAATGGCAAAGCCCATTGCGAGAAAGTAGTGAGAAAAATGAATTAACTTTCTTGCTGCCATTTTAATGAAATTGCATAGAGATGGGTTTGTTTTGTATTCAGCTTCGCTGTAATCATTCTGAGTGTGGTTTTCAAATTTGAGAAGTGATTCATGATAAGAGTTCATTAAATCTCTTATTGCATATAAACACATTCTGTTTGAATTTATCTCTAGGTTTATTCTATTGCATATTTTGTCAAGTTCTATTCCGCATTCGTGCATCTTGTAGGATCTAGACGAAAAATCTCCCATGCTGATGATGAGTGAATAGCACAGCGTTAAAATCGAAGACAAGATGATGTAGAAGTTCATCCACTTTGACTGTTCTCCGTCAGAGTGGAATATCATAATAGATATTGATGATGAGATTTGAGAGGCAGATAGCATTGCTATGGTTATTTGGGATAGGGTGTTGTTTATTCTTAGTCTTCTGGATGCTGCGTGTCTTGACTTTCTTGTTAGCTCGGCCTTTCTTTTTAGATCGTTGGCCTTATTTATTGTTTCTTTTTCGGTTTTCATTTTTATATCAAGGAAGGCCTCATCGATTCATGAGGCCGTTGATTTTTTTAAAGACAAATTTCCGCCATAACTGTATTTGTTCTTAAGTAGCAGAATGGCTCGACAAGATTTTTTACTTCGATTTTTATTTCATCTGGGAATCCTTGGTCTTTCATCGATGGGTTTCTGATCTTTGCGATGAAAGGCTTGATTGTTTGATAAATGTATTTTCCTTCCGACCTCTCGGAGCTTTCGATGTCTTTTTCTTCTTTGTGTTTGATCAATGGTGAGCTGCCAATATAGTCTGCATAAACTTCATCGTTTGGTTTTTTCTTCAGTTTTAAATATACCTCCCCGCTTGGTGTTGTTGTTCTGCTGTCGCCAGAGTAAAGGATATCCCAGCCTCCATAATTGTGCGCGTTGATGGCAATTTCACTGTATTTGAATTCATTTTTGTTTTGATCTGATGGTGATGCTGATTTCCATATGTGGTCAACGTGTTTTCTTTTTTCATTTCTGTCTTGAAAATAGGTCATTCCGTTGACTGTCCAGTAACTTCCAGGAATCCCACCAATACTAATCGCAGCAGAATCTTCCGGGTTGTCCTGGTTCTGAGTCGGGTTTTGTTCCGGAGTTTTCTGCTCGGTGTGGTTTTTTCCAAGGGACGCAGTGGCGTCATGATCTCCACCTCCATCACCACCACCACCACATCCCTGAATGGAGGCAAGAACAACCAGCGTAACAAGTGATTTTGAGAGTTTCATTTTTCGATCTCATGGTTCGACTCTGGTTTGTTAATTTTGTTTAAAGATTTTTTTTTTCAACTAAATACTGATGAGCGGTGTCATTTTTTTGATGAATGGTTGCTCTTGTCTCGTGTTGCCCTGAAACAACCGTTCATCGCCTTGATAAGTACGACTGTTCTTTCGTGAGAAATAGGGTAAACCCTGACCGTTCGCCGCCGCCTTGGAGCCATGGATACCTTATACTGCCCACAGCTCCGGGGTGCCATGTGCTGAGATGGCCTCAATCCTTGGTTGACGCCAGACCCGAGAACTTGACACGGTTAACACCGACGTAAGGAGAGCGTGAGCCTG
>JAUMZD010000076.1 GCA_030528325.1 Lautropia sp. | reverse complement strand
ACAAGGACACCAAAGTCATTACCCAGGGCATTACCGGTAAGACGGGGCAGTTTCATACCCGGATGTGCCGCGAGTATGCCAACGGCCAGAACTGCTTCGTGGCGGGTGTCAACCCGAAGCGGGCCGGTGAGGATTTCGAGGGTATTCCCATCTACGCCTCGGTCAAGGAAGCCAAGGCAGAAACCGGCGCCACCGTGTCGGTCGTCTACGTGCCGCCTGCCGGCGCTGCCGACGCCATCTGGGAAGCGGTCGAGGCCGACCTGGATCTGGTGGTCTGCATCACCGAAGGTATCCCCGTGCGTGACATGCTGGTCGTGCGCGACAAGATGCGCAAGGCCAACAAGAAGACGCTGCTGCTGGGGCCGAACTGCCCGGGTCTGATCACGCCGGACGAAATCAAGATCGGCATCATGCCGGGTCACATCCACCGCAAGGGCCGCATCGGCATCGTGTCGCGCTCCGGCACGCTGACCTACGAAGCCGTTGCGCAGGTCACGGCACTGGGTCTGGGCCAGTCGTCGGCGGTCGGTATCGGTGGCGACCCGATCAACGGCCTGAAGCACATCGACGTGCTGAAGCTCTTCAATGATGATCCCGACACCGACGCCGTCATCATGATCGGTGAGATCGGTGGCCCGGACGAGGTCAATGCCGCGCTGTGGGCCAAGGAAAACATGAAGAAGCCGGTCGTGGGCTTCATCGCCGGTGTCACTGCCCCTCCGGGCAAGCGCATGGGCCACGCCGGTGCACTGATTTCCGGTGGCGCCGACACGGCCGAAGCCAAGCTGGAAGTGATGGAAGCCTGCGGCATCCGCACGACCAAGGATCCGTCCGAAATGGGTCGTCTGCTGAAGACGGTTCTCTGAGTCGAAGGCACGACATCCAGCCCACCCGGGGCGAACGACTTCGTCACGCACGCCGGGTGGCAGGATGGCAACACGCTCTAGGCGCAGCCGGTTCTTGCCGGCATCGCCGGATCGGGAATACCCGCCTGCGGCGGGTTTTTCATTGTGGCCATTGCCAGAACCGTCCGGAGGGGGCAGTTGTCGAAGGTGTCTGTGATGCCCCGCCGGTCGAGCGCACGAAGCCTTCGTCGTTCACGTCCAGCGACTCGTGTCGGCCGCTGGTGCATCCTTCCCTTAGCGGTGCCGGGGCTTCCCGCTAGATTCCCTTGACATTCAGGTAGGCATCGCGTGCACAGGTGTCTGCATCGTCGTCGGCATGACGCCTGCCTGCTGATCAGGGGAAATGGATGAGCCATGATCATCAGGCTTCGGGCCACATCGTTTACGGGCAGCTGACGCTCTCGGCCGCCAGCTGTTCGCTTCAGACCTACTGGCTGACCAACGCGAAGACGACCATCGGGCGTCGTGCCAGCAACATGCTGGTACTCGACGACCTGACGGTGTCAGGCGAGCACGCGTGGCTGATGGTGGGCCAGCACGAAGCCGTCATTCAGGATCTGGGCAGCCGCAACGGCACGCTCCTCAACGGTGCGCCGATCGCACGTGCATTGCTCTCGGATGGTGACTGCATCGATATCGGCGTCTACCGTCTGGTGTTCCAGCGTGTGCCACCGCGTCCGGTGTCGTCGCAGACGGGGCAGGGCCAGGACCTGGGGCAGATGCTGCAGGCAGCAGGCTTCCTGCCCATGCCGCCGATCCCGCCATTGCCGGGTGACAGGCCAGAGGATGCCAGCCATCATGGATTGAACAGTGCGGGACTCGGCGTTGTCGGCCCAGGCCCTGCCGCCAGGGGAGCTCCGGGATCGACGCGATCGTCGCCAGGAGGGCCGGGCAGGCACGCTCGCCCCGATCGGCGGGACTGGGATCAGGCCACCGGCTATCAGCCGGATGCCCTGGGAGGCTCGACGGGGGGGGGCAGCCCATTGCTTCCGGGGGCGCAGGAGCTGCTCGGCTTCATCCCCGGCTTCGTGCGTGCACCGCGGCTGATGCCCAGCCCGCAGTCACCGTTCGATGCGGCACCGGCGCCACGCCTTCGACCGCCACTGAGGACGAGCGCAGATTTTCAGGGGGTATCGCTGCGATTCCTGGGCGGCCATGATGCGGGCAGGCTGTTGCTGATCGACCGTCCGATCGTCAGCATCCGCAATGGCAGCGGGCAGGTGGCGGTCGTCAGTTCCCGGCCGGCCGGCTTCTATCTGACCCACGTCGAGGGGCAGGCCTATCCGCTCGTCAACGGCGAGTCGATCGGACTGGCGGCTCACCCGCTTCGTCACAATGACCTGATCGAGCTGAGCGGCACCATCATCCAGTTCTGCCAGCATGCCAGTGATGCCCCGGGCAACGGTGGCACGCCGGGTAGCGCCGGGCACGGTGATCCCGGGGATGGGGGCTGATCCATGACCCGGGTGCTCCAGTCCGTTCATGCCCTGTTGCGTTCCTTCCGTTTGTGGGCGACGCTGGGCGGACTGTTGACGGTCCTGTTGTCGATGTCGATGCTGCTGGGCTATCTGAACATCCCGGCCGTTCATACCTTCGACTGGTTGCAACAGGATCAGCGCCTGCGCTGGATGCCAGTCAGTCCCGAGCCCCGGGTGCTGATCGTCGATATCGACGAGAAGAGCCTCCAGGAGCAGGGCCGCTGGACCTGGCCCCGACGGACGCTGGCCAGACTCGTCGACCGCATCGTCGATGAAGGCGGCGCCAGGGTGCTTGGTTTCGACGTCGTCTTTGCCGAGCCGGCGCTGGGTGGCGACGATCAGGTGCTGGTCGAGGCGATCCGTGGCCGGCCCGTGGTGGCCGGCTATTATTTCACCCGCCGTGCCGGGGCTCACCGCATCGGCATGCTGCCCGCACCTCTCTTCGATGGCAAACCCTTCGAGCAGCATCATCTGCCCGAATGGGACGGCTTTGGTGCCAACGTCGACCCGGTCAGTCAGGCTGCCCGGAGCAGTGGATTCTTCAATGCGAGGATCGATGACGATGGTGTGGTGCGCTCGGTGCCCGTGCTGACCCGCTTCGAGGGACAGCTTTATGAGTCGCTGGCGCTCGCCATGCTGCGCGTCTACGAAAACAACCCGCCCATCGTCTGGCAGGATCAGACCCTCAGCCTCTCGGGGCAGACCCGGCTGGTGCTGGACGAACATCTTGCGGTTCGCGTGCCTTTTGCCGGTGCAGCAGGCCCTGCGGCCGGCCGTTTCGAGTATCTGTCGGCCACCGATGTCATCGAGGGGCGGATCGATCCCGCACGTTTCCGTGACAGGATCGTGCTGGTGGGGGCCTCGGCGCCCGGCATCGGGGATCGGCATGCGACGCCCGTCAATCTGCGCACGCCCGGTGTCGAGGTCCATGCCACGCTGATTGCCGGCGCGCTGGCTGGGGGCATGCCTGCGGTGCCCTGGCATGCCGGCTATACCATGTCGCTCGTCGTGCTGCTGCTGGGCAGTCTGGCCGCGCTCTGGATGCCGCGCCTGGGGGCTCCGGGCATCATCGTGCTGGCCGTCGTCCTGCTGTGCCTGCTGCAGCTCGGCAACCTGCTGATGTTCCGGGAGCTGGCCTGGATCATGCCCGTGGCGGTGCCCATGCTGGCCATCGTGCTGATTGCCATCATCAACCTGGCCATCGGGCATTTCATCGAGGGCAAGGCCCGCCGGGCCGTGATCGAGTTGTTCGGGCAGTACGTCTCGCCGAAGCTCGTGCAGCGCATGGCACGCCAGCCTGCTGCCTACCCGATCGAAAGCCAGAACAAGCGGCTGACGATCCTGTTCGCCGACATCCGTGGCTTCACCCGCATTGCCGAGTCGATGGAGCCGCAGGTGCTGCGTGAATACCTGAACCTGTTCCTGACCCGGATGACCGAGGTCATCCACCAGCATCAGGGCACGGTGGACAAGTACATGGGCGATGCCATCATGGCCTTCTGGGGCGCACCGGTCGAAGATCCCGAACAGGAAGACCATGCCATCGTGGCAGCCATCGCCATGCAGGAGGCCGTGGCTGAACTGAACCGGGAGTTTGCCGCGCGCGGCTGGCCGGCGCTGCGGATCGGCATCGGCATCAATTCGGGCACGGCGCGGGTGGGAGACATGGGCTCGCAGTTGCGCCGCACCTACACCGCCATCGGTGACGCGGTGAATCTGGCTGCACGCCTGGAGGCGCTGACCAAACGCTTCGGCCTGCCCGTACTGCTGGGAGAGACCACGGCCCGCCAGGTGCGGCAAGTGGAACTGACACCGTTGGGCGAAGCGGACGTTCCGGGCAGAAGCGAACGGGTTCGTGTATTTTGTCCGAAACGCTATGTCAAACCCGCAGCGCAGGAGAGCGCAGCGGTGCTTTAATTGCGGCATGCGCTTCCAGATCCTCGGCTGTAGCGGCGGGCTTGGTGGTTCGTCGTCTCGTTCGACGGGCCTGGCTGCACGACCCTACCGAACCTCATCCTTTCTGCTCGATCACGACATCCTGATCGATGCCGGTACCGGTGTCGAGGATCTGTCCGTCGATCAGCTCAGGCAGATCGACCACGTCTTTCTCACGCACTCCCATCTCGACCACATCTGCGCGCTGCCGCTGATGATCGACACGGTGGGCAGCTGCCGTGACAGGCCGCTGATCGTTCATGCCCTGCCCGAAACCATCCATGCCCTGAAGGAACACATCTTCAACTGGGTGATCTGGCCGGATTTCACCGAAATCCCGCACTATGAGCGCCCCTGGATGGTGTTCAGCCCGTTGAAGGTGGGAGAGGCCGTCACGGTGGGGAACCGGCATATCCGGCCGATCACGGCGAATCACACGGTACCGGCAGTCGGTTTTCACCTGTCGTGCCCGCAGGGCAGCCTCGTCTATTCGGGCGACACGCTGCCCAATGAGGGTTTCTGGCGTACCGTCAATGCCATCACCGATCTGCGTTACCTGATCATCGAGACGGCCTTTGCCAACAAGGAGCGTGATCTGGCCGTGATGGCCAAGCACCTGCATCCGATCCAGCTGGCCGAGGAGCTGACCCGGCTCTGTGTCGAGCCGGAAATCCTCATCACCCACCTGAAGCCCTCCGACCGGGAACAGATCGAACGCGAGATCGAGGCCTGGGCAGGGCGCTTCCAGCCACGCATCCTGCAGACCGGCGATGTGTTGACCATCGGTTAGGGCAGGGCTCCTGGAGTGCCTGCCCGTTGTGTGACGGCCACGGCACGGGCTCAAGGGATCGGGCTTATCTCTGCGCAGGGGATTTCCGGGCATGGCTTGCCGGTGGGCGGGTAGACTTGGCGACTTCGCATGTCCCTGCCTGCCAGCGTGTCCGATGAACGCTTGTGTTTCCTTCTCCTGGCAGGCCCCGCCGGGCGCGCACATCCGCGTGGCCCGGTGCTCCAAGGATACCGTTGCATGAAGTCCGTGCCGCCGACGGATGCCAGCCCCGCTGATGCCAGAAGGCCTGACGCGGCGGGGGAGGCTGAACGAGAAGCCGCCCTGCAGGGGCCGTCTGCCGAGCCGCTGACCCATCCCACCGGGGTCATCGCCGAACTGTGGCTCTACATCAAGTACCAGCTGCTCACGAAGCCCTTTCTGCTCTTCGTGATTTTCCCCGCGCTGGGGCTGGTCACGGAAGCCCTGATGCTTTCCGCGGGCCGGCGTGTGCTGAGCAGCGGCGATTATCTGTCCTTCCTGTTCAGCTGGCAGGGAGGCGTGCTCGTCCTGCTCGGGGTCATGGTCGTGGTCGTCACCATTGCCACCGACATCAGCGCCTTCATCCTGATGGAGGCCGCCAGACTGTCACGACGGGCTTATCCCACGGCCTTCCAGTCCCTGAGTGCGGCGTTGGTGTCCACCCGGCTCTACCTGCATCCGGGCACCTGGCTGCTGGTGGTCTATGTGGCCGTGGTGGCGCCGCTGGGGGGTGTCGGGCTGTCCGTGGGCATTTTCAAGGATTTTTCGCTCCCCAATTTCATCACGCACGTCATCTATACGACCCCGCTCTATCTGGTGCTCTACGGCATGCTGGTGGCGGGGCTGGCCGCGCTCGGCTTCTTCCTGCAGTTCGCCTTTCATTTCGTGGTGCTGGAGGGCCGAAACCCCTGGCAGGGAACCTGTGCCTCGGTGCGTCTGGTGAAGGGCAACCTGCTCCCGCTGATCAGCACGATCGCGCGTGCGGTGCGCTTCATCGGCATGATGCTGGTGCTGATCCTGCTCCTGACGCTTTGCCTGTTCTGGGCGGCCGAGCAGGTGCCGTTTCAGGGGCTTCGCCGCTTCAGCACGATCCTGGCGCTGATGGTGGGCGGCCAGCTGTTCAGTTTCCTGCTGCTCAGCAGTGGACCGATCTTCGTCCGGTATCTGACGGACTTCTTCTTTCTCTACCGGCAACCGGGGCCGCTGAATGAAAGCCTGATAGACCGGGTGCTTGCGCCACCACCGATGGCCTTTCGTGGCGTGTTGCAGCGCAGCCGCCATCCGTTCCGCTCGCTGCTGAGAGCCGGTCTGATGGTGCTGGCGGTCAACAGCGTCACCGCTGTGGGCAGCGTCTGGCGCTTCGACGAGGTGTTCAAGCCCCGGGATGACATCATCGTCGTCGCCCATCGGGCCGGCGGTGATCTCGGCCCGGAAAACTCGTTGCTCGGTCTGGAGGCGGCGATACGGGCGGGGGTTGCCTGGGCAGAGATCGACGTGCAACGCACGGCCGATGGGGCCTATGTCGTCAACCACGATGCCGATTTCCGGCGGGTATCGGGCGTGGCCCGGCGGGCGGAGGAGGTGACCCTGGCCGAAGCCCGGCAGCTGACGATCGAGGACGCGTTCGACAGCACCCGTCCGGCGGGCCAGGTTGCCTCGCTGGCCGATTTCATGCAGGCCGCACGTGGCCGGATCGGCCTGTTCATCGAACTGAAGGGCGCGACAGCCGACCGACAGATGGTCGATGACGTGGCCCGGATGATCCGGGAGTACGGCATGGAGCAGCAGGCTGCCATCCTGAGCCTCGACTACACTCTGGTCCAGTATGCCGAGGCACAGTATCCCGAGCTGGACAACGGCTACCTGTACTTTTTCAGTATCGGCAACCCCAGCCGTCTGACCGGGGACTTTCTGGTCATGGAGGAGCGGGAGGCCACGGCGGGCAACATCGATGCCATCCACAAGACCGGCAAGCGGGTGGTGGTCTGGACGGTGAACCGGGCGACCTCCATCGAACGCTTCCTGGCCTCTGGCGTGGACGCCATCATCACGGATCACCCACTGAGGGTGAAGACGGCGATCGAGGCGCGTCAGTCACGCGAGGAACGGGAGCTGGTCCTTCACACGATCTTTGCCCGGTAGCTCCAGGAGCTTGGACGGCCGGTTTGCAGCCCGCGACTTTCCTGCCGCCCAAGCTCCGAGGGCGGCGGGCATCGTCGCTTCAGGACAAAACGGTCTGCCGCCTGTCTGCATCTCCTGCCGGAAAAGCGGAGCAGCGCTCCTGGGAGCAGCCTTTCAGTCTAGGCTCGCGTGATCCGTTCACGTCCCTGCGCTCATCCTGCGAAGGAAATCCTGAAGAAAGGCTGCCATGCAAAGTGCGAATGTTCTCCCCGACAACGATGCGCCTGCCCTGATGCCTGCCGGGCTTGCCGGTGACCGTCTGGCAGACAGCGTGAGCACGACCGGCGGGGCCGATCCGGCCCGCCTTTCCTCGTGGCGGGGCCAGGGGCTGATGGCGCGCTTCAAGGCGGCAGGCTGCCATCTGGGCCTGTCGCTGTCCGTGGCGGCGCTGGTGCTGCTGCTGGTCTATGGCTTCTGGTATGAGGAACCGCTGGCTGCCGTATCGGGCGTCGGCACCATTCTGGTGCTGTTGCTGGCCGTCGATGTGACGCTGGGACCGCTGCTGACATTTCTCGTGTTCAACCGGGCCAAGAAAAGCCTGCCGATGGATCTGGCCGTGATCGCGTTCATCCAGCTGTCGGCGCTGGTGTATGGCATGTACACGGTCGAGGTGGGGCGTCCGCATTATCTGGTTTTCGTGAAGGACCGTTTCGAAGCCATTTCCCGGGCCGACCTTCAGGCCGAGGATCTGGCGGCGGCGGCTGGCGTGGCGGCAGCCCGCACCCACTGGTTCGGTCCCTCATGGGTTGCCGTGAAGGCACCGGATGACGAGAAGATCCGTCAGGACGTGCTGATCGAGTCGGCCCTTGGGGGCCGTGATCTGCCGCATTTTCCGCAGTGGTATCAGCCGCTGGACACCCAGTTCGACCAGATGAAATCCCGTGCCTTGCCACTGGAGACGCTGCGCCAGCTGAATCCGGATCAGCTCGCCGTGCTGGATGAGCGCCTGGACGCATGGAACAGGGGGATGGAGGAAGTGGCCTACCTGCCGCTGAAAGGCGTCGAGGCCGATGCGGCCGTGCTGGTCGACAAGGCCGATGGCAAACCGCTGGGGATGGTGAGCCTGAAGCCCTGGTGAGGGGCGCGCCGGCCCATTTTGCACCCGCTTCTTGCCCCATGGCACCGGCTATGGGGCGGCGAATCGGTCACAAACTGTGCTCGGCGGGGCCGGTTTTCGCCGTCGCGATTCCTGCCGCCCAAGCTTCTAGTGGCAGCCGGCGGCAGCGGCCAGCAGCCGGCGGGCGGCTTCGGCAACATCCGGCTGGTTGAAGAGGGCACCGATCACGGCGGCTGCATCGGCGCCGGCGTCCAGCACCTGGGCGATATTGTCGGCGGTGATGCCCCCGATGCCCACGATCGGACGGCCCAGACCGAGCGCGCGGGCCTGCGAGAGCACGGCCAGTGATGCGCTCGTGGCCTGGGGCTTGGTGCCGGAAGCGAACAGCGCGCCAAAGGCCAGATAGTCTGCGAGCGGGGCCAGTTCGCGGGCACGCTCGATGCTGTCATAGCATGACACGCCGATCAGCGCATCAGGCCCCAGTGCTGAACGCGCTTCTCTCAGATCACCGTCATCCTGGCCCAGATGCACGGCATCCAGACCCAGTTCCAGCGCCAGGTGCCAGTCGTCGTTGACGATCAGCAGACACTGGTGCTGATCGCACAGTGGTTTCAGTGCCTGCAGCTGCTCGCGTTTCATGGCTGCCGTGGCGAGCTTGTTCCGGTACTGCAGCACGCGAATGCCGGTCTCCAGTGCGGCATCAGCCTTTGCCAGCAGGTGATCCGTGCGCGCTTCATCGGCCGTGATGGCATACACACCGTGAATGCGGGCGGCAAGGGGACTGGGTGGGGGAAGAGGCACGCTGGACATGATGCAGGCTGGGGAGGGGATGGAGCCACCGGTGGCGTCCAGTATAAACAAGAGCGGGCCTTTGTCACAGGGCGACAGATGAACCATTGATCCGGTGCGGCTGCAGGCTCGTCGGACATGGGGGGCCAGCCAGAAGATCTTTCCCTTTAATACGCCTTCATGGCCGGTGGGCTGGACGCTGCCGGCACAGCATTTATCCCGTAGTTGGACGTGTCTGATATTGAGGGCAGGAAATGAGCGGCAGCAACAGCATCGCCGGGCTGACGGTAATGGTGATCGA
>JAUMZD010000019.1:26949-58896 GCA_030528325.1 Lautropia sp. | reverse complement strand
GCACAAACTGTGCTCGGCGGGGCCGATTTTCGCCTTCGCGATTCCTGCCGCCCAGACTCCTAGCGGGGTCACGTCCACAGATTCTGACCGATCAGAGATCCGCCAGCATTTCACGGGCGCGCTGCTGCTGCACCGCATCGCCACCGTTCAGCACTTCCTCCAGCAGCTCGCGGGCACCTTCCTTGTCCCCGATCTCGGTGTAGGCCGAAGCCAGATCCAGCTTGCTGGCCATTTCCTGCCACTGGCTCGATGCGGCACCGCTCATCGTGATCGGACCGGAGATCGTCGATGGCGACAGATCCAGACCGATCGACCCCAGATCCACATCATCGGCCGAGTCGGTCGGCTCGCCCTGGATGTTCAGCGAATCCTCGATCGAGGTGTCCACGTTCAGATCGGTGACGGTACTCGGCCCCTCATCCAGATCCAGCGGTGCATCCAGATCCAGCGAAGGCAGCTCGACGCTGGGCATCGCAGCCAGCGGACCGGAGCGTGTGGCCGGGAAGGCAACGTCCTGCGCATCCTGCTGGGCGCCTGCCTCGGCATCCAGATCGGCCAGCGACTGATCCAGACCCGGATCGAAGGCCAGCCCCATGTCCTCGACCGGTGCCTGGGCGGGCTCGGCCACCGGCGCCTCGTCGGCGACCGGCATCGAGGGCTCAGCGCTCATCGACTGGGCGGCGGCCACACCGACAGCCACGGCAGCGGCACCACCCATCGCACCGAAGGCATCCGGCGCCGTCGGGGCCGACGGCTGGGAACCGTCGCTGTACAGGGCATTGTCCGGATCCAGTGCCGCCCCCATCGATGCAACGCGCGGCCACTCCTCGTTCAGACCGCCCGTCATCTCGTGCATCTCACGGGCCATCTGGCTGAAGGCCACCGTGTCCTTGCGTCCCGAGAAGATCTCGAGCAGCTTCAGACGAATCGCCTGGCGCTCGGGTTGACGCTTCAGCGCCTCTCGCAGGATCTCTTCGGCCTGGGTTTCCCGGCCGTAGGCGATGTAGACCTCGGCTTCGGCGATCGGATCGACTTCGGTCGGCGTGCTCTCGCTGATCGTCGTGATCTGCGTGGTGCCACCGGTCATCGTGTCGACGTTCTGCCCCCCCGTCGTGCCGAACAGCGAGTTGGCCGTGAATTCGTCGGCACCGATGCTGTCACCGAAGCCGTCCTCGTCACGGCGACGGCGGCGCAGCACCATGTAACCCAGACCAGCGATCACGGCGAAGACACCCAGCACCGGCAGAACCATCGGGCTCTGGGCCAGTCCTTCCAGCATGCCCGGCTGCTCGTCGGCAGCTGCCTCATCGACAGGCTTCTGTACGGCGGGCGCGACCGGTTTGGCCGACTCGGCAGCCACCTTGTCCGCCTCGGTCGTCACCTTCTCGACCTCGGCCTTGGCCGTTGCTGTCGCTTTCTCGGCCGCAGCCTTGGGATCCGCCTCGCCGGCCTTCAGCTTGTCGGCAGCCGCCCTGGCCTCGGCGTCTGCCTTGGCGCTGGCTTCGGCAGCTGCCTTGTCAGCCGCGGCCTTCTCGGCAGCCAGCTTGTCCGCGGCAGCCTTCTCGGCGGCCGCCTTTTCAGCGGCCAGCTTGCCGGCCGCTTCCCTGGCCTTGGCCTCGGCCGCGGCCTTCTCGGCGGCAAGCTTGTCAGCAGCAGCCTGTTCGGCAGCCGCCTTGTCCGCGGCGGCCTTCTCGGCGGCCGCCTTCGCCTTGTCGGCAGCGGCCGTGCCGGCAGCAGCCACGGCGCCACTGACCGAAGCGCCGGCTGCACGCGACTGCTCCAGCTGCTTCTGCAGGTCGGCCAGCGACTTGTTCTTCAGCTCCAGCATCCGCTGCAGGTCATTGACGTTGCGCTCCAGCTCCGCGATGCGGCTGTTGGCCTCCTTCAGGGCTGCCTCACGGGCCACCAGCGCTTCGGCATCACGAGCCCCCACGGCGCTGGCGCTCTTGTCTCTGGCGTCGTCGGAACGGCTCAGCTCGAGGCGATCCACATCCGCGCTCCTGGCACCCTGGTCATCCACCCGGGCCGACACGGAACCACTGGCAGTCGTGCCAGCAGCGTTGTTGCCCACCTCGACCGGTGCGGCGGCCAGACGCTCCTTGTAGCTGCGGAAATCACGGGCAGCCACCCGAAGCTGACGGGTCGCCTCGGCGCTGTCCACCGACACGATCTCGCCTTCCGACGGGATGGCAAGCGTGCGGCCCTGACGGATCAGGTTGGGGTTGTTCTGGATGAAAGCGTTCGGATTGTTCCGGTAGATCGCAACGATCGTCTGCTCCAGCGTCGCACTGGCCGGACGAACCCGTGCGGCGATGATGCCGAGCGTCTCGCCCTCACCGACCACCACGCTGCTGCCGCCCGAAGCACTGCCACCGGCCGCAGACTGGCTGCCCGTCGTGCGTGCCGGCTGCTGTGCCAGGTTGCGCGGCTGACGGGGCGCGACGGGCGCGGTTGCCGGACGCTGCGCGTCGGGGCTGACCAGGCGGCCCGTCACCGGGTCGATGGTGCGAACGGCGGACGCGCCCTGCTGGCCGGCGGAGGCCGTGGCAGCGGCACTGGCTGCCGCACCGACGACCGGTGCGTTGGCACGGGAAGCCTGCTGGCTGCTGTTGCGCTGAACCGGCGGGTCGAGCAGGAAGGTGTATTCACGAACGAACTTGCCGGCTGCCCAGCTCAGCTCGACCATCAGGTCGACGAAGGGCTCGTTGATCGGCCGCGACGACGAGAGCTTGACCACATAACGGCCGTTGCGCTCTTCCACCGCCATCTGGACAGCCGAAAGCGCTTCCTTGTACTGCAACCCGGCCTTGCTGAATGCATCGGGCGTCGCCAGCCTGGCGGTCAGCGAGGCTGCCTCGTCAGGACGCACCGATGTCACCTCGACTTCGGCACGCAGTGGCTGTCCAAGCGCCGACTGTACCGTCAGGCGCCCCAGACCGGCTGCTTCGGCCGGCGAGCTTCCACCGGCCAGAAATGCCAGGGCCAGGGCAACCGCAGACGCAAGCTGGGCACGTCCAGCCCCACCGGACGTTATCGAATGCAATTTACTGCGAGGCTGTTCAGACAAGGTACACCTCTTACGGGAACAGAAAGGAAAAACGTCTACTCACAACCCCGATGCGCCCGCGAAAAACGGTCGCATCGGCACGAAACAACTCGTCGATCATCCTTGCCGAACCGTCTCGACGGGACGCTCCAGCACGATTCTCAACATCCGGCGCAGCGGTTCGGCAGCCCCCCACAGCAGCTGATCACCCACGGTGAACGCGCTCAGGTAGCCCGGATCCAGCGTCAGCTTGCGCAAACGACCGATCGGCACCGTCAGCTTCCCGGTGACCGCCGTGGGTGTCAGCTGTTCGAGCGAGGCTTCCCGCTCGTTCGGCACCACACGAACCCAGTCATTGGCGCCTGCCAGCATCTCCTCGATGACCGGCAACGGCAAATCTTCCCGCAGCTTGATCGTCAGTGCCTGGCTGTGGCAACGCATCGCACCCACACGCACACAGAGGCTCTCGACCGGGATGTGCCGGTCTGCCGACCGGCCCAGCATCTTGTTCAGCTCGGCATCACCCTTCCACTCCTCACGGGACATGCCGTTGCCCAGATCCTTGTCGATCCAGGGCAGCAGACTGCCCGCAAGCGGGTAACCGAACTGGGTGGTCGGGAAGTCGTCACCGCGCATCGTCCCGGCCACCTGGCGATCGATATCGAGGATGTTCGATTCCTTCGACCCCAGCCTGTCGGCCACCGATGCATGGATCTGACCCATCTGACTGACCAGCTCCCTCATGTGTTGCGCGCCACCGCCGGAGGCGGACTGGTAGGTCATTGCCGTCACCCACTCCACCTGATCGGCCTGAAGCAAACCGCCAAGAGCCATCATCATGAGGCTAACCGTGCAGTTACCACCAATGAAATCCCGATTACCGGCTTGAATGGCCGAATCAATGACGGCACGGTTGACAGGATCCAACACAATGACCGAATCCTCGTTCATGCGCAGGGTCGAGGCCGCGTCGATCCAGAAGCCCTTCCAGCCAGCCGCACGCAGCTTCGGATGCATCTCCTGGGTATAGTCACCCCCCTGGCAGGTGACGATGGCGTCGAGCCTGGCCAGCTCGCCCACATCGGCTGCATCCAGCAGCGGCCTGTCGCCGGCCGGCGCCTTGCCTCCGGCATTGGAAGTGCTGAAGAACACCGGCTCGAAGCGCTCGAAATCCCCTTCCTCGCGCATGCGATCCATCAGCACGGAACCCACCATGCCACGCCAGCCAACCAGACCTACCCGATACTTCCTGCTCATGCTCTCTCTTTCTCTCTCTGTCGTCATCCCGGCGACCGCTTATAGTGCGGCCACCACTGCGTCGCCCATCTCGGTGCAACTCAATACCCTCTCACCGGACTGCGCGATGTCACCCGTACGCGCACCGGAGGCCAGCACCTTCCGGACCGCTGCCTCGACCCGATCGGCCGCGGCCGTCTGATCGAGCGAATAGCGCAACAGCATCGCCAGCGACAGGATGGTGGCCAGCGGATTGGCCTGGTTCCTGCCGGCAATGTCGGGTGCCGAACCATGAATCGGCTCGTACATGCCGAAACCCTCGCTGTTGAGCGAGGCCGAGGGCAGCATGCCGATCGAACCCGTCAGCATCGAGGCCAGATCCGACAGGATGTCACCGAACATGTTGCCGGTCAGGATCACATCGAACTGACGCGGATGACGAACGAGCTGCATCGCCGCATTATCCACATACATGTGCGAAAGCTCGACATCCGGATAATCGGCCGCCACCTCGGTGACGACATCACGCCACAGTTGAGTTGTTTCCAGCACATTGGCCTTGTCGACCGAACAGACCCGACGGTGGCGCTTTCTCGCCGCCTCGAAGGCCCAGCGCGCGATCCGGCGAATCTCCGGCTCACTGTAACGCATCGTGTCGAAGCCTTCCCGCTCGCCGGCCTCGTTCGTCCGGATGCCACGCGGTTGCCCGAAATAGATGTCACCTGTCAGCTCACGCAGGATCAGCAGATCGAGCCCTGCCACGAAGGCCGGCTTCAGCGACGACGCGTCCGCCAGCTCAGGATAGACCGTCGCCGGTCGAAGATTGGCAAACAGGTCGAAATGTTTGCGCAAACGCAACAGACCCTGTTCGGGCCGCATCGGACGCGGCAGCGCATCATAGGCCGGCCCGCCGACAGCCCCGAACAGGATCGCACGGGCCGACTCGCAGACCCTCAGCGTCTCCTCGGGCAGCGGATCGCCCTTCGCCTCATAGGCCGCACCGCCCACCAGCGCCGATTCGGTTTCCACCGCCAGCCCGTCACGACGCAGCACATCCAGCACCCGGATCGCCTGGGCCGTGATCTCGGGCCCGATGCCATCCCCCGCCAGTACAGCAATCTTCATCATCCGTTGCACTCCCTGTCCCTTCCATCCAGAACCGTGGCGACGCATCGCGTGTCGTCCCGGGCCTTCGCCATACCCTGTCCGGGTCGCCTCGAGCACCGCCTCACCGCCGCGCCGGCATCAAAAACGAAAACCGGCCGGACCATGACCGGGCACCAGCCTTGCTGGCGCGCACCGCCACGGCCACGGCCGGATATCCCCGTCAACCCAGGCGCGTCTGCAGCCAGGGCTCCGTGGCAAAACGCCGGGCTTCATAGGCCCGGATGTCATCCGCATGCTGCAGGGTGAGGCCGATCTCGTCCAGCCCCTTCAGCAGGTTGTTCTTGCGAAACTCGTCGATCTCGAAACGGCCGATCACCTCACCCTGCGTCGTGGCCACGACCTGTTCAGGCAGATCGATGATCAGCTCATAGCCGATGAACGCGTCCACATCCGCGAAAATCCGGGACACTTCGGACTCGCTGAGACGGATCGGCAACAAGCCGTTCTTGAAACAGTTGTTGAAGAAGATGTCCGCAAAACTGGGCGCGATGATGGCGCGGAAGCCATAGTCATCCAGCGCCCACGGCGCATGCTCACGCGAGGAGCCACAGCCGAAGTTCTCGCGCGCCACGAGGATGGACGCCCCCTTGTAGCGCGACTGGTTCAGCACGAAATCGGGGTTCAACGGCCGCTTGCTGTTGTCCTGCCCCGGCTGGCCCACATCCAGATAGCGCCATTCATCGAACAGGTTCGGGCCGAAACCCGATCGCTTGATCGACTTCAGGAACTGCTTGGGGATGATGGCATCGGTGTCGACATTGGCCCGGTCGAGCGGTGCCACGATGCCGCGATGGACATTGAAAACCTTCATGCAAGCCTCCGCACGTCGACGAAATGACCGAACACGCCTGCCGCAGCGGCCATGGCCGGACTGACCAGGTGGGTACGCCCACCGGCGCCCTGACGTCCCTCGAAGTTGCGATTCGAAGTGGACGCACATCGCTCGCCCGGATCCAGCCGGTCGGCGTTCATGGCCAGACACATCGAACAGCCCGGCTCGCGCCACTCGAAGCCGGCTTCCCGGAAGATCCGGTCCAGCCCCTCGGCCTCGGCCTGCTTCTTCACGAGACCCGAGCCCGGCACGACCATCGCCAGCTTCACGTTGTCGGCACGGCGACGGCCCTTGACGACCGCAGCAGCCTGACGCAGATCCTCGATGCGGGAATTGGTGCAGGAACCGATGAATACCTTGTCGATCCGGATGCTCGACATCGGCGTGTTCGGCTGCAGGCCCATGTACTGCAACGCGCGCTCCATGCCTTCACGCTTGACGCTGTCCTTCTCGCGCTCCGGATCGGGCACACGGGCGTCGATGCCCACCACCATCTCGGGGGAGGTGCCCCAGGTGACATGAGGCTGAAGCTCGGCCGCATCGATGCGGATCACCTCATCGAAGCGGGCGCCCTCATCGCTCTTCAGCGTGCGCCAGTAGGCCACGGCCCTGTCCCAGTCCTCACCCTTCGGGGCCATCGGACGGCCTTTCAGATACTGGATCGTGATGTCGTCGACCGCCACCATGCCGCTGCGGGCACCGGCCTCGATCGCCATGTTGCAGACCGTCATCCGCCCTTCCATCGACATCTGGCGGAACACCGAGCCACCGAACTCGATCGCGTAGCCCGTGCCACCGGCCGTGCCGATACGCCCGATGATGGACAGAACCACATCCTTGGCCGTGACACCGGGCTGCAGGCGACCATCGACCTGGATCAGCATGCTCTTAGACTTCTTCGCCACCAGCGTCTGCGTGGCCAGCACATGCTCGACCTCGGACGTGCCGATGCCGAAGGCCAGACAGGCGAAGGCCCCGTGTGTACTGGTATGCGAATCGCCACACACCACCGTCATGCCCGGCAGCGTGGCGCCCTGCTCGGGCCCGATGACGTGGACGATGCCCTGGCGGACATCATTGATGTCGAAATAGGTCAGGCCGAACTCGTGCGTGTTCTGCGTGAGCGTGTCGACCTGAAGGCGGGAGACGGGATCGGCGATGCCCTGATCCCGGCCCGTGGTCGGCACGTTGTGATCGACCACGGCCAGATTGGCGCTCAGCCGCCAGGGCTGGCGCTCGGCCTGCTTCAGGCCTTCGAAGGCCTGTGGACTGGTGACTTCATGCAGCAGATGCCGGTCGATATAGAGCAGACTGCTGCCATCAGCTTCCTGACGCACGACGTGGGCGTCCCAGAGCTTGTCGTAGAGGGTGCGGGCGGTATTTGACATCCGGGAATTATGCCATGTCGCCCGTCTCCCATGCCCCCCAGGAAGGCCGTTTCACGCCTGGACACGGATAAACCCTGCCCGGCGTGTTGTCCCGATGCCATGGTGGGAGAAAGACGGGCCAGGCGCGGCCCTTGCAGGCACCCGGGCGCCCGGTCAGCGTTTGCCACCCGGCGTGTAGAGCGGCATCACGCGACTGGAATAGTCCTGCAGATCCTTGATGCGGGATTTGGCCGACGGGTGCGTGGACAGGAACTCGGGCGTGCCACCACCCCCGCTGGCCTCCGCCATCTTCTGCCATAACGTGATGGCAGCCCTGGGATCGTAACCAGCCCTTGCCGACAGCTCGACCCCGATCCGGTCGGCCTCGGTTTCATGCAGGCGGCTGTGCCTCAGGCCGAACGTGAGCTGATAGGCCATGCTGCTCAGATCCTGTCCCGCCTGCCCTGCGCCGATCGCTGCCGCACCGATCCCGATCAGCAGGCCAGCGGTCGCCTGCTCGGACGCCCGCTCCCGCGCGTGCTCACGCAGGGCGTGGGCGATCTCGTGGCCCATGATCGCGGCGATCTCGTCATCGGTCAGCTTCAACCGGTTGATGATGCCACTGTAGAACGCGATCTTGCCGCCCGGCATGCACCAGGCGTTCAGCTCGTCGCTCTGGATGACGTTGACCTCCCACTTCCATTTCAGCGCATCCGGCCGGAAGGCTTCGACCGTGGGAATCAGACGGCTCGCAATGGCCCGCACCCGTTTCGTCATGGCCGGATCGACGTTCAGCGCACTGGCCGACTGGCTCTTGGTCATGACCTCCGCATAGGCCGCCTCGGCACTGCGGTTCAGATCTGCCTCCGAGACCAGCGGTGACATCCGCTGCGTGCGATCCAGACCGATATGGCCCTTGCCCGTGGTCTGAACCGCCATGCAGGCGGCCACCGTCATGCTGGCCAGCAACGAGGCAGCCAGCCGGGAGCGGGCACGCCCGCGACGGCTGCCTGCCTCACCGGCTGCCTGCCGCCCCCTTACACCGGCCTGCTCACCGACCGGAAGATCCTGCTTGCCTGAAGACATGAACATCCCTCCAAGGGTTTCCCGAATGAATCCGACAATCCGCTGACATCGCCGCCGGGCTGACGACGACGGCGCACGGCCCCGTACCGGCGCGCTTCGCGCCTGACCGGGCAGGTTCAGCCCTGAGCCGACGCCGGCAACGGTGGCAGCCCCGACACGACATCCGCACACTGGGCACGATGCAGCAGACAGTGGTCCATCAGCACCAGCGCCAGCATCGCCTCGATGATCGGCGTGGCCCGGATGCCGACGCACGGATCATGACGGCCCAGCGTCTGCAACATCACGGGCTCGCCCTTCATGTTGACCGAACGGCGCTCGATGCGGATGCTGGAGGTGGGCTTGATCGCGATCGACACCCGCAGATCCTGCCCGGACGATATCCCGCCCAGGATGCCACCGGCCTCGTTGCCGATGAAGCCCTCGGGCGTCAACTCGTCACCGTGCTGCGAGCCGCGCTGCGCGACCGACGAAAAACCGGCCCCGATCTCGACTCCCTTGACGGCATTGATCGCCATCATCGCATGGGCGATGTCGGCATCCAGCCGGTCATAGAGCGGCGCACCCAGCCCCACCGGCACCCCCGTGGCCTCCACCTCGAGGCGTGCGCCGCAGGAGTCGCCTTCCCGCCGCAGGTTGTCCATGTAGGCTTCCAGCGCCGGCACCCGGTCGGCATCGGCCACCCAGAACGGATTCTCGCCCACGTCCTCCCAGCGTTTGAAGGGCACGGCGATGTCGCCCAGCTGAGACAGATAGCCGCGGATCCCGATCCCGAAACGCTCATGCAGCCACTTGCGCGCCACGGCCCCGGCCGCCACCAGCGGCGCCGTCAGCCGTGCCGACGAACGGCCACCGCCGCGATGGTCCCGCAGACCATATTTCTGGAAATAGGTGTAATCGGCATGTCCCGGCCGGAAGGTATCGACCAGATTGCCATAGTCCCGACTGCGGGCGTCCTGATTCCGGATCAGCAGCGCGATGGGCGTGCCGGTGGTCCTGCCCTCGAAGACGCCCGACAGGATTTCGACCGCATCCGGCTCCTGCCGCTGCGTCACATGACGCGACGTGCCCGGCCGCCGCCGATCCAGTGCCGGCTGGATGTCCTCGACCCCCAGTGCCATGCCCGGCGGGCACCCATCGATCACGCAGCCGATGGCAGGCCCATGCGACTCACCGAAGGTGGTGACACAAAACAACCTGCCCAGCGTATTTCCGGCCATCGAGCCTCTCCTGTCTGCCTGATCGGCGGCAAGCCTTCCTGCCCGCCAACCCCGATCATCCCTGCCTCATCGGCCAACCCCGGTCGGCCGCCCCCGTCCCGGGCGTGCCCGCCCGACGGGCTCGCCCACTCACCATCAGGCGGCCTCTGCCGCCCCCAGCCCCCGCGCCACACGGGCACGGATTTCATCGGCCGGCACCAGCGCCAGCATCGCATCGACCGATGGCGTCTGCTCCACACCGAAGACCAGCAACCGCAGCGGCACGGCCAGCTGCGGCATCTTCAGTCCATGCGCCTTCAGTGTGGTCTTCAGCAACCCGTTGATGCCGTCCCTGTCACCGGCCACGGCATCGAGCCCTGCCATGAAGTCTTCCAGTGCCGGCCGTACCGCCTCACCCAGATGACGTTCGGCCTGTTCGGCAGACGGCTGCGACGGCAGGAAGAAGCGCGTCACCAGATCCGTCAGTGCCACCCAGGTGGCCGACCGGTCCTTCCACAGCGCGCACATCGCGCCAAGCTGCTGATCGGATACCGGCTGCCCGCCCAGCGCCACCCCGATACCCCGCTTGCCGAGCCGAGCACGCACTTCGGCGGCCAGCGCCTCATCCGGCAGCGCCTTCAGGTACTGCTGGTTCACCCAGCGGAACTTGTCGAAATCCAGCTGCGAGGGCGACAGCGACAGATGCGTGCCATCGAACCACTGGATCAGCTGCTCGCGCGAGAAGATTTCGTCATCCCCGTGGCTCCAGCCCAGACGCGCCAGATAATTGATGATGGCATCGGGCAGATAACCCTCTTCCTGATACTGCAGCACCGACACGGCACCGTGCCGCTTCGACAGTTTCTGTCCATCGGGCCCATTGATCATCGGCAGGTGCCCATAGACCGGCTCCTGACCGCCCAGCGCCCGCAGGATGTTGATCTGCCTCGGGGTGTTGTTGACATGATCATCACCACGGATCACATGCGTGATGCCCATGTCCAGATCATCGACCACCACGCAGAAGTTGTAAGTGGGCGTACCATCGGAACGGGCGATCACGAGGTCATCCAGTTCGGTATTGGCGATACTGATACGGCCCTTGACCATATCGTCCCAAACCACCACGCCCTCATCCGGGTTGCGAAAGCGCAGCACGGGCTTCACCCCGTCGGGTGGCGTCCTTCCCACCGCATTCTCGGGCCGCCACCGCCCGTCGTAGCGCGGCTTCTCACCACGTGCCCGCTGTGCCTCGCGCATCTCGTCCAGCTCTTCGGGCGTGGCATAACAGTAATAGGCCTTGCCGTCGGCCAGCAACCGATCCAGCACCTCCCGGTATCGGGGCATCCGCTGCATCTGGTAGAAAGGCCCTTCATCCTCCTTCAGTCCCAGCCAGGCCAGCCCTTCCAGAATGGCCGCCACCGCTTCGGGCGTCGAGCGCTCGACATCCGTGTCCTCGATCCGCAGCACATAGTCACCGCCGAAGTGGCGGGCGTAGGCCCAGGCGTAAAGCGCCGTGCGCACACCACCGATGTGCAGGAAACCGGTGGGACTGGGCGCGAAACGGGTGCGGACCCGGGCCGGCGCAGCCGCCGCCCCCGGTGTGCCGGCCGCGCCGGTATCGGTCAAAGAAGAAGCAGACATGGAAAGTACGGACAGGAAAACCTGAAATGAAAGCCTGAAGAAAGGGGGCACCGACGACGCACCGCTGCCATGCTCCCTGCCCCGATCGACGGAGCCCAGGAGCTTGGGCGGCAGGCATCGCGAAGGCGAAAACCGGCCCCGCCGGGCACGGTTTTTGCCCGATTCGCCGCCCCATAACGGGTGCCATGGGGCAAGAAGCGGGTGCAAAATGGGCCGGCGCGGCTTGATCCAGCACGAATGTTAGACCAACTTCGCCACTCACGGCCCGCCCTCGTCCGCCGCCAGCAGGCTCCGTACGCGCCTGACTGACGCCCCCGCATCCTTCATTCTTCTGTCTTTTCTGTCTTCCGCCGCACGCTGCCAGGCCGCACGTTTTGCATCTCCGGTTTTCCGTGTATACTGTCGTCTTTCCGGTTGCACCGGGCGGTTAGCTCAGCGGTAGAGCACTGCCTTCACACGGCAGGGGTCACTGGTTCGAACCCAGTATCGCCCACCAGAATTCCAGCAGCAGCGCGCTTCACGGCCCGCTGCTGTTTTCGTCTGAAGCCCGCGCATGAGTCTGCCCAGCCCACAGGATGTCCTTCTCTTCTGGTTTGAAGAGATCACGCCGCAGCAGCAGTTCAGGAAGGATCCGGCCTTCGACCAGCTGATCGCCGGGCGATTCGGCGCGCTTCATGCCCAGGCCGCCGCTGGCGAGCTGCACGGCTGGCGGGATACCCCGGAAGGCCGGCTGGCCGAGATCATCGTGCTGGACCAGTTCTCGCGCAATCTTCACCGGGACACGCCGATGGCCTTCGCCCAGGACGCCACCGCGCTGGTGCTGGCCCAGGAGGCCATTCGGGCCGGGGCCGACCGTGCCCTGTCGGCACAGCAGCGAAGCTTTCTGTACATGCCCTACATGCACAGCGAATCGAAGGCCATCCAGGCCGAGTCCGTGCGCCTGTTCGAGGCCAACGGCATTGCCCACAACCTCGACTTCGCCATCCGCCACAAGGACATCGTCGACCGCTTCGGGCGCTATCCTCACCGCAATGCCATTCTTGGCCGTCCTTCCACGGAGGAAGAGATCGCGTTCCTGAAGACCCCCGGCAGCTCGTTCTGATCACCGCAGGGCCTGACATCCGTCCGGCTCGACACCTGCCCCGGCACGGGCATGCGCGGGTTGGAGCCCTACCGGGGCATGACCGGCACACCCCAGGCAACCTGCCGAGGAAACGCCTGAGGAGTTTGGGCGGCACTAGAGCGTGTCATGCACTTATTCGTCCCCGCGAAAGCCCCTCTGGGCGTGCAGAACAAGGCGCCAAGCCCGCAGAATCCTCCATGGCTTCAAGGGGTTGGCAACGGTGCGCCGGTATGTAAGGCGCACGAAGCTGCGCGCCCAGAGGGGCCTTCCCTTCGGGCTGGCCCCAAAACCGCACGCTGACGGCGTTGCCACGCTCTACAGCTTGTATGTCGAGAGCAGGATGCTGGTTTCCGTGTTCAGCACGCCCGGAATCTCTCGAATGGCGTTCAGCAGCCGGTCGAAAGCTTCCAGCGTATCGACCCGCAGCTCGGCCATCAGATCCCAGCGGCCATTGGTGGAATGCAGCGTCACCACGTTGGCCATGCCTCGCAGCGCGCGCAACACATCGGCCTCCCGGTTGCTTTCCACCTCGAGGCACATCACGGCCCTGATCCGGTGAGACTCGGTTTCGGGCTTCAGTCGCAAGGTGTAGCCGACGATGACCCCTTCCTTTTCCAGGCGGGCCATGCGATGCTGGACGGTTGCCCTGGCCACACGCAGCTTCTGGGCCAGTGTGACCACCGGCATGCGTGCGTTGTCCCTCAGCAGGGCGATCAATTGTCGATCGATGTCATCCATGATTGAGCAATATGATATCAAGCATCGGCATTATGCACATAAAACCAGATAAACCGGCAAATCTCATGCTTCAAAATGGCATCACTTCCCCGGAAAATTCATCTCTGTTCCCGTTGAAAACCATGCCCGATGCCGCTCGCCCCGTTGATCACCACCAACCCCGGGCTGCCGTCTGACGACCGGGCAGACAAGACAGAGACCAGGAGACACCCATGACCCGCTTCATCGATGTGCCGACCATGTCCGAGCTGGTTCAGGAAATCGGCGTTCCCCGCTTCATCGGCGAGCTGTCCGACGTGATCCGCGACGACTTCATCGAGTGGCCCACCTTCGACAAGTCCGCCCGTGTGGCCAAGCACTCCGACATCGGGGCCATCGAGCTGATGCCGGTGGCCAACGCCACCCGTTATGCCTTCAAGTACGTCAACGCCCATCCGCTCAACACCCGTATCGGCATCAACACCGTGCTGGCCTTCGGCGCCCTGTCGGATTTTGAAACCGGCTATCCGCTGCTGCTCTCGGAGCTGACGGTGGCCACCGCCCTGCGTACCGCCGCCACCTCGCTGATGGCGGCCAAGGCCCTCGCCCGCCCGGACAGCCGCCGCATGGCCCTGATCGGCAACGGCGCCCAGAGCGAGTTCCAGGCTCTGGCCTTCCACCACCACCTCGGTATCGAGGAAGTCGTCCTGTACGACGTGGACCCCGAGGCCACCGAGAAGCTGATCCGCAACCTGAGCGAGCATTCGAATCTCAAGGCCGTGCGCGCCAGCTCGACGGCCGAAGCCGTGGCCGGCGCCGATGTCGTCACCACCATCACGGCCGACAAGACGCTCGCCACCATCCTGACCCCGGACATGATCGAACCGGGCATGCACATCAACGGTGTCGGCGGTGATTGCCCGGGCAAGACCGAACTGCACCCGGACATCCTCCGGATGGGGCGGGTTTTCGTGGAGTTCGAGCCCCAGACCCGTGTCGAAGGCGAGATCCAGCAGATGCCCGCGGATTTTCCGGTCGTCCATCTGTGGAAGGTGCTGGCCGGCACCGAGGTCGGGCGCAGCAGTGCCGACGAGATCACGATCTTCGATTCGGTCGGCTTCGCCCTCGAGGATTACTCGGTGCTGCGTTACGTCCACGAACAGGCCAAGATGAAGGGCTTCGGCACCGAGATCCAGCTCGTGCCGGTCGATGACGACGACCCGAAGGATCTGTTCCGCTACGTGGGCGGCGGCCGCGGCCGTGCGCGCAAGCACCTGCGGCGGGTTGCCTGACCCCGGCCTCCCCTGACCCCTTCCCGTAAGGGAGGAAGAATCCCCCGTCACCGCCCGCGCCAGAGCGTCGGCGATGACGGTGGCTCCCGTGCGTCCACATCCCGCAGCAACGCCCTGCCGATCGGGATCGGGATTACCCTTGGCAGACGCAAAAACCGGCACGGGAACCCCTTGTCCACGCCAAAGCCGCATTAACATCTGGGAGTTTGGGCGGAAGGAATCGCGAAGGCGAAAATCGGCCCCGCCGAGCACAGTTTGTGCCCGATTCGCCGCCCCATAGCCCGAGCTATGGGGCAAGAAGCGGGTGCAAAATGGGCCGGCGCGGCCGGTTTGCAGCCCGCGACTTTCCTGCCGCCCAGGCTCCCAGGAGTTTGGGCGGAAAAAATCAATAAGCAGGAGATGCAGATTGGACGCAAACAACGCAGAACGCACACCGGCCACGATCCCGTTCCGGGTGGCCCTCATCCCGCTGGTGGTCATGATCACGATCATGGGGATCACCGTCATCGTGCTGGAAGCCAGCCCGCATGTGCCGCTGCTGATCGGCACGGTCATCGCCTCGGCCATCGCCATCCGCTACGGCTACAGCTGGAAGTTCATCGAGCAGAGCACCTACTACGGCATCCGGATGGCGCTGCCCGCCATCCTCGTCATCATCCTGATCGGCCTGACCATCGGGGCATGGATCGGCGGGGGCATCGTGGCCACGATGGTGTATTACGGGCTCGACATCCTGTCACCGTCGCTCTTCCTGTTCACGATCTGCACGATCTGTGCCCTGGTCACGCTGGCCGTCGGCAGCTCCTGGGCCACGATGGGCACCATCGGCGTGGCCGGCATGGGCATCGGTCTCAGCATCGACATCCCGGCCCCGATGGTGGCAGGCGCCATCATCTCGGGTGCCTACTTCGGTGACAAGATGTCGCCGCTGTCGGACACGACGAACCTCGCAGCCGGCCTGACCGGCACCGACCTGTTCGATCACATCAAGCACATGTTCTACACGACGGTGCCCGCGCTCATCGTGGCCCTGATCGTGTTCTACGTGCTGGGCATGCAGTTCCAGGCTGCCTCGATCAGTGCCGACAAGATCACCTCCGTCCAGAAGGTGCTGAGCGACAACTTCATCATCACACCCTGGCTGCTGCTGGTGCCGGTGGTCGTCATCCTGCTGATCGCCTTCAAGCTGCCCGCCCTGCCCGCACTGATCGCCGGTATCGCGATGGGCTGGGGCTGCCATGTCTTCGTGCAGGGAGGCGAGATCGCGACGGCCGTGCAGACGCTGCATGATGGCTACAAGCTCGAAAGCGGCAACGCGATGGTCGACGAGCTGTTCAACCGGGGCGGCATCGACGCGATGATGAGCACGGTCTCGCTGGCGATCATCGCCATGACCTTCGGCGGCGTGATGGAGCGTACCGGCATGCTGAAGGCGCTCGTCGAGCAGATCCTGAAGGTGGCCCGCAGCGCCGGCGCGCTGATCTCGGCCACCATCTCGTCGGCCTTCCTGACGAACCTGACCGCGTCCGAGCAATACATCTCGATCCTGATCCCGGGCCGGATGTATGTGGACGCCTTCCGCCAGAAGCACCTGAAAAGCAAGAACCTCTCGCGTGCGCTGGAAGACGGCGGTACCGTGACCTCGGTTCTGGTGCCCTGGAACACCTGTGGCGTGTTCGCGGCCTCGATGCTCGGCGTGACGGCCTTCGACTATGCCCCCTATGCGGTCTTCAACTATGCCGTGCCGCTGATCGCCATGCTGCTGGCCTTCATCGGTATCGGTGTCCAGTACATGAGTCCCGAGGAACTGGCTGCCGCCGAGCGCAACCAGCAGGCCATCGATCTCGAAGATCCCAACGCCCAGCCGGCCCCGCACAATCCGTCGGCAGGCTGACACCCGATGTCCCTCCGGCCCCGCCTGGCCCCCGGCCACGCGGGGCCTTTGCTTTCCGGTGGCAGGCCCGATGCCGCTCACGACCTGCGGCCATCCGGACTGGCGGTGTCCGGGTTTACCCTTTTCGGACACAAAAAAACCCCGACACGCCGTCCCCCTTTCCCTTCCACGCTTAATATGGGCATGAAGCGCATCGTTGGCCCTGCGCAGAGGGACGATGACGGCTGCCCAGTCTGACCACCTGCCGTGGAGGAAATGCCAATTGGACGCGAAGCCCACCCCTGCAACTCCCGAACGGATCCCGTTCAAGGTTGCCCTGATTCCGCTGGTGTTGATGATCACGGTCATGGCCATCACCGTGATCGGTCTGGAGGCCAGCTCTCACATCCCGCTGCTGGTCGGCACCATCATCGCTTCCATCGTGGGTATCCGGTACGGCTATCCGTGGAAGACGGTCGAACAGAGTGTCTATCGGGGCATCCGGATGGCGCTGCCGGCCATCGTCATCATCATCCTGATCGGTCTGACGATCGGCTCGTGGATCGGCGGCGGCATCGTCGCCACGATGGTGCATTACGGGCTGGAGATCCTGTCGCCCTCCCTTTTCCTCTTCACGATCTGCCTGATCTGCGCTGCCATCACGCTGGCCGTCGGCAGTTCATGGGCCACGATGGGCACCATCGGCGTGGCCGGCATGGGCATCGGCATGAGCGTCGGCATCCCGGCCCCGATGGTGGCTGGCGCGATCGTCTCGGGAGCGTATTTCGGCGACAAGCTCTCACCGCTGTCCGACACGACCAACCTGGCTGCCGGCATCTCCGAAGTCGATCTGTTCGATCACATCCGGCACATGTTCTACACCACGATCCCGGCGCTGATCATCGCCCTGATCGTCTATTACATCCTCGGCCTTCAGTTTCATGCCGAGGGCCTGAGCGCGGAACAGATCCGTGCCATCCAGCAGGTGCTGAACAAGCACTTCGTGATCTCGCCCTGGCTGTTGCTGGTGCCGGCCGGCGTGCTGGTACTGATCATGTTCCGGGTGCCAGCCCTGCCCGCGCTGGTGGCGGGCATCATCATGGGCTGGTGTTCCCACGTCTTCGTGCAGGGAGGCGAATTCTCCACGGCCGTCATCACGCTGCACGACGGCTATCAGCTGAAAAGCGGCAACGAGATGGTCGACCAGCTCTTCAACCGGGGTGGCATCCAGGCCATGATGAGCACCGTGGCGCTCGTCATCATCGCCATGAGTTTCGGTGGCGTGATGGAAGGCACGGGCATGCTGAAGGCGCTGGTCGAGAAGATCCTGCTGGTGGCACGCCGGGCAGCCACCCTGATCACCGCCACGATTTCATCGGCCTTCCTCATCAACCTGACGGCCGCCGACCAGTACATGTCGATCCTCGTGCCTGCCCGGATGTATACCGATGCCTTCCGGCGCCTGCGCCTCAAGCCCAAGAACCTGTCACGGGCCCTGGAAGATGGCGGCACCGTCACCTCGGTGCTGGTGCCCTGGAACACCTGTGGGGTGTTTGCCTTCTCGATGCTGGGCGTCTCGGCCATGGAATTCGCCCCCTATGCCGTGCTGAATTATTCCGTGCCACTGATCGCCATCCTGCTGGCTTTCCTCGGTATCGGGGTCGAACCGATGTCAGCCGAAGAAATAGCGGAAGCCGAGCGGGAGGAAGCCCTGGCCGCGGCAGCAGCTGGCGGGAACGTCGCATCGCCACCGGGCAGTCCGCACGCCGGCCCCCCGCCTGCCGCGGCAGCCCCGTCGTCCGCACCGACACCCACCGCCAGTGGCACGACCGCCACCGTCATGCACCCGGGCTCCGATCCGGTTGTCAACGCCCCCAACAAGGACTGACTGAAACGCACTAACATCAAGGGATTGCAACCCTCGATCCCGCAGGACGCTTCTCGATGAACGACCCTCTCGCTCCAGCCGACGCACGAACCATTCCCTTTGGCTATGCCATCATTCCCATGGTCGTGATGATCACCATCATGGCCATCGGGGTCATCGTGCTGGAAGCCAGTCCCCATGTGCCGCTGATCATCGGCACGGTCACGGCTTCCATCATCGCCAGCCGTTTCGGCTATCCCTGGAAATTCATCGAAGAAGCGGCCTATCAGGGCATCAAGATGGCCCTGCCGGCCATCGTCATCATCATCATGATCGGGCTGACGATCGGCGCCTGGATCGGCGGCGGCATCGTCGCCACGATGGTCTACTACGGGCTGAAGATCCTCACGCCTTCGCTGTTCCTGTTCAGCATCTGCCTGATCTGCGCCGTCGTCACGCTGGCCATCGGCAGCTCCTGGGCCACGATGGGCACCATCGGCGTGGCCGGCATGGGCATCGGCATCAGCATCGACATTCCCGCCCCGATGGTCGCGGGCGCCATCATCTCGGGCGCCTATTTCGGTGACAAGATGTCGCCGCTGTCCGACACGACGAACCTGGCCGCCGGCATCACGGGCACCGAGCTGTTCGATCACATCAAGCACATGTTCTACACCACGATCCCCGGTCTGCTGATCGCGCTGTCGGTGTACTGGTACCTGGGCCGGCAGTTCAGGGCTGCCGAACTGGATGCCGAGAAGATCAACGAGGTGCTCCGCGTGCTGGAGGCCAACTTCGTGATCACGCCGTGGCTGCTGCTCGTGCCGGTGTTCGTCATCGTGCTGATCGCCCGCAAGACGCCTGCCCTGCCGGCGCTGACGGCCGGCATCGCCATGGGCTGGCTGTGCCATGTCTTCGTGCAGGGTGGCGAGATCGGCACGGCCGTGCAGACGCTGCAGGCCGGCTACAAGCTGGAAAGCGGCAACGCGATGGTCGACGAGCTGTTCAACCGGGGTGGTATCGATGCGATGATGGGCACCGTGTCGCTGACCATCGTCGCCATGACCTTCGGCGGCGTGATGGAAAAGGCCGGCATGCTCAGGGCCTTGGTGGAGAAGATCCTCCAGATGGCAAGATCGGCTGCCGGGCTGATCTCGGCCACCGTGACCTCGGCCTTCCTCACGAACCTGACAGCTGCCGAACAGTACATCTCGGTGCTGCTGCCCGGCCGCATGTACGTCGAAGCCTACCGGAGAAAACGCCTGGCCTCGAAGAACCTGTCGCGCGCGCTGGAAGATGGTGGCACCGTGACCTCGGCCCTGGTGCCCTGGAACACCTGTGGCGTCTTCGCCGCCTCGATGCTGGGTGTGACGGCCTTCGAGTATGGCCCCTATGCGGTGCTGAACTACTCGATCCCGCTGCTGGCCATCACGATGGCCTTCCTCGGCATCGGCGTGCAGAAAATGAGCCCGGAAGAAGTCGCCCGGGTCGAAGCGGAAGAAAAGGCCGAAGCCCAGGCCGCGGCCCCCCGGGGCTGACGCCCGGTTCTGTGCCGGGTACACGGGCGGCCTGCCGGGACAGGCCGCCCCGCTGGGAGATTAGGCGGCATCCGGATAGCGCTCATCCCGGCTCATCATGCCAGCAGCGCCTCATCCCCGTGCGCCTCGTCATCTTCCTCGACCGGGAAGAAATGCCCCTGATCGGCCAGCTGCTGCACCAGCGTCTGTCCCCCGGGGCCGAGGCTTTCCCACCACCCGGTTTCGATCAGATCCACGGCGGCAATCCGGCGAGCGTCGGTCACACTGGCGCACGCCCACAGCCGCGCATTGGCAAAGAGCTGCGCACCATCGCCTGCACGCCGCCATGCCATCCGTGAGTACGGGTGGCGGCGCCAGACCACGCCTGCGGCCACCGTGTCGGCCACCGACAGGCCACTGGCGGCCTCTTCGGACGGTGACTGACCGGCTGCCACCCGGTAGCTGGAAACGAAGCGGCCGAACCAGGCCGCCAGCTGCTCGCGGTCGTGCATCTTCAGCCGCTCCATGGCCGCGAGTGCGCGATCCAGCGCCGCATCGTCGATCTCGTAGGGATCGGCCGGCATGCTCAGATCCGGATCGACATAGCGCAGCGTCTCGTCCGCATCGAAGGTCAGCACATCGATATGATCCTCCAGCAGCTCGGCACTGGACGGCGCGCGCAGACCGATGGAAATGGTCAGGCAGGCATCTTCGGCAACACCATGATGCGGCACACCCGGTGGCAGATACAGCATGTCCCCCGGCTTCAGCACCCAGTCGGCGTCGGGATCGAAGTGCCTGAGCAGGCGCAGCGCCACGTCCTCCCGGTAGGTCGGATCCGGATTCGGCCGGGTGTCGATCTGCCAGCGCCGGTGGCCGACGCCCTGCAGCAGGAAGACATCGTAGTTGTCGATATGCGCCCCCACCGAGCCCCCCGGCGCTGCAAAGCTCACCATGATGTCGTCCATCCGCCATGCCGGCAGGAAGCGGAAATGTGCAAGCAGCCCCCGCACGTCCTCATCCCACTTGTCCACGTCCTGCACCAGCAGGGTCCAGTCGTGATCCGGCATGCCGGGAAACTCGTCCTCCTGGAACGGCCCCGTGCGCACCGTCCACCGATCGGTGGCCGGATCGTGGGTCACGAGCCGACCCAGCGAGCCTTCCTCGCACGACAGGCCCGCCAGATCCTCGGGCTGGATCGGCGACTGGAAATCGGGAAAGGCGTTGCGGATCAGCAGCGGACGCTTCTGCCAGTAATCGCGCAGAAACTGTTCGGGCGACATGCCCAGCGGAAAGGGGCCGCCGCGGGCATCCACTTCCAGCGGCAGATCGTTGACAGGGGCAGACCGATGGTTCAAGACGTTATCCTCACAGAACGCCGCGCCAGCAGGAAAGGCCATGCGCAAGCATGTGAGGCATTCTAGAGCGTCCTCAGTAGCAGATGCTGTTGTTGCTGCCCATGCGAATGAGGCTGGCCATCGTCATGTTGCGCACCCGGATCGGCTCCATCATCTCCCGGGTTCGGATGTCGTAACGGAACAGCTGGGCCCGCTGCTCGTCGATGGAGACCAGCGCCGTCTTGCTGTCGCCCGTCACCCAGACATTGAGCACCTCGGCCGGAAAGCGGTACAGCTTCCGATCCTCCGGCTCATCGAAGGACTGGAACAGCAGCCCCTTGTCCCCGCCCAGGATCCAGGTGCTCTCGAGCCATCCGGTGCGAATCACCCGTGGCGAGAAATTGACGTGGAAACGCTGCGCCTTCTCCCGATCCTTGTCCAGATCGAAGAGCGCCACATGGCCTTCGACATCGGCGAAGATCACACGCCTGGAATATGCGTCGACATAGGGCATCAGCATCGGTTCATTCGTCGTGCCGACCGTTCGCATCCGTCCCGTGCTGACGAGCCTGCCTTCCTCGGGAAAATAAAGCAGACCTTCGATACCGTCATCGGTCGTCATCGCCAGCAGATGATCCTCCGGACTGGCCACCCCGATGCCAAGACCCGATTTCGTCATCACGCGACCGGAAAGGTCGATCTCCTCCCACGACGAATCCGGGTCGGCATCACCCTGGTTGCGGTAGATCACCGGTTTTTCTTCGTCCAGCACCCAGAAAGTCCGACTGAACGAGCTGAACAGCAACGAATAGAAGGTGTTGAGCGGCGTCTTCCGATTGAGTGAATCGAAACGGCGGGAGAACAGCTTGACGCTGAAATCCTCGTAATTGATCAGGCCCACCTGGTCACGAAGACCAACGGCCACCAGCCTGGTCTGCGGCAGGAAAAAGATCTGATAGACCGGCGACGGCAGCTTGAGCATCCGCGTCTCACGGGTTTTCAGGTTGCAGAAATAGATGCCGGCCACTTCCTGGGCTGCGGCCGCCAGCATCGCATCATCCCGTGCCACCTCCAGAATCTGGGGCCGCATGCCGATGTAGAGCGAGTCGATGTACTCGCCACTGACGATGTCGACGATGGCGATGAAGGGACTGATGCGGTCGGCCACATAGGCGTAACGGGTGGGGGCGTACAGCGGCTTCTCCCCGGCCTGCGCGGCCGGAGGGTCGGCAGCCGCCCAGGCACCGGATCCCGCCATCGCCATCAGACTGCCGGCCGCGGACTGGATGAATTGACGTCGTTGCATGAATGTCTCCTACCCGGCTGGAAAGTGGCCCGGCATCTAAAAAGGACACTGCCCGGGATCAGTGTCCTGGCTTCGGCATCCCGCCCTGAACAGCGCCCTTGATGCCCGCATCCTTCATCACGTCCTGCAACGACTTCACGACCGCCTCACAGCTGGCCATGGTCTGGTTGCTGAAATAGATGCGGATCATGTGCCTGCTGCCGATGGCCGGCTTGTCCTTGATGTCGAAGAGCATCACATGATCAGCCCCCTTCTTGAACACCCGCTCACCTGCCTCCAGCCGAGGGTTGGTCAACGGAATCATTTCCATCACCCCGTCCTTGACCGCCATGCTGTGCAGCTCGATCCGCTCACTCACCCCGGGCACCTCGGCACGCAGCATCTCGACCGGCGCCCCCTGGTGCACGAAACGCACGAAGGCGCCCGTCATGTCCTTGCCGGGCAGCACTTCCTGGATCACGCAGTCCTTCAGCACGGTGTGCGACGTGGCGGCCGGCTGGGCAGCCTGCGCCTGAATGGCCACCAGTGCGGCGGCCAACGCGATCATTCCTTTCATCATGGCATCCTCCATGTTGTCATCTGTCATTCATACATGATCCCCGTCCGGGCCACGGTGCGTCGCCTCGCGGGACTTGTTCAGAGTATCCCTTGACGGAAGATCGATCACTTCACTTCGTATCCTCGGCTTGCCCGCGCCCGCCTCCGGCCGGCTCACCCAGCACCTTGTCGAGCGCCTCGGTCAGCCCTTCGGCGCCGATCTGGTAATCGAAGACATCCACCAGCTGGCGCTCGGGGGAAATCAGATAGATCAGCGCACTGTGATAGACCGTATACCCCTCCCCCTGTTCGGGGTTTTCGAGACGTTTACCGTCCTTGCGGTAGCCATAGGTCGCGCCCAGCTGCCTGACCAGGGCGTCGATTTTCTTCCGGTCACCGCCCAGCCCCACGATCCGCTCATCGAAAAAACGGGTATAAGCATTCAGTCGTGCCGGGTCGTCATTGACCGGATCGATCGTCACGAAAATGGGCTGGATCGCATCCGGGTTCTTCAGCGACTGCATCACCCCGGCATATTCATACAGCGTCGTCGGGCAGATGTCCGGGCACGAAGTGAATCCGATGGCCATCAGCAGATATTTGCCCGGATAACTCTGATGCGTGACCGCCCCCTTGTCGTCCTGCAAGTCGAAACTGATCTGACGTGCCGATGCCGTCCCGGCGAATAGCGCCATGCCCAGACACATCAACGCCATCCCTTTCCTGAACATGATGCCGCCTCTCCCATTGCATTTTTCCGTTCCCGACACGGGCGCCCATTATCCAACGGATGCCCGATTCATCCGAGGGGATGTAAACCCCGGATACAACATTCACAACCGGGGTTTTTCAGCGCCCCCTCATTCCTTGAAGGCACGGGGCGCCACCGTCTGCTCCATCAGGTTGTTGTCCCACTTGCCATCGACCTTGATCTGGGCCAGTGCCCCCAGGTTCAGGGCCTCGATCAGGTTGTGGCTCAGGTACACGTACACGCCCGGCTGCCTGAAGGTGTACATGAAGGCACCTGTCGAACCTGCCGCGATGACCCAGCTTTCCAGATCGTGCAGCGGAGGATCCGCCAGATTGCCACGCTCCCACACATAATCGCCATGACCGCCGATCAGGTGCGGATAGGACTGGCGGTTGGCCTGCGAGTGATAGATCATCACCGTCTCGCCCACTTTCGCCGTCATGGCATTCTCGCCCGTATAGGCGCCCTTGCGCTCGCCGAACACGACATGGGTCGGGATCAGCTTGTCCATGACCTCCTTGTCATCGGCCATCGACTCGCCTGCCGTCTTGTAGCGCTTGTAGTTGCCTTCCGCATCCTTCGGCAGGTAAAAGTCCTGCTCACCGATGTAGTAGGCCTTGTCATACCTGATCGGCTTGCCGTTCTTGTCCTTCAGTCCCCCCTTCGGCAGCACGGTGATCGCACCGTTCATGCCGTGCACGACGTGCCACGGGATCATCGGGCCGCCCGGGGCACAGTGATAGACGAAAGTGCCCGGCTTCGTGGCCTGCCAGCGCACGACCACTTCCTGGCCCGGCTGGACGTGCGTCAGCTCGCCAGCGCCCAGCGCACCGGTCGATGCGTGGAAATCGATGTTGTGAACCAGTTCGTTCTTCGAGAGGTTCTTCAGGGTCAGTTCGACATAATCGCCTTCATGCACGATGATCATCGGACCAGGCACCGAACCGTTGAAGGCGAAGGCCCACATGAAAACACCGGGCTCGACCTCGATTTCCTTTTCCTCGATGAACATCTCGACCTGAACGACCCGGGGTGCCTTCGGCGACTCCAGGCTGTGCTCGGGCACGTTGGGCGGTGCCACCAGCGTCTGCTTCACACGCTGGAGCTTGTCGATGCTGGCTGGTGCCTTGATCACCTCATAGCCGGGCAGGCCACCCGTGCTGGTCGTGACCGCATCCGCAGCCAGTGCGGATGAACCCATCAGGCACAGACCGATCGCGGTGCACAGCAGGGATTGGCGCATCACCATCGTTTTCATGTTTTCCTCTCTCCCAGAAATAAGGACTCACGACGTGAAAACCTTCTTGACCAAGATATCCGATGGTCAGATCTCTCAAGATTGATGGGAATCAATGTCGCCAGCCGATCCCGACAGGCACTGCCTCCATCGTGGCAAAGGATTAATCCAGATCAAATGATCGGACATTGACCCCATTGATCGTCCGTGATTGAAGCGCGAGCGGACTGCCCGGAGGCGCCATGGCAGGCGCGAATGAAGGCATGACACAAGCCGCGATGTTGCACCGCAATATCCGGTGCCTCATCACCTGGAAGGCCCATCGGCGGGCCGGGGCTGTCGGGTTTCTCGTGGCCCCGGGGCCACAGGGCTCTGGCAGCGAAGCGCCTGCAGCGGTACAAACGGGGACACGCTCCCTCTCCATCCCGTCCCGCCGCCATGAAAGCCGCCATCCCGTTTCAGCCGCCTCGCCCCACCCGATCTGATCGTCCCTCACGTCCCGGTACCCTGTCGCTGGCCCTGGGCCTGATGGGGGTGGCATTCACCCCGTCACTTCAGGCACTGGGCATCGAGCAGGTCTCTCCCCAGGGCACGGTCGGCCCGATGCAGCAGGTCGTGATCCGCTTCGATCAGGCCGCCATCCGCCTCGGCGACCCGTCGGCCCCGGCGCCTTTCCGGATCCGCTGCGACCCGGCCGGGCATCGGCACGGTACCGGCCACTGGACGAACGAGCGCGAATGGGTGTACGACTTCGATCGCCGCCTCCCCTCGGGCGTGCGCTGCCAGCTGGATCCTGACCCCGCGTTCAGGAGCCCCGACGGACAGCCGCTGAAGGTGACCGGTACCTACCATTTCAACACGGGCGGCCCCCGGGTTTCGTTCATCCGCCCCTACGAGGGCATGTCGATCGAGGAGGAACAGGCATTCGCCGTGCAGTTGAGCAGCCCGGCCACCCTGAAGAGCCTGAACGCACACCTGTGGTGCCACAGCGCAGACCTCGGCGAGCGCATCCCTGTCAGACTGCTGACGGGTGATCAACGGCTGGCCGTCCTGAAAGCCGCAGGCCTGGGGCCACGAGACCCCGCCACCAGCCCCTCTGCGCCGTCTGCTTCATCGTCAGCCCCGGCTGACAGCGACGATCAGCTGGCCCTCCAGTGTCAGCGACGGCTGACCCCGGGCACGAAGCTGACGCTGGCCGTCGACCCGGGGCTGCGTGCGCCGAACGGACTGGCCCAGACCGAAGGCCAGCATTTCCGGTACCTGGTACGCGAACCCTTCCGCGCCGAGATGAGCTGTGAGCGGGAAAACGCCCAGAGTGCCTGCCTGCCGATCCGCCCGATCACCCTCAGCTTCAATGCGCCGATCACGATCAGGGCCGCACGAGCCATCCGGCTGTATCAGGGCGAACGGGCGCTCACGCCACGCATCGAGGGTGATCCGGCGCCACGGCAAGATCAGCCCACCGGCCAGGAAAAATCACGGGAAGGCACATCACGGAATAACGGCACCACCCCACCTTCATCCACCAGCCCATCAGCCCCTCAGGCAGCCGGCAGCGACGAACCGCTCGTGGACTTCGTCCGCTTCGAGCCCTTCTTCGACGAAAACGCACGTTACGAGCTGCGATTGCCCGCAGACCTGCACGATGCCAGTGGCCGTCCGCTGATCAACGCCGACAGCTTTCCGCTGACGGTTCGTACCGGCCCGATGCCCCCGCTCGCCAGATTTGCGGCGGCGCCCTTCGGCATCATCGAACGCCATGCGAACGGCCCGGGTGAGCCGGCACTGCTCCCGGTGACGCTGCGCCGTGTCGAATCCCGGCTCGGCGCACGCCAGCTTCAGTTCACCCGTCTCGATGCCCGCCACAGCGACCGGGAGATCATCGAATGGATGCGGAAGGTCGAGCATTACGACAGCGGGCATGTCGGTCTGAAGCAGGCCGCCGCCGACATCGACGGGCCGCTTCCCATGCCTCGAAACGAGGCCGGAGAACCCGAAGACATGCTGGATGTCCGGGCCCTGTCGCTGCTGGTAAGGCAGCCCGGCGTCCAGACCATGACCCTGCCAGCCAGCACGGCCGGAGATTCACGTCCCTTCGAGGTCGTGGGCATTCCGCTGGACACCGGCTTTCACGTGCTGGAAATCGCTTCTCCCCGCCTGGGACAGGCGCTGCTGGGCGAGGCTTACGGGCCGGATCGCAGTTTCCATGTACGTACCACGGCGCTGGTGACGAATCTGGGTGTCCACTTCAAGCAGGGCCGTGAAAACGCGCTGGCCTGGGTCACGACGCTGGACACGGGCAAGCCCGTGGCCGGCGCCCGGGTTCGCCTCTCCACCTGCCAGGGCGAGCCGGTGGCCGAAGGCGTCACCGACGCGCAGGGCGTGGCACGTTTCGGCGCACTGCCACACGCGCCGTACTGCGGACGCCATGCCAGCGAGCATGGCAACGGTTACTTCGTCAGTGCCCGTACCGGAGAGGCGGACAAGGCCGACATGGCCTTCATCTGGAGCGGCTGGCAGCGGGGGATCGAGCCCTGGCGCTTCGAGGTGCCCACCAGCCAGGACAGTAAACCGGACATCACGGCCCATACCGTCTTCGACCGGACACTGCTGCGTGCCGGTGAGACGGTGTCGATGAAGCACTTCGTGCGCCAGGAGAGCAGCCCCGCCACGGGCAATCTGACCCTGCCGACGACGGATACGGACACGCTGGTCATCACCCATGTGGGCAGCGGACAGCAGTATGTCCAGCCACTGAGCTGGCAGCGCACCGCCAGCGGTGGCCGCAGCGCAGACAACCGTTTCACGTTGCCGCCGGGCGCGAAACTCGGTCAGTACCAGGTCACGCTGAAGAACAGCGCCCTCGAACTGGACAGCGGCAGCTTCCGCGTCGAGGCTTTCCGGCTGCCGGTCTATCAGGGACAGCTGCAGATCGGCGAAACCGCAGCGCTGGTGGCCCCGCCCCCCGGCCGCAAAACCGCTCCCGCTGACGCCAGGCCCAATGTAGCGCCTACCAGCACCGAGCAGGTTGACACCGGGCCCGGTGACGGGCACACCACCGGGAAGACCGGGGCAACGCCGCATCAACCCCTGTCCGTGCCGCTGAGCCTGAACCTGAACTACGTCTCGGGCGGTCCTGCTGCCGGTCTGGCCACCCGGGTATCGGTTCAGATGCAGGCACGCACCCCCGAATTTCCGGACTACCCCGGCTTTCGCTTCGAGGCGCCCCGGCGCATCCGCGAGGAAGACGGCAGCCTGCAGCAGGGAGGCACGGATGAGATCCCCGACCCGGACGAGGCACCGGAGGCCATGGCTGATGCTTCGCCCGACTCTCGCCTGATTCTCGACAAGCAGACACTCCAGCTCGATGGCCAGGGACAGGGGCAGCTGATGCTGGCGATCCCCGGTCAGCTGCAACAGCCGGTGATGCTGATGGCCGAAGCCGACTATGCCGACCCCAGCGGCGAGATCCATACCCTGCAGGGCCGGCGCACCGTCTGGCCCGCGCGGGTCGTGGCCGGCATCAAGGCCGAGCACTGGGTCTCGGTGGATCAGGGGCTGTCACTTCAGGCGCTGGCACTGGACCTGAATGGTCGTCCCCTGCCGGGTGCCCGGCTCTCCGTTCAGGCCACCGCCCGAACCACCACCACGAGCCGCAAGCGGATGGTGGGCGGCTTCTACAGCTACGATCACCAGACACACACCCGGTCGCTCGGCACCGTCTGCGAAGGCAGGAGCGACACCCAGGGGCGGATGGACTGCACCGTGTCGCTGACATCCCCCGGGGAGGTGGAGCTGATCGTCTCGGCCGAAGACGAGGAAGGCCGGCGAAGTCTGGCGGCACAGAGTGTCTGGGTCACCGGGCAGGGAGAGCTGTGGTTCGATGCAGAGAACCACGACCGGATGGCGGTGATCGCCGAGAAGAAGCACTATGAGCCGGGTGAAACCGCCCGCTTCCAGATCCGGATGCCTTTCCGCGAAGCCACGGCACTGGTCGCCATCGAACGTGAAGGCATCATCGAGACACGCGTCATGCCGCTGGCCGGCAGCAACCCGACGATAGAACTGAAGGTGGCTGATGATTGGTCGCCAAACGTCTATGTCAGCGTGCTGGCGCTGCGCGGCCGCCTGCGCGAAGTGCCCTGGTACAACCCCCTGCGCTGGGGCCCGGACGCCCTGACCCGCTGGTGGCAATCCTGGACGGGCGACCGCCAGGCCGGCAGTCAGCAACCCGCTGCCGTCCCGGCACCGACCGCGCTGGTCGATCTGGCCAAGCCTGCCTTCCGCTTCGGCATGGCCGAGATCCGTGTCGGCCTGTCGGCCCACCGGCTTGGCATCAGCCTCCAGACCGACCGGAAGCAGTATCCGGTTCGTGGCAAGGCCCGCGTCCGGATCGAAGCCCGGCTGCCGGACGGCAAGCCGGCCGCGCACGCCGAGGTGGCCGTCGCGGCCGTGGATCAGGCACTGCTCGAGCTGATGCCGAACCGGAGCTGGCAGCTGCTCGAGTCGATGCTGACACGGCGCTCATGGGGGGTATCCACCGCCACCGCCCAGATGGAAGTGGTCGGACGCCGGCACTACGGTCGCAAGGCCGTACCTGCCGGTGGCGACGGCGGCCAGGGTATGCCAACACGTGAGCTGTTCGATACCCTGCTGTACTGGAACCCGCGCATCGCGCTCGACGCACAGGGACATGCCACGATCGACGTGCCGCTCAACGATGCGATCAGCCAGTTCCGGATCGTGGCCCTGGCCGATCACGGCTCACAGTTCTTCGGCACCGGTCAGACCAGCATCGACACCTCGCAGGATCTCCAGATCATCAGCGGCCTGCCCCCGCTGGTACGCGGCGGCGACCGCTTCCAGGCCATGCTGAGCCTGCGCAACCGGACCGATGCCCCGATGCAGCTCACGGTCAGTGCCCGCGCCGGGAACCAGACCCTGCCCTCTCGGCAGCTGTCTCTGCCGGCAGGCGCCAGTGTCCCCCTGACCTGGGAGGTGGCGGTTCCGGACACGCAGGGCGACCGTCATCAGGACAGCCTGCGCTGGGAGATCGAGGCCCGTGATGAACGACGAGGCATCGCCGACCGGCTCGCCCTGAGCCAGCAGGTGCTGCCTGCCGTGCCGACGACCGTGCAGCAGGCAACGCTACTGCAGCTGGACAGCCCCTATCGGACGCCTGTTTCGACACCCGCTGGCGCACTGCCCTCGCGCGGTGGGCTGCGGATCGGCCTGCAACCCCGGCTCGTCGATGGGCTGCCGGCCGTGCAGGACTGGTTCAGACGCTATCCCTACACCTGCCTGGAGCAGCAGGGCAGCAAGGCGCTGGTACTGGGCGAGCGGAAGCGGTGGCAGGCGCTGATGGCCCAACTGCCCGCCTATCTGGATGACGACGGGCTGGCCGCGTATTTTCCGCCGGTCGATGGGCGGGGCGATGCCGGCAGCGATGTGCTGAGCAGCTGGCTCCTGGCGGCCTCGGACGAGGCGTCGAAGCTGGACCCGGCCTTCGCCCTGCCGGATGAGAGCCGTCAGGTGCTGATCAGGGGGCTGACCCGCTTCGTCGAGGGACGCTTGTCCCGCCGGTACTGGTCGCCCCGCGCCGATCTGACGGTTCGCAAACTGATGGCGATCGAGGCACTGTCACGCCATGGTGCAGCCAGTGCCAGCATGGTCAGCAATCTGGAGATCACGCCCCGCCAGTGGCCCACCAGCGCACTGATCGACTGGCTGAACATCCTGAAACGGATGCCGGCACTGCCTCGCCACGCGCACCTGAAGCGTGAGGCGCTGCAACTGCTGCGCGCACGCCTGTCGTATCAGGGCTCGCGGATCGTGCTTCAGCATGAAGACCAGGATGCCTGGTGGTGGCTGATGGTCAACGGTGACGTGAATGCAGCCCGGCTGCTGCTGACCGTGCTGGACGAACCGGGCTGGCGTGCTGAACTGGGGCGGCTCGCCACCGGTCTGATCGGCCGCCAGGAGGCCGGCACCTGGCAGACCACGACAGCCAACCTGTGGGGCTGGCTGGCCCTGAGCCGCTTCTCCCGGGCTCACGAGTCGGCACCGGTCGAAGGCGTCACACAGGCCGTGCTGCGCACGCCCCAGGGCGAGCATCAGGCCAGCTTCGACTGGGGACGGACAACCGAACCACTGTTCTTCGACTGGCCCGACACGGCCGCCGCCACGCTGAGCCTTCGGCACCAGGGCCAGGGCAAGCCGTGGGCCAGCATCCAGTCACTGGCAGCGGTGCCACGAACCGAGGCCTTCTCGGCTGGCTACCGGATCGAGAAGCAGATCACCCCGATCCAGCAGCTCGACCCGACGCTGCCGGCCGGCCATTACAGCCGCGGCGACATCCTGCGCGTGCGACTGACGGTTCAGGCCAGCGCACCGATGACCTGGGTCGTGTTCAGCGATCCGGTGCCGGCCGGGGCCACGATCCTGGGCAGCGGCCTGGGCCGCGACAGTGCGCTGGCAAGCGGGGATGAAAGCACCGGCGGCGTGGGCTGGCTGGCCTACGAGGAACGCGGCCACGACGCCTTCCGCCGCTATTTCGAATGGCTGCCGGCAGGCGAGAGCCATGTCGAATACACGATCCGGCTGAACCAGACGGGTCGCTTCCTGCTGCCCCCCAGCCGGGTGGAGGCCCTGTATGCACCGGATCGCTTCGGTGAAAGTCCGAACGCGCCGGTCATGGTCGTGTCCCCCGCCGAGGCAGGATGATGCGCACCACCCGCATGGCCGTGACGGCGCTGGGCTGCCTGGCGCTGCTCGCCCCACTGCCGGCCGCGGCCAGCGCGTCTGGCACGTCTG
>JAUMZD010000019.1:0-26939 GCA_030528325.1 Lautropia sp. | reverse complement strand
AGGGTCAGTTTCAAGGAAGTTCGGGCCCGTTTCATCTCGTCGGAAACCCTGCTGCTCGACCGGCACGGCGACCCCATCCACCGGCTTCGTACCTTCATGTCGGCACGTCGTGGCCAGTGGGTACCTCTGGCCAGCATCCCGGCCGTGCTGCGTCAGGCACTGCTGCTGTCCGAAGACCGGCGTTTCTACGAGCATGGCGGCGTCGACTGGCAGGCCATCCCCGCCGCAGCCTGGTCGAAGCTCTGGCACGGACGAACCCGCGGCGCCTCGACCCTGACCATGCAGCTGGCCGGCCTGCTCGATGAAAAGCTCCAGCCAGCGTCCGGCCAGCACCGGCGCTGGTCACAGAAGCTGGATCAGGCACTGGCAGCCCGGGCACTGGAAGAACACTGGCAGAAGGACGAGATTCTCGAAGCCTATCTGAACCTGGTGCCCTTCCGGGGCGAACTGATCGGCGTGGATGCACTGACGCGCAGCCTGTTCGGCAAGGCCCCCCATGGCATCGATGAGCAGGAGGCTGCTCTGACTGCCGCGCTGGTCAGGGCGCCCAATGCGCCCTCACACCGGGTCGCAGACCGTGCCTGTGGCGTGCTGAGACAGCTGCGACCGGACGCCGATTGCGCAGATCTTCGCGTGCTGGCGGACTTCGTGCTGTCGACACCCCGTCAATGGGCCAGCAGCGAGGGGCTGGCCCCCCATCTCACACGGCGGCTGCTGAACAACACCGCCTCCCCCCTCGAAACTCCGGAAAGCCCGGACGCTCCCGCCGCCCAGGCACCTGGTAGCTTGGGCGGCAGGCATCCTCTGCACAGCACGCTGGATGCCCGCATCCAGCGTCTTGCCGTCCTCTACCTGCATCAGCAGCTTCGGGCGCTCGAGCGGGAGCAGGTCGAGGACGGTGCCGTGGTCGTGCTCGACAACCGGCTTGGCGAGGTGCTGGCCTGGGTGGGCTCGAGCGGCGAGCTGAGCCGTGCAGCCGACGTCGATGGCGTGACGGCCCGACGCCAGCCCGGCAGTGCCCTGAAACCCTTTCTGTATGCACAGGCCATCGCCGAAAGGCGCCTGACGGCGGGCTCTCTGCTGAACGACGCCCCCACCCAGCTGCCGACCGCTCACGGCCTCTACATCCCCAGAAACCATGACCGCCGTTTCAGGGGATGGGTATCGGCTCGCACCGCGCTGGCCTCCTCGCTGAACATTCCAGCCGTGCGCACGCTGGTGATGGTCTCGCCCGATGCCTTCCATCATCAGCTGACACGGCTGGGCGTGCCCTTGCCTGAAAGCGGTGGCTACTATGGTTACAGCCTTGCGCTCGGCAGCGCCGAAGTCAGCCTGCTTCAGCTCGCGAACGCCTACCGGACGCTGGCCAACGGGGGCTGGCACTGTCCGGTACGCCTACAGCCGTCCTCGCCCACCCGGCCCCGATCAGCGTCGCTGACTCCACGCCAGTACCAGATCCGGCAACGACAGCAGCCTTCCGGTCCAGCGCCAGCGCTGCAACAACAGCAACATGAACAAGAGCAGCCTGACGCCCCTCCACCTTCCCCCGCCTGCCATCGTGCCCTGGACACGCGGGCAGCCTTCATCGTGGGCGACATCCTGTCGGACCGGCAGGCGCGCTCCGGCACCTTCGGTGCCGACTCCGTGCTGAACACACGCTTCTGGACGGCCGTCAAGACCGGCACCAGCAAGGACATGCGGGACAACTGGGCCATCGGCTGGAGCCAGCATTACACCGTGGCCGTCTGGGTCGGCAATGCCGGTGGGCAGCCAATGCATCAGGTCAGTGGCGCGAGCGGCGCAGCGCCCGTCTGGCGCCGGCTGATGGATGAACTGCACCGCCACACGCCCTCCGTGGCACCGTCACCGCCGAAGGGCGTGTCATCGCTGCAGATCCGGTTCGGGCCATCGGCCGCCGGTGCCGGCCCCGTCGAGCCCGAGCGGGCCGAGTGGTTTCTGGCCGGCACGGCCCAGTCCCGCTTCGATCTGCCGGCCAGCACCCTGCCCCCCCCGGCTGGCACGCAACGCCAACCCACCCACCGGGCCTGGATCACGGCGCCCGCACCCGGCACCATCATCGCCCTGGATCCGGACATTCCGCCGGCGCACCAGCGCCTGAGTCTGCGTGCCCGGCTCGATCCGGCGTCATCCGGCGTACCCCCAGCCGGCCTGCACTGGCAGATCGATGATCAGCGGTTGGGCAGCGGCACCGCCCAGGGCTGGCTGCCCATGCCCGGCCACCACCGGATTCAGCTCCGTGACGGAAACGGACTGGTGCTGGATGAAGTCCGGATCGAGGTGCGTGGCGCAGGGCTGCATAACACGCTCTAGAACAGCCACCAGCGCTTGACCGTGGAAGCGTAGCCGATGTAGCTCGTGCCGAACTTCTCGGCCAGCACCCGCTCCTCGGGCTTGATCTGGAACTCCGTCATGTAGAGCACGAACAGCGGCAGGCCGAGCAGCGCCACGACATTGGACAGATAGATGCCCCAGCCGATCAGCAAGAACAGCAGCCCCAGGTACATCGGGTTGCGGGTCTGCCGGTAGATGCCCCGCGTCACCAGTGTCACGGTCTTGTGGGGCCTGTGCGGATTCAGCGAGGTCTGGTGTGCCTTGAAGGCCGAAATGCTCAATCCGCCGATGAGCAGGCCCCATGCCAGCATGAAGAAAGCGGTGAAACGACGCCCCGGCATCGGCCAGGTGGCCGACGGTACCCAATGTGTGCAGCCCAGCATCAGCAATGCCACCGCAACAAAGACGATGACGGGCGGGATTTTCAGGTCAAGGAATCGCATGATGTCCTCATCGGCAACAGGCTGACAATGGATCCGCCACCCCTCCCAGCCCGATTCTGGCATGAACGTGGCAGCGGGCCGTTACGGCGACCCCGGTGCCGGCCCCCAGCCCCGAACCGGGGCACAGGCGCCAGACGATGGACGGCCTCGAACAGATCACCGACGATCAGGCAGGCGACAGCGGCTTGTGCTCTGCCTTCACCCCCCGCTCCACACCGGGCCGGGCAGCGATCCGTTCCGTCCAGCGTAACAGGTGCCGGTAGGAACCGACGTCCAGAAACTTAGCGGCACCGTAGAGTTCCCCGAGCACCAGACGCCCGTACCAGGGCCAGATCGCCATGTCGGCAATGGTGTAGGCATCGCCGGCAATGTACTCACGTTCGGCCAGCAACTTGTCGAGCAGGTCGAGCTGACGCTTGGCCTCCATCGCAAAGCGGTTGATCGCGTATTCGATCTTCTCCGGGGCATAGGCATAGAAATGCCCGAAGCCCCCGCCGATGTAGGGTCCGCTGCCCATCTGCCAGAACAGCCAGGAGAGACACTCGGTTCGCCCGGCCAGATCCGTGGGCAGGAAGGCGCCGAATTTTTCGGCCAGGTACAGCAGGATCGAGCCGGACTCGAAAACCCGGATCGGCTCCGGGCCGCTGCGGTCGAGCAGCGCCGGAATCTTCGAGTTGGGATTGATGGCCACGAAGCCCGTGCCGAACTGATCCCCTTTCATGATGTCGATCAGGAACAGGTCGTAAGCCGCCCCCTGCCTGCCCGCACCCAGCAGTTCTTCCAGCATGATCGTGACCTTCATGCCGTTCGGTGTGCCACGCGAATAGAGCTGCAGCGGCTTGTCGCCCACCGGCAGAACCTGCTCGAACTGGGCGCCCGCCGTGGGCTTGTTGACCGAGGCGAACCGCCCCCCGTTGTCCTTGTCCCACGTCCACACTTCGGGCGGTACATAGGGTGTCTGACTCATACACATCCTTCCTTGTCGGTATCGTTGGATTCGCATTTGTTTCAATTCTGTCGGCGTGTCTTCCCCTGCTGCAAATCCACCCCAAAAGACAAACACATTCAGACAATCAAATACAACAAAAACGGCAAAATTCGCCCTGCGCAGGTCTGACGAAACCATCGATCAGCACGACCGCCCCCTTTCTTTCATGACCAACAGGCAGTGGCAGGTGCGGCCGACAGGCCACGTGACACGGCCGTTGCCGTTCCTCCCTTTTCCCTTCGAGGCACACCCGTGAAGCGATTCCACCCTCTCGCCGCCATGCCCACCCACCTGAGCCGCCCTGCCCTGGCAGCTGCCACCGCTGCCGCCCTGCTGTCACTTGCCGCCTGCGGCGTCAACACCGGCACGGACTCCTCCGACCCGGCAGTCAGCCAGGCCGACCAGTCTTCCCCCATGGTCGAGCGCCAGCTGGGCGCCGATGGCTACTCCCACCTGCCCGAACCGAACGCCGGCATCGACTTCGATGCCGAACCGAAACCCGACGGCATCCCGTCGGGCGCCGCTGCCGACGGATCCACCCAGGGCGGCCTGGCCACGAAAGCCCTGCCGACCAGCGCTCGTGCCGGCACCGAAGGGGTCTGGGGCCCCCAGGTCAAATGGCCCTTCATCCCCATCCACGCCATCGTGCTGCCCGACGGCCGCATGATGACCTATGGCACGCTGTCCAACGGACAGCAGGGCGCCAAGTTCCATTACGACGTGTGGGATCCGACGATGGGCACGGGTGACGATGCTCACCTCACGCTACCGAACACCACGCAGGTCGACATCTTCTGCTCGGCACAGATTCTGCTGCCACTCACCGGCGACCTCTTCATCGCCGGCGGCGACATCTTCAGCGAGGAGCGGGGCCGCAGCACGAACCGGCCCAACAACGACACGACCCTCTTCCGGCCGGGCAGCAACAGCATCGAGAAATCGACCCCGCTGCAACGTCCACGCTGGTATGCCACCACCACGGTTCTGCCCAATGGAGAGGTCTTCATCCAGGGCGGTGTCGGCGGCGAGGATCACCCCGAAATCCGTCGCGCCGACGGCAGCCAGACGCTGCTCACCGGTATCAACACCCGCAATCTGCTCTCGCTCTATCCGCGCAACTGGCTGGCACCGGACGGCAAGATCTTTGGCCTGGCACGCCAGCAGATGTACCGGATGGATCCGGCAGGCAACGGCTCGCGCACCGATGTCGGCACGCTGAACTACCAGTCCGACTGGAATGGCTCGGCCGTGATGTTCGAGCCGGGCCGCATCCTGCTGACCGAGGGCAACGGCAATCGCGCCGCCATCATCGACATCCGCCAGCAGACCCCCGCCGTGACCAATGCCGGCACGATGGCGAACACACGGATGTGGAACGATGCCACGGTGCTGGCCGATGGCACGGTGGCCGTCACAGGCGGCGCCGAGTTCTTCGACGGGAACAAGGCCACGGCACGCAATCCGATCTACAGCATCGATCTGTGGAACCCGAAGACCAACCGCTGGACACGGGGCCCCTCACAGAAGCGGATGCGTCTGTACCACTCCGTCTCGATCCTGCTGCCCGATGGCTCGCTGTATACCGGAGGCGGTGGTGCGGGCGGCCCGGAAACGAACCTGAATGCCGAGATCTACTACCCGCCCTATCTGTACGACAGCAACGGTCAGCCCGCCTCGCGCCCCCGGCTGGCCTCGGCACCGTCCGTGGTTCAGCCGGCCGGCACCCTGGCACTCCAGTCGCCCGACGCCGCCTCGATCCATCGCGTCACGATGGTGGCGCTCGGATCCGTCACACACTCCTTCGACATGGGTCAGCGCTTCGTCGAGCTGAACTTCCGTCGCAACGGTGATCGCCTCGAAGCCCAGCTGCCCGCCAACGTCCATGACACGCCGCCCGGCTACTACATGGTGTTCATCCTGAACAATGCCGGCACCCCGTCGCTGGCGAAGATCGTCCGGGTGAACGTGGCCGCCGGTGGCAATGCCGGAACGCCGGCGCCGACACCAGCGCCCACCCCGGCGCCTGCGCCGAAGCCCGAGCCAACGCCTGCACCGGCTCCCACACCCGCGCCAGAACCAGCCCCCACGCCGGCGCCATCACCCAAGCCTGAACCGACACCCACACCGACGCCAACCCCCGCACCAGTGCCCAATCCGGCACCGACACCCGCCCCGGGTGCTGGTGCACCGAACCAGGCCGCCACGGTACCGGTCTATCGCTATGTGGCCCCCGGCGGCGACGGCAAGCTGCGCTATGTCTTCAGCACGAACCCCTCGATCCGCGGGGAGTGGCGCCGTGAAGGCGTGGCCTTCCATGCCTTCGGGCAGAAGCAGCCGGGCACCGTGCCGGTCTACCGCTACCGCTTCCGGGACCAACGAGGTACCGCCCGCTATCTGTTCAGCACCCAGACCTCGATCCGGGGATGGACGCGCGAGCTGGTGGCCTTCCACGCCTATCGGCGCGCCCAGCGCAACACCCGTCCCGTCCACGAGTTCTACCGCTATGTGCGAAACGATGGCTGGTATCTGACCTACTCGATGGACACGCGCTTCAACAACTCGTCGGCCTGGCGCCCGAGCGGCCGCAGCTTCCACGTGCCCGTGAGGTTCACGGCACGCCCGCGCTGATCGGGCCTTCCCTGCCCGAGGCCGCCAGCCCCGGGCAGGACTCGGAAGCTTCACTTCCGGCTGATCGTGACCCCCGTCCAGCCGAAGACCAGCGTCAGGATCAGGCTCAGGTAACAGAAGAAGGCAAAGGGCACGTAATCGAGCACCGGCACTTCCAGCACCTGGCTGATGAAGACACCGCAGACACTCCAGGGCACCAGCGGATTGATCACGGTGCCCGCATCCTCCAGCGTTCGGGCCAGATTGCGCGGGTGAAGACCCAGACGCTCATAGACCGGCTTGAAGGTTTCGCCCGAGAGCAGGATGCTCAGATACTGCTCGCCGATCAGGACATTCACGCCGACCGCCGTCAGCGCCACGCTGAACGTGGCGCGCCCGGTCGTGGTCAGAAAGTTCCGGATGCCCTCCAGCAGCGAGGGAATCACGCCCAGCGCGAACAGCAGCCCCCCCAGGCTCAGACCCAGGATGACGATGATCTGCGTGAAGAACATGCTCTCGATGCCCCCCCGGGACACGAGCTTCGTGATCGCGCCCATGTCCTGCTCGAAGGTCGGCCCACCGTAGAGCCAGGCTCCCAGCTGGGCCAGCGAAGGCGAGCTGTGCAGGTAGGTCAGCCCGATGGCCAGGGCGATGGTGGCGATCATGGCCACGATGGCCTTCACCTTCCTGAGCGCGAGCACCAGCAGCAGCACGAAGGGCAGCAGCGAATAAGGATGCACCAGCCCTGAGGCCGCCAGCTGTTCGCGGAAGCTCACCACGCTCGCCAGACTCTCGGCACCGACATCCGGCAGAACCCACAGGAACAGCGCTGCGCTGATCAGCCAGGCCGGCACCGTCGTATGAGCCATGTTTCGGATGTGATCGAACAGATCGATGCCGACGATGGACGCCGAAATGCCGGTCGTATCGGACAGCGGCGACATCTTGTCGCCAAAGAAGGCGCCGGAGACGACCGCACCGGCCGTCATGAGCGGGTTGGCATGGAAGGCCTCGTTCATGCCCATGAAGGCCACGCCGATCGTGGCACAGGTCGTCAGGCTGCTGCCCAGAGAAACACCGATCACCGAGCACAGGACGAAGGCCGAGCAGTAGAAGTACTCGGGCGAGATCAGCCCGAAACCGTGATACATCAGCGTGGGAATGGCCCCGCTCATCATCAGCGCGCTGACGAGCAGACCGATGAAGAAGAACAGGTAGATCGCGCCCATCCCCTGATCGACCGCGCCGATCATCCGGGCCTGCATGTCCTGGAACCGGAGCCCCCGCCCCATGCCGTAGACGAGCAGACCGACCATCGCGGCCAGAATGGCCATGTGGGGCAGCCACGCCAGCGAGATGATGGCATAGCCCATCAGTCCCACCATCACCATCACGACACCCAGGGCCTCTGCCCGGGGCATGTCCAAAAGCGGTCTGGAGCCAAACATGCTGTGTTGTCCTGTGAAGGTTGATCAGGGCACGCCACGGCCCCGCCCTGATGAAAGGCCCGCCAACCCGACAGCGTGCGGTGCAGCATCCAGCGCCTTCCGGAAGGCTTCACACAACATTAGCACAGCCCTTCGCACAGACCGGCCCACGACATCCTCGGTGTTTTCCCCGCCCTGAGCGCTGACCGGCACCGGGAAGGCGAGAAAATGCGGTCGGCAAATGTCGGACATCTGTCGAACCTTCTCCAGCAGACTGATCAAAATGACGACCTTTGATATCAATATGTCAACGATCAGCGGCCATGGATATACAAATCTTCAATTTTCGGCCTTGTTCTTCACGTTTTGCCTAAAGTCGCATTCATGTTGTATTAGAATTTCGAGCCCGGCGTGCTGTTCCATCGGTATCCTGCCCGATGCCACCCGTCCTTGCCCTCCCCCATCCCCGCTGCGTCTGCCGCAGCCTTTCCTACGTCGGGGCAACGACACCGCCCGCTGCGCTCTCCGCACTGCAACACACCAACCCCGTACCGATGGAACAGCACGCCGGACATCACTCTTGCCCATCGTTCCTCATCTCGGAGGCCACCCCATTGAAATACAAGAAACTTGAAGATTTCCTCCACATGGTCGAGCGGCGGGATCCGCATCAGAGCGAGTTCCTGCAAGCCGTTCATGAAGTGATGCACAGCCTCTGGCCGTTCATCCAGAAGAACCCCCAGTTTGCCGAGCACGGCCTGCTGGAGCGCCTGGTGGAACCCGACCGCGTCATCCAGTTCCGCGTCAGTTGGGTCGACGACAAGGGCCAGGTTCAGGTGAATCGGGCCTGGCGGGTTCAGCACAGTGCCGCCATCGGCCCTTACAAGGGCGGCATGCGCTTTCACCCATCCGTCAACCTGTCCATCCTGAAGTTCCTCGCCTTCGAGCAGACCTTCAAGAATGCACTGACCACCCTCCCGATGGGCGGCGGCAAGGGCGGCTCCGACTTCGACCCCAAAGGCAAGAGTGATGGCGAAGTCATGCGCTTCTGTCAGGCACTGGTCATGGAACTGTACCGTCACGTGGGCCCCGACACCGATGTGCCTGCCGGTGACATCGGCGTGGGTGCCCGTGAGGTGGGCTTCATGGCCGGCATGTACAAGAAGCTGGCCAACCATGCCGGCAGTGTCTTCACCGGCAAGGGCATGTCCTACGGTGGCAGCCTGATCCGTCCCGAGGCCACCGGCTACGGCACGGTCTACTTCGCGCAGGAAATGCTCGCCCGCATCAACCAGGACTTCCACAACCAGCGCGTCTCGATCTCGGGTTCCGGCAACGTCGCCCAGTACGCCGCACTGAAGTCGCTGGAGCTGGGGGCCCGCGTGGTGACGATGTCCGACTCCGAAGGCACGCTGGTTCATGAGGCCGGCCTGAACAGGGAGCAGATCGAGGCCATCCTGGATCTGAAGAACGTCAAGCGCGGCCGCCTGTCCGAGTTTGCGAAGGAACGTGGCCTCAAGTTCGAGAAAGGGCGTACACCCTGGCACGTGCCGGCCGACATCGCCCTGCCCTGCGCCACGCAGAACGAGCTGAACGCCGAGGACGCGAAACGTCTGGTCGCCAATGGTGTGCAGGCCGTGGCCGAAGGCGCCAACATGCCGACCACGCTGGACGCGGTCGATGTGTTCCTGGCCGCCAAGACGCTCTACGCCCCGGGCAAGGCCAGCAACGCCGGCGGCGTGGCCGTCTCGGGGCTGGAAATGAGCCAGAACGCCATCCGCCTGTCATGGACTCAGGACGAGGTCGACCAGCGCCTGCACGCGATCATGAAGGACATCCACGAAAACTGCGTCCGCTACGGCGAGCGCGAGGATGGCAGCATCAACTACGTCGACGGCGCCAACATCGCCGGCTTCGTGAAGGTGGCCGACGCCATGCTCTCCCAGGGCGTGTACTGATCCGTACACCCCACCACGGTGCGTGACCGATGAGGACACGCACCGCCCACGCTCCTAGACGCCGCCACCGTGCGGCGTTTTTCATGCCTGTGAGCACAGTTGAGGCTCCCTCATCCGGGAACCGCGCCATAGCCGCCCGACATGTTGGGGCATTGACAACCTGCCCTGATCGATTGGCGTATAAATAGAAAAAATATTTCAGCGGGTTTGACGCGTCCTGATGCGATGCATTGACCAGCCCTGCGACTTGGAAGACGCCCGGCGCGCTGCGCCACCAGAAGAATCAACTGGTTCGGGCACCCTTCGAGACGTCGCCAGCCCTCTGCCTGTGTTCATCACGTCATTCAGATGGAGGGAGGTATGTCGCTTTTTTCGTTCATGAAACCGGCGCCGCACACCGAACGGCTACCCGCCGATCGAATCGACGCCGAGTACAAACGACTGCGCATGCAGGTGTTCTGGGGAACGTTCCTCGGGTATGCCACCTATTACCTGTTGCGCAAGAATTTCTCGCTGGCCATGCCGTACATCGTGGAAGAAAGCGGCTACAGCAAGGCGCAGCTGGGTATCGTGCTGACGATGCTCTCCATCTCCTACGGCATCAGCAAGTTCGTCATGGGCAACGTCTCCGACCGGAGCAACCCGAAGTATTTCTCCACGGTCGGCCTCGTGCTCAGCGCGATGATGTGCCTGATCTTCGGTCTGGTGCCCGGCGTCATGACGAGCATCCCGATCATGTGCACGCTCAGCTTCCTGAACGGCTGGTTCCAGGGCATGGGCTACCCGCCGTATGCCCGCACGATGGTTCACTGGTTCTCCCCCAACGAACGGGGCGAAAAATGGTCCTGGTGGAACGTCTCGCACAATCTGGGCGGCGGCCTGATCGCCCCATTGGCCACCCTCGGCATCTACCTGTTCGGCACCTGGCACAGCATCTTCTTCTTCCCGGCCATGATCGCCATCGTGCTGGCCATCATCACCTTCTTCCTGATGCACGACACGCCCCAATCCGTGGGCCTGCCTCCGATCGAGGAATACCGGCATGATTATCCGAAGGAAGCCACATCCGAAACCATCGAACGTGAGCTGAGCGCCAAGGAGATCCTGTTCAAGTACGTCTTCAACAACCGGATTCTCTGGTACATCGCCATTGCGAACATCTTCGTCTACTTCATCCGTTACGGGGTCGTGGACTGGGCGCCCACCTACCTGAACGAGGTCAAGCACTACTCGCACAAGGACTCCCGCATCGCCTATTTCCTGTATGAGTGGGCCGGTATTCCCGGCATGCTGGCGGCAGGTTACCTCAGCGACCGTGCCTTCAAGGGACGCCGTGCCCCGGCCACCATCCTGTTCATGGTGGGCGTGCTGATCGCCGTGCTGGTCTACTGGAAAAACCCCGCCGGCAACCCGTGGGTCGACAACATCGCCCTGGTGGCCATCGGCTTCCTGATCTATGGGCCGGTGATGATGATCGGCCTTCACGCCGCCGATCTGGTGCCGAAGAAAGCCACGGGCAGCGCCACGGGGCTGACGGGCCTTCTGGGCTACCTGATCGGCTCGGCTTTCGCCGGCGTGGTGATGGGCGCCGTGGTGGACAGGTTCGGCTGGGATGGCGGTTTCTACACGCTGATCGCATCCTGCCTGCTGGCGATCGTGCTGCTCTTCATGAGCATGTTCGGTGGCAAACCGACGCACCACCACTGATCACCGTGCGCTGAACAGAAACCCCAGAAGCTTGGGGCGGCAGGAAAGTCGCGGGCAGCAAACCGGCCGTCCAGGCTCCTGGCCGGGTACGTCGTCCATGCTGGGGTTTCTGAATGCCCGAAGGCCTTATCAGGCCGCTTCAGGGCCGGTTCAGTCGATCCGGTCGAACACGAAACCACTGTAATCGTCGAGGCTGTATTCTGGCCTGCCGATGATCTGCATCTTCTTACCCACGTTCTTCCAGTGGGCACGCAACCGATAGCCCTGCGCCTCGATCCCCTGGATGAAGGCCTGACGCGCCTCGACACGATAGCCGCAGTAAGCCGTCCCGATACTGTTCAGGGTGAAGAAGGCGTGCCGGTCATGGATCGGCGTGGTGTTGATCAGCAGCCGGCGTGGGCCACGCTGGTAAGTCGCCAGAATCTCCGGCAACGAGCGATCCAGATACTGCAGCGCACCTGAGGCGTAGAACACGTCCACCCCATCGGCCACCGCCAGATCCGCCGAGAAGCCAAGACGCTCACCGACACCGCGCTCTGCCGCAAAACGACGCCCTTCCACCACCACGGCCGGCACATCGACCACCGTCCAGCGCAGGTCTTCCGGATAGCGCAGGTGATTCTCGAAGGCGAAATACTTGATTCCCACCGCACCACCCACATCGACGATGCTGCGCATCCCCTCGCGCAGCGACTCCCCCAGCCAGAACAGGGCCGGATAGTCGAAATCGTCGACGAAGAGCCGCTCGAGATACATCCGCGCAGACACCGGGTTGTCATAGCTCAGTGGCGCCGTCTTCGGGGCGCTGGCCACTGCCTCGGCAAAACTGCCGAAAACGCCCCTGAACAGGTGCGCCGCACGGGCTTTGACGAATTGACGACGCTGCCAGCGAGTCCGGGCCCAGCCCGTCGGACTGTACCGGCTCGCGGCTCTGAGGCCAGTGCCCAGCGCATGGACGAATTTCATGAAGAAGAACCTCTTGCCAAACAGGGAAAGCGGCGCCGGGGCGGCAGGACGGAATCCGGGTGTCATGTTTGAACCACACCCGATCGGTCAGGCCGGCGCCGATCGGCAGGAATCTACCGTTCATGGCGAGGCCTGACAGGTAAAAAGTCGCGCTTTCGGCCACCCCCGGCCAGACGGAAGACGGCAGCCGGATCAGCGGCAGGCTTTGACAGGCATACAACGGGACGGCTTGATAGTCTGCAGGTCAACGCGATGCCGGCACAGAGGCGGCCATCACCGGAAAACCCGGTGCGGCGCTCACGGCAATGACAGTCAACCGAGGATGAGGATCCTCATCAACCGCAGGAAGCAGCAGCATGTGCACGACGAAGCATGACAAAACGCCCCGCTGGAACAGGCATGTCGGCCTGACCTACACACAGCCGGAAAGCCGCGAGGATGGGATCGATTTCAGCGCCATGTCTGCAGACGGTGAGCAGTATCACTTTCACCTGGAACTGAATGCGCTGAAGACGCTCAATGCCGAGGCCTTCTACGACGACGATGCGATCGAGCGGTTCCACGCTCACCAGAAGGACATCGAACGGGTTGCGGGGCGCATGGTGATGCTGAACGTGCGCGCCAACCCGATCGTGCTGAAGGCTTCGTATTTTGCCGAGTCGCCCTGGCGCCGTCTGAGCAGCGCCCAGATCTGATCTCAGTGAAACTGCGTGCTGCCCGGTTCGGCGCCTTCGGGCATCTGGACGTGCACGAGTTCCTGGGAACGGTTCGGATAGAACGGCGAGCCGCAATCTTCACAGAACTCCGGCTCCATCAGGTTGGTCCAGACCCGGATGTCGGTGACACCCACCTCCTGAAGGGTCTGCCTGATCTGCTCGACCGGTGACGGATCATCGGCCTCACTCTCGGGGCCCAGCAGAGGCCAGACGATGCCCTGGACCACCTCGTCGCTGTCGGTCAGCGACAGACCGATGCGGTACTCATCCACCCGGTGATAACCGAAACCGGCCACGGCTGCCCGGATCAGGGAGGCCTCGATATCGAGGGTGTGCACCAGATAATGCACGGCAGCCTTGATGCCCCAGATCCGGACCAGCCGGTCGGATTCCCGCAGGTTGACGTGATAGGCATCGGGTAGCAGGCTTTCGAAACCGCATCCCGGCAGCAGCGGCTCCAGCAGCGAACGGCTGCCTGCTTCCCACTCTGCCAGGCATTGCTCCCGGGAGCGGTGTTCCTTGCCCGTCAGCTGCCAGCGAAACACCGGCGCGAGCGGATCGGAGACGACCACCGTGCCCAGCAGGAAACGGGTATCGGCCAGCAGCTCGGCACTCTCCGCCATGGACTTGCTGTCCAGACGTGGGGTGGCGTCATTGGCCGTGGCCAGGGCCAGCTTGCGGGTGAGCTTTCTCAGCTCGGAGAACTCATGCGGCAGCTGGTCGAGGCTGAAAAGCCAGGGCTGCATCTGGAAGCGTACCCCGGGCGCCAGTACCGTCGATTGCCACAACTTGACCAGCGCGTCGGCAACCGGAGCCGGTACGGCACGCGAGGGAATGCTGAAACGGGTCCAGGCCACGACCGGGGCGCTGAGCAGCAGGCCATGCAAGGTGTCCGACACGCCCGCCTCTTCGGGCTGATGGGCGCGCAGGGCAGCGGCCTTGATGACGGTGGTCTCGGCCGTATGTTCGATCGCCTCGACCAGCGCGCCGTAGGCATTGCCGTTCTGCTGGTTGAGCTGTTCGAGCGCGGTCAGCACCATCGAACCGTGTACCCCGTCGAGGATACGCTCCAGCAACCGGGCCAGGCGGGCCTCCCAGAACAGGCTCTCCGAACGGCTGCCCGCTGCGGACAGGCCGAGCGCTGCCGAAACCAGTGCCTCGACATCTGGCGATAGCTGGGAAACCCGTTCCCGTGAACGATGCGACGTGCGGAGTTCTTTGCTGGACATGCCGGCAGTGTAATGGAAAGTTGTTCGGGATGTCATGACTCGGGTCATGACATCGGCCAGCGCGTCAGCCGTGACCGTTGCGGTTTCGGTGCCAGAGCATGGATGAGCGGAACTGCTTCTCGAGTGCCGCCAGACCCTGACGGTGCAGCTCGACTTCTGCGTCCTCGGCCATGCGAATCTTCAGGCCCCTGGGCGGCCAGTCGCCCTTCACGTCCCCCGTGGCCCCATCGGCATCCTCTGCGCCACCGGAAGCGGCGCTGATGTCGAAGCTGCCCTGCCCCCGAGTCAGGCCCAGATAGACTTCGGCCAGCAGTTCCGCATCCAGCAGCGCCCCGTGCAGCGTCCGGTGCTTGTTGGGCACCATCAGCCGCTCACACAGCGCATCGAGGTTGTTGCGCTTGCCCGGATACTGCTCACGCGCCATCAGCAGCGTGTCGGTGATGCCTGAGACATGTGAGTCGAAACTGCCCCGGTCGAGGCGCGCCAGCTCGGCATTCAGGAAGCCCACGTCGAAGGCCGCGTTATGGATGATGATCTCGGCCCCCTGGCAGAAATCGAGAAAGCGATCCACGACATCGGCAAAGACCGGCTTGTCGCGCAGGGAGTCCCAGGTCATGCCGTGAACCCTGGCCGCGCCCTCGTCCACTTCGCGCTCGGGGTTGATATACAGATGCAGGTTGTTGTGGGTCAACCGGCGATTGATCATCTCGACGCAACCGATCTCGATGATCCGGTGCCCCTGGCTGGCCTCCAGACCGGTGGTTTCCGTATCGAGACTGATCTGTCTGACGGCAGCTCCCATCACGCCCCTCCCCGTGCCTGCTGCAACGCAGCCACGGCCAGCCGGTCGGCACGTTCGTTGTTCACATTGCCCTGGTGCCCGCGAACCCAGCGCACCTTGACCTGACGCCGGTCCGCCTCGGCGAACAGCACCTTCCACAACTCGAGATTGGCCACCGGATCACCCTTCGCATTGCGGTAGCCCCGGCGCTCCCAGCCGGCACGCCACTCGCTGAGCCCCTTCAGCACGTACTGGCTGTCGGAGACGAGTTCGACCGTCGCCCCCTCGGGGGTTCGACGCAGACCTTCGATGGCTGCCGTGATCTCCGCAATCTGGTTGGTGCCCGGCCCGATGAAACCGTGATCGGCCGCCACCTCTTCACCCGATGGCTCAAAGACCACCACGCCCCAGGCAGCGGGGCCAGGGTTGGTCGGCGCACAGGCGCCATCGGTATAAGCGACCCATTTGTCTGTCATGGCTAAAAATATCCGGGATCTGGTAGGACGAATGAAACACGCGCCGGAGGAAGCCAGACCATGCGGAACGTGTCGGTGAAAAACAGACGCCCGAAGCCGGCACGGCACCAGGTATCGTCTGCTACAGGCAAGCGCTGCCGGAAGCGGGCAGGCATTCTAGCCCGGATTTCCCTGCCCCGGCATGCCGCTCCAGGAGCCTGGGCGGCAGGACGCACTGACGGGCTCACGATCCGGACGCCCCTGAACGAACGTGTCCTCCGGCCCGGAATCCGGCAGGCATGCCAGGTTGCGCTGCCCACCCGCTGTTGCCACACCGGCATTCCTGATGGGCACCCGGCGCCATGCCGGCCCGACCAGATGCATGCCCCGAACCTGCTTGACTGCCTTGACCAGATAGGCCGCGCCGCACACGGGCCACCACCGGTCACCCGCTTTCTCCAGCATCCGGCTGCTGCGCATCAACCACTCCCGCCGCCGGAAAGGCCAGGCATAGCAGCCGTGGACGGTGGCCTCGGGCTCGAAACTCAGCAGACGCAGCCAGTCTCTCAGCTGGGAGGCTGCCAGCCACGGCCCATGAGCCGGCATGAATCGACGCATCAACCAGCCCGGAACCCGCTGCCGCGCACCCCAAAGCGACCACGGGTTCAGGCCCGCCACGATCAGGTGCCCATCCGGCCTCAGCACGCGATCCACTTCCCTCAGCAGCTGATAGGCATCGGCGCAAAGCTCCAGCTGATGCGCCAGCACCACCAGGTCGATTGCATGCGTGTCGAAAGGCAGCTGCCGGAAATCGGCAACGCGCAGATCCGCGCCCCAACCCTGCTCTCCTTCCTGCGCGGGCCCCGCCTTCACACGGATGCGGTGAGGCATGCGGCTGGCCTGCAGCGCATCCAGCATCGGGGTTCCCAACTGCACCGCGTAGTAGCCGAACACGTTGGCCACGGCCCGATCCAGCTGCGCCGCCTCCCAGCGCAGCAGGTATTGCCCGGCCGGTGACATGAGCCAGTTCTGCCAGGCAGCATCATCCTCAGGGTTCTCCCGGGGGCCAGGGGCTACAGAGCCCGTGTGGCTGCCGTTAAGATTCGGGTGACGCGCCTCATCAGGATTATTCATGACATCCCATTACTCTTCTTTCAGGGCTGAGCCGTCGATGATCGCCGATCATGACGATGAAAGGGAGGCAGACAGCACTGTCAGCCCAGGCATCCATATTGTTCCCATTCCCGCATTTCAGGATAACTATATCTGGCGAGTCGGCTGCACCGATATACCGGGACAACCCATGCTCGTCGTCGACCCCGGTGATGCCGAACCAGTCATCGCCGACCTGCAGGCCCTCGGCAGCCCCCTGGCCGCCATCCTGATCACGCATCACCATGCAGACCACGTAGGCGGCATCCAGGTGCTGAAGCACCACTGGCCCCAGGCTCAGGTTGTCGGGCCCAAGAGCTGTGTGGTGCACGGCGTCGAGACCGTGCTGTCACACGGTGAGGTGTTCACCCTGCCCAGCCTCGGTTTTCGTGCCGAGGTGATCGCCACCCCCGGACATACCGCCGACCATATCAGCTATTACTGCCCCGCCCTGCCAGGGCAGCCCGCACCCGTGCTGTTCTGTGGCGACACACTGTTCGCCGCTGGCTGCGGACGGATCTTCGATGGCACGATGGCGCAGCAGTTCCGGTCACTGACCACGCTGGCGATGCTACCGATGGAAACCCGGGTTCATGCCGCCCATGAATATACGCTGACCAACCTGTACTTCGCCCGGCAGGCCGAGCCCAACAACCAGCGTATCCTGCAGCAGCTCGAATCCTGCCTGCAACTGCGGGCCGAGGGTCTCCCCACCCTGCCCTCGACGATGGCCATCGAGGCGGCAACCAACCCTTTCCTGCGCACCCACCTGCCCACTCTCAGCGCCAACCTGCCGCCCGAGGTCGCCCCCCGGAACAACGATCCGCTCGCCGTGTTCCAGGCGCTGCGCAGCTGGCGCAACGACTTCCGGCCGCCCAAATGACCGACGGACGGTAGCCGGGTACCGAAGGATGTAACGGGGATTGACCGGAACCGGCCCGTTACTGTGCTAGAGTGGGTCGGGAAAGCGTCGTGCCGTGTTAGAGCGTGTTATGCACTAGAGGAAATGCCCGTGCCCATCCATCGCCCGCCCCGCTCCGTCCCGATCCCGCCTGCATCCCCCTGCCGCCCGCCGGTGGCATGGCTTCGCATCCGGCGGGCATTGGGACGTGCCAGCCTGATCGTCGGGACAGGCTGGCTGGCGGCATGCGCCAGCGTCTCACCCTCAGGCACCGACACGGCCGGCAACAGCCGGGAATCCCCGGCCAGGATGGCCGACAACGGTTTCTACCCATCGACGGGCGATGACGGCATCCAGCTCATCCAGCCGGAACAGCTTGGCCAGGATCCGGGCGCCCATGACGATCTCTGGGATCGTATCCGTGCCGGTTTCGCCTTTCCCGAGCTGCCTTCGCCGCTGGTGGCCGAAAAGGAGCGCTTCTATCTGCAGCGCCCGGACTACCTGCAGCGGATGTTCACCCGCGGCTCGCGTTATCTGCACTACATCGTCGAAGAGGTCGAGAAACGGGGCATGCCCACCGAGCTGGCCCTGCTGCCCTTCGTCGAAAGCGCCATGAACCCGGTCGCGCTGTCATCAGCCAAGGCATCGGGACTGTGGCAGTTCATCCCGTCCACCGGCCGGCAATACGCCCTGTCGCAGAACTGGTGGGTGGACAACCGCCGCGACGTGGTCGAATCGACCCGTGCCGCCCTCGACTACCTGCAGGTGGTCTACCGGATGCACGGCAACGACTGGTTTCTGGCCCTTGCCTCGTACAACTGGGGCGAAGGCTCGGTCAAGCGGGCGGTACGCAACAACGAGCGCGCAGGCAAGCCCACGGATTACCTGAGCCTGCGGATGCCGACGGAAACACGGCACTACGTGCCGAAGCTGATCGCCATCAAGCACATCATCCAGCACGCCGACCGTCTGGGCCTTGCGTTGCCCGAGCTGCCCAATCAGCCGTATTTCGCCACGATCGAGAAATCCCACCCGATCGACATGGCACTGGCTGCCGAGTTTGCCGGCATGAGCGAGGCCGAGTTCCTGGCGCTGAACCCCGCGCACAACCGACCCGTCATCTCCGCCAGCCGCAACAACGTGCTGAAGATTCCCGCCGACCGGGTCGAGCGCTTCAAGGCAGCCGTTGCAGCACACCGAGCTGCGCGCAAGCCCTTCGTGACCTGGCATCCGCACACCCTTCAGGCCAGCGAAAGCATCGAACAGGTGGCGTTGCGCTCGGGACTCTCGACCACCGAGCTGCTGCGTGCCAACGGCATTGCCCCCGGCACCCGGGTGCTGCCCGGCACGCGTCTGCTCGTTCGCAATGCGCGCATCCAGGACGACACGCTGATCGCCCGGTTCAGTGCCCCACGCATCTACCAGCAGGTCAACGCCGGACCGCTGGTGCATCGGGTTCGGCGTGGCGATACGGCCTCGGCCATCGCCCGGCGCTATGGCCTGAGCCTGGCCGAGCTGAAGGCGATGAACCGCCGGATCAGCCCGCTGAAACCGGGGATGAAGCTGACGGTGCGCCGAAGCCAGCAGCAGACGGTGATGATCGCCGAAGACGGCTCCCGTCGCGTGCTTCGCCAGCACAAACCGGTGGTGCTGGCCTCGGCCGACACCAGCGCAGCCCGCAGCGCCAGCGCCAGCGCCGCGAAGCCTGCCCCGGCACGCGGCGCGATCCGGCACGTCAGCCACACCCCTGCCAGGGCATCCGGCGCACGGACTGCTGCCCGGCCTGGCAACACCGTGGCCGCCGTTCGTGCCAGCGCCAGCAACACGAAGCGTCTGTCAGGCAAAACCACGACCGCCGCCACCAGGACCTCATCCGGCAGCACGAAGGCCGGGAGCAGGGCCCGAACGGACGGCAAGGCCATCGGTTCAGGCAAGGGAACTCAGGGCGCGAAGGCGGTCTCGCGTGACCGCAGAACGAAAACGGCAGCCCAGCGCCCGGCCAGCCATGCGAAGCGCGTGACGGCCAGGTCAACGGCCCGAACGAGCGCCCAGCGTCAGACCGGCAAGACGGCAGCCCGCCCCACCCCACGCACCCAGACGGCGACCGGCAAGAGCGGCCGTACCAGCAGCTGACGACGGGCGGCCACGCCGGACTGCATCAGAACCGCCCGCGCCAGGCGGCCGCCTCACGGAGCAGCCCATCCACGGGCAGCCAGCATGAAAAAAGCCGATGAATCGTCATGGTTGACGGTGCATCGGCATGGACGGCGTACCGGTGTCCGGTGAACACCGGACGGTCTCAGGCGGGCTGCCCCAGCGAGACCCCCAGCGAGTGGGCCACCTCCACCAACGGATGATCCTCCGGCACGTTGCGGGTACGGTTGGCCACTTCGGTCAGTTCGACACTTTCGGTGTTTTCGCCGCGCAACACCACCATGCGGCCGAATTCGCCACGCTCGACCATCCTGGCCGCATGACAGCCGAAACGTGTCGCCAGCACCCGGTCGAACGGGGTCGGCGTGCCGCCACGCTGAACGTGCCCCAGCTGGGTGCTGCGCACTTCGCTTTCCAGGTGCGGCTGCAACTGCTCGCGCAGCACATTGCCCACCCCACCCAGCCGGATCGGATCAGGGCTGGACTCCAGCCGCGTGTGCACCGTCAGCTCACCATCGACGGGACGGGCACCTTCCGCGATACAGATCAGGGTGTAGCCCTGCTTCTTCTCACGCTCCCGGCAGACATCGATCACGGTCTGAAGATCATAGGGCTGTTCGGGCAGCAGGATGACATCGGCGGCCCCCGCCAGCCCCCCTTCGAGCGCGATCCAGCCCGCGTAGCGGCCCATCGTCTCGACGATCATGACACGGCCATGGCTGCGCGCCGTCGTTTCGAGCCGTGCCAGCGCCTCGGCCACGATGGCCACCGCACTGTCGAAACCGAAGGTGCGCTCGGTGTGCATCAGATCGTTGTCGATCGTCTTGGGCACGCCCACCACCGGCAGCCCCAGCGGCGTGAAACGGTTGGCGATGCTCATCGTGCCATCTCCGCCGATGGCCACCAGCGCATTGATGCCCAGGTCGCGGATGAACTGCATGGCTTCGCCCGACATGTCGGCACCGCCGGCGCCGGCCCAGGCAAAGGGGTTCGCCCAGTTGTGCGTGCCGAGGATGGTCCCCCCCTCGTGCAGGATGCCGGACACGGCTTCGGCATCCAGCGGACGGGCACGTCGCTCGATCATGCCGAGAAAGCCCCGCTCGATACCCGTGACGCGGGCGCCTGCCTCGTTGATCAACGACTTGGTCACGGCACGAATCACCGCGTTCAGACCCGGGCAATCGCCGCCACCGGTCAGCACACCTACATGAAGGGGAGAACCTGACATCACAAACCTCTTATTTTGGCCCTTGACATTATTCTTGACGGAATCAGCCGATAGCGTAACCTTTGCCCATGGCAGTGTCGAGGTGCGTCGGTGTTGCGACACACTTTTCATTCACCAAATAAATAGGTACAAATACGCCCCCACCGGCGTGAAGCCGCCCGGGTCGCCCGACGCTTCCGCGGCAGACACGGCTACGGCAGGCAGGGTTTCCACGATGCAACGAGCCCCGTCAACACGGGTAACATTGCATGATCACTTCTCGAGAAAACTCAAGATGACATTCAAACACCACTCCTTCAAGCTGTCCCGTCGCGCCACCCTGGCCGCGGCCTCGGTGCTGGCCTCCGTCTCGATGCTCGCCAGTGCCCCTGCGGCAGCCCAGCAGAGCCAGTTTGTCACCATCGGCACGGGCGGCGTCACCGGCGTCTACTACGCAGCCGGTGGCGCCATCTGCCGCCTGGTGAACAAGGAACGGGCCCAGCACAAGATCCGCTGCTCGGTCGAATCCACCGGTGCCTCGGTGTTCAACGTCAACGCCATCAAGAACGGCGAGCTCGACATCGGTTTCGTGCAGTCCGACGTCCAGTACGAAGCCTTCAACGGCCAGAAGCAGTTCGAGAAAGGCGGCAAGGACACCCACATGCGTGCCGTCTTCTCGCTGTATGCCGAGCCGCTGACGGTCGTCGCCCGCCGCGAGATCAAGGCCACCGGCATCGAGAGCTTCAAGGGCCGCCGCTTCAACATCGGCAACCCCGGCTCGGGCACCCGCGCCTCGATGGACGAGCTGCTGGCAGCCTCGGGCATGAAGAAGAGCGACTTCTCGCTGGCCTCCGAGCTGAAGCCGGATGAGCACGGTCCGGCCCTGTGCGACGGCAAGATCGACGGCTTCGCCTTCGCGGCCGGTCACCCCAGCGCCAACATTCAGGATCCGACCACGACCTGCGCAGCCCGTCTGGTACCGCTGAAGGGGCCTGCCATCGACAAGCTGGTGGCCGAGAAGCCCTACTACGCCAAGGCCGTGATTCCGGGCAACCTGTATCCGAACAACACCGAGGCCATCGACACCTTCGGCGTGCTGGCCACCCTCACCTCCTCGGACAAGGTGCCGGCCGACACGATCTATGCCGTCGTCAAATCGGTGTTCGACAACTTCGAGGAGTTCAAGAAGCTTCACCCCGCCCTGGCCAACCTGCAGCCCGAGCACATGGTGAGCGAAGGGCTGTCAGCCCCGCTGCACGAAGGCGCAGCCCGTTACTACAAGGAAAAAGGCTGGATCAAGTGATCCCCGGCCGGGCCTGACGGCACGCGTCGCTCAGGCCCCCGCCGCCCAGATCCAACCCCTTCCATCATGGTGAATCACGCTTCCTCCCCCAGCGAGCCGACCAGCCCCCAGGACACGGACGCCCTGCAACAACTGGTGGCCGATGCCGACACCGGCGGGCGTCACCTGCACGGCATCGCGGCCGGTCTCGTCACGGTCCTGGCCATCACCTGGTCACTGGCCCAGCTCTTCTACGCAAGCCCGCTGCCCTTTGCCCTGGGCATCGGCATCGTCAACGACACCGAGGCCCGTTCGCTGCATCTGGCCACGGCCATGTTCCTGGCCTTCCTGACGTATCCGGCCTTCAAGGGCCGCTCCCCCCGTGACCGGGTACCCGTCACCGACTGGCTCTTTTCACTGGCAGGCGCCTTTGCGGCCGGCTACCTGTTCTTCTTCTACAACCAGCTGGCCGAACGCCCGGGCCAGCCGACCCAGATGGATCTCTGGACCGCCGTGATCGGCATGATCCTGCTGCTCGAAGCCACCCGGCGCGCGATCGGCTGGCCGATGGCGCTGCTGGCCATCATCTGCCTGACCTACATTTTTGCCGGCCCCTACATGCCCGAAGTCATCGCGCACAAGGGTGCCTCGGTCTCGCGCACGATGTCGCAGATGTGGCTGGGCACCGAAGGCGTGTTCGGCGTGGCCCTCGGGGTGTCGGTTTCGACCATCTTCATTTACGTGCTGTTCGGTTCGCTGCTGGATCAGGCCGGGGGCGGCAACTACATGATGCAGGCCTCCTACGCCCTGCTCGGCCACCTGCGTGGCGGGCCCGCCAAGGTGTCGGTCATTTCCTCGGCGCTGAACGGCGTGGTCTCGGGCTCATCGGTGGCCAACGTGGTCTCGGGCGGCATCTTCACCATCCCGCTGATGAAACGGGCCGGCTATGGAGGCGTGAAAGCGGGCGCCATCGAGACGATGGCCTCGGTCAACGGCCAGATCATGCCGCCGGTGATGGGGGCGGCCGCCTTCCTGATGACCGAATACGTCGGCATCACCTATGCCGAGATCGTCAAGCACGCCCTGATGCCGGCCCTGCTGTCGTACATCGGTCTTTTCTACATCGTTCATCTGGAAGCGCTGAAGATGGACCTGAAACCGGCCGTGTCCGATCCGGATCAGCGCAGCTTCGCGCAGCGCCTCCAGGCCACGCTGCTGGGCATCAGCGGCACCATCGTCGTGCTGTGCCTGACCTATTACATCGTCGTGGGGCTTCGCGCCATGCTCGGTGAGTCGGCCGGCATGGCCATCGCGCTCTTCCTGCTGGCGATGTACCTGACCGCCATCTGGCAGGCGGCCCAGGCACCCGATCTGGCCGAAGACATCGACATCAGCAACCCGGTGCGCCCGAAGCTGTGGCCCACGGTGCGTGCCGGCCTGCACTTCTTCATTCCGATCGGGGTGCTGATCTGGCAACTGATCATCGACCAGAAGTCGCCGGCCCTGTCGGCCTTCTGGGCCTGCTGCACGCTGCTCGTGATGTCGATCAGCCAGTTCGCGCTGATCAGCCTGTTCCGCGGCCGCACCGACGAGATTCCGGCCGGCCTGAAGCATGGCCTGCGGGGCGTGGTTCGCGGGCTGGAGAACGGGGCACGCAACATGGTGGGCATCGCGGTGGCCACCGCCACGGCCGGGGTCATCGTGGGCACCATCACGCTGACGGGCCTGGGCCTGCGCATGACCGACCTGGTCGAGCTGGTCAGTGGCGGCAACATCATCATCATGCTCGGCTTCACGGCGATGGTCTGTCTCGTCCTGGGGCTGGGCGTGCCGACCACGGCCAACTACATCCTGGTCGCCAGCCTGATGGCGCCCGTCATCGTCGAACTCGGCGCCCAGAACGGCCTGATCATCCCGCTGATCGCCGTTCACCTGTTCGTGTTCTATTACGGCATCATGGGCGACATCACGCCGCCGGTGGGTCTGGCCACCTTTGCAGCCTCGGCCATCTCGCGCGAAAGCCCCATCAAGACCGGGGTACAAGGTGCCACCTATGCGCTGCGCACGGTGATCCTGCCCTTCATCTGGATCTTCAACCCACAGCTGCTGCTGATCGGTATCGACAGCTGGCCACATGCACTGCTGATCTTCTTCGCCTCGACGCTGGCCATGCTCGCCTTCGCGGCGGTCACGCAGAACTGGCTGCGCATCCGCCTGAAGTGGTGGGAATCGCTGTTGCTGATCGTCGGTATCGCCATCCTGTTCCGGCCGGACTTCCTGATGGACAGGCTGTACGACCGCTATGCGCAGCACGAACCGGCCGAGCTGGTGCAGCTGACCGAAGCCCTGCCCCCCGGCAGCCAGCTGGTGCTGAAGATCGAGGGACAGACCCTGGAAGGCGACATCAAGAGCAAGGTGCTGTCGCTGCCAATGGGCGAGCCCGGCCCTGCGCTCAAGCGGATGAGCGATGCCGGCCTGGGCGTGATGAGCTTTGGCGGCATGAACCAGATCAGCCTCGTGCGCTTCGGCTCACCGGCCCAGAAGGCCGGCTTCGAGCAGGGCTGGGACATCACCGGCGTGATGGTGCCCAACGACAGGCCCAGCCCGAACTGGTTCTATGTGCCGGGGATCCTGCTACTGGCGCTGGTGTGGCTGATGCAGGGCTTGCGGATGCGCCCAGGCGGTGGCGGCCATCGTCCGGACAGCACGGTGGAGGCCCAGGCACCAGCACGATGACGTACACCTGAAGCGCGATTCCGCGCCATGTGCATCGACCCGCGTTCTCCAGCAAGGAGGACGCGGGTTTTTCTTTGGCAACTGCCCGGTAGCGCCGCCCGGCATCGCAGACGCCCATCCGGGCCGACCGGCTGAATCGCCCGAACCGGACAGGGGCTACGGCACGGAGGGCACGAACCCGCAATCCGAACGAGATGATGCGGTTATGTGACACTCTTTGGCAATTTGGCCTAGGATGAAGCTGTGCCCGTCATGCACCTGCCCTCTTCATCTGAAAAGCATCCAAGGAGACACCATGGGCTTCAGACCTTTACCGATGTTGATCGCACTGGCACTGGGACTGGGTATCTGGTTCCTGATTCCCGTGCCTACCGGCGTCTCGGAAAACGCCTGGCACCTGCTGGCCCTGTTCGTGGGCACCATCGCCGCCATCATCGGCAAGGCCATGCCCATCGGCGCCGTCTCGATCATCGCCATCACGCTGGTGGCGCTGACCGGTGTCACCGCCGCCGAACCGGCCGACGCTATCAAGGATGCCCTGAGCAGCCTCTCCAGCCCGCTGATCTGGCTGATCGGTGCGGCCATCATGATCTCGCGTGGCATCATCAAGACAGGGCTGGGCGCACGCATCGGCTACTACCTGATCTCCCTCTGGGGCAAACGCACGCTCGGCATCAGCTACGCCCTTGCCTTCGCCGAGCTGATCCTCGCCCCCGTCACACCCAGCAACACGGCCCGCGGCGGCGCGATCATCCACCCGGTCATGCGTGCCATTGCGGGCAGCTATGATTCCGACCCGGCCAAGGGCACCCAGCACCGGATCGGCCGCTATCTGGCGCTCACCAACTACCATGCCAACCCGATCACCTCGGCCATGTTCATCACGGCCACGGCCCCGAATCCGCTGGTCGTCAAGCTGATCGCGGAAAGCACCGGGGCACAGATCCAGCTGAGCTGGAGCACCTGGGCACTCGCCATGCTGCTGCCAGGGCTGGTGGCCATCCTGCTGATGCCCCTCGTGATCTACCTGATCTATCCACCCGAGATCAAGCAGACACCGAATGCCGCCGAGTTCGCCCGCGAGCAGCTCCAGGCCATGGGGCCGCTGAACCGTGGTGAATGGATCATGCTGGGCGTGTTCGTCGTGCTCCTGCTGCTCTGGGCCAACGTGCCCGCCTATCTGCTCGGGCCGGACGCCAGGGTCGATGCCACCACCACCGCCTTCATCGGCCTGTCGCTGCTGCTGCTCACCGGCGTGCTGAGCTGGGAAGATGTCATCAAGGAAAAAAGCGCCTGGGATACCGTGATCTGGTTCAGCGCGCTGATCATGATGGCCACTTTCCTGAACAAGCTGGGCCTGATCGTCTGGTTCACCGAGCATATCAACAGCGGCATCAGCCATCTGGGCCTGGGCTGGATGGGTGCCAGCGCCCTGCTGCTCATCACCTACCTGTACGCCCATTATTTCTTTGCCAGCACGACAGCCCACATCACCGCGATGTTCGCGGCCTTCTACGGTGCGGGCCTGGCCGTGGGCGCGCCGGCCATGCCCTTCGCGCTGATGATGGCCGCTGCCTCCAGCCTGATGATGACGCTCACCCATTACGCCACCGGCACCTCGCCCATCATCTTCGGCTCGGGCTATGTCACGCTGGGCGAATGGTGGAAAGCCGGTTTCGTGATGAGCCTCGTGCTGCTGCTCGTCTGGCTGGTGGTCGGTGGCGCCTGGTGGTACGTGCTCGGGTATTTCTGAAGCGGGGGCAGCACACGATGCCCGAGAGGCCGAGTCCCCCGCGTGCGGGGCCTGGGCAGCCGTTTCAGGCGCTGACGTGCCTGGCCCCATCCCCCCGGCGTCCGTGCATCCGTCCATCCGTCCAT
>JAUMZD010000001.1:9369-170919 GCA_030528325.1 Lautropia sp. | reverse complement strand
GATAGGCTGATCTCAGTCATATCAATGACTTACGCTTATAAGTGTCGAACTCGGGGGGGCATGAATATGAGGCGCTGATAGACTGGCTGTTGGCCCCTGGGGGCATGGGCGGTAGGGATCAGGAGGAATGAAGGGTTTATCCGGGCGGCGATGCTGATCATCGGGCTCGGCGGACACACAGGGATGGCGTCGAAAGGATGCGTCGTCAAAAGCTTGGGAAGTTCGTTCGGGTGCCTGGCTGCATGCCCAGTGTGCTGGGGCAATTCCTGAAACGCCCCGATCCGAAGGCGCTGGATGTGGGGTGTCTGGCGCAAAGGTAGGCTGTTCTGCCTGTCCAGGCCAGCCCCTGTTGGCTGCACTGGACCGGCATCAGGCATGCAGAAGGCCGGCCATGATAGAAGGCCGAGCATGATTTATCGCGCACAATAGCGGCATCGAAACCTGCCATCCAAAGGGGCGCTGCATGACTCAAACCGTCACCGCGCGACGCGGACGTTTTTCATTCTGGACAGGGCTGCCGTTGTGGCAGCAGATTTTCATCGCGCTGGCGGCTGGTCTGGTGCTGGGCATGGGGCTGAACATGGCTGGGCAGGGTGCCTGGGTTGCCAGCATCAAGCCGCTGGGCGATCTGTTCATCCGAGGCATCAAGATGCTGATCGTGCCGTTGATCTTCGTCTCGCTGGTGACGGGTGTGGCCTCGCTGAAGGATCTGTCGACGATGGGACGGCTCAGCGCGAAGACGCTGGTGATCTATCTGCTGACGACGGCCGTGGCGATCTCGATCGGCCTGGTGCTCGCGATCGTCTTCCAGCCGGGGCAGGGCATCGATCTGGCGGCGGCCAAAGCGGTGGAGCCCAAGGCGGCACCGACGATGGTGGAGCTGCTGCTGGGGCTGGTGCCTGCCAACCCGGTGGAGGCTTTTGCCACGGCCAACGTGCTGCAGATCATCGTCTTCGCGATCCTGTTCGGCGCGGCCATCGTGCTGTGTGGCGAGAAGGCGGCACCGGTGAAGCGTTTCTTCGATTCGCTGGCCGAGGTGATGTACAAGCTCACCTCGATCGTGATCTCGTTTGCGCCCTATGGTGTGTTCGCCCTGATGACCTGGGTGGCGGGCAGCTACGGCATGGATGTGCTGGCACCGCTGGCCAAGGTCATCATCCTGGCCTATGTGGGCAGTCTGCTGCATGCGCTGCTGGTCTATGGCGGCATGATCCGCTTCGTGTCGCGGCTGAACCCGGTGCGCTATTTCCAGGGCTCGATCGAGCCGGTGATGGTGGCCTTCACCAGCACGTCCAGCTCGGGCACGCTGCCCGTCACGATGATGTCGACCGAAAGGAACCTCGGGGTGTCTCGCGGGGTGTCGAGCTTCGTGCTGCCGCTGGGCGCTACCATCAACATGGACGGCACGGCGCTGTATCAGGGCGTCTGCGTGATGTTCATCGCCCAGGCCTATGGGGTCGATCTGGGCGCCAGCCAGTATCTGACGATCGTGATGACGGCCACACTGGCCTCGATCGGCACGGCCGGTGTGCCGGGGGCCGGGCTGATCATGCTGTCGCTGGTGCTGGCCTCGGTCGGCCTGCCGCTGGAGGGCGTGGCGATCATCGCGGGTATCGACCGCATTCTGGACATGGCGCGCACGGCGCTGAACGTGGCTGGCGACTGCGCGGTGTCGGTGGTCGTGGCCAGGAGCGAGGGAGAGCTGGATCAGGCGGTCTACGATACGCCTCATGTGCTGAAGGCCGATGAGCTGTTGTCGGCCGGGCAGCCGGTGGCCGCCAGGCCAGCAGATCCGGTCTGACGCCGGCCCTGTCTCTCGCCGCCCTGGTCGTCCCGGGGACCTGGGCGGGCGGCCGTGCCGCGTGCGCGCTGTCATGCCGGCACGTCCCCGCCACGACCGGCGCGGCGCCGGGGCTGGCACCGTTCATCGGGCGCAGGGGAGGCGGCCGTTGCATGCCGGCCGATGGCGGCCGACAGCAGCCGGCCATCGGGCATGGGTCGGTCTTATAATGAAAGGCTTTTCCCGGGGGCTTTGCCCGGGCTCAGCCTGAACCTATGCCAATCTACGCCTATCGTTGCAGTGACTGCGGTTTCCAGCAGGATGTGCTGCAAAAAATCTCCGAGCCGCCGCTGACGGTCTGTTCTTCGTGTGGTCACGAGAGCTTCAGCAAGCAGTTGTCCGCCCCGGCCTTCCAGCTGAAGGGCACGGGCTGGTACGTGACCGATTTCCGGGACAACGGCAAGAAGCCGGCCGAAGGGGGCGCCAACGATTCGGGCAACCGGCAAGGTTCAGGATCCGGTGAGGCTTCGTCGGCCGCTTCGTCGGCGTCTGCCGCGCCTGCCGCCACGCCGCCGGCGCCGGCACCTGCTGCATCGGCACCGGCGCCCGCAGCCTCGGCGCCCAAGGCGGGCGAATGAGCGCATGACACGGCCTGATGCCCAAGCTCCTCGGCCCGTGAGGAACCCATGGGCCGGTGTCGTCCCCTCGGGGCTTGCCCCATTCCAGCATCCCATGATCCGTCGGCGAGGCGCCGGCGCCCTACTGCACTTGCCAGGAGAGATTCAGTGAAACGTAGTTGTTATGTCGGTGAGGTGTCCGAGGCTCATCTCGACCAGGAAGTGACCCTGATGGGTTGGGTGCATCGGCGCCGGGATCATGGCGGCGTGATCTTCATCGATCTGCGTGACCGGGAAGGTCTGGCCCAGGTGGTCTGCGATCCGGATCGGGCCGAAACCTTCGCCACGGCCGAGAGCCTGCGCAACGAGTTCTGCATCCGTGTCACTGGCCGTGTACGCCGTCGCCCCGAGGGCACCAGCAACGACGCGATCAGGAGCGGTCAGGTCGAGGTGCTGGCGCACGAGCTGGAGGTGCTGAACCCGTCGGTGACACCGGCCTTCCAGCTCGATGACGAGAACCTGTCGGAAAACGTCCGGCTCACGCACCGGGTGCTGGATCTGCGCCGCCCGGCGATGCAGAAGAACCTGATGCTGCGCCACCGCGTCACGATGGCGGTGCGTCGTTATCTGGACGATCTGGGCTTCGTGGATGTCGAGACGCCGATGCTGACCCGCTCGACACCGGAGGGTGCCCGCGACTATCTGGTGCCCTCCCGTGTGCACGATGGCCAGTTCTTCGCGCTGCCGCAGTCGCCGCAGCTCTTCAAGCAGCTGCTGATGGTGGCCGGTTTCGATCGCTACTACCAGATCGTCAAGTGCTTCCGTGACGAGGATCTGCGTGCCGACCGCCAGCCCGAGTTCACGCAGATCGACTGCGAAACCTCCTTCCTGAACGAGGAGGAGATCCGTGGCATCTTCGAGCCGATGATCCGCACGATCTTCAAACAGGTGCTGGATGTCGAGCTGGCCGAGCCGTTCCCGACCATGCCCTTTGCCGAGGCGATGCACCGTTTCGGTTCGGACAAGCCCGACCTGCGCGTGAAGCTCGAATTCACCGAGCTGACCGACGTGATGAAGACGGTGGACTTCAAGGTCTTCTCCGGCCCGGCCAATGCCGAGGGTGGCCGCGTGGTGGCGCTGCGTGTGCCCAAAGGCGCCAGCATCAGCCGCAGCGAGATCGACGCCTACACCCAGTTCGTCGGCATCTACGGCGCGAAGGGGCTGGCCTGGATCAAGGTCAATGACGTGAAGGCCGGCCGTGAGGGGCTGCAGTCGCCGATCGTCAAGAACCTGCACGACGAAGCCCTGACGGCGATCATCGAGCGCACCGGTGCCGGGGATGGCGACCTGATCTTCTTCGGGGCCGACAAGGCCAAGGTCGTCAATGACGCGATCGGTGCGCTGCGCCTGAAGATCGGTCACTCCGACTTCGGTCAGGCCAACGGCCTGTTCGAGGCCGGCTGGAAGCCGCTATGGGTGCTCGATTTCCCGATGTTCGAATACGACGAGGAGTCGAAGCGCTGGGTGGCCCTGCATCACCCCTTCACCTCACCGAAGGATGGGCACGAGGATCTGCTGGCGTCCGATCCGGGCGCCTGCATCGCCAAGGCTTATGACCTGGTGCTGAACGGTTGGGAAATTGGTGGTGGTTCGGTGCGTATTCACCGTGAGGACGTGCAGAGCAAGGTGTTCCGGGCGCTGGCCATCGACGCGGAAGAGGCCGAGGCCAAGTTCGGCTTCCTGCTGGATGCGCTGCGCTACGGCGCACCGCCGCACGGTGGTCTGGCCTTCGGCCTCGATCGCATCGTGACGATGATGACCGGCGCCGAGTCGATCCGTGACGTGATCGCCTTCCCGAAAACCCAGCGCGCCCAGTGCCTGCTCACGCAGGCTCCGTCGCCGGTCGACGAAAAGCAGCTGCGCGAGTTGCACATCCGGCTGCGCAACAACCCGGACGCGGCCCGCGCGGCGGGTTGAGATCACGGGGCGGGTGAAGACCGGATGAGAAGCCAAGGCATCGGGCAGTTCGCCGAACAGCAGTCCGGAAGCGCTGGTGTGTCCTCGACAGCCGGGGAGGGAGAGATGTCCGTGCCGGCTGCCGGGGGCCGGTCACCGAAGATCCCTGTGTCGGTGCTGGTGGTGATCCACACGCCTGACGGGCAGATGCTGCTGCTGGAGCGGGCTGACCGGCCCGGTTTCTGGCAGTCCGTGACCGGCAGCCTGGATGCGCCGGATGAGGTGCCAGCCGTGGCCGCTGCCCGTGAGTTGCGTGAGGAGACGGGGCTCGATGTTGCCGATGGCCGTTTCTACGGTCTCGACATCCAGAACCGTTACGAGATTTATGCGCACTGGCGGCATCGGTACGCACCCGGTGTCACGCACAATACCGAGCATGTGTTCGCCCTGGCGCTGAACGGGCCGCGCGAGGTTCGTCTGGCGCCGAGAGAGCACCTGCGCAGTGAGTGGCTGGATTGGCAGACAGCGGCCGGGCGGTGTTTTTCGCCGAGCAACGCCGAAGCCATCCGGCTGCTGGCGCAACGGCATGGCTGGCCGGGGGCGGGAGGGGCCCGCCCGGACGACAACACGCTTCAGGCATAAGCTGGACAAGTCCCGTGAGACACGCGCCCGTCATCGGGATGTGCCGTCCGGATGGGCCTGTTCAGCGTATCCCTGGCGATCAGATTGAGGGATATGGCGGTGTCAGTGCGTTTGCGGGTCGCTACCTACAACATTCACAAGGGGGTCGTGCATGGCCCGGGCAGGCTGCGGCCACGCCCCAGCGTCCACGAGATGCGGCACCGGCTGCATGAACTGCACGCTGACGTGGTCTTCCTGCAGGAAGTGCAGGGCAAGAACATCCGTTTTGCGGAGCGCTTCAAGCATTGGCCGAGCGATCCACAGGCCCAGTACCTGGCGCTGCACCCGGAGGCCAAGCGCAAGGGCTTCGAGGCTGCCTATGGGTTGAATGCCCGCTATCTGCACGGTCATCATGGCAATGCACTGCTGTCGCAGTATCCGATCGTCGCGATGGAGAACCGGGATTTCTCCGATCACATCTTCGAGCGACGAGGTGTGTTGCACTGCGTGTTGCAGGTGGCCCAGCGTGCCGTGCATTGTTTCGTCATCCATTTCGGGCTGTTCGCCCGAAGCCGCCTGCGTCAGGCCAATGCGCTGATCGACTGGATCGAGTCCGAGGTGCCGTCCGACGCACCGCTGGTGATCGCCGGTGATTTCAACGACTGGCGGGATCTGCTCAGTCAGCACCTGATCGGCAGCCTGCATGTGCACGAGGTGCTGGCCAGCGCCCGAACCTTCCCGGCACTGATGCCCTGCCTGAAGATGGATCGTATCTATGTCCGGGGTTTCACGGTCGAGAACGCCCGGGTCTTGCGTGGCATCAGCTGGGCGCGGCTGTCCGATCACGCGCCGGTCATCGCTGATCTGCGGATGGATGACTAGGTTGGCGCTCATACGATCCGCCCCAGCCTGCGCTGAAGGAGTAGCATTCAGGATGAGACGACCGGGGATGTCTGATGTCAGGTGACCGGGCCGGTCATGCGGATCGACATGGGGGTCAAGATGCGTGGTGTGGTGGAAGAACTCTTGGTGGCGGGCCAGCCTGCCTACAGCCTGCGCAATGTGCATGGCGATCAGGTCGTGGTGCTGCAGCAGGGCGGGCAGGTGCTCTCATGGATGACGGCCGATGGTGTCGAGCGCCTGTATCAGTCGCCGATCATGCCGCAGGCGGCCGGGCAGGCCGTCCGTGGTGGCGTGCCGGTGATCTTCCCCCAGTTCAACCAGCGTGGCCCGGATTTCAGCTTGCCACGGCATGGCTTTGCGCGGCAGTTGCCGTGGGAGCCGGGGCCTGCCGTGGCGCTCCCGGTTGCCCTGCCGGTTTCGGTGGGGGTTCCGTCCGTTGGGCAGCCCGATCACGGGGAAGGCGCCAACGCGGCCACGCTGAGCCTGCAGCTTCAGGACAGCGAAGCCACGCGCCAGCACTGGCCCTTCGCTTTCCTGCTGACGCTGGATATCCGCCTTTCCCCCGGGGAGCTGGTATTGGCCCTGCAGGTGGAGAACCGCAGCGAGGCCCCGATGGCGTTCACTGCCGCGCTTCACACCTACCTGGCCGTGCCCGATCTGCTGGCCGCCCGGCTGCACGGGCTGGAAGGCCTGCGCCGTCTGGACACCCTGAAGGATGAGCCGGGCATCGCAGGCTCAGACCCGCTGTCTTTCGATGGGCCGATCGACGACATCTACTTCGACCTGACGGCACCGCTGTGTCTGGAAAGTGGTCTCGGGCGCCTGAGGATCGGGATGAGTGGTGGCTTTACGGACACCGTGGTCTGGAATCCGGGTGAGGCAGGGGCTTCGAAGCTCGTCGACCTGCCGACGGAGGACTGGCGCCAGATGCTATGTGTGGAGGCTGCCCGGATCGGCACGCCGGCCCATGTGGCGCCTGGTGACCAATGGCAGGCTGTCCAGCATTTCAGCGTGATCAGTGGGTAGTCTGAACGGCATGTCCGGCCCTGCCGGGCGGTAACCCGATGACGGCGCCTCGTGTCCGGGGCAGGCAGGAAAAGACGTGCTGCAACGATCCGGCTTCGCCTGATCTTCGGCATCAGGTTGTATCAGGAATTTTTTTGTGTAAATCTTGCATGCCAGTGAGCGGGTTTCGTCTTCCGTTGGCACTCGCTGGTTTGACAGGCCGTAACCGCGCGGTCAGGCTTGAGGCTGGTAACCCCGAAGGGGGCTGGCGGGCTGTCATGGCAGGCTAACGGAACAAGAACATGAAACAGGAATCGTGGAGCCTGGGACAGGTCATGCCCGGCGCGGTGGAAAAGGGCGGCATCCTGTGGGCGGTGCTGCCTTTTGAAGCACTGGATGCGGCAGTGCTGTACCGGGTGCTGGCATTGCGCAGCAGCGTGTTCGTGGTCGAACAGGACTGTGCGTTCCAGGAAATCGACGGTCTCGACACGCGGGCACTGCTGGTGGTCGGCATGCGGCAGCAGGGAGAGCAGGCTTTCGATGTCATTGCCACGGCGCGCATCCTGCCGCCGGGTCTCAGGTTCGCCGAACCGGCGCTGGGCCGACTGTGTGTGGCTGCCCCCTATCGCCAGCACGGCTTCGGCCAGACGCTGATGCTCGAATCGATCCGGATGTGCCGTGAGCGCTTTCCGGGGCAGCCCATCCGGATGTCGGCGCCGGCGCATCTGGAAAAGTTCCATCAGGCTTTCGGCTTTCAGACGGTTTCGGAGGTCTATCTGGAAGACCGGGTGCCGCATGTGGAGATGCTGCTCGGCGCCGATGTTGCCGTTGGCTGAGTCCGTGCGGTGGCCGGCGCCATGACGCGCGTTATTTATGATTGGGGCGGTTCGTCCAGCGGTCGGGGACGCCGGTTGGCATCGATGGCCACATAGGTGACGGTGGCCTCCGACACCTTGATGGCGACCGGGTTGTACATGTCCCGCTCGACGAAGACTTCGACCCTGGTCGTGATGGAAGTCCGGCCGCTGCGGATGACCTCGGCGTAGAACAGAACCCGTTCGCCGATACGAACCGGCTCGTGAAAGGTCATGGCGCTCACCGCAACCGTCGTGACACGGCCCCGTGCCCGCCGGATGGCCTCGACCGCACCAGCGATATCGACCTGTGACATGATCCATCCGCCGAAGACGCTCCCGCCCGGGTTGGCGTCCTTCGGCATGGTCACGATGCTGAGCGTCGGGATGCGTCCTTCGGGCAGCCGGGTCGTCTGGCCGGGCGAGGAATGGGGCGAGTCCGTACAGTTGCGGTGTTTGTCTGACATGGTGTCCGTAAAGCGTGCGTCGGTCTGGCGGGGCCGGTGCCATCATCACAAGAAGCAAGAGGGCTGGACAGGATACCGTATAAGGTGGGGGGATCGCAGGTTCCGCTATCGGGGGTGCATGGCCTGATCCGTCACGGCTTCCGACGGCAGGCGCGTGAGCGGCAGAACCAGCAGATGCGGGCAATGGTCGCTGGGCCGGGGCTGATTCAGCGACACGGGCTCTGCGAACGGGATCACCTGCACGCGCAGTGCGTCGAGCGAGTCCGTCAGGAAGGGGGCCAGGCCACGGCTGAGCAGGAAAGGCGTGATGTGCCGGTGACAATCCGCCCGTTTCCGGTAGGGGCCGGAGGCGACCAGATGCAGGCGGCTGCCGGGTGGCACATCATCGTCCAGCTCGGCCAGCAGGCTGCTGATGCGAGAGCTGCCTGCCTCGCTGTCTGGCCCGATCGGAGACCCGGCAGGGCTGCCGTCGGCGCGGGCTGGCAGGCCCGCCTTTCGTTCGCTGCGAAGATCACGGTTGAAGTCGCCGGTGATCAGTACCTGACGGCCTGCCAGGATCTGCGCGTCGAGCCAGGCTTCGAGTGGCGGGATCTGTGCCTGAAGGGTGCGGCACGCATCCCGGCGTCGCCAGTAGCGTGTGGGCTGACGGCTGCTGCTTCGCTCCAGGCGTCCGAGGCGACAGCCGGCCTTCAGATGCACGTTCAGGATCGAGAGCCTGAGGGCCGGCCCGAGGTCGATCAGGGCGGAAAGGCCCGGACGGGTCTGGTGTCCGGTCTCCGTCCGCTGAGAGATGCTGTCGATCAGCGCCACCTGCGGCTGTATCGGGAAGCGCGCCCGTCGCCAGGCGATCGCCACATGCTGCGGCATGGGCGTGCCGCGCCAGTATTCCTCACTGGTATGGATCGCCCAGCCTTCATCCAGCAGCGATTGCACCGCCTGACGGTCACTCACCTCCTGCAGCAGCAGGATGTCGGGGCTGGCCTGGCGGATCAGCTGGCGAAGTTGTCGAACCTTGGCCGTCAGATCCCTGTCGTGGCGCAGCGGGCCATGGACCAGCTGGCCCCGCGCATTGCGGCCGTTCAGCGCATCGCAGTAGGTCAGCTCGGGCGGGCGCTGCCCCTCGGGTGGCGCCTGCCAGTGGTGGGCGCCGCAGATCGCCTGCCAGCGTCTGAAGCGGTGGCGGGACATCAGGTGCTCGGCATTGAGGCTCAGCACACGCAAGGCCAGTGTCGGTGGCGCGGGCTGCAGAGTCTCGGTGCTGGTGCCTGCGTGAAGCGCAGGTGGATTCAGCAGCATCAGCGAGAGTCCGATACGGGCGCCCAGCCTGGCGATGATGCGGCGCCAGTCCCGGGGCGGGGGTGTGTGGCCTGTTGCGTGGGGGTGCGGGGTGGGCCGCTGGCCGATGCCGGCAGTGAGCGGGCAGTCTGCTTCGTCCGGGATGGTGGGTGAAGACATGGGGGCAGGAAAGGACTGTCTCTGGCGGGATCATCCGGCCTGCCGTTGCTGGCAGGCCGGCGCGGGATGGGTTCTGCCGCATCATCCGTCATCCTTTGCGCGCTGCCAATCAGCCATTCGACCGACCCGGCGCTATCATTGCAGCATGAACACGCTGACCCTGAGAACCCCTGACGACTGGCATCTTCACGTGCGTGATGGTGCTGCCCTGCAATCGGTGGTGGCTGCCAGTGCGCGCCAGTTTGGCCGTGCCATCATCATGCCGAACCTGCGTCCGCCCGTGACGACGGTGGCCGAGGCTGAAGCCTACCGCGATCGCATCACCGAAGCCTTGCAAGGGGCGGTGGCACGTCAGGAACTGTCATCGGCGCAGGCCGCGAGCTTTCAGCCGCTGATGACGCTGTATCTGACCGAGACCACGACCGTCGATGACATCCGCCGCGCGGCTGCCGGCGATGTGGTGGCGGCCGTCAAGCTCTATCCGGCCGGGGCCACGACCAATTCGGACGCAGGGGTTCGCTCGATCGACAACGTGATGCCGGTGCTGGAGGCGATGGCCGAGACCGGGCTGCCGCTGCTCGTGCACGGTGAGGTGGTCGATCCGGCTGTGGACGTGTTCGACCGCGAAGCCGTGTTCATCGACCGGGTGATGATCCCGCTGCGTACCCGCCTGCCCGAGCTGCGCGTCGTGTTCGAGCACATCACGACCCGGGAGGCCGCGCAGTATGTCCGCAGCGACACGGCACCCCCTGGGCTGCTGGGCGCGACGATCACGCCCCAGCATCTGCTGTACAACCGGAATGCGATCTTCATGGGCGGGCTGCGGCCGCACTGGTACTGTTTGCCGGTGCTGAAGCGTGAAACCCATCGGGCGGCCCTGATCGAGGCGGCCACCAGCGGTGATCCGCGTTTCTTTCTCGGCACCGACAGCGCCCCGCATGCCCGTGTGCTGAAGGAACATGGCACGGGCTGTGCCGGTTGCTATTCGGCGCCGCACGCCCTGGCGCTCTATGCCTGGGCATTCGATCAGGCCGGCGCACTCGACAGGCTCGAAGCCTTCACCAGCCTGAACGGCGCCCGCTTCCATCGTCGTGAACCGAACACCGGTACCATCACGCTCGTTCGCGAAGACTGGCAGATTCCCGACACGCTGCCTTTCGCCGAAGCCGCCGAGATCGTGCCGCTGGCGGGCGGGGAGATCATCCCCTGGCGCGTTGCCGATGAAGGACGGGCCGACGGCAACAGCTAAAGGCGTGGGTGACCGGCTGCATGTAAAAGACCGGGGCGCTTTGATACATCACGTTCACATCCGTCGCTCTCCCGTCCGAAGCCTATATACTTCGGCCGTCCACACTGTGAAGATTGGCTCTGACGCCTGTCGCTGCTTTCATCCTGTGTGTGAGCGGCCCCGTCGCAAGTCGTGATGACCTGCGCCAGGGCACATCATAAGAAGCCGCGTGGGCCGGTGATCCGGATCTCGTGGCATCCAAACTCAGTTTCAACAGGAGAAAACCCATGATCAAGTATTTCAGCGCTGTTCTGGCCGCCGCCTGCTTCGCCCTGGCTGGTTGCAACACGATGGCTGGTTTCGGCGACGACATCAAGGCTGGTGGCGAGAAGATCACCGGCGCCAGCGAGAAGGTTCAGGAAAAGATGTAAGTCTTTTCGCGGTGTGAGCGGCCTGAACACGGGTCGCTCGCACCCGCAGACGACTGAGTGCCCGGATCGGCTCGATCCGGCGCGGCAGTCGAAGGCCCCACGGCACAGACCCAGCTGATGATGAATGGCGGGGTATGTGGCGTGGGGCCTTTTCCGTCACCGATGCATCCTGTGAGCAGCGGATGCCGGCCTTGCTCCCAAGGGGACATCTCTACTTTGGTCAAAGGGGACATGACGACTTTGGGCTGGCACAAGATGCTTTCTCCTCTTTACAACAGTAAATATGAATATCTATCATTACTAAAGAAATTTTCAGGACAATCTTTCTTTATCCCATGAATTGCCTCAGACGGTATCTTTCATCCCCTTTGGGGCAGGCAAACCGGCGTTCATTGTATCGTCCTGTCGTGATGCGACCTGCCGTCTGGTGTGTGCTCGGGCTGTCCGTGCTGTCCCAGGCAGCCCTTGCCCAGGGGCGTCAGCTCTCGGATATCGTCGTCACCGGCACCCGCTCGGAGAAGCAGCGGGCCGAGGCGCCCGTCCGTACCGAGGTGGTGGGCGAGGCCGAGATCAGGGCCACCGGGGCGCGTACGCTGAAGGAGGCGCTGGCCAATCTGCCGGGGCTCCAGTTGCAGGAGTTGCACGGCAAGTCGGGCTACCAGCTCGTCATGCAGGGGCTCTCCAGCGACCAGGTGCTGGTGCTGATCGACGGCCTGCCCATTTCGGCCAGCACCGGCTCGTCGGTGGATCTCAGCCAGTACCTGCTGAGCGATGTGGAACGGATCGAGGTCGTGAAAGGGGCTTCCTCTGCCCAGTACGGCAGTTCGGCGATGGGTGGCGTCATCAATGTCATCACGCGCACGCCGGACGAGGGACTGCATGGCGGTGTGCAGCTGGGGGTTGGCAGCCGTGGCAGGCAGAACGACTCCGGCAAGCGGGTGGACGCCGCTCTGAAACAGATGCAGGCCGAGCTGGAAGGGGGCAGTCGGCATCTGCGGGGGCGCCTGTCGCTGGAGCGTCTGGACGATGACGGCTTTGGTGTCGATCCATCGGCCTGGTCGCGTCAGGGGGACTGGATCCGTCGGGAACAGGCAACCGGCCGGCTCTGGTGGCGGCCTGTGCCGGCCAGTGAGTGGACCGTCGAGTTCAGCAAATACACCGAAGACGACCTGCAGCGCTATACCCGCTTCCTGCCCCCCAATCGGGTGCCGCAGCGCAAGACCGAAATCATCGACCGGGATCGTCTGGTCGTGCACGGGCGTCAGTCGCTCGAACACGGTTCGGTCGTCCGTTTCAGCGGTGTTCATGAGCGCTACGACACCAACAGCGACAACTTCTCGAATGGCGTGCAGGTGATCGACCGTGTCTCGCGCCAGCGCATGAACCACCTCAGCCTGCAGTGGGATCTGCCACCGCTGGCCGGCCAGATGTGGCAGTGGGGGGCTGATCTCCATCAGGAGCGGCTCTCACAGATGCAGAATGGCGTGTCCGAGCTGTCTGGCGGCGATGAGGCCCGGCGAAACAGCCGTGAGCTGTACGTGCAGGGGGACGTGTTCCTGTCGCCCCGGTGGGAGGTGCTGCCGGGCGTGCGCTGGCAGCACGATTCGGACTTCGGCTTTCACTGGGCGCCAAAGCTCGCCGTACGCGGTCGGGTGTACGAGGCGGGCAGCCACAGCGTCACGCTGCGCGCAAGCGTTGGTCAGGGGTATCGGGTGCCGAACCTGAAGGAACGTCATTATCTGTTCGACCACAGTGCGCTGGGCTACAAGGTGCTGGGAAACCCCGGGCTGCAGCCTGAATCCTCGAACAGCCTGCAACTGGGGGCGGTGCTGATGCTGTGGCCGGGGTGGACCGTCGATCTCAATGCCTACTACAACCGCGTCAAGGATCTGATCCAGGTCGACCGCAGCCGCTTCCGCCAGGAGGACGGCGTGGCGGTCTATGGCTATGAAAACGTCGCCCGGGCGCGTACGCAGGGCGTCGAGACCGAGGTGATCTGGGAGCCCTCGGCTGCCTGGCGCCTGAATGGTGCGTTGACACTGGGTCGGACCCGCGATCTGGCCTCCGGCACGGAGCTGACACGCCGGCCCGAACGGATTGCCCGCCTCGGTGTGGACTGGCGTCCAGCCGATGGCATGGCCGTGACGATGCGAGTGCGTCACCAGAGCAGCGAGCTGACCGATTCAGCCCGGGGGTTGCGTTCGGATGGGTGGACGACGGTGGATCTCGGTTATCGCCAGCAACTGGTCCGGGGGCTGACCGGTTTCGTCCGCCTCGACAACGTGTTCGGCAAGCAGCGCAATTTCAGCGAGGAGCATCAGTTCGGCCCGATCTCGGGGCGGCTGATCATGCTTGGCGTGCGTCATGGCTTTGGCAACCGGGCGGATTTCGAGTGAATCCGGGCACGGCTCGCGTCCGCGCAGGCCGTCCCGGGGTTGTTGGAAGGCAGGCCACGGCCTGGCCCTTGCCCGTGGCGGCTGATGGTGCCGATGGCTGCGGGCACATGGTTCTCCTGATGTGGTTCTCTGATGTTGGTTTTGATGTGATGAATCCCCTGTGAGGTGAAAACGGATGAAGCAGACGAGCAAATGGGTGTTGGGAAGTGGGTTGCTGGCCCTGGCATTGGCCGGTTGTGGCGGCGGCGGAGGCAGTGGCAGCACGCCGGCACCGGGTAATCAGTCCCAGTCAGGGGCCGGGGCAGGCGGCGCCAACGCCGGTGGCACGGGCGGGGCGGCCGGTGGCGCCCAGACGCCGGCGCCGACCACGAGTCAGTTCACGAAGCAGGCGACCTGGACCTTTGCGATGCCGGCGGCCGGCGCGTCGGTCTGCTACGACTTCGATGCCGCTGCGGAAGTGGCCGGTTGCGACGGCGACAAGTGGGACATCAGGATGACGGGCGGCCAGCGCGGCATCACGATGGCCACGAACAGCGGTACGGGCGGCCCGGGCAAGGCCGGTGTCTACTCCGGCGCGGGCGTCGATCTGCTGCCCTGGGCCGAGCTGCAGAGCTGGGTGAGCGGCCGCCATGATCCGAAGAATGGCACCACGCTGCCAGAGCGGATCTACTTCCCCGATTCATCGGCAGGTGCCTTCGCCGGCAAGAACCAGATCGGTTCGGCAGCCTTCGAGTATGGGCTGGGCGGCGAGAACGACCACCAGATGTATCCGACCTATCGCACCTTCCTGATCACGACCAACAGCGATGACACCGGCACGACCGGCACCGCCGAGTCACCGGTGTTTGCGCTGCAGGTGATCGGCTACTATGGCGGTGCCAATGGCACCACGTCCGGTCATCCGAAGTTCCGCTGGGTCGATCGTCGTGAGCCGGCCAACGTGCGCGAGGCCACCGTCGACGCCTCGAAGGGCTGGGTGTACTTCAACCTGATCACCGGCACCGAGGCCCAGCAGAACGGCACCTGGCATATCGCCTTCAACCGCTATCGTGCCCAGCTCAATGGTGGCACGGCAGGTACGGGCAAGGTTGCCGGTGTCGTGGGCATGACGCCTGCCGCCCTGTTCACGGCCGGCGATGATCCGAAGCCGAATGCCGACGCGATGATGAAGGCCACGCCCGAGCAGTATCTGGCCGACCTTACCAGCGCTTCGCTGCCGGCCACCGTGCGTGCCTGGCTGAAGGATGGCCCCAGCACGCGCCTGTCTCCGCCGATGAAGCCAGTGGCAGGTGGCGGTTTCGATTTTGGCTGGTATCGTTACTACCAGACGGCTGAGGCAGCCGCAGCTGCCGGCCTGCCGGCCACCGCTCACACGCTGGGCGCCGTGCCCGACAAGGGCGTGATGATGCGCAGCGCCGAGGGCAACAGCTATGCCCGTCTGCACCTGACGAAGATCGAGTACGCGGATCCGGCCAACGCACGGTCACCGCAGACCTGGACCTTCGAGTTCGACGTGCAGCCGGCTGCCAACTGACCCGCTGCTCGCCGCCACCACAGGCCGCATCCTGCTGGATGAGGATGGCCTGTGGCAGTCGGTGTCGGCATGCGCAGTGTGTAAGCAGGAGCTGGTGTATGGATCTGATGCCATTGGGGGTTCGGCCGTGGATTTTCATAGGCCTGGTTTATGCCGCGCTCATGGGGTTGTTCTACCTGGTGGCCAGAATCAAGAGAGCTTCACTGGGCAAGACGGGGTGGGGAATGGCGTTGGTGCTGTTACCGGTGCTGATAGCTATGTTCGGTCTGGTTCAGAGCCGTTCCCTGTCGATCAATGAGGGGGTGCTGCGGATCAAAAGCACGCACTATACGAAGGACGTACCGCTTGCCGACATCTCACGAGTCGATCTCTACGCTGACTGTCAGCCGAGGCTTTCCATTCAGGCCAATGGCATGGGCATACCTGGCATCGTATCCGGGTGGTACAGAGACGGGGCCCAAAAGTATTTTGTAGATTTCGTCCGGAAACCCAATGTTTGTATCGTCAGCGGCAATACGCCGGACATCGTTGTTCTGGAAGTGTCCGATCCGCAGCTGTTGAAGAATAGACTGCTGTCTGGACGACAGGATCGGTCATGAATTTGAAAAGGAATCGTCACCATCATGGATAGCACTGCACAGCAGGATTTGCGTGAACGTCATCAGGCCCTGGTGGCCGAGACACCCAACCTTCGGATTCGTGAACGGGCCAGGCGCTTGGGCGTACCGGAAGCGGCCTTGGTCGCCCTGGATCAGGGCGTCAAGGCGAAACGCCTGCGGTGCGTGCCGCATGAAATCTTCCCGAAGCTGGGTGGTCTGGGCCGCATCATGTGCCTGACGCGCAATGCGTCGTGCGTTCACGAGCGCTATGGTCAGTTCGAGGACGTGCAGGTCAGCCCCAAGATGGGCCTGGTGCTTGGCCCGGACATCGATCTGCGACTGTTCTTCGATCAGTGGGCCACGGCCTGGGAAGTGGAGGACGGCGGTCGTCGCAGCCTGCAATTCTTCGACCGCTTCGGTGAGGCCGTTCACAAGATCTATCGTACCGATGACACCGATGCAGCCGCCTGGGATGCCCTGGTGAACGAATTTGCAGCCCCGGAGGATGAGGCAGCTGCCATGCCCGACTTCGAGCCGCTGCCGCCTTCGGTCAGCGACCACGGAGAAGATCTGGATGCCGCAGGCAGGCAGGCGCTGCGTGACGAATGGCTGGGCATGACCGACCCGCACCAGTTCTTCCCGCTGCTGCAGAAGCTCAAGCTGAGCCGCATCACGGCCATCCGCAATGCAGGCAGCGACCTGGCTCAGAAAGTGTCGAACGATACGGTCGAGCAGGTGCTGAACGCGGTTTCGGCCAGTGGCCTGCCGATCATGGTTTTCGTGGGAAGCCGTGGCACGGTGCAGATCCACGGTGGCCCGGTCGAGAAGCTGATGCGCACCGGCCCCTGGTTCAATGTGCTCGACCCCAAGTTCAATCTGCACCTGGACACCACGGCCATCGCTTCGTCCTGGGTCGTGCACAAGCCCACGGACGATGGTCCGGTGACCTCGCTCGAGCTGTTCGCCGATAATGGCGACCTGATCGCCCAGTTCTTCGGCCTGCGCAAGCCCGGCATCCCGGAATTGAAGGACTGGCGCGCCCTGATGGTGAAACAATGCTCGGAGCCCCTGCATGACTGATCATACCCACGCCGGCCGTCGGGCCTGGCTCAGAAAAAGCGGCACGCTGCTGATGGGCGCGAGACTGGGCACGACGTTGGGCGGCGCCATCGGGGTGCTGGCGCCTGGCGCCGTTCACGCCCCGGCACATGCCGCATCGGCTACCCCGGCAGGGGCGGCTTCGGCGGCGAAGGCGAAGCGGATCGTGGCGATGGGGGGTACCCTGACCGAGATCATCTTCGCCCTGGGAGAAGGGGGCCGTGTGGTGGGCGTCGATGCCTCCAGCCTCTACCCGCCCGAGGCGAAGAAACTGCCGCAGGTGGGTTATTTCCGCCAGTTTTCCGTCGAAGGCGTGGCCTCGCTGAAACCGGATCTCGTCATCGCGCCGGTCGAGGCCGGGCCGCCGCAGGCGGTGGCGGGTCTGAAGGGGCTGGGTTTTCCGGTGATGCAGTTCGAGCTGAAGCCCTCGATCGAGGAGCTGACCGCCCGAATCGACGATCTGGCGACGCTGCTGGGCGTGCCGGACAAGGGCAGCGCCCTGATCGAGGCCATCCGTGCCGAGGTGGACAAGGCTGTCGCCACCCCGCGCAAGGCTCGCGTGCTGGTGCTGAGCAGCCATGCCGGCAAGATGCAGGCCGCCGGCCGGGACACGGCCATCGACGTGCAGCTGAAACTGCTGGGCGCCGACAACCTGATGTCGGGCAGCCATGCGGGTTACAAGCCGGTCTCCGGTGAGTCCGTTGCCGCCCTGCGGCCGGATGTCATCGTGACTTCGCCGCTGTCGCTGGCCCAGGGAGGGGGCGATGCCTTCCTCGCGCAACCGGGCATCGCTGTCACGCCGGCTGCACGCAACAAACGCATCATCGTGCTCGATGATCTGCTGATGCTCGGTTTCGGCCCCCGCGTGGGTGAATCGCTGCGGTTGCTGTCGGCCGGGTTGGGTGATCCATCTTGATTCCTGCGGCGCTGTTCTGGCGTTTGACCCTGCTGGCCGGCGTGTTGCTGGCCGTCGTCGTCGGTTCGGCCCTCAATGGTGCCGTCGAGATTCCCTTTGGCCGGCTGGGTGAACTGGTCGCCCTGTCGTCGGGTGGATCGGAGGCCTCTCAGGCGGCCGATCCGGCGCTGCAACTGTGGCAGGGTGTACTGTTTGACATCAGGCTGCCGCGTATCGTGCTGGGCGTGCTGACCGGGGCGGGGCTCGCGCTGGCCGGCGCCGTCATGCAGGCGCTTTTCCGTAATCCGCTGGCCGAACCGGGCCTCGTCGGCGTGTCGGCTGGCGGCGCTGCCGGCGCCGTCGGTGCGATCGTGTTCGGTTTTGCCTCGATGCCCTGGGTGGTGGCGGGTGCTGCCTTCGCAGGCAGTCTGTTTGCCACGCTGTCGGCCTATCAGCTCGGGCGAAGCTCGCCGGGCTCTGCCGCCATCCTGCTGGCCGGCATCGCGATCAACGCCTTCTGTGGCGCCCTGATCGGCGTCTTCACCTATCTGGCCGACGACACGCAGCTGCGCACGCTGACCTTCTGGAACCTGGGCAGCATGGCAGCGGCCGAATGGCAGACGCTGACGTGGCTCGTGCCCTGGGAGGCCTTCATGATGCTGTTGCTGCTGTTGCGCTGGCAGGCGCTGAATGCGCTGCTGCTGGGCGAGCGTGAGGCGCTGCACCTGGGCTTCGAGCTGCAGCGGCTGCGCTGGCAACTGATCATGCTGGTGGCGCTGCTCGCCGGGCCGCTCGTCGCCGTGACCGGCACCATCGGTTTCGTGGGGCTGGTCGTGCCGCATCTGGTGCGACTGGCCGTCGGGGCCGATCACCGTCAGCTGTTGCCGCTGTCGATGCTTGCCGGTGCCATCATCCTGTCGCTGGCAGACTGGCTGGCACGCATCGTCGTGATCCCGGCCGATCTGCCGATCGGCATCGTCACGGCCCTGCTGGGCGCGCCTTTCCTGCTGATGCTGCTTCGCCGGGGGAGTCGCTGATGTTGACCGCCACACAGGTACAGGCCTATCGGGGCACCAAGCAGGTGCTGAAAGGTATCGATCTGAGCCTGCCCGCCGGCGAGGTGATGGGCGTGCTCGGGGCCAATGGGGCTGGCAAGTCCACACTGCTGGCCGTACTGTCGGGTGAGCTGAAACCTGCCGGTGGTCAGGTTCATCTGGAAGGCAGGCCCGTGACCGATTGGGCCGTGCGCGAGCTGGCCCGCCGTCGTGCCGTGCTGCCTCAAAGCCCTTCGCTGCAATTCGATCTGCCGGTCGAGACCGTCATCGGCATGGGGGCCTACCCCCATACCGAAGCCGGCGCTACAGGTGGCGGGCAGGCCGAAGACCGTCAGGTGCTCGATCGTGCCCTGGCGCTGGCCGGCGTCGAGCACCTGTATGACCGCCGCTACCGGCGTCTCTCGGGCGGCGAGCAGCAGCGTGTGCAGTTCGCCCGCGTGCTGTATCAGCTGCTGCTGGCCCGGCGTGCCGGGGAGTATCGGGCGCTGCTGCTCGATGAACCGACGGCCAGCCTCGATCCGAGGTATCAGCTGATGCTGCTGAATGCCGTGCGGACGCTGGCACGACAGGAACGTATCGCAGCCTTCGTCATCCTGCATGACGTGAATCTGGCCGCTGCCTGGTGTGACCGCCTGTTGATGCTGGCTCAGGGCAGCCAGGTTGCCAACGGCGTGCCGGCCGAGGTGTTGACCCCGACCGTGCTGCAGCAGGTCTATCGCGTCGAGGCCACGGTGCTCAGCATGCCGGGCCGTCCGGAGCAGCCGTTCGTGCTCTTCGAGACCCCGCCGCTTGAAGGAGAAGGCTGCCCGTAAGGGCAGAGCCGGACAGATGGCAGCAGGGAGCCCGGTCGCCTGCCATCAGCCGATTCGCCGACGGGTGAAGCGGGGAACCGCCACAAACGGAAAAGCCGATCATCCCTCGCGCGTGTGAGCCCGGGATGATCGGCTTTTGCCGTGATGGCCAGCCCTGTGCTTCAGTGTGCCGGTTTCCCGCGCATCTTCTGGATCAGCGTCACGACGGCGACCACGATCAGGCCGGCCGCGATACCCACGACCGCATCGGCAGCCATCGAGGCGAGTGTCTGAACGAAAGCACCGTAGCTGGCGACCTGGGCGAGCAGGGGTTCGATCGCATGGTGGATGGCGGGCACGCCATGCAGCACGATGCTGCCGCCGACGAGAAACATCGCCGCCGTACCGGCGATGCCCAGGCCCTTCATCAGCCAGGGTGCCGCCCGCAGGATGCCCCGGCCGATGGTGCATGCCAGGCCGTTCTGGCGCTGGCTCAGGTACAGGCCCAGATCATCCAGCTTCACGATGCCGGCCACGAAGCCATAGACACCGAAGGTCATGATCAGTGCGATGGCCGACAGCACCATCACCTGCGTTGCCAGGGGCTGATCGGCGACCGTCCCCAGCGTGATGGCGATGATCTCCGCCGACAGGATGAAGTCGGTACGGACGGCGCCCTTGATCCGGGTCTTTTCATCCATCGGCTCGTCGCCGGCTGTGCTGACGGCGGTGCCATCGCTGCCGGGTGCGGCAGCGCCGCTGGCGACGTCTCCGCCTCCGCCGCCTGCGTGCGTGCCGTCGGCGGTCGGGGCAGGAGCCGGTGGCGCCTCACCGTGATGGAAGAGCTTCTCCAGCACCTTCTCGGCGCCTTCGAAACAGAGGAACAGGCCGCCGATCGTCAGCAGCGGCGTCACCAGCCAGGGGGCGTAGGCGCTGATCGCCAGGGCCAGCGGCACCAGGATCAGCTTGTTGAGAAGAGAGCCCTTGAACACGGCCCAGACCACGGGCAGCTCGCGATCCACCGAAACGCCACTCACCTGCTGGGCATTCAGGGCCAGATCGTCGCCGAGCACGCCGGCGGTCTTGGCGCCGGCCTTTTTCGTCAGAACGGCAACGTCATCCAGCAGACTGGCAATATCGTCGATCAAAGTCAGCAGGCTGGCGCCGGCCATACGGATTCCTTATCAGGTCGCGTGGGAGAATCGGCCATTGTGCGGGAGAAAAGCATTTTGAGCATGCAAACAAAGGAAAGACGGCGGGTGATCGCGCTGGGCACCCTTGGATGGCTGGGCGCCAGCGGGCTGCTGCCTGCCGGGCTGCCGGTGGTGTTGGCCGCGGACGACGGAAAAGCGGTGAAACCCGCCTTCCCCCGCGAGCGGGCCGTGCCCGGCGGGGTGGCCGTGGTGCCGCTGGGCGCTGCTCCGAAGCCGCCCAGGGTTTTCTGGCAGCAGGTGCCGGTGCTGGTGAGCGGCTCGACGCAGGGCTGGTTTGCCATCTTCGGCATTCCGCTTTCGACCACGGAGAAGGCGTTGACGCTCGAAGTCGAGTCGGGCACAGGCAGGTCAGGCAGCCCGGGCGCTCAGGGAGCCCGGCGAAAGATCCGGGTGCCGATCCATGCCCATCAGTACGCCGAGCAGCGCCTGAACGTGGCGCCCGGCAAGGTCACGCTCAGCGAGGCTGCGCTGGCCCGGCATGAGCGGGAGCGACGGCACAGCCGCCAGATCATCGCGACCCATTCGACGCCGGGCCCGGTGTCGCTCCGGATGCGCCAGCCCGTCAAGGGGCCGCGATCCAGCTCCTTCGGCTTGCGGCGCTTCTTCAACGGGCAGGCCCGCAATCCGCACGGGGGCATGGATCTGGCGGCGCCGGTTGGTACGCCCGTGCATGCGGCAGCGCCAGGCGTGGTCATCGACACCGGTGATTATTTCTTCAACGGTAATACGGTCTGGATCGACCACGGCGAGGGATTGCTGACGCTCTACTGCCATCTGGATCGCATCGAGACCGAGGTGGGGCGGCGAGTCGGGGCGGGGGAGCGGATCGGCACGGTGGGCAAGACCGGTCGCGTGACAGGGCCTCATCTGCACTGGTCCGTGAGCCTGAACCGGACGATGGTCGATCCGGAACTCTTCCTGCCGGCGCAGGCCAGGCCGGTGCGCAGCCGTTGAGTCAGGGCGAGCCCTGGGGTTGCGCGAACAGCGTGTCGATCACCGGGTGCCAGACGAGCTGGCAGCCCTGTCCCCGTTCAAGCCGGACGGCGGCATTCTGTTCGAAATCTACCAGCCACCGTTTCAGCAGACCATCCGGTACGTTGAAGACGCAGAAACCGGGTTCGGGTTGCCAGCTGCCTTCGGGGTCTTCGCCACGAGCCGTCAGCCACGGCAGGCCGGTAGCTTCGATGGCCGCCTGCAGTCGTGCCTGACGGGCCTCGTTGTCTTCGGTCGTCAGTGCCTGGCCAAAGGGGTTCCAGGCGGTCAGGATGCTGGCCGATGTGGCTTGATGCCGCGCCAGCCATGCCTGATGCTGTGCATCCGTGTCATGGACGCGCAGCCTGACGGGCGGCTGGTCATCGGCAAAGTAGTCCGTCTGTTCGTAGGCCTTGATCGTCTCGGCCGAAGGGCGCTCAATCGTGTTCATGCCTGTCTCAAGTCATTTCAGGGATCGGCCACCCGGCATCACCCGGTTGATCTCGTGGGTTGGGAGTGGCTCTGGCGGCTGGTGCCCGGAATGGACATCACCGGGAGGAATATAGCCGGGCGCTGGCCGCCAGGCTGGCGGCTGGTAGACCGGGGGTCGATGGACCGGCGGAGGAGGCTGCACCCGTGGCTGGTGCCAGCTGTCGTGATGCGGGCCCGGATATCCATGCCGCGGGGCCGACGGGTAAGGGCCCCGCTCGGAGGGCGGGATGTAGAGCGGCGGCTCATAACCCGGCCCATAGGTCGGGGCCGGGCGATACACGGGCGGCGGCTCGTAGACCGGGGCGGGGCGGTACGCAGGTGGCGGGGCATACACGCCGGGTGGGTAATGGCCCGGCGGGTAATGGCCGGGGGGCGGCCGCCGGTGGGACGGATAGACCGGTATGTGTTCCTCGTACTCGATCACCGTGTTGCCGATGCGGCTCTGCACGCGCCATGCCTGGATGGCGGGCGCATAGCGGGGGTCATCGAACCAGGGCTGCCCGTGGTAGTGGCGCGTCCAGTAGGGGCCGATGGCAAAATGGACGATCGGCACGCCCACGATCGGGGCAACGCGATAGGCGGGCCGGAAGCGCCCATCGACCGGGATCACCAGATAGGCGCTTTCCACCCATCCCCGCTGATCGTCGAGGCCCACATCGCACCAGCCATAGTCCGGCAGGCACCCGTGGATGATCAGCCGTGCATCGGTGCGCAGACGTCGAACCCGCGGATAATCGACCGAAGGGCCGGCGTGCAGGGAGAGCGCCCGCGTCGTCCGGACTTTCAGCTCATGAGCCTGGGAGGGCAGGGCGCTGCCCAGCAGCAGCGTGCCGGCGAGCAGCATCAGCCCGTAGCCGGGTATCGGTGATTGCGACAACATGAAGGACATGGCGCCTCCTGGGGTGGCCATACGAAGGGCGACGTGGTCTGCCATCTCCGGAAACGGCTGTGGCCGATGGGCGGTTGACCCCGGTTTGTAGGGGTTTTGTGAACCGGAAGTCACCCGTCTGTATCCGACCAACGGATCTGTTCATCTGTTGCATGTACCGTCACCGGCGCCTCCCGACGCAGGGGCTGTGGGAAAATGGGCAGGCGCGGCCGGTTTGCAGCCCGCTCCGGCCAGCCCCCGTTTCTTCTCCTGTCGATTCGACCTTGCCTCATGACACTCGCCTGGCATGCCCTGATCAACAGCCGCAGCTGGCAGCACCCTGGCTTTGCGCCCTACTGGCCCATTCTCCGACGTTTGCGCCTGATGGCACAGTCCTCCGTGCCGGCGGCAGAGCGCGGGGGTGACACGCCCGGTTTGTTGGCCGCCGACCCGCAGGAGCCGTCGGCATGGCAGTGTGCCGACTGGCTGGATGCCCTCAACCGGCTGGCCGTCTGGCGGGGGCTTGTCAACGCAAGGGGCGTGAAGCTGCGATTCGTGGCGGGCGGGGACGCTTCGGCACTGGACTACGAAAGCCGCATTCTGGAGGCTGGGGAGATCGCCTGCCGGACAGCCGGGGCCGGCGCCCGGCATGATTTCCACAATGCCCTGGTATGGCTGCGTTTTCCGAGGCTGAAGGGGGCCTTCAATGAGCTGCACTGCGAGCAGGGGCAGGACATGGCTTCGTCCGGTGGCTCGCCGCTGTCGTCCGCTCACCGGGGGCGGGGGTATCGGCGGGATGCGATCACGCTGCTGGACGAAGGCGGCGCCATCTGGCCGGCGCCAGCCACGGCCTGGGTCGAGGCGCTTCAGGCACGCCAGTGGGCGCGGCTTTTCGGTCAGTACCGGGCGGCCCTGCATCCCCGTTTCGCGCCGGTCATCATCGGACACGGGCTGCTGGAGAAGCTGCATCGTCCCTACAAGTCGATGACGGCGAAACTGCTGGTCTGCACCTCGCCGCGAACCGGCCTCGACCGTGGCGCAGCCCTGCAGGTTCGGGACATGGCAGCCGCCGACATCTTCCGGCCTCGCGTGCTGGTGCCCATGCCCATCCAGGGCTGGCCGGGCTGGGATCCGGCCAATGATTCCCCGGACTTCTATCAGGACACCAGCGTCTTCAGACTGCCCCGCTGATCGCGGAGCGTGATGATGAATGCATCATTTCGGGGGCAGGTCGTCCATGACCCTGGCTTTGGGCACGCGGCGGAACGAATTGCCGTTGATGGCTGCCCGGCGGGCATCCCGATGGCCGTTGCTTGCCTGAAGCGTCATGGCGCGGCCGGTGCTGCCGGCGCCCGGCACGTTCACCCGCATCTGGTAGGGGCTGTTCGGGTCACCGGCCACACTGATGGTCAGCATGATGTTCGGCGCATCCAGCGTTTCGGCTGAATGAAAAATGACATACGGTGAGCTGTCCGGCCGCATCACCGTGAACTGGGCTGCTCGGGGTGCCAGATGTCCGTCCGGCACTTCGGCCTTCTCGACCATGAAGGCGACGGCCGTGGCACGGTCACCCATCTGGGTCTCGAAAGGCAGCAGAACCTTCAGACGCTGGCCCTGCGCCGACATGACGATCGGGTCGCCGAAGGTGATCGGGTGTTCGACGGCACTGACGGGCAGACAGACCGAGGCGAGGCCTGCGGCGCTCAGTGCTGCCAGCGACGCATGTCTCAGGCGGGCCGCGAGGGGCTGCTTCTGAAGGCGATTCATGACGGATCCTTGCTGATGGAAAAGGTTCTCGGATGCTGGCGTGAGCTTCGGGCTTCACGGGCGCTGTTGTCGAGTGAGGGGTGATGAACGGCTGTCCGCCGCAGGCAGTCGCCGTGCTGCAGCGGCCTTCCGGTTCGTCGGCAATGCGCCAAACTCCTAGGTCATGAAGGCCATCGCCGCCGATTTCTGTCCGTCGAAAGAAACCCGGAGTTGCCCGATCAGGCGCTCGGGCGCAGAGACCCCGGATACGCCCATCATCAGACCCTGGGGGCTTCGGTGGTACATTCTCCATCGGAGCGGGTCGGATGATCGCCGGGGCAACCCGGAGGAAAGTCCGGACTCCATCGGGCAGGATGCTGGCTAACGGCCAGGCGCTATAAGGCGTGTTCGTGGGTTTCCCATACGGCCGCCGAAGGCGACGGACAGTGGCACAGAAAACAGACCGCCCGGGCTGGTGAAGGCTGGCTCGGGCAAGGGTGAAAAGGTGGGGTAAGAGCCCACCGCACGGCTGGTGACAGACGTGGCAGGCCAAACCCCATCCGGAGCAACATCATGTAGGCACGCGACGCGGCCTTGTGCCGCACAGGGCGCCCGCCCGAGCGTGCGGGTGGATGGCTAGAGCCGCCCGGTAACGGTCGGCCCAGAGGAATGATCATCGCGCCCCATCGGGGTGGACAGAATCCGGCTTACAGACCCGCTCCCCCTCTCGGGAAAACCACCCGGACGCCGCATCCCCGGCACGGGCGCATGCCACCGGCCTTCGATCGAAATGTCTTTGTAAGAAAAATTAAGAGTCAAGACATTTTTCGCAATTCTTCATGCAGCGATGTCCATCGCGGGCGTCAGAAGGATGGCAAAAGCGGCCCAGTTCCGGGCCTTGGGATGTTGCATTAAAGGTTAAGCTCGGTAACTTTTTCTGCCTTGTATCGGCCGGAGGCCGACCGGCTGTCTGTCAAGTGAGCGATTGCTGTCGTGTTGCTGCCCATGAACGCTGGATTGGCGCTGAAAGGGCCTCTGGCGGGACAAAGTGCCGGCAAAAAGATGCGCCGGCACAACGATTCCTCGATTTGCCCACGCAGAACCGACCGCTGGTCGGTTCCATTGGCCGCTGATCAGCCCTGATTTTTTCACATTTGTTGTAGAAGCGTTGCGCAGAACAGCCATTTAGTTGATGGCTTACTTGCAGAGGCGTTGCTAAGTGCGTGAAAACTGGGTGAGCGGTTGGTTTCGCAGGATGAGCGATGCACTGTAAGTCATTGTCGTAGCAGGAAAAAACAGCTTCTCCCGATTTGACGATGCCGGTATCCCCCCGTATTCTTCGTTCTGGTGGGGATTTGTGGGAAAAGGTGGGGCAAGGTGGGAAAATTACCCTGCAGTCATCTTTCTACGGTTCCCGTGGCCTTGCCGGCCGTTGATGTCCTTCGGCCGGTGCCGTCACGAAACGGTCGAGTCATCAACGGGTTGAAAGCCGATGTTCGAGGGAAGCTTTCCGCTGTCACTGGATACGAAGGGGCGTCTGACGATCCCTTCGTCGTGGCGTGGGCTTCTGGAAGAACAGGGCTGCAAGAAGCTGGTGCTGACCCGTCATTTTGGTTCCTATCTGAGAGTCTATCCCTTGCCCGAGTGGGAGCGCGTGCGAGAGCACATCGCCTCGACCTTCACTGCGAAGGACGATCGGACACGACGGTTGCTGATCGGAACCGCGGAAACCGTGGAGATCGATGGTGCAGGGCGCATTCTGGTCAGTCCCATCCTCCGACGGGCGGCCAAGCTCGATCGCAAGGTCGTGATGCTCGGAGATATCACCCGCTTCGAGCTGTGGGACGAGCAGACGCTGGAGGCCTACCTGGATGAACAGGCTTCCGCCGGTCTGCCCGAAGGTCTGTTCGACATTCCGGGTCTCTGATGATGAACGGGGAACCGGATCAGGGTGTGCAGGTGGACGGGCCCCGTCCACACCGGCCGGTGCTGCTGACCGAGGCTGTCGAGGCGCTCGGCATCCGGCCGGACGGGGTCTATGTCGATGGCACCTTCGGTCGGGGTGGTCACAGTCGTCTGATCCTGCAGGCGCTGGGCCCGGAAGGGCGCCTGGTGGCGCTCGATCGGGATCCGGAGGCGGTTGCCGCCGGTCAGGTGATGGCGGCGCAGATGAAGGATGCACGGTTCGAGATCGTGCATCAGCGTTTCTCGGTCTTCGACCAGGTGCTGGATGCACGTGGCATCGACCGGGTGGATGGTGTTCTGCTGGATCTGGGCGTTTCGTCGCCCCAGCTGGATGACCCGAAACGGGGCTTCAGTTTCAGCCAGGAGGGCCCTCTGGACATGCGCATGGATCCGACGCAGGGCATGTCCGCACGCGAATGGTTGTTGCAGGCGTCGGTGGATGAAATTACCGAGGTATTGAAACGAGATGGTGACGAACGGTTTGCTTTTCCGATTGCAAAGGAGATTGTTGCTCGCCGCGAACAGACCGGCGGCGCGTCCCTTCAGACGACACGACAGCTTGCCGATCTCGTGGCGGGGGTCATCCGTCGGCGGCAAAAAAATGCGCAGGGCAAAAATCCGGCCACACGCACCTTTCAGGCTGTACGGATTCACACCAATCACGAAGGGGACGAGCTCGCGCGCGGATTGAATGTTGCGCTGGCCCGCCTGAAACCGGGGGGGCGGCTCGCCGTCATCAGTTTCCATTCCAACGAAGATCGTGTCGTCAAACAGTTCATTGCCCGTCACAGCGGGCGTGATGGGCAGCGTCACCCCATCACCGGAAAGCCGCTGGCAGCGCCATTGCTGCAGAGCCTCGGCCGCATCCTGCCGGGCGATGCCGAAGTGGCGGCCAATCCGCGCGCACGCTCCTCGGTGCTGCGCGTGGCTGAACGTCTGGCGACGCCGCTGACAGGGACGGAATGATGATGCTCAACCGGATCAATATCGTGCTGGCCATTCTGCTGCTGATCTCGGCCCTGTTGCTGGTCACCTCGCAGAACCGTGCCCGTCGTCTCAGCACCGAGATGGAACGGGCGCAGGGGCAGATGCGTGAGCTCGATGTCCGTTTTTCGCAGTTGCAGATCGAGATCACCCGGCTCTCGAAGCCGTCCCTGCTGGACAACCGGGCACGCAACGACTTGCGGATGGTGTCGCTGACACCGGAGCGCACGATTTACCTGAGAGGAAGCCGCTGATGGCCAAGTCAGTCAAATCCGTCAAGTTTGCTGATCCGCAGCTCCTGCAGGCACGCCTGCAGCTCTGGCGCTCGCGCTTCATGTTCGGTGTCGTGTTCGTGGCCTTCGGTGCGCTGACGGTCAAGGCTTTCTATCTGCAGACTGCCTCGAAGAACTTCCTTCAGGCCCAGGGCGCGCAGCGCTATGAAAAGACCGTCGAGCTGCAGGCCAACCGGGGCCGCATTCTCGATCGCCACGGCGTCGTGCTCGCTTCCAGCCTGCCGGCCCGCTCGATCTGGGCCTATGCCGACAGGGTCGATCTGTCGGACCCGCGCCTGCTCGATCTGGCACGCCTGCTGAACATGCAGCCGCTCGACCTGCAGGCCCGCCTCACCCAGGGCGACCGCAGCTTCGTCTTCCTGAAGCGTCAGGTCGATCTGGACACGGCCGACCGGATCGCCGCCCTGCGCATCCGTGGCATCGGCCAGGACAGCGAATACAAGCGCAACTATCCCGAGGGAGAGACCGCTGCGCACCTGGTGGGCTTCACCGACCTGGCCCATGTCGGCCAGGAAGGGCTGGAGCTGGCCTTCCAGTCGACGCTGGCCGGCAAGCCGGGCAGCCGCCGCGTCATCCGTGATGGCACCGGCCAGATCATCGGTGGCATCGACGAAGTGAAGGAGCCGGTCAACGGCAAGGATCTGCGACTGACCATCGACTCGCGCATCCAGTATCACGCCTTCCAGGCCGTGAAGGAGGCCGTTGCCACCCATCAGGCCAAGTCCGGTGCAGCCGTCGTCCTCGATGCACGCAATGGCCAGATTCTGGCGCTCGCCAACTGGCCCTCCTACAACCCGGCCGACCGCAGCACGCTGAAAGGCGGTGGTCTGCGAAACCGCGCCATCACCGATCTGTACGAGCCGGGCTCGACGCTGAAGGTGTTCACGGCGGCGCTCGCGCTCGAAAGTGGCAAGTACAGCCTGTCGTCGATGTTCGATGCCCGCGAGGGCTTCATGAAGATCGGCCGCGACGTGATCCGTGACGCGCATCGCCAGAAGGAACTGATGACGCTGCAGCAGGTCATCCAGAAAAGCTCGAACATCGGCACCGCGCAGATGGCGCTGAACCTGTCGCCCGAGGCGCACTGGAACCTGCTGCGCTCGGCCGGCCTCACGCAGGCCCCGGACATCGGTTTTCCGGGGGCTGCCGCCGGTCGCCTGCGTCCGTTCAGCAAATGGAAGCCCATCGAGCACGCCACCATTTCCTACGGCCACGGCCTGTCGGTGTCGCTCTTGCAGATGGCGCGCGCCTACACGGTCTTTGCCGGGCCGGGTGAGGTACTGCCCGTCCAGCTGGTCGTGCCTGAAGAAGAGCGTCGTGTCCGTGCCATCCAGGTGTCGTCCTCGGGGGCCCGTTTCCGTGCTGCCGAGCGTGTGAGCGGCCAGCAGGTCATCAGTACGCGCACGGCCGCCACGATGCGCCAGATCCTCGAACGTTCGGCCGGCGAGAAGGATGCGGTCGTCAAGGCCAGCGTGCCGGGCTACCGGGTGGGCGGCAAGAGCGGTACCACCAAGAAGCTCGAAGGCGGCAAGTACGTGAAGAAGTACATCAGCTCCTTCGTCGGCATGGCCCCGATGTCCAACCCGCGCGTGATCGTGGCCGTGATGGTGGATGAACCGGGCAGCGGCAAGTATTACGGTTCCGATGTGGCGGCGCCGGTCTTTGCGAAGATCACCGGAGAATCGTTGCGCACGCTGGCTGTCGAGCCGGATGCCCCGTTCGAGACGATGATCTCGCCGATCACGCCCGAACTCGTGGTGGCCCCGAACAGCGTCCCGTCGGCGCCTGGTGACGTGGGCCGGGTCAAGGGGGTGAGCATTCCGCGCAGTTCGCTGATCGTTCCCCCGCGCACGGGCCGCCAGAAGATGTCGGCGCAGGACAAGGTGCCGGCCGCACCAGCCACGCCGACGACCACGGCTCGCAGGGAAGCCGCACCGATGGCCCGACGCACGGAGCCGGTGGATCCCCAGCCGCAGCTGACCGGGCAGGCGGCGCCGGCCAGCCGGACGCTCGTGGCGCGTCAGGCCGAAGAACGCAGTGCCAGCAATGGGGGAGGCGCATGAAAAAACACGAGGCCGGACAGGCACCGGTTCTCATCGCACCCGACCAGCTCAGTGATTGGTTGCACCGGCATCTGCCCCAGACGGGACGTCTGACGGCCGATAGCCGGCGTGTGCGTTCTGGGGACGCTTTTTTTGCCCTGAAGGGCGCCCGTCATGATGGCACTGCCTACATGCCGCAGGCGCTGGCGGCAGGCGCACAGGCCATCGTCTTCGAGGCCAGCGACACGCTGTCGGCCGAGGCGCTGCCGGTGCCGGCATGTCAGGTGCCGGGGCTGAAAGCCTGCCTCGGTCAGGTGGCGGCTGACTACTACGCTCATCCGACGGCCTCGCTCTCGCTCGTGGCCGTGACCGGCACCAACGGCAAGACCAGCGTCACGCATTGGGTGGCCGATGGCTGCAACCAGATGATGGCCGACGAGAAGGCCGTGGTCGTGGGTACGAATGGTGCCGGTGTGCCGGGAGCGCTGCAGCCGATCGGCATGACGACGCCTGATGGTCTCACGATCCAGACGCTGTTCCATGATCAGGTGGCGGCTGATGTTCAGGTGGCTGCCATCGAGGCCTCCTCCATCGGTCTGGATCAGGGGCGGCTGGATGGCAGTGCGATCCGCGTGGCGGTTTTCACGAACCTGAGCCGTGATCATCTCGATTATCACGGCTCGATGCAGGCCTATGCCGATGCCAAGCGCAAGCTGTTTGCCTGGCCCGGGCTGGAAGCGGCCGTCATCAATCTGGATGACGGGCTGGCACCCGCCCTGCTGGAGACGGTTTCCCGCAACGAGGCCGAGCCGACCTGCATCGGCTATCTGATCCATGACGCCTGCCAGGCGCTACCGGCCGATCAGATCGATCCGGACACGGGCATGCCGAAGTCGCTCGTGAGGGCGCTGGAACTGGCCGATGCCTGTGATGAGGTGCTGATGGCCGTCGCCCTTGCGCCCGGACACTGGGTGCTGACGCTGATGAGCGCAGCCGGTGACGTCATCGTGCTGGACGAGGCGCAGGGCGAAGGGGACGGGAGTGGCGTTCAGCAGAGCAGCGTCGATCTGGCCCTGCAGGTTCTGGGGCGCTTCAACCTTGCCAACGCGCTGGCCGTGGCCGGTGTCTGGCGGGCGTTGGGCTGGTCGCTGGCCGACATCGCCGGGCAGCTCGCGCTGTTGCGCCCGGTGCCCGGGCGGATGGAGAACATCGCCGTGCCGGGCGGTGCCACAGAGGCCGAGCTGGCCACGTTGCCGCTCGTGGTGGTCGACTACGCCCATACGCCGGATGCGCTGGAAAACACGCTCGGTGCGCTGCAAGAGCTGGCTGCCCAGCGGGGCGGCCGTCTGTGGTGCGTCTTCGGTGCCGGTGGTGACCGTGATCCGGGCAAGCGCCCGCAGATGGCGGCTGTCGCCGAGCGTCTGGCCGATGTCGTCGTGCTCACCAGCGACAACCCCCGCAGCGAAGATCCGGCACGCATCCTGATGGATGTCCAGGCGGGGCTGCAACGACCTGCCTGGCTCGTCGAGGCAAACCGTGCCGACGCCATCGATGCAGCCGTCCAGGCTGCAGCGCCGGAAGATGTGGTGCTCGTGGCTGGCAAGGGCCGGGAGGCCACGCAGGAAGTGGCCGGCGTGTTCCATCCCTTCTCGGATCCCGGCGTGGTCGGAGACGCGCTGCTGCGGCGTCTGAACCGCGCCATGTTGCCAGGAGAGGCGGATGCGGGAGAGGTGGATGTTTGACCTGCGAACGGCCTTTGACTGGTTGCCCCAGGCCGTGATGATCGGCCGTGGAGACGAATGGTTCGGTGGCGTATCGACCGACACCCGTTCCGTCCGTCCCGGCGACCTGTTCGTCGCCTTGCGAGGGGATCGCTTCGATGGCCACCGCTTCGTCGACGACGCGATGGCAGCGGGGGCAGCCGGCGTGCTCGTCGAGGAGCACCCGTTGCGCGCCGGTGTGCCGGCGCTCGTCGTGCCCTGCACCCGTCGCGCGCTCGGGGTGCTGGCCCAGTCCTGGCGACGGCGCTTCCGGTTGCCCGTCGTGGCCGTCACCGGCAGCAATGGCAAGACCACGGTCAAGGAAATGATCGCCGCGATTCTGGCGGCGCATGTCGGGCCGGAGGCGACCTTGTCGACCCAGGGCAACCTGAACAACGAGATCGGTGTGCCGCAGACGATCTTCCGGTTGCGCCCGACGCACCGGATGGCCGTGCTGGAGCTGGGCATGAACCATCCGGACGAGATTCCGGCGCTGGCCGTGATGGTGCAGCCGACGGTTGCGCTGGTGCTCAACGCCCAGCGCGAACACCAGGAATTCATGGACGGCCCCGAGGCCACGGCTCGTGAGAACGGCACGGTCTTCATCGAATTGCCGGCTGATGGCGTGGCGGTTTATCCGGGAGATGATCCCTGCACGCCGATCTGGCGGGACAGTCGTCATGATCAGCCGGTGATGGAATTCGGTCTGGTCGAGGATCTGGCCTGCTCGCCCCATGCCGCCAGCGCACTGAAGGACGCGCGTCCGGAGCGCTTCACGGCCCGCATCGGCGCTGAACAACTGGATATCCGTCTGAACATCGCCGGCCGCCACAACGTGCGCAATGCACTGGCTGCCGCGACCTGTGCATCGGCCCTCGGCATCCCGCCCGCTACCATCGTGGCCGGGCTGGCCGCCTTCCGTCCGGTGGCCGGGCGACTGTGCCGTCATCGTCTGCCTAGCCGGTTTGCAGCCCGCGACTGTCCTGTCGCCGAGGCTTCTGACCATGTCGTGCTGATCGATGACACCTACAACGCCAACCCGGATTCCATGCGCGCCGCCATCGACGTGCTGGCCGATGAAGCCGGCCCGCGCCTGATCGTCATGGGCGACATGGGGGAAACCGGCGTTCAGGCCGAGGCCTTCCACCGCGAAGTGGGCCAGTACGCCCGCGAGCGGGGCATGGAGGCCATCTGGACGGTGGGCAGGGACATGAAGACCGCCGCCGAATCCGCTGGCGCCAACGCCCGTCACTGGGCATCCGTCGAAGATTTGCTGGCTGATCATCCGGTGCTGCCGGACGGTGTCGCCAGCGTACTGATCAAGGGATCGCGCTTCATGCGCATGGAACGTATCGTCAAGGCCTGGTCATCCGGTGCCGGCACGGACCTCGAACCGGTTGCCGTCAAACCCGCTTCTGCAGCAGGAGACCTCTGATGCTGCTGCTGCTGACCCAATGGCTGGCCCAGGACCACCGGGTTTTTTCCGTTTTCAACTACATCACTCTGCGCGCCGTGCTGGCGACGCTGACGGCACTGTTCATCGGCCTGATGTTCGGGCCCTCGGTCATTCGCAAGCTCACGGCCATGAAGATCGGTCAGGCGGTGCGTCAGGATGGTCCGCAGACCCACCTGGTCAAATCCGGCACCCCGACGATGGGCGGTGTGCTGGTGCTGATCTCCGTGGGCCTGTCCACCATTCTGTGGGCCGACCTGTCGAACCGTTTCGTCTGGGTCGTGCTGCTCGTCACGCTGGGCTTTGGCATGGTCGGCTGGGTCGATGACTACCGCAAGGTCGTTCATCGTGATCCCAAGGGGATGTCGGCCCGGGAAAAATACTTCTGGCAAAGCACGCTGGGCCTGCTGGCGGCCTTCTATCTGGCCTTCGCCATTCCCACGCAGTCCATGGCCGAAGCCTTCCAGCTCTTCAACCAGTGGGTCGGCAGCGGCTTCAGCCTGTCGCTGCCCGAAACCTCGTCGCTCCAGTTCCCGTTCTTCAAGGAATGGGGGATTCCGCTGGGCGTCTTCGGCTTCGTGGCGCTGACCTATTTCGTGATCGTGGGCACCAGCAACGCGGTGAATCTGACGGATGGCGCCGATGGGCTGGCGATCATGCCGGCGGTGCTGGTCGGTTCGGCGCTCGGCATCTTTGCCTATGTGACCGGCAACGTCGTGTTTTCGCGTTATCTGCTGATTCCCTATGTGCCGGGCGCGGGCGAACTGATCGTGCTCTGCGGCGCCATCCTGGGGGCAGGGCTGGCCTTCCTGTGGTTCAACGCCTATCCGGCCCAGGTCTTCATGGGTGATGTGGGCGCGCTGTCGCTGGGTGCGGCGCTCGGCACGATCGCCGTCATCGTCCGGCAGGAAATCATCCTCTTCATCATGGGCGGCGTCTTCGTGGCAGAAACGCTGTCGGTGATGCTGCAGGTGACGTACTTCAAATACACGAAACGCAAGTATGGTGAAGGTCGGCGCATCTTCCGGATGGCGCCCTTGCATCACCATTTCGAGATCGGTGGCGTCAAGGAGTCGCAGGTCGTCGTTCGCTTCTGGATCGTCACCATGATGCTGGTGCTGTTCGGTCTCTCGTCACTGAAGCTGCGCTGAGGACACGGACATGATCGAACTTCAGCACACAAGAGCGGCAGTCATCGGACTGGGAGAATCGGGCCTTGCGATGGCGCGCTGGCTCGTGCGGGCCGGTGCGCAGGTCACGGTCTTCGATGATCGTGCCGAACCGCCCGCGCTGCCCACCTTGCGGGCCGAGTTGCCCGCCGTGAGCTTCGTGAGCCGTCCGCTCGATGCCGCCCTGCTGACCGAGGGCGAGGCTTTCGAGTTGCTCGCCTGGAGTCCGGGTGTCTCGATCGTCACCGGGCCGGGGGCCGAACTGCATGCCGCCGCGCGCCAGGCGGGCGTGCCTGTGCTGGGCGAGCTGGATTTCTTCAATGCCGAGATCCAGCGTCAGCGTGAGGCCGGACAGAACACCTCGGTCGTCGCCATCACCGGCACGAACGGCAAGACGACCGTCACGCGCCTGACGGCCTTCCTCGCGAACGAGGCCGGGGTCGAGGCCGAAGTGGCGGGCAACATCAGCCCGTCGATGCTGGATGCGCTGATCCGCCGGCTGGACGGTGAAGAAGGCCGGATGCCTGCGCTGTGGGTGCTGGAGCTGTCCAGTTTCCAGCTGGCGGTGGCCGCCGGGCCGCTGGACTGCCGTGCGGCGACGGTTCTGAACATCACGAGCGACCATCTGGACTGGCACGGCACGATGAAGCACTATCGGGATGCCAAGTGCCGGATTTACGAAGGCGCCGAATTGAGCGTCATCAACCTGGATGATCCGCTGACCGACCCCGACCGGCCCGCGCCCTGGGATGCACCGCTCCTGCCGGAAGCAACGGAGATGCCGGTGAAAGGGCGTGCCCGCAGGAAGGTCGAGCCGCCCGCACCGCCCCCGCGGCCACGTACCGTCTTCTCGCTGAACACGCCGCACATGGCACCTGCCTTCGGCGTGGTGCGCGAGGGCGGGCTCGCCTGGCTGACCGAAGCAGTGCCCGAGGACACCGGCACGCAGAGCCGTCGCCGCAAGGCGCAGGAAGCGGTCAACGTGGTGCTGAACCGGCTGATGCCCGCCGATGCGCTGCGTCTGCAGGGCGGGCACAACCATGCCAACGTGCTGGCTTCGCTTGCACTGCTGCGTGCCTGTGGCGTGCCGATGGCGGCCATGCTGCATGGTCTGCGCGCCTTCGTGCCGGACGATCATCGTTGTGCGCCGGTGGCCATCATCCGGGATGTCGAATACATCAACGACAGCAAGGGCACGAACATCGGTGCCACGGTGGCTGCACTGACCGGACTCGCACGTCGCGCCGTGCTGATCGCCGGCGGCGTGGGCAAGGGTCAGGACTTCAGCGAGCTGGCACCGGCCGTGGCCGCCTACGCGCGGGCCGTCGTGCTGATCGGCCGTGATGCGCCGATCCTGCGGGCTGCGCTCGACGAGGCGGGTGTGCCGCAAGTCGATGCCACCGATCTGAACGATGCCGTGCGTCAGGCGGCCGGGCTGGCCCAGTCGGGCGACGTGGTGCTGCTGTCGCCAGCCTGCGCCAGTTTCGACATGTTCAAGGGCTATGATGACCGGGGCAACCAGTTTGCCGAGGCCGTGCGTGCCTATGCCGAAGAGGTCGGCCAGCCATGCTGAGCCGTCTGTTCCGCTGGATGCCTGCCGGGGCCGGTGGTGTCACCGAGCCCAGGGGCAGTCGTGGACGGCGCAAGCCCGCCCGTGGCGCCACCAGCGCGCGCGTGAGCGGCACCCGTCATCTGGGTGGGCAGCGCAGCCTCGATCATGCGGGGGTGCAGAGCTTCGATGCCTCACTGCTGTGGGTCACGGCCCTGTTGCTGGGCCTCGGCCTCGTCATGGTCTATTCGGCCTCGATCGCCGTGCTGGAGCGCCGTGATCCGGCGGGAGATCTGTCCACCTATTTCCTGATCCGGCAGACGGTTTCGATCGGGGTGGCACTGGTGGCTGGCTTCTTCGCCTATGCGGTACCGCCCAGCCGGTGGCAGCAGATGGCCAGACCCCTGTTTTTCGTGGGCGTGCTGCTGCTCGTGCTCGTCTTCATCCCGGGCATCGGACGGCGGGCCGGTGGCGCCTATCGCTGGATTTCGCTGGGCGTGACCACGGTGCAGCCGACCGAAATCATGAAACTCTTCGTCGTCCTGTATGTGGCTGACTATGCCGTGCGCAAGCAGAAACTGATGGGCGAAGTGAGGGCTTTCGTGCCGATGGCGATTGCCCTGCTGCTGATGGGGGGGCTCATCATGCGCCAGCCCGATCTCGGGGCGCTGATCGTGATCCTGCTCGTGGCGATGGGTGTGCTGTTCATGGGCGGCATGAACGCCAGGCTGTTCTTCGGCATGGTGGCTTTCCTGATCGCCGTGTTCACGAGCTTCATCCTGCTCGTGCCTTTCCGCCGGGCGCGTTTCTTCTCCTACCTGGATCCTTTCGAGCGCAGCAACGCCGAGGGCAGCAGTTATCAGCTCACCCATTCGCTGATGGCCATCGGCAAGGGCGAATGGCTGGGAAGCGGGCTGGGAGCCGGTGTTGCCAAACTGAATTTCCTGCCCGAGCCGCATACCGATTTTCTTTTTGCCACCATTGGCGAAGAACTGGGCATGGTCGGCATGCTGGCCGTGATCGTGCTGTTCTTCTGGCTTGTGCGCCGCTGCTTCGAGATCGGCAAGCAGGCCATCGCCTTCGAGCAGTCCTTCAAGGGGCTGGTCGCGCAGGGCATCGGGTTGTGGATCGGGCTGCAGGTGTTCATCAACCTCGGGGTCAATCTGGGACTCCTGCCCACGAAGGGACTGACGCTGCCGTTCATGAGCTTTGGCGGCAATGCGATCCTGATGAACTGTGTGGCCATCGCCATCGTGCTGCGCATCGATGTCGAGAACCGGAAAATGATGCGGGGTACGGTGTTGTGAACCAGAACGAAATGAAGATCGACGCGGGGAGCCTGTCATGAGCACGAAACGCATCCTGATCATGGCGGGAGGCACCGGGGGGCACATCTTCCCGGGGCTGGCCGTGGCCGAAGTGCTGCGTGATCGCGGCTGGGAGATCTTCTGGCTCGGCAATCCCGACGGCATGGAGGCGCTGCTCGTGCCGCCGCACGACATCGAGATGAAACATGTCCGCTTCCAGGGGCTGCGTGGCAAGGGGCTGCTGGCCTTCCTTGGACTGCCGTTCCGTCTGTGGCGTGCCTATCGCGAGGCGAAAAAGGCGATCGATGAGGTCAAACCCGACGTGATCCTGGGCATGGGCGGCTATGTCACGGTGCCCGGTGGCCTGGTGGCTGGGTCGAAACGCATTCCGATGGTGCTGCATGAGCAGAACTCGGTGGCGGGCATGGCCAACAGGTTTCTGGCGCGCAGGGCCGACCGGGTGCTGGTGGCTTTCCCGGGGGCGATGTCGCAGGCACGCTGGGCCGGCAATCCCGTCAACCGTGCCATTGCGGCCATCGAGCCGCCTGAGGTGCGTTACCGTGCGCGCACGGGGCCGCTGCGCGTGATGGTGGTGGGCGGCAGTCTGGGCGCACAGGTTTTCAATCGCGTGATCCCCAACGCTTTCGGCCTGATTCTTCCTGAGGAACGACCTGAAGTGTTGCATCAAAGTGGTCGTGCACATCTCGAAGAACTGCGTAACAATTACGAAAACGCGGCGGTCGAGGCAAAGGCGGTCGCATTCATTGAAAACATGGCAGAAGCATATGCCGAAGCCGATCTGGTCATCGCCCGGGCGGGTGCGACCACGGTTTCCGAAATCGCCGTTGCCGGTGTTGCATCCATCCTGATCCCTTATCCGCATGCGGTCGATGACCATCAGACCGGCAATGCGCGTTTCCTCTCCGAGACCGGTGCTGCCATTCTGGTGCCGCAGGAAGAATTGACGCCTTCCAGCCTCTCGTCGCTGCTGTCGCATTTCACGCGACCGGCACTGGCTTCGATGGCCGTCAAGGCCAGGGCGTTGGGCAAGGCGGATGCCGCCGCGGTGGTTGCAGATGCCTGTGAGGCAGTGGCCAGAACATGAAACATAAAGTCGGACAGATTCATTTCGTGGGTATTGGTGGCGCCGGCATGAGCGGTATCGCCGAGGTCCTGCTGAATCTTGGCTATCGTGTCAGCGGTTCGGATCTGAACCGCTCGAAGGTGCTCGACCGTCTGGCAGGGCTGGGGGCCCGGATCCATGTCGGCCATGAGGCCGGGCATGTGGATGAGGCCGATTGTGTGGTGGTCTCCACCGCCGTGCGGGCCGACAACCCCGAGGTGCGGCGGGCACGCGAGCGGCGGGTACCCGTCGTGCCGCGTGCGTTGATGCTGGCCGAGCTGATGAAGATCAAGCAGGGTGTGGCCATTGCCGGCACGCATGGCAAGACGACCACCACCAGCCTCGTGGCTTCCGTGCTGGCCAGGGCAGGGCTGGATCCGACCTTCGTCATCGGGGGCCGCCTGAACAGTGCCGGTGTCAATGCGCGTCTGGGTTCCGGCGACTACATCGTGGTCGAGGCCGATGAGTCGGATGCCTCGTTTCTGAACCTGTCGCCGATGATCGCGGCCGTCACGAACATCGACGCCGACCATATGGACACCTATGGTCATGACATGGCGCGCCTGAAACAGGCTTTCGTGGACTTTCTGAACCGGCTGCCGTTCTATGGCGCTGCGGTGCTGTGCATCGATGATCAGCACGTGCGTGAGATCGTGCCCTTCGTGTCGAAGCAGGTGCTGACCTATGGTTTCGACGAAGAAGCGCAGACGCGTGCGGTCGATGTGCGTCCCGATGGCGAGCGGATGCGCTTTGGCGTGCTGCGTGAAGGCGAAGCCCCGCTCGATGTGTCGCTGGCACTCAGTGGCGAGCACAACGTGCGCAATGCGCTCGCGGCCATCGCCATCGCCACCGAGCTGGGCGTGGAAGATGAGGCCATCGTTTCGGCGCTGGCCGATTTCCGGGGGGTCGGCCGCCGTTTCGAGCGTTACGGCGAGATTGCCGCATCGGCCCGCGCTGCCGACGACCGTGCCGACAAGCCCGTTCCGGCCGGCACGTTCACGCTGATCGACGACTACGGTCATCACCCGGTCGAGATCGAGGCCACCATCGCCGCGGTGCGAGGCGCCTACCCGGGGCGTCGTCTGGTGCTGGCCTTCCAGCCGCATCGTTATTCCCGTACCCGGGACCTGTTCGAAGATTTCGTGCGTGTCCTCTGCCAGGCCGATCAGGTGATCCTGACTGAAGTATACGCAGCCGGCGAAGCACCGATCGTGGCCGCGGATGGGCGGGCACTGGTGCGCGCCGTGCGGTTGGCGAGCCGGCACGACCCGTTGTTCGTGGCCAGCGTCGAAGAACTGCCGGCTGCCGTGCTGGGGCTCGTCAAGCCCGGTGACGTGGTGGTCACGATGGGCGCGGGCAGCATCGGCACGAGTGCTGCCCGCATCGTCGAGATGGCGCAGGGCGCCACGCATTCTGCCGAAGGAGGCGAGCATGTCTGATCAGAACCGCGCATTGCCGTTGCCCCTGCATGTCGATCCGGCGTCGCTGGGACGTGTCGTCGTGCTGATGGGCGGTCGCTCGTCCGAGCGTCAGGTATCGCTGATGTCGGGGCAGGGCGTCCTGCAGGCGCTGCGCAGTCGCGGCGTGGCTGCCGAGCCTTTCGATCCGGCCACCAGCCCGCTCGGCAAGCTCGAGAGTGCCGGCTATGACCGCGCCTTCATCTCGCTGCACGGGCGCTTCGGCGAAGACGGCACGATCCAGGGTTTTCTGGAGATGATCGGCCTGCCGTACACCGGCTCGGGGGTCATGGCTTCGTCGCTCGCGATCGACAAGATCCATTGCAAGCAGCTCTGGCATGCCGGACGCCTGCCCACGCCGGCCTGGGAAACGCTGCTGTCGCCCGAGCAGCTGGCCGGTCTTACCGAGCGCCTCGGCCTGCCGCTGATCATCAAGCCGCCGCACGAAGGTTCCACGCTGGGGCTGACGCGCGTCGATTCGCTCGACCGTCTGCCGGCCGCTTATGAGGCGGCGGCGGCGCTCGACTTCCCGGTGCTGGCCGAGAGTTTCGTTCAGGGCCGTGAGCTGACGGTGGCGGTCATCGGTGGTGGTGCCGCTGCGTGTGCGCTGCCGGTCATCGAGATCCGCGCCCCCGATGGCAACTACGACTACCGCAACAAGTATTTCACCGACGACACCCGCTATCTGTGCCCCGCGCCGCTGCCCGAAGCCCTGTCGGAAGAGGTGCGACAGCTTGCTGAGGCGGCTTATCGTGCGGTGGGTTGCGAAGGCTGGGGGCGGGTCGACATCATGCTCGATGACTTGAACCAGCGCCCCTGGTTGCTCGAAGTGAACACCTCGCCGGGCATGACCGATCACTCGCTGGTGCCGATGGCGGCGCGTGCAGCAGGTATTTCTTATGAGGACCTGGTGCTCGGACTGGCGGCATCCGCGTCGTTGAAGATACAACGATCTGTTGCATCGGAGGCGAATACGTGAATTTGTGGCATGATCCGCGCGCGCTCAATGTCATTGCCAACGGTATGGTAATGGTGGCGTTCGCCTGTCTGATGATGGCAGGGGTCTGGTGGCTCGGTCAGCGATCCACCTTCGATCTGCTGTCCATCGAGGTCGGGCCGGTGAACGGGCGTTCGCTCGATCATGTCACCGAGGCTTCGATGACCGCGGTGGGGGTCAACCGGCTGGAAGGCAATTTCTTCACGGTCGGCCTCGATCAGGTACGCCAGCAGTTCGAGCAGCTGCCCTGGGTTCGCCGCGCCGAAGTGCGGCGTATGTGGCCCAACCGGCTGTTCGTCGCGCTCGAGGAACATGAGGTGCTGGCTCGCTGGAATGATGACAGCGGACGTTTTGTGAACACGCATGGAGAACTGTTTTCGGTGAATCCGGCTCAAGTCGCCAACCATCAGCACCTGTTGCTGCTGTCCGGCCCGGTCGGCAGTCAGACCCTGGTTGCAAGGCGCTATGAAGAGCTGTCCGGGCAACTGTTGCCGCTGGCCATGCAGCCTGTGGCGCTGAAGCTCTCCGAGCGGCAGTCGTGGACGGCCGAGCTGGACAGCGGCATCACGCTGCGCATGGGGCGGGACGAGGGCGTGCCGGTGGCAGAACGGGTCGCACGGTGGGTGGCGGCCCATCCGCTGATCCAGGCCCGCCTCAATGGCCGTGCCGAGGTGGTCGATTTGCGTTATCCGAATGGTTTTGCAGTACGGGCGCCCGGGGCGCTCGAACAGGATGCCGGTGGCCGGGGCCACCGGATTCCCTCTCAATGATGGCCGGGATGCCCATGTCACGAGAAAACAAGGATCTGTTGGTTGGCCTGGATATCGGCACCTCGAAAGTGGTGGCGATCGTCGCCGAGATGCATGGTGATGGTGATATCGAAGTGATCGGTATCGGCCAGCATGAGTCGCATGGTCTGAAAAAGGGCGTCGTGGTCGATATCGAGAAGACCGTCGCCTCGATCCAGGCCGCGCTCGAGGAGGCTGAGCTCACCTCCGGCTACAAGATCCAGCAGGTCGTCACCGGCATCGCGGGTAACCACATCCGCAGCTTCAACTCGATCGGCATGGTGGCCATCAAGGACAAGGAAGTCACCGAAGCCGATGTCACGCGCGTGATCGAGACGGCCAAGGCCGTGGCGATTCCGACCGATCAGCAGATCCTGCATGTGCTGCCGCAGGAATTCATCATCGACGGCCAGGAAGACATCCGCGAGCCGGTCGGCATGAGCGGCGTGCGTCTGGATGTGAAGGTGCATGTCGTCACCGGTGCGGTCTCGGCCGTCCAGAACATCATCAAGTGCGTGCGCCGCTGCGGCCTGGCCGTGCAGGATCTGATCCTGCAGCCGCTGGCCTCGGCCAATGCCGTGCTGACCGTCGATGAAAAGGAGCTGGGCGTGGCCCTCGTCGACATCGGCGGTGGCACCACCGACATCGCGGTCTTCGTCGGCGGCTCGATCCGTCATTCGGCCGTCATCGCGGTGGCGGGTGATCAGATCACGAACGACATCGCGATGGCGCTGCGCACGCCCACGGCCGACGCCGAGGACATCAAGCTGCGTCATGGCCTGGCCAAGCCCACGCTGGCCAATCCCGGTGAGAAGATCGAGGTGCCCGGCATCGGTGATCGCGGCCCGCGTTCGCTGTCCAAACAGGGCCTTGCCTCGGTCATCGAGCCCCGGGTCGAAGAGTTGTTCCTGATGGTGCAGCAGACGATCCGTGAATCGGGCTATGAAGAAGCGCTGTCCTCGGGTATCGTCCTGACCGGCGGCTCCAGCCTGCTGCCGGGCATGGCAGAACTGGCCGAGGACATCTTCCTCAAGCCGGTGCGCGTCGGTGCACCGTCCTACAGCGGCAGTCTGTCCGATGTCGTCAGGACACCCAGATATGCCACCGCGATGGGTCTGCTGGAAGAAGCACGCCAGCAGCGTCTGCGGGGGCGCAAGGTGGCGGAGCAGTCCGGATCCTTCCGTGACACGATCCGCCGGATGAAGGAATGGTTTTTCGGGAGCTTCTGAATGAACGGATCTTCCCGGAACATCGACAGGCTCCTGCCGGAGCCGCCAGGATGCGTATCCTTGCCCGGTATCGCATCCGTCAGCCGGGGGCATGCCCCGCGGCTGTCCATTTAAATCAGGAGGTTTTTCAGTTATGACGTTCAAGATGTTGGAAACAGATGTGGACGGCGCCGTCATCAAGGTGGTGGGCGTCGGTGGTGGTGGTGGCAATGCCGTCAACCACATGGTCAACCGTGGCGTGCAGGGTGTCGAGTTCATCGCCGTCAACACCGACCGTCAGGCGCTGGCCCGCTCGCTGGCCGGCCGCACCATCCAGCTGGGTGATGCGGGCCTGGGCGCCGGTGCCAACCCCGAGGCCGGCCGTGCTGCCGCCCAGGCCGAGCGCGGCAACATCCGCGCCGCGCTGGAAGGCGCGAACATGGTCTTCATCACTGCCGGCATGGGCAAGGGCACCGGCACGGGCGCCTCGCCCGTGGTGGCCGAAATCGCCAAGGAGCTGGGCATCCTGACCGTCGGCGTCGTCACCAAGCCCTTCAACTACGAAGGCAGCCGCAAGCAGCGCGTGGCCGATGAAGGCATCGAGAACCTGATCGGTCAGGTCGATTCGCTGATCGTCGTGCTGAACGAAAAGCTGTTCGAGGTCATGGACGAGGACGCCACGCTCGAAGACGCCTTCAAGCGTGCCGACGACGTGCTGCACAACGCCGTGGCCGGCATCGCCGAGATCATCAACGTGCCGGGTCTGGTGAACGTCGACTTTGCCGACGTGAAGACCATCATGGGCGAGCAGGGCAAGGCGATGATGGGTATCGGCGAAGCCTCGGGCCTGGATCGCGCCCGTCTGGCCGCCGAACAGGCCGTTTCCTCGCCGCTGCTCGACGGCGTCGACCTGCACGGTGCCCGTGGCGTGATCGTCAACATCACCGCCACCCGCTCGCTGAAGCTGCGTGAGACCAACGAGGTCATCAACACGATCAAGCAGTTCTGCGCCGAAGACGCCACCATCATCCACGGTACCGTCTACGACGAGGACATGGAAGATTCGCTGCGCGTCACCGTCGTGGCCACCGGCATCGGCAAGGTCACCCGCAAGCCGCAGCTGGTGTCGCAGCCGGCCGTCAAGACCGGCACCGACGATCTGGGGCTCGACACGGTCGATGCCATCGCCGGCCTGGATGAGCCGAACGTCTTCCGCAACCCGCGCAGCCAGGCGGCCGAGCGTGTCAACGCCATGTCGCAGAAGGGCGTTGAGCGTCTCGACATTCCGGCATTCCTGCGTCGTCAGGCCGACTGATCGTCTGACCTGACATCCTCCTGATCGGCGCCCGGCAGCATGAACGTCTGCCGGGTGCCACAGGATCAGGATGACTGCCGGTCAATCTGATGGAGTCGGATCATTCATGTTGAGACAGAGAACCCTGCGCCAGTCCGTGCAGGCCACAGGCATTGGCCTGCATTCGGGGCAGCGGGTGGTGCTCACGATCAAGCCCGGCCCGGTTGACAGCGGCATCGTCTTCCGGCGAGTGGATCTTGATCCGCAGATTCCCATCATGGCGCGGGCAGACCGCATCACCGATACCCGTTTGAACACCACCCTGTCGGCCGACGTCGAAGGCCCGGGCCGGGAGGTGAGTGTCCAGACCATCGAACACCTGATGTCGGCACTGGCGGGCCTCGGCATCGACAATGCCGAGATCGAGATGACGGCCATCGAAGTGCCCATTCTCGACGGCTCGGCGGGCTCCTTCGTCTATCTGCTGCAATCGGCCGGCGTGGTCGAGCAGGCAGCGCCCAAGCGCTTCATCCGCATCAAGCGTCCGGTGCAGATCACCGATGGCGACAAGTGGGTGCGCCTCGAGCCTTTCGAGGGCTTCAAGCTGAGCTTCGAGATCGCCTTCGGCCAGGCCGCCATCGACGCCACGGGCCAGCGCATCGAGATCGACTTCGCCACCACGTCGTATGTGAAGGAAATCGCCCGCGCGCGTACCTTCGTGATGGCCAGCGAGGTCGAGCTGTTGCGCAAGCACGGTCTGGCGCTAGGAGGCAGCCTCGACAATGCCATCGTCGTCGACGATGACCGTGTGCTGAACAACGAGGGGCTGCGCTACAGCGACGAATTCGCCAAGCACAAGGCGCTCGACGCGATAGGTGACCTCTACGTCATCGGACATCCCATTCTGGGGGCCTACCACGCCCGCAAGTCGGGCCACCACATGAACAACCTGCTGATTCGTGCCGTGCTGGCCGATGAAAGCAATTACGAGATCGCCACCTTCCAGCAGCGCCGGCTGGCCCCGCCCGCCTTTGCGCTGGACTGGGTCTGAGGCAGGGATGTCAGCCGATGCCTGTCTGCACGCCCGACACGTCCACCACCAGGCCCGCTACGCCTGCACAGCTGGCCATCACGCACTGAGTCTTGAGCCTGTCAGGAGCCCGCCATGTTCGCCGCCATCCGATTGTTCGCCCTGATCATCGCACTGGTGGTGATCGGCTCGGCCGTGGCCTACCTCGTCACCGGCAACCGCAAATACTGGGTCAGCGCCCGCCGCACCTTCATGGTCGGTGTCGGCGCCGCGCTCGTCTTCTTCGCCGTCATGTTCGTGCAGGAGATCTTCTGGCCGGGCGGGGTGGGGATTGCGGACCGGTTGAAGTAGGGGCTGCCAGTTCCCGCCATTTGTCATCCGGGCCGGCAGGGGCAGGTCATTCTCATCAGCATCCGGCTCCTTTCGGAGCCGGCAGGGGGAGAAGCTGAGCCTGCCGGCCGTTCAATTGGTGCTCACTGCACCGTGGAACTCCAGACCTGCCTGGCAGGGTTTACGTCGACCCCTCTCGGGCTGTAGTCAAACATGTGGAAGGATTGTGGTGCCAGGGGCTGACCATAGGCCCATCCGGCCGGGATCTGCCACACGGTGCACACCATGCGCCCCAGCGCCGGCAGGCCTTGCGCATTTCTCTGTATTTCCCAGCACAGCTGCACATGGTCGTTCAGTGGGCGTCTGTTGGCGTCCCTGTGCTGATTCACCGTCAGTTGGACCTGTTGCTCCATGTTGTTGAAGCGCCAGTCGTGTACGGTACCGTAGGGCACCAGCTGGTCGTGTGCATAGCGCCTGCTGCCCGCCAGATCGCCAGGGAGGGCGCTTCCGGTGGACTCCTCTGTCGAGATGCCTCGCAATTCGATACTGTGGTCGTTTGGCTGACCTTGCTTGTCTACGCCCTGATCCCGCATGCCCAGCCACCGTGACAGTAGCAATGAGCCGTTGTCGCCATTGCGCTCGTTGCTCATGTGAACAGCCAGTGTAAGCACGGCATGACCGAAGACGCGGCTCATCGGATCGCCTTCGCTTCGCCAGGCACCGGTACGTTGCAGGTAGAGGTAATTGCCGGTGGCAGGGGCATAGGCACCACTGGCGGCGCCATCGGCATACTGGGTGGCGCGGGCGAGCTGCTGGAGCGAAACCCGCCGGGGCTCACGCACCAGGGAGGCAGGTTTGCTGTTGAACATGTCCATATCCGACGCCCAATCCGGAATCTCGCCTTCTGCGGCCGCTGCAAAGGGTGGCAGATTGGCGGCGCCGTTGCCGCGCGGACTCATCGCATCCAGCATTGTGGCCAGCACGCCGCCACTGATGCCACGATGGCTGATGGGCGCGTCGGCCTTGATTGGTGTACCGGGAGGGGGAAGGGGGTCGGCGGGGGGATGCAATTCGGCCTTGCCGTGGATGGCCTGCGGGTCGCTGATCCAGTGTTTGTCAATCGTCGCAGTATTATTGGCGTAGCGAGTGAGATGCAGCACGTACTGGCCCTGGTAGACCAGCGGCTGGCCCGGCGCCCAACCGGCTGGAACCTGCCACAGGCTGCAATGCCGGCGTTTGTAGAGGTAGGGGGTTACATTGAACATGAAGCAAGCCCCAAACTCGTCTGCCTTGGCACCATTGATCACCAGCAGATCGACGCGCTGTCTGTCGTTTTCAGCGCTCCAGCTGTGTAGTGGCGTGTGCCACTCGAAGACGGCGTTGCGGCGAATGCTGTAAGGTGCATCGGATGTGACAGTCATGGTATTGCCTGCGAGGACCTTGGGGTCTGCGATGACCGTCAACGGTAGCCGGGCACCGAGTTGCAGGGCTTCGGCATCGGCAGCGTCCTGGGCCAATGCCGCTGGCAGATTGCCCCGGTCTGAGAGGCCCAGGCGCCATTCCACACCAAAGTAAGTGATTTTACCGTCTGTGCGGCTCGGCATGGTGAAGGCGCGGTTGGTGCTGACATAAGCGCCAAGTCCGGTCTTGCCCTCATCCGCGCTGATCTGATGATCGGTAAAGAAGCTGGTGAGCGGCAGTCGCTTGTCGGGTTCAACCTCGGGATAACGGTAGCTGGTTGGCCAGGCGCGTGTGGGCAGCGGCTGGTTGGCATCGGCCGGATTGGCCTGACTGGTGATCGTGCGTAGCGCCTGTGCCAGCACGTCACCGCGCAAGCCGGTTTGGGAAATGGGAGCAGCGGAGCCCGCAGCGGCTCCGGCTGCTTCAGCAGCCGGGGTGGTCGTCGCAGCAGGGCTGGCGTCCTCTCCGGGCGCCTTGGTCTGCATGTTGCTGGAGGCGCCGGTGCCCGCAGAATCGCCGCTGTTGCCACCGCAGGCGGCCAGTGCCGCCAGCAGCAGGGTGGCGGCCAGCCAGGGGCTACACCCAGGATGCGTGGTCTTGGTTGTCATGGTTTGTCTCCCGAATCTTCCTGATTCACCGTTCATGAAAAATGACAGGTGTGTAAGAGTCTAAGAGTATCGGGACAGGCAAGTGTAAAAAAAATCGACATATCTGCCGCGTGATGGGCGCCAGCCTTAATAAAGAAGAAGAGCAGGCTGTCTCGGGGGCTTATGGTTTTACTAATTTTTACGTGCTTTCATCTTGCGTTATACAAAGATGTGCGGTCAGGCATGCAGCAGACCTCCCATACTCCGAGGGCCGTGCCATCCTGATTGATTCTGGGCATCGTTCATCAGCTCGAATGTCTTTCTGGAACATGCTGGCCATGCTGAGACCGCCTCATGGCTTTGAGGCCATCTGCTCGATGAGGGCTCAGATCCCCCAGTACCCCCGCTGCCGTGTCACGAAATGCTGCAGCGCCTCGCGCAGCTCGGGCGAGATGCCTTCCGATTCGGCCAATGCAGCCATCGACTCGATCGCGCGGGGGGGCACCGGGGCTTTCTGACGGGGTTCGGGCTCCCGGGGAGGGTGCAACGTGGTCGGTTTGAAGCGGATGCGTGTCACGAGCCACCCCCGGGCCTGAAGCCCCTCCAGCAGCCGGGGTTCATATTGTCGCAATCGGGCCGCCATGGCACTGGAGGCGGCCGTCACCACCAGTGTCTGCCGCTCAAGCTTGAGCGGCTGTAGTGCGATGTTGGGCAGGATCGTCTGCAGATCGCGCCTGAGGGAAGAGAGCCGTTCCCAGGCGTCCCACAGCGGCGAGCCGCGCCGCTTCAGGTGTTCGAGGGCCAGGCGGCTTTCCCGGTCACGATCCTTGCCGCGGGGCTGTGGGTTGCGGGGCTGCCAGGCGGGGTTTTCGTGGCTGAGCTGTTCATTCGAGTAGTCGTTGCCCTGATGCTTCGTTCGGCGTCTTCTGGTGCCACCCGGCGTGAGGGGGCTGGCACCTGTCGTCCTGCGGCTGCCGGCAGACTGCCACCCTCCCTGGGGGTTCAGGTCGTCGCCGGGCCGCCAGTCACCGTCGATGATCCCTCCCTCATCCGGTCGCCACTCGCCCTGGCGCTGGAAGCGGGGCTGAACCGGCGCCCGTTCCCACGGCATCGGCTGTGGCGTGCGTGCCACCCGGTTGCCGGTGGTCGGTGCGTCCCGCGTGTCCGTGCGGCCCGAGGCGGGACGGCCGGCAGAATTGCCGTGGGATCTTGGGTCGCGTGATACCATTTTCAGTCCATTTTGCCAAGGGATTCGTTCGCGTCGGCGGTGTCGCCGGCAGACAATTATCACCCCTCATCACCACTCATGTTGCAATCCATTCTGACCAGCATTTTCGGCAGTCGCAATTCGCGGCTCCTGAAGCAGTACCGTCGCCGGGTGACACGCATCAACGCCCTGGAACCCGAGATCGAGAAGCTGTCGGATGAAGCGCTGCGGGACAAGACCCGCGAATTCCGTGAACGCATCGCCACCGAGGTCGAGGGCGGCAAGCCAGTCCAGCAGGCGCTGGACGACCTGTTGCCCGAGGCCTTTGCCGTCTGTCGCGAAGGCTCGAAGCGGGCGCTGGGCATGCGGCACTATGATGTGCAGATGCTGGGCGCCATGGTGCTGCATGCGGGCAAGATCTCCGAGATGCGCACCGGCGAGGGCAAGACGCTGATGGCGACGCTCGCCGTCTACCTGAACGCGCTGGCCGGTCGTGGCGTGCACGTGGTCACGGTCAACGACTACCTGGCCCAGCGTGACGCGGCCTGGATGGGCAAGCTCTACCGCTTCCTGGGCCTGACGGTCGGTGTCGTCGTCGCCCAGCAGCCGCACGACGAGAAGCGTGAGGCCTACCGCGCCGACATCACCTACGGCACGAACAACGAATACGGCTTCGACTACCTGCGCGACAACATGGTCTATGACGCGCAGTCCCGCATGCAGCGCAAGCTCTTCTATGCCATCGTCGACGAGGTCGATTCGATCCTGATCGACGAGGCCCGCACGCCGCTGATCATTTCCGGCCCGGCCGAAGAACACGCCGAGCTTTACATTCGCATGAATGCGGTGCCGGCATTGCTCACGGCGATGGAAGAGGAGCCGAAGCCGAACGAGGGCATCAACCCGCCGGGTGATTACTGGGTCGATCGCAAGTCGAACCAGGTCTACCTGTCGGAAGAGGGGCATGAAAGTGCCGAGCGCATCCTCGCCGAGCAGGGGCTGCTGGCCGAAGGGGCCAGCCTCTACGATCCGAGCAACATCTCGCTGATGCACCACCTGATGGTGGCGCTGCGGGCACACACGCTGTTCCAGCGCGATCAGCACTATGTGGTGCAGAACGACGAGGTCGTCATCGTCGACGAATTCACTGGTCGCCTGATGGTGGGCCGTCGCTGGTCCGACGGCCTGCATCAGGCGGTCGAGGCGAAGGAAGGCGTCAGGATCCAGGCCGAGAACCAGACGCTGGCCTCGATCACCTTCCAGAACTACTTCCGGATGTACGAGAAGCTGGCCGGCATGACCGGCACGGCCGACACCGAAGCCTACGAGTTCCAGGAGATCTACGGCCTCGAGACGGTCGTCGTGCCGACGCACAAGCCGATGGTGCGAAACGACATGCAGGATCTGGTCTACCGCACGGCGCAGGAGAAGTACAACGCCATCCTGATGGACATCCGTGACTGCTACGAGCGCGGTCAGCCCGTGCTGGTGGGTACCACCTCGATCGAGAATTCCGAGCTGGTCTCGCAGCTGCTGAAGCGGGAGAAGCTGCCCCACAACGTGCTGAATGCCAAGCAGCACGCCCGGGAGGCCGAGATCGTGGCCCAGGCGGGCAAGCCGAAGCAGATCACGATCGCCACCAACATGGCGGGCCGCGGTACCGACATCGTGCTGGGTGGCAGCATCGCCCACGAGAAGGCGGCCATCCAGGATCGCGAGGATCTGGATGCTGATGCCAAGGCCGCTGCCATCGCCGAGCTGGAGGCCGGCTGGCAACCGATCCACGACGCAGTGCTGGCCAGCGGTGGCCTGCACATCATCGGCACCGAGCGCCATGAATCGCGCCGGATCGACAACCAGCTGCGGGGCCGTGCCGGCCGTCAGGGTGACAAGGGTTCGTCGCGCTTCTACCTGTCGATGGAAGATCCGCTGCTGAAGATCTTTGCCGGTGACCGCCTGAAGGCCATCATGGACAGGCTGAAGCTGCCCGAGGGTGAGGCCATCGAATCCGGCCTGGTGTCGCGCTCGATCGAGTCGGCCCAGCGCAAGGTCGAAGCCCGGAACTTCGACATCCGCAAGCAGCTGCTCGACTACGATGACGTGGCCAACGAGCAGCGAAAGGTCATCTACGCCCAGCGCAACGACCTGCTCGACGCCGAACAGATGGCCGAGGTGATCGGCAGCCTGCGCCACGGCACGATGGAAGAGGTCTTCCGCCAGTTCGTGCCGGTCGGCTCGATCGAGGAGCAGTGGGACATTCCGGGCCTCGAGCAGGCGCTGATGTCCGACTGGCAGCTGGCGCTGCCGGTCTCGACCTGGCTGGCCGAGAACAGCGAGCTGTCGGACGAGGACATCCTGACCCGCATCACCGAGGCGGCCGATGCCCAGTATCAGGCCAAGGTCGATCGGGTGGGCGCGGATGCGTTCGCGAACTTCGAGCGTTCGGTCATGCTGCAGTCGATCGACCAGCACTGGCGCGAGCATCTGTCGGCGCTGGATCACCTGCGTCAGGGCATCCACCTGCGTGGCTATGCGCAGAAGAACCCGAAGCAGGAGTACAAGCGCGAGGCTTTCGAGCTGTTCGAGCGTCTGCTACAGATCATCCGTACCGAAGTCACCCGCGTGCTGATGAACGTGCAGATCCAGTCGGCCGAAGAAGCCGACCTGGCCTCTGACCAGATGGAGGATCAGGCCGAGCAGCGCACCGGGCGTGCCCGCATGACGCACGCCGATGGCAGCGGCATGGGCTCTTCCGACGAGGATCCGGAAAGCATCGCGCTTCGTGCGCAACAGGTGCAGGCGGCTGCTGACGACTATCCGCGTGTCGGTCGCAACGAGCCATGTCCCTGTGGCTCGGGCAAGAAGTACAAGCACTGCCACGGCAAGCTGGCCTGAGCTGTCTGAACGCCTGTTTTCTCCTGCACCTGTCGGGGCAGGAGAAGGGCTTGTCACCCATCGTGCGCTCAGTGATCCCGTATCGGCGGGGTCGGCCAGCTTACTGCGGCAGTTGCTGGCGACGGTCGAGCGAGGCCTGGTTGGCCGGGCCGATGTCGAACAGTGTTTCCCGGTGCATCAGCCCGAGGTTGCGGGCATCGAGCGTCTTGGGGCCCAGATCGGGAAAGGCGATCCGGCTGATCGCACTGTAGGCCTTGGCCGTGGCGAACCAGAGCTGCCCGTCGAAGACGCTCAGGTAGTAAGGGGTGCCGCGGAAGTGGTGGGAGATGTCCTGTGCCGTGCCATCGACCAGTTGCATCAGATGGTTGAACAGGAAGGCCCGGTTGGGGGTGGCGGTGAGAATGCCCCGGCGCTGATCCAGAAAGAACAGGTCGTTGCTGCCGTGTCCGTGCTGAAAGCCCTGAAGGGCGCGGATGGGCAGGCGCTGGCCGGTGAACCGGAAGCGGTGGCCATCCCGTCGGTAGATCACCAGATGGGTGACGGCCACGAAATACAGCAGATCGCCATGCAGCGTGATGGATCGACAGTACTCGCCGTTCAGTTCGGGGATGTGCAGGCTGAAGGCCGGGCGAAGCCCCTGAGGGCCGCGTACCAGCGCATGAAGGCTCTGGTCCTCCGAGCCCATGATCAGGAATTGCTGGTGGGGGGGATCGTACAGGACGCGATGAGGCCGGACGCCCACCTGGCCCACGATCTGGATCAGCTCGAAGCCGCCGCGTGGACGGGCCCGGTACACCTTCAACCGATGGCGCCCGGTGTCTTCTGCCACATACAGTTTCCCATCGGTGTCGATCGAATGGGGGCCTGCCAGATCGTCGTCCAGCAGTCGCCATCGCGCCAGAGGCAGCCGGACATCCTGCGAATACAGGATGCGGTGGTGCCAGCAATCCACGATGAAATACACACCGTTCAGCCTGGTGATCTGGGTGGGCGAATAAAGGCGGTCGTAGGCGTGGCCGTGTCCGGTGTTGCTGCAGCCGCCCAGCAGGGCCGAGATCGTCAGGCAGGCCCCAGCGGCACAAAAGGTACGCCGTTCATGACAGGAGGCGGGGAGGAGAGGGAGGCGTGACGTGGACATCGACGATTCCCGTGAACGGGGCTGATATTGGTGTTTTCATCATAGCAGTCATTCTGAACAGGATTTTCCATTCATGAACGATTTACGTATCGGAACGCTGTTCACAATTCGAAATGCTCAGCGTGTCCTTGATGGTTCAGAGAGGCAGCTGCTTTTTGCGTTGAAGAGAGCGCTCGCTCGGTGGTCCGAAATCCATCAGGATGTCTGGCTTGGTCAGCCCATGGGTTGGGCCCCCGACATGAAAATCAGCGTGATCAGGGCATGGCATGGGAGGGGCCGGGCACGTGCAGGAAAGGCGGGTGTCTGACAGACGCGGCATGGTAGCTTCGGTTGATGTGGGGCGGTTACACTACTGGGCGAGAGCCTTTCCTGCCTTCTTGTCCCCCAAAACAATCCGAGAGGAAGACACCCCATGCCTGTCAATCTGTCCGCGCCCGAAGCTGCTGCCCTGTTGCCGGTGGCTGGTGTAGAACTGGGCACAGCCCGTGCCGGTATCAAGAAGCCAGGGCGGCGTGACCTGATGGTGGCGCGCTTCAAGGAGGGGACGCTGGCTGCCGCGGTGTTCACCCGCAACCGCTTCTGCGCGGCGCCGGTCACGGTGGCGAGGGAGCATCTGCAGGCGATCAAGGGACATGTGCGGGCCGTCGTCGTCAATACCGGCAATGCCAATGCCGGTACGGGAACCGAAGGCATCAGCCGCGCCCGCCGTGTCTGTGCCGAGGTGGCGGAGGCACTGGGCTGTCAGGCGCAAGAGGTCTTTCCGATGTCGACGGGGGTCATCCTTGAACATCTCCCGGTCGACACGATCAAGGCCGCCATTCCCGAGGCGGTGGGGGATCTGAATCCGGCCCACTGGCTGGAGGCGGCCGAAGCCATCATGACGACCGACGTGCTGCCCAAGGCCACGTCACGGCGCGTGACGGTGGCCGGACGGGAAGTGGTGATGACCGGCATCTCGAAAGGGGCGGGGATGATCCGCCCGAACATGGGCACGATGCTCGGCATGATCGCGATGGATGCGAAGATTTCCGAAGGGATGCTGTCGAGCTGGGTTCGGCGCATCGCGGACGTCAGCTTCAACCGCATCACGGTCGATGGCGACACCTCCACCAACGATACCTTCCTGCTGGTGGCTACCGGGGCCGGGGATGTCGTGATCGAAAGTGACGAGGATCCGGGAGCACCGCAGATTCTGGAAGCCCTCACCGACACGGCCATCGAGCTGGCACAGGCCATCGTGCGCGATGGTGAGGGGGCTACCAAATTTGTGACGGTGCGGGTGGAAGGGGCTGGCACGCAGGCCGAGGCCGATGCGGTGGCCTATGCCATCGCCCATTCGCCCCTGGTCAAGACCGCCTTCTTCGCATCCGACCCGAATCTGGGCCGCATTCTGGCGGCCATCGGCTATGCGGGCATCGAGGATCTGGATGTGAACCGTCTTGAAGTCTGGCTCGATGAGGTGAGGGTGGCTTCCAACGGCGGCCGTGATCCGGCCTATCAGGAGGAAGATGGCCAGCGCGTGCTGGCCCAGGCCGAATTCCAGGTGCGTGTGTGCCTGCATCGTGGGGAGGTCGACACCACGATCTGGACCTGCGACCTGTCGCATGACTACGTGTCGATCAATGCCGACTATCGTTCGTGACGCCATCCCGCTGAAGCCATGAAAGGGGCGATGGCGGACAGCGCCCCTGAGCCGGAGACCTTCATGTCGACCGAAATGAATCGTTTGCTCCAGCGCCTGAATCAGGTGCTGGATACCGTCGAGCCGCTGGTGTTGCGTCTGAATCAGCTGTTGCTGCCGCGAGAGACGGACTGGGAGGCAGTGGCTTTCCGCTGGCGACGGCGAGACAGTGCGCTGGGCAGCGTGGGCGAGCTTCAGGCCGTGCATCATCCCGCGCTGCCTTGCCTGGATGATTTGCACAACATCGACCGCCAGAAAGCGATGGTCGAGGCCAATACCCGCCAGTTCGTCCAGGGCAGGCCCGCCAACAACGTGCTGCTGACCGGTGCGCGGGGCACGGGCAAGTCCTCGCTGATCCGTGCCTGCCTGAACCATTTCAAGGATGAGGGGCTGCGTCTCATCGAGGTCGACAAGGATCTGCTCGTCGATCTGCCCGATCTGATCGATCGGGTGCAGCACCGGCCCGAGCGCTTCATCGTCTACTGTGATGATCTTTCCTTCGAGCAGGGGGAGGGCGCCTACAAGGCACTGAAGACCGTGCTGGATGGCAGCATCGCCGGGCAGGCCGACAATGTGCTGATCTATGCCACGTCCAACCGTCGTCACCTGATGCCCGAGATGCTGTCCGAAAACCTTCAGGCCGCGCATCAGGAGGACGGTGAAATCCACCCGGGCGAGACCTCCGAAGAAAAGATCTCGCTCTCCGAACGTTTCGGCCTGCGGGTTTCCTTCCATCCGTTCCGGCAGGATGATTACCTGGCCGTGGTGGGGCACTGGTTGCGCCATGCCGGGGCCGATGATGATCAGGTGGCCGAGGCGCGGGCCGATGCCTTGCGCTGGGCGCTGGAGCGGGGCTCGCGCTCGGGGCGTGTGGCCAGTCAGTTCGCGCGGGATTGGGCAGGACGGCAGGCATCGGACACCTGAGCCGTGCGCCCGGTGTCTGAGGCCCCGGGGCGTGCGACTCTGCCGGGCGCCGGTTTTTGAACAGAGACACAGATGACAGACAAGACACTGGTGGATGTGGCGGTGGGCGTGGTGCTGCGCCCGGATGGGCAGGTGCTGCTGGGACAGCGCCTGTCCGGCAAGAGCTATCACGGCTGGTGGGAGTTTCCGGGCGGGAAGTTCGAGGCCGGTGAAGATGCCGCCACGGCGGTGGCGCGTGAGCTGAAGGAGGAAATCGGCATCCAGGTACACCATTCCTGGCCCTGGGTCGTGCGGGAGCATGTCTATGGTCATGCCCATGTCCGTCTGCATTTCCGCCGCATCATCGACTGGTCGGGAGAGCCGCATTCGGCCGAAGGTCAGGCGCTGGCCTGGCAGCCGGCCCATGCCGTGGGGGTCGGGCCGTTGCTGCCGGCCTCGCTGGCACCGATCCGGTGGCTGGGCCTGCCGGAGACGTATGCGATCTCGAACGCTACCGAGCTGGGACGGGATGCCTGGCTCGCCCGTCTGGCGGCCTGGCTCAAGCCGTGGAAAGACGCCGGTCTGGCCTCACGGTTGCCGGATCACGGACGGAACTCGGCGCAAACGATCGACAATCCGGCCGAGGCTGACCAGGGGGCAGACGCCAAGCCTGCCAGTGCGTCGCCTCTGTTACTGTTGCGCGAGCCGGACATGGACGAGGCTGCATTTTCCTGGCTCTTCGAGGCCGTGATCGATCAGGTGCGCGGCACCGGTGTGCGGGTGCTGGTCAGCAGCCGGCATGCGCATCATCATGCCCAGCGTGCCTCGGATGAAACCGGTGGGGGAATCCACCTGACGGCTGATGACCTGCGGGCCGTGGCCGAGGCCCAGGCGAAGCAGACCGTCTGGCCTCCTTCCTCGCTGGCTGCCGAGCAGGCGGGGGCCGGACAGCAGGACGCCAGCGATCTGGCGGTGGCCCACCCTGCCCTGGCGGCCGAAGCCGGGGTGGAAGTGCTGCCGGGCTGGCGGGTGCGTTACCGGATGGTGGGCGCTTCCTGTCACACGGCCGATGATCTGCAACGGGCCGGTGCCGTGGAAGTGGATTTCGCCGTCTGCGGCCCGGTGCAGCCGACCCCGAGCCATCCGGAAGCGGCAGGCTGTGGCTGGGATGGCTTTGCGGCCATCATGGCCAGCACCCCGGTGCCGGTCTATGCCCTGGGCGGTCTGAGGCCAGCCGATCTCGACACGGCCCGCAGGGTCGGTGCCCAGGGGGTGGCGATGCAGCGGGGGGCCTGGTGAGTGAGGATGGCGAGGTGAACGATGGCCTAGAGCGTGTTATGCACTGATTCGTCCCCGCGAAAGCCCCTCTGGGCGTGCATAACACGCTCTAAGGGCGATGATCCTGTCCTCATGCGGGATAACCATGAGGGGCTACGGCAAAAAACCTCGTGTAACGGGTCGTGTGCCACGTTCTGTGACAAACTGTCGGGGTGAGGCCGGCATGAAGCGTGTCATGCACTGATTCGTTCCTGCGAAAGCCCCTCCTGGGCGTAGCAGCGCATGACACGTTCTGAACCGGCATGGCAGAGGAGGAGAACGAGCATGAACATCGCGAACTGGCTTCATCAGTCGGCCCGACTTCACCCTGAATTGCCGGCACTGCGGCTGGGCGAGCAGCTGCATGCCAGCTACGCCGAGTTTGCCGCCCGGGTGGCGGCGCTGGCCGGGTGGATGCAGCATGAGCAGGGGGTGGCCAAAGGGGACCGGGTGGTGATCTTCATGGCCAACCGGTGCGAGTATCTCGAAGTGGCCTATGCGGCGTGGTGGATCGGGGCCGTCTGCGTGCCGATCAACTACCGCCTGCATCCCCGCGAGGCCGGCTGGATCGTCGATGATGCCGAGGCGGCGCTGCTGGTGGCCGACACGGATGAGGCGCTGGATGCCGTGCTCGATCATGTCGAGGGGCAGAGCACGGCCTGCCTGGCGGTGGATGGCGAGGTGTATCAGGGTATCGTCAACGCAGCCTGCACGGGCGATGTCTGCGCACGGGTCGAATATCAGCCACCGGTGAGGCTGCCGCCCGAAGCGCTGGCGTGGCTGTTCTATACCTCGGGCACGACCGGTTGGCCCAAGGGCGTGATGCTGTCTCATGGCAATCTGGTGGCCATGTCGCTCTGCTATGGCGCAGAAATCCAGACCGTCAGCCCACGCGATGCGATCCTGTATGCCGCACCGATGTCGCATGGCGCTGGCCTGTACAACTTCATTTTCGTGAGGCATGCGGCTCAGCACATCGTGCCGCCCTCCCGGAGCTTCCTGGCCGACGAGATCCATCAGCTGGCCAAATGGCACGGTTCGGTGTCCCTGTATGTCGCGCCGACGATGGTGAACCGGCTGGTGAGGGCCGCCATCGAGACAGGACAGCGCGGTGAGGGTTTCCGGACGATCGTCTATGGTGGTGGGCCGATGTACCTGCCGGATCTGGATCGAGCCGTGTCGGTGCTGGGCAACTGCTTCGTCCAGATCTACGGTCAGGGCGAGTGCCCGATGACGATCACCGTACTGCCTCAGGCCATCATCGCCGATATCGCCCATCAGCATGCGGCACGCCGCCGTGCTTCGGTCGGGGTGGCGCATGCCTGTGTCGATGTCTGCATCGCGGATGAGGCGGGCCAGCTTCTGCCGCCCAACCATGTCGGCGAGGTGCGGGTTCGAGGTCCGGTGGTGATGCGGGGCTACTGGCGCAATCCGGAAGCGAGCGCACAGGCCCTGCGTGATGGCTGGTTGAGGACCGGCGACGTCGGCGTGCTGGATGAGGACGGTTTCCTGACGCTCACCGACCGCCTGAAGGACGTGATCATTTCCGGTGGCAACAACGTCTATTCGAAAGAGGTCGAAGAGGTGCTGGTCAGCCACCCGGACGTGCAGGAGGCAGCGGTCATCGGTGTGCGCAGCACGGCCTGGGGCGAGGAGGTGCTGGCCGTCGTGGTTCCTGAAGCGGATCGGGCACTGTCCGCCGCGGTGCTGGATGAATGGTGCAGGAGCCATCTGGCCGCCTTCAAGGCGCCGAAGCAGTACCGGCTGTGCACAGAGCTGCCGAAGAGCAGTTATGGCAAGGTGCTGAAGCGTGCACTGCGTGAAGGTCTCGACACGCTGGAGGTTCTGGCATAGGCGGTCGAGCTTCTGGCGGACTGGCGGTTTGGTGGACTGGCGGTCTGGTCTACGGGGGCGTGCCGGAGACGGCTTCCGGTGATTTCAGTTATCTGCCTCCACGCGAACCGAGCCTTTCGGAGATTGCCGACACGATACGCGCTTTCAAGCCGGCAGCCCTCCCTGCCCCCGGCCCGCGCTTCAGTACCGGGTGCGACCGATCGGTTGCCTGGCCGCATCCGTGCCCTGATGCAGCGGCCGTGCCGGCACGCCGCGCTTGCTCTCGAAGGAGAGGGCGGGCTGGCCGGTTTCCGTCTGCACGCTGGTGTTCTCACCCTGGGCCTGACGGGCCTTGACCTGCTCGATCACGGTGTTCGAGCAGCTGCCCTCGATGAAGTCGGCCCGGTGCAGCATGCCTTTCTTCGCGTCGATGAACAGGCTCTGGGCATCGCCTGCGCTCTGGGCGCTGCTGGTCACGAGCCGGCTCCTGCGGGGCAGGGTGCGGCCGTCGATCTTCAGCACATGGGTGCGTGGGCGCAGACCGCAGTGGCTGTACTTGCCGTGCGCATCCGTCACGAACCAGGTGCCGTTCTGCAGGTAGAGACGCACGCCCGGGATGCCCAGCTCCTCGGCGTCTTTCAATGCGTTGCCATTGCAGTCCACGAAGACCTGACCGGCCACACAGGCTTCTTCGCTGAAGATGCCGGCGCGAACCTGCACTTTCCAGCGCGACTCGTTCGAGCATTTGGCGGTTCCGCCGCCATTGGGGGTCAGGCACTCGACATGCACGCGATTCGTGCCATCGCCTTCCTGAGCGCCCACGCCCAGGCGAACCCGGTAAGTGATGATGACATCACCGTTGTCGGCCTGATGAGCGGGTGTCAGTCCATTGCCGCCGCCCTGTGTGCCGGGCGCCTCGATGCGATCGAGCTTGATGTGCAGTTCTCGCATGCCGTTCTGACGAATCCAGCTCACACGGGCGTTCTGCACACGCACCGTACCCGCTTCGAGGCGAAAGCCGGCGGGCAGCCGATCGACGACCACCGGCGAGATGGCCGCACCGGTGCCGTGGTTGCGGATGCGCAGCCGATAGTGGATCAGATCGCCCACTTCGGCCGATCGGCTGGTGCTGGTTTTCTCGATGGACAGGCTGGCCGTGCTGATCGGCACCGGGGTGTCGATGCAGGCCTGGCTCGTGATCGGGGCGGCTTCGGTGGTCTCGGCCGACAGGTTGCGCAACGAGAGCTGGTTGAACAGACCCTTGCCCTGGGCGGCCGCGCCGCTGGTGCAGCGATTGTTGGCCGTGTTGCTGCCATAGGGCACGCGAATGCGGAAGTCCATCAGGTAGACATCCTCGGCGCCGATGGGCAGCCGCGCCTCGCTGGCCAGCACCCAGCTGCCATCGTCGGCCGGTTGGTGAGACAGCAGACGTGCGTTTTTCAGGATCTGCGTGCCCAGGATCTTCACGTCCGGATCGAAGGCGGGCATGTCGATCAGCGAGTACAGACCCGCTGCACCGGACTGATGCTGCACGCTGATGCGGTACTGGAGCTGATAGTCCGTGTCGGAGTTGGGGATCGGCTTCACGCTGCCAACGACGGTTTTCGTCACCTTCAGTTCGGCCGGGAGATCCTTCAGCACGATGCGGCAGGTGACGTTCTGATGTTCGCCCAGTGTCAGCGTGTTGCCCGTGAGGGTTCCGGCCGAACAGATCCATTTGCCGGTGCGATAACCGGGCAGTTGTGGCTCGGCCAGCTGATAGACACCCGGGCGAACCGGTGCCACGGTCACGGGTTTCGTGCCGGAAATGCCGTTGATCGAATCCGGGCCCTGGGCCGATACGGCGGTGTCCTGCCGGGTGGCCGTGCCACCGTGCTCGTTGAGCACGTCGAGCACGAGCGTCAGGCTCACGGGCTGGTCGGTGTTGTTGATGCTGCAGGTGGCATGTTCGCCATTGGTCAGCGTCAGCCGGTTGCCATCGAGTGTGCCGGCATCACAGCGCCAGGCACCCGCCACATAATTTGGCAGCTCATCTTCCCGGAGTGTGTAGGTGCCCGGCGGCACCTCGGCACCGGTGATGGCCGCTTCGCCCGTCACTCCTTTCAGTGTGGCTGGTCCGCTGGCGTGCAGCACGAAATCCTGCGGTGTGGCGGTTCGGCCGTTCGAGTTCGTGACGGTGCTGGTCAGTGTCAGGCGGGCGGGCTCGTCGTCGTAGTGGATCGAGCAGACGGCCTTGTCACCGTGGCGAAGTGTGAGCACGTGCGGGGCTGGGGTGGCACCGGTGGTGCCTGGGGCAGCAGTGCCAGCACCACGGGTTGCACCCGTACCCGGCACAGCGGCCACGGGCTGGCCGTTGACCGTGCACTGCCAGGTGCCGGCACGGTAGCCGGGCAGGCCGGGGGCGCCGAGCTGGATCGGGCCGACGGGCATGGCCACGCGGGTGACGGCGGGCGTGCCGCTCGTGCCCTGGGCGATGGGCTGCTCCGTGCCCCCGGCGGTGGCACGGAGCAGGAGGTCGGCCGTGGTGGCGGTGCCACCGTGATCATTCGTGAGCGTACTGGTCAGGGTCAGTGTGGGGATGGATGGCAGTTCCGTCAGCCGGTAGTCGGTTGCCTGCACGCCCGATGCCAGTGTGATGGCCGTGATCGAGCCGTCCCGTGCCGTGCCACCGGCCGAGCCGGCGAAACTGGCGCCTGCCAGATGACCTGGCGTCAGGGCTGCACGGGCCAGCGAATACTCCCCGGCCAGCAGGCCACCGAAGGAGGGCAGTGGGGTGCCGCTGCAATCGGCCGTGGCGTGGATGCGGTTTTTCTGTCCGGGACTGAAACTGAAATGGCCGTCGGCATCGGCACGTACCGAGGCCAGCACGTCATCTGCCTGATGACGGGAGCCCCTGAGCACGATGCACTGGCCGGGCAGTGGCTGGTCTTCTGCATCCCACTGGCCGTTCTGGTTGAAGTCGACGAAGGTGCGTCCGCTGAGGCTCGAAGCCGCCCCTTTCAGGATGCGTACCTGCAGATTCGATTGGGATTCCACATACAGCAGCGAGCTGCCCGCATCGGCAGGCCCGGCCCCGGCCCGGTTGGCAAAGATGTTGCCGGGCTGCGCCAGCACCGTATGCGTCAGCAGGCTGAGCTTTACCGAATAGGGGGTGTTGGCCGGGAGCACGTCGATGGCAGGGCTGGTGCGGATGGCCGTCGTCTCTCCGATGTGGGCCGGGCAACCGGCTGTCCCGAATGCCGATGCGAGGCACCACCGGGTCTCACCATCCGGGATCCGGTTGGACGGGTGCCCAGGATCATTGTTGATCTCGGCGTGTGGGCGCTTCGTGTAGTAAATCCGGGCCTGTGGGTCGATGGCGGGCGGCTCGACCGAGGCCAGCCAGTAACCGCCGGGGGTGAAGACGGAGCCTGGCTCGCGTGCCGAGCGATGTCTGTCGGGCGCGCCGCTGCCGTCTCCGAGGAAGGGCAGGATGTCGATGATGTCGGCAATGTCAGGTGCCCTGACCTCCTTTCCCATCGACACGAAACTCAGGGTGTAGGAGAACGGATCACCCGGCTGGATTTCCGGGGGCTCGGCGGTTTTTTCCAGCTGGAAGCCCGGAGGCGACTGCACGCTTATCTGAACCGAAGCGGCTTTCACGCAGGTGCCGTGGGACTGCTGCTTCAGGTTGAAGCTGCAGTCCCGCTCGTAGTCGCTGGGGCCGCCACTGATGCGCACGTTGTTGCGAACGACGTTGCCGTCCTTCAGCGACAGGCTCAGTCGTGCGTCATAGGTGATCGGTGGCAGCGCGGCTTCCGGGTCGATGTTGTGGCCGGCATGGGGCAGCAGGTTCTCGTAGCGCCAGGTCAGCGTGGTCATGCCGGCGGCGGGCGTGTCGGGCTGGATCAAGGGGTCTGCGACCTGAGCGCCCATCCGGGCACTGCCCACCACATAGCTGACACGGGGGGGCAGGATGTCGGTCACCGTCACGGTGCGGGGCGACGGCGGGAAGGTGGTCGAGTAGCGGGGGCGAAGCTCGAAGCTGACCGTCGTGCCGGCCGCCACCGGCGAGGTCAGCGCATTGGCCGGTTTCGTGACGGTCTTCTCGATGCGGGAGACGGTTTTCATCCCGACCACTTCGAGATGATCCTGGTTTTGCGCTTTGCTGACATCGATGCCGTTGGTCGTGCCGATGTCGGCACGGTTGCGGATGATCGTGCCGGCGGTGATCGGCTCGCCGGCCCGGCGGATGCCAGGCCGTGGTGTCTCGACATGGATCGTGGCGGCCCAGGTTTCACGCAGCACAAGCCCCTGCAGCATCAGGTTCGCGTTCTCGCCGCCTCGCAGGGTGTCGATACTGGCCCTGACGTAGACGAGTCCGCCCGCCGCCTCGGCCTGTTGCGGGGTATCGAACCAGCTGATGTTCGTGTCATTGCAACTGGCGGTGGCGTAGGCAGACTGCCCGGTGCCGACATGGCCGTCAGGGGAGGGGGCACTGTCCGTCGAGCTGAAATAGGGGGCACCCGTTCTGTGGGCGCCATATTGCAGGGTGGCCACGGGATCCGGCTTGCTCTTCGCACTGATGTTGACACGGGCATTGAAATGCGGCGCCAGATCGAAGGCGGTGCGGTCGAGGATGTCGCACAGCATGATGCCCTGGTGCGGGATGGCGCCCGTATTGGTGTAACGGATGGCGGCGCCGGCACTCTGCTGCGGCGCCATGTAGTCGACTCGTCCGGTGTTGGCCAGTGCGTCCGGTGTGGTGCCGTAGGGGCGTGGCAGCGTGCCGTCGTAGGTGAAGATCTTGGATGAGGTGCCGTCGGCATCCACGAGAGCCCTGTTCTTCACCCGGTTGTTGTCCGGGCGGTCACCGATGATGGGCTGCTGGCTGATCGAGCGCCCTTCAAAACGGGTCACGATCAGCTCGGGAAAAACTTCCTGTCTGAGGGGGTAATCGTTCACGTCGGTCCACAGCACCAGTACCTTGGCGGCCACCCACTGGTCACTGGCCGGCACCTTGCCTGTCAGATGGTAGTTCGAGGGCGTATGAGCCAGTGTGGTGTCCACCCCGTGCAGCGCCAGTGAGATGTGGTTGCGGTCGCTGGCCAGCACCTGGCAGTCGCCACCGTTCAGTACGCTTGCGTTGCGCTCACGTTCGGTGGCGTTGGCGGGGATGCCATTGGGGCCATGGTCGAGAATCTTGCCGTAATTGCTGATGCCGGGCCCGAAGAGCCTGGGATGCGGTTGCCCCTGGCGGCTGTTGCCGCAGCCATCGGCAAAACTGTGCTGCCTCCCGTGAGGCGGAACCCAGTTCACGAGCCCCACTGAGGGCACGAAACTGGAGAGATCCAGGTCGATGTGGATCGGCTGGGTGGGGTCGAGCTGTTCGATGCCCTTCCTGCCGTGACCGTGTGGATGACGCGCCATCACGCCCACCATCGGGCGAAAGAAGATGTTGGGCTGATTGGCTGGCCCACCGAGGGGCTGGTAGGCCGAAGGCGGGTGTTCGGTCAGCAGCACCACATCGTAGAACGGGGCGGCACTGACGGTGACGGCCGGGGGATGGCCCTGCGGCGGAAAGTTGGCAACCGCGGTGGTGCTGATCCGGATGGCGGGCGCCGGCATCAGCGTGCCGTTCGGTGTGCTGCCGAGGATGTTCGCCCGAAAATAGACCGAATCGGAGCGGGAGGCCGGATAATCGGGCAACACACAGACGAGGCGTTGCCCGCCATCCAGCACGGCGCTGCCAGCCCCCGTGCACTGGTTGGGCACCCCGTTCCAGACCGCGATGGGCTGCTGGCCAGGCTGACGCTTCGGCAGGGTCAATTCGATGCGGGGGGCCTTCGCGCCCTGATCGCCACTGCTGAGCGAGACCAGATAATCCACATAGTCGTGTGTGCGCACGATCCGGTTGTTCGGGCCGCTGTCCATGCCGGGGCCATCGTTGCCATCCCAGCCCGGTGAGCCGTCCGAATGGATTTCATACCGCGCTTCGGTCAGCATGCCATGGGCCGAGGTCGTCAACAGCATCCAGGCCGCACAGAGACCTTGTGCCAGCACCCGGGGAGTGAATGGCATCCTTCGTGCAGGCGATGATGTCTGGGTCTGAGGCATGGCGTCTTCGAGGCGGACAGGACCCGCCGTGTGGCCGGGTCGGAACTGGACAAGGGGCCGAGGTCGTGTGGACGACGGCAAGGGGATTCCCCAAGTGCAGCATTCTGGGCTCGCTGCGCGAAATGTCAGCCAGTGTGTCGATGACTGGGCCGCAGCATGAGACGGAGGGCAGGCAGAGGCGGACGGATGACCAGACGGTATGGGCGGGTGCGCGGTGCGGCCGGGACAGGCATGTCATCGGCGCGGACATGGCGGCTTTGCGTCATCCTGTCGGCAATGGCCGGGTGGGGACGACGGATCAGGGCATCCGCGACGATCAGCAGAAGGGGTGAGAGGTCAGTTCGGGGCCGATTTTCGCTTTCGCGACGCCTGCCGCCCAAATTCGCGGGGCGATGGTGCAGGGGCGATCAGTCCGTACGAGGACGCAGGGCGGTGTCGAGCAGTACATCGAGATCGTCGTCACCCTCGATGGGTTTGCCTTTCACCACGTAGGATTCATCGGCCCAGGCGCCCAGGTCGATCATCCGGCAGCGCTCCGAACAGAAGGGGCGCCAGCGGTTTTCCACGCTGTAGATGGTTTCCTGCTGGCAGGTGGGGCAACTGATGCGCAGCGGGCGTGGCGAGGGCGTGTCGGACGGGCTCATAGGCTGCACAGGCTCAGCTCGAAGTCGATGCTGCCTTCAAAGGGGCGGGTCTGGAATTCGCGGTCGAGCCGGCCGAAACGCACCCAGAGCATGTACTTGTTCGCCGAAAACTCGGGGATTGCGCCAAGGTTTTCATCGAGGCGGATCTCGGCCAGCTGATAGGTCTTGCCGCCCAGCTGCTGCTGATAGCTGCCGTTCTGCGACGTGACACGGTTGCGCTGCCCGGACTCACGCAACAGGCGAAGCACGATGCCGAGGCATTCCCGCACCGGGGCGAAGGGCTGCGCCCACTCGATGATGTTCTGCTGGCGCTCTTCGGCCGGGCGGTGCTGCCAGGCGTAATAGAAGGGCAGATCCACCTGAAAACTGCAACCGGCAATGACGCTGCGGCTGCGGATGTTCATCAGCCAGTCGTTCTCGCGCAGGCTCTGCGTGCTGCGTGCGCCGCTGGCCTGCAGCTGCGATGCCGCACCTTCGATCTCGGCCAGAATGGCCGACAGGGCGTCGACCGCCACGTCCGGATCATGCTGGAAGGCTTTCAGCGTCTGCCGCTGACGCTCCAGCTCGTGCAGCAGATCGGCCCGCACTTCGGCGCGTGACGACAGCTCCAGCAGCTCGAACAGCGTGTTCAGCGCGGCATGGTGAGAGAGCGCATCCGTCCGTGCTACCAGACGCTCGAAGCGGCGGTAGAGTTCATCAAGCCGCAGCATGGTACGGATACGCTCGTTGAACGGATGCAGGTAGGTGATCATGGAAGTCACACGTTGGGCCCGCCGCCGGGCAGCAGGCAGAGAAGCAGACATCACCTGACGCCGTGTCCGTGTCGATGCATGGCATGCCGGACAGCTGGGGCGACAGGCGGCGATGGCAAAGGTCGTGTGTCAATGATAACCCCGGCTATCTATCCCACCGGGGCGATAGCCGTAAAGCGGGCCGACAGACGGACGCTCGCGGTCGTCGTGGTGCAGGCGGGTGTGGCAGGCGTGATAACGGGCGGCGTGTATCAAAGGCGGCTACATGGCCAGATAGCGCTCGTGCAACGAAACCACCTGCGCTTCGGTTTGCCCGATGCTGCCACTGTTGTCGATCACGTCGTGGGCCGCCGCCAGTCTTTCTTCCCGCGTGGCCTGCACGGCCATGATGGCTTCCACCTGCTCGGCGGGCAGCGCGGATCGTTGCATCACCCGTTCCACCTGCATGCTTTCGGGGCAATCCACGACGAGGATCCGGTTCACACGGGAGACCCAGTGCCCGGTTTCCAGCAGCAGCGGCACGGCCACCAGTGCATAGGGGGCACCGCTGGCGCGGGCTGCCTCGATGGCCGCCTGTGCCTCGGCCAGAATCATCGGATGCAGGATCGATTCGAGCCGGTTTTTCAGGTTCAGGTCGGCAAAGACGCGCTTGCGCATCGCGGCGCGATCCATCCGGCCATCTGCTGCGATCACCTCGTCGCCGAACGCCTCGCGGATGGCCGGGATGGCCCGCCCACCCGGTGCCGTCAGTGCATGCGCGATCCGATCCGTATCGATCAGCGCCGCGCCCCGTGCCACGAACAGGTCGGCAACCAGGCTCTTGCCGCTGCCGATGCCGCCGGTGAGGCCGATGAGGGGGAGGGAGGGTCGGTGTTCCGCGTGCTTTGGCTGGGACATGGTGGGTGGCGTGTCATGTTGGTCTGGCATGTCAATGGTATTCCCTAGTTCAGGAAGGGGTCCATTGGGCGTATCGTGCCAAGTGAAGTACTGAAACGAAATATTTCATGGAGACAGGCTGGGGGGAGGATTCGTATGAGTGGTCGTTCCATGTTCGAGGTTTCATCATTGTCCAACTGGGACGCTGCGACACTCTATTCGCTGCAGGATGTTTGGATGCATCAGGTTTCGTCGAGAGAGTCAGAAGATATTCTTCGTGGTCTGAGCCATTTCAAGAGTCTAGGTTCCCATCGCAAGGATCCATCAGACTTCCCGATGGGAGTGTTTGAGTCTGTACTGGAGAAAGCTGTCAGAGAGTGCGAGTATGGTCTGGGCGTTTTTCTTATCAGGGGACTTCCTATTGCCGATCTGCCAGAAAGTGATTCCAAGATGATTGCTTGGGGGATTGGGATGCACCTTGGCGTTCCTTTGATCCAAAACTCTCATGGTGAGATGGTGGTCAATGTGCGTGATTCAGGTCAGCTTAATCCGCTAAGAGGGAATTCAACCAATGCAGAGATAGAACATCATACTGATAACTGTGACATAGTGACTCTGCTTTGCAGGCGCTCGGCAATGTCTGGAGGAGAGTCAAGGATTGTCAGTAGTGTCAGGGCCTATAACTTCATGGTGAAGAATTATCCTGATATGGCTACTGATTTGCACGATATGTTTCCATTTTCAGATATTTCTAATAAAGATGGGGTGGAAGGTTCTTATTTTTAATGCTCCTTTGGTCAGTATGGAAATGGGGTGTTTTTCATGCCGTTTTTATAGAAAAAGGGTTGTTGATGCGTTGGAGAAGTTCTTCCGGAAAGATCCAGTCTCTTGCAGGAGGCTTGAGATCGTTGAAAAATTCTCCGAGGTCATGAGGACTCCAGATTTCAATTTTTCAATGAATCTTCAGGAGGGCGACCTTCAGATTTTGAATAATCACGTTGTCTGCCATGCCAGAGGCGAGTTTTCAGATTTTGCAGATAACGACAAGAAGAGGCATTTGTATAGAAGCTGGATTTCGCATCGCTATTCCAGGCCTTTGGCAGACTCTTTGGTTGATGCGTATGGTGAAACGAAGGCCGGCAGTGTACGAGGCGGGTATCGACATTGGGAGGCGGACGCACGTACAAGAGAAGTGCAGGGATCCTTGGCCAAGTTTCATCGAATGGCCAGATGACCATGGCGTGATCATGCTTGGCCAGGGACAAGGGGAAAACCATGAACCCAAAACTCGTATCTTATCTGAGGGGGGCATTGATTGCGCTGCTGGGAGTCGGTGTGGCCCTGCTGGTGCATCTGCCGCTGCCCTGGATGCTGGGGGCATTGCTGGCCACGGCGGCAGCCAGGATCGCGGGCTGGCCAGCGGGCATCGGCTGTCCGAGCAGAACCCGGAATGTGGGGCAGTGGGTCATCGGTGCCTCGCTGGGGCTGTATTTCACGCCTGCCGTCTTTCAGCTCATCGGCGAAAATCTGGGGCTGATCGTGGCGGGCATGGGCTTTTCGTTGTTGCTCGCCGTCCTGGGGACGGTCATTTACTGCCATCTCGGTCGGCTGGATTTCCGGACAGCGTGGTTCTCGTCGGCCATCGGTGGGGCAGCCGAGATGTCGGTGCTGGCCGAGCGAAATGGTGCCCGCGTGGATTTCGTCGTGACCTCGCACAGTGTCCGTCTGCTGCTGGTCGTGTCGATGGTGCCGTTGCTGTTCCAGTGGCTGGACATCCACGGGCAGGATCCGTCGGCCCAACTGGTCAGGGACTTCAATGGCTGGGGTTTCGTCAATCTGGTGGTGCTGACGGCCCTGGCTGGTTTCCTGTTCGACCGCCTGAACATTTCCAACGCCTGGGTGCTGGGGCCATTGTGCGCGGTGATTCTGGTGTCACGGCTGGAGCTGCCCTTGTCGGCCATGCCGGAGATGGTTTCCAGAGCGGGCCAGTTCATGATCGGCTGGTCGCTGGGCAACAAGTATCGGCGAGAGTTCTTTCAGGTGGCGCCGCGTTTTCTGTTGTCCGTCGTGCTGTTCTCGGTGCTGTCGGTGGCCCTGGCCTTCCTGTTCGGGTTGCTGGCGGCCCGTGTCAGCGTCATTCCCGCGCCCACCCTGATTCTTGGGACGACGCCGGGCGGCATTGCCGAAATGGCGATCACGGCCAAGGTGCTGCAACTGGGGGTGCCTGTCGTGACGGCCTTTCACACGACGAGAATGATCTTCGTGGTTCTGGTGACGGGGCCGCTCTATCACTGGTTGTGTCGGCGTTACCCGCTCTGAACATCACACGCTAACTGGTCGGCCGGCCCTGAAAAATGCCATCCCGCTTTCATATTTCGATTGTCGTGATGATTACGTTCTGTCAAAGGAATTCAGTTTTCTGACGAAGACAGCATCCTGACCAGCATGCCCTGTCTTTGCAGCAGTGAGACGGCCTGTCGGTCGAAGGACAGGAAAATTTCTCCGCCCAGGCGGGCACCTTCGTAGGCCAGCACGCCGTCGGCAAAGTCGCCGCCGGCGTCCAGCAACGACAGACCCACCTTGACAGCAGGGCGGTTGAGTATGATCTTGTCGGCTCCCATCAAGGCCCGGATGGCGAGCGCGATTTTGGCCCGCTCGAATCGATAGACCTTGCGCAGCACCCAGACGAATTCGCACAGGCAGGGAAGGGAGATGGAGATCATCGAGGCTTCGCGTAGTGCCCTGTCAGCTACACTTGCCTGTCCAGGATCATCCCGTACCACGCTGCGAAGCAGTACGTTGGTATCGACAGAGATTTTCATCGTATGCCGGCCCAACCGTCTGAAATGGCTTCGTTGATCTCGTCGATCGTGGCGACCTTGTCGGTCTGTCCTGCCAGCAGACCGATGAAGTCTTCGATGCTGCCGGCTGGTTGGGCCGCCTTGATCCGAAGCTCTCCACCGGGGTGTGCCTCGATCTCGATCCTGTCTCCAGCCTTGATGCCGAGGTGCTGCAACAGCTCGCGCCTGAGTGTGACCTGCCCTTTGGCAGTGACGGTCAGTGTGGGCATGAATGTCCTCTTTGCAAAAGGTGTTCATGCCGATTGTAATGTTGATATACCTTACGCTGAAGGTGACGTGGCCGGATCACGGCAGGCGGTGTGGCTCAATGCTTACGGGGCGTGGGCTGCAGGGGGCCCCTGGTTTCTTCGTGAGGAGCCCTTGATCCCTTATCTCACCCGCCCACTGGCATCAGCCACCGCAAAATGTCATCCCGGCAGAAGAGGGCGACCAGCCCCGCGCCCGCCAGGTACGGGCCGAACGGAATGGGCTGTTCACGGCCGTGACCGAGGAACAGGATCAGGCCGATGCCGACGATGGCGCCGATGACGGAGGAGATCAGGATCACGGCGGGCAGGCTCTGCCAGCCGAACCAGGCGCCGATGGCGGCGAGCAGCTTGAAGTCGCCATAGCCCATGCCTTCCTTGCCCGTGAGCAGTTTGAAGAGCCAGTAGACGCTCCACAGTGAAAGGTAGCCGGCGGCCGCGCCGATGACGGCATCGTGCAGGGCGCTGAAGCCATGCGGGCCGAGGTTGAGCAGCAGCCCGGCCCACAGTAGCGGCAGCGTCAGGCTGTCGGGCAGCAGGTGGGTGTCGAAGTCGATCAGTGCGAGTGTCAGCAGCACGCAGCAGAAGGCGGCGGCGGCTACACCCGCGACCGACAGGCCGTGCACCCAGATGCAGCTCAGGGCCAGCAGGGCCGTGGCGATTTCCACCATCGGGTAGCGCAGTGGAATGCGTGTGCCGCAGCCCCGGCAGGCGCCTTTGAGGAACATCCACGACAGCACCGGGATGTTCTCCAGCGCGCTGATGGCGTGGCCGCAGGACGGGCAGCGTGAGCGGGGCACCATCAGGTTGAAGGGCTCCCGCGGGGCGGGTGCCAGTTCCTGGGCGCTGAGGCTGGCCTGCAGCTCGGCCGCTTCGGCCTGCCAGCGGGCCTGCATCATCAGTGGCAGGCGGTGGATGACCACGTTGAGGAAGCTGCCGATCAGCAGGCCGATGAGGCCTGCCAGGATCAGCGTGAAGGCGGGGGATACCCAGAACTGTGCGTCGATGCCCATGGTAAGGGGTAGCTTACACCACCTGACCCAGCTTGAAGATCGGCAGATACATGGCCACAACAAGCCCACCGATCAGCGAGCCGAGCACCACCATGATCAGGGGTTCCATCAGTGACGAGAGGCTCTCGACCGCTTCATCGACCTCGCGCTCGAAGACGTCGGCCGATTTGCCCAGCATCGAGTCCAGCGAGCCGGACTCCTCACCGATCGAGGCCATCTGCATGACCATGTTCGGGAAGACGTTGGCGTTCTGCATGGCGATGGTCAGGCTGGTGCCGGTGGCGACCTCCTGCTGGATCTTCTTCGTGGCCTGCAGGTAGACCACGTTGCCGGCTGCGCCACCCACCGAGTCCAGGGCTTCGACCAGCGGCACGCCGGCCGCGAACATCGTCGACAGCGTGCGCAGCCAGCGGGCGATGGCGGCCTTGCGGATGACGGGGCCGAAGATCGGCAGCTTCAGCATCGTGCGATCCATCACTTCCTGCATGCGGGGCGAGCGTCGCCAGGCCTGCATGAAGAAGTAGATGCCTAGGCCCAGCCCCCCGAAAATGATGTACCAGTTGCTGACGAAATAGTCCGAAATGGCCATCACCATGAGTGTCGGAGCCGGCAGGTCGGCCCCGAAGCTCTCGAACACGCTCTTGAAGGCGGGCACCACGAACAGCATGATCAGGGCCACCACGATGAAGGCGACGACCAGCACGGCAATCGGGTAGAAGAGGGCCGACTTGATCTTGCCCTTGATGGCCTGGATCTTCTCCTTGTAGAGCGCCAGACGCTCCAGCAGGTCGTCCAGAATACCGGCCTGTTCGCCCGCGCCCACCAGGTTGCAGAACAGCGCGTCAAAATAGAGCGGGTATTTCCGGAAGGCGTGTGACAGGGCCGTGCCGGTTTCGACGTCGGCCTTGATGTCGGTGAACAGCTTTGCCACGGCACCATTGTCGGTACCTTTGGCCACGATCTCGAAGGCCTGCAGCAGCGGCACGCCCGCTTTCATCATGGTGGCGAGCTGGCGTGTGAACAGGGTGATGTCCTTGTCCTGGATCTTGCCCCGAGCCGCCTTGTAGCGCTGCTTCTTGATGCGGGTGACCGAGATGCCCTGACGCCGCAGGGAATTGACGACGATGGTTTCACCCGTGGCGCGGGTTTCGCCTCGCAAGGTCTTGCCGGCGCGATCGCGGCCTTCCCATACGAAGGTGAATTCCTTGACCTTGTCTTTCTGGGGCGCGTGCGCGCCGGCATTCATTGCCTTGGCAACCATGTGTGTTCAATTCCGGTGTGTGTGGGGGCAAAAACGGTGCGGACGCGCGCGGAAAGTTCAGGTTCTTCTGCCCAGGTAAAACCAGCGCGACAGCAGACGGCGACGACGCGGCGGTGCGGACAGGTTCTGCTCGTCGACGTGACGGGCTTCTGCCCAGTGTTGTTTCAGGTGGTGCAGTGCGATGTATTGAGCAGGAACAGCGTTCATTCGTTGGTTACGCCTAGGACTTCTTCGATGGTCGTGAGACCCTGTTTCACTTTGATCAGGCCGGAGGTCCGGAGGTCGTTGACCCCCTCGCGCCTGGCCTGGGCGGCAATCTCCATGGCATTGCCGGAGCCAAGGATGATTTTCTGAATTTCTTCCGAGATCGGCATCACCTGATAGATGCCCACGCGCCCCTTGTAGCCGGAGCCATTGCAGCGCTCGCAGCCCACGGCCTTGTAGGGCCGCCAGCTGCCGTCCAGATCGTCTTCGGTGAAGCCGGCTGCCAGCAGGGCGTCGTCATCCATGTCGACTTCGACCTTGCAGGTGCACAGCCGGCGTGCGAGGCGTTGCGCCGTGATCAGGATGACGGATGAGGCGATGTTGAAAGGCGCCACCCCCATGTTCATCAGACGGGTGAGGGTCGTGGGGGCATCATTGGTGTGCAATGTGGACATCACCATGTGACCGGTCTGGGCGGCCTTGATGGCGATGTCGGCAGTTTCCAGATCGCGGATCTCACCCACCATGATGATGTCCGGATCCTGACGGAGGAAGGATTTCAGGGCTGCCGAAAACGTCAGGCCCGCCTTGTCGTTGACGTTGACCTGATTGATGCCGGGCAGATTGATTTCCGCCGGGTCTTCGGCAGTCGCAATATTAACGCCGGGCTGGTTCAGGATATTCAAACATGTGTAAAGCGAGACAGTTTTTCCCGAACCGGTGGGGCCTGTAACCAACACCATGCCATACGGACGCTGAACGGCGTTCAGCAACGCCTCTTTCTGCTCCGGGTCATAGCCCAGGGCGTCGATGCCCAGTTTGGCCGACGACGGGTCGAGAATACGCATCACGATCTTTTCGCCGAACAGCGTGGGCAGGGTCGACACACGAAAATCGATGGCGCGATTGTTCGAGATGACCAGTTTCATCCGGCCATCCTGTGGCACACGCTTTTCCGAAATATCAAGTCTGGAAATGACCTTTATTCGCGAGGCGAGTTTGTCCTTGATCACCAGCGGTGGTTGCGTGATCTCACGCAGCTCGCCGTCGATCCGGAACCGGATGCGATAGAACTTCTCGTACGGTTCGAAATGGATGTCGGATGCGCCGCCCTGGATGGCGTCCATCAGCACTTTCTGCAGGAAGCGGACGATGGGCGCATCATCGACGTCGCCGCCCTCTTCCAGCGAGACTGCCCCTTCGGGCGTCGGGTTTTCTTCTTCCAGTGTCTCGCCGATCAGCTCGGCCAGCTTGTCGGCGGTGCTCTGGTCGAGGTTCTGGATCAGCTTGGTGAGCTTGTGGTGCTCGACCACGATCGGGTCGATGATCGCCTGCTGCTGGAACTTGACGCGTTCGATGGCCAGGTGATCCGTCGGGTCCGACAGCAACACCGACAGGCGGTTGCCCCGCCTGAGCAGCGGGATGATCCGTGTCTCGGCCAGCAGCTTCCGGTCGAGCTGCGCCAGAGGCAGGATGCTGAAATCCAGCGTCGCCAGATCCAGCATCGGTGCACCGAAGGTCTCCGCGAGAAAACGTGCGAGTTTCTGCGGGGCGATCAGCTTGCTGTTGAGTACCAGCTCATCCAGCAGGTTGCCGTCCTCCGTGGCGCTGACCTTGGCGTGCAGCTCCAGCGCCTGGGCCTTCGTCAGCATCTGGTGCTGGATCAACAGCCTTGCCAGACCGGGGAGCACGGACGTATCGCTCTTGTCGGTGCGTTCGGATTTGGTGTTGGACGGGTTGATGGCGGACACGGAACTCATGGCCTGAAGGAAACGGGGAAGGTGTTTCCGACAGTTTGCCGTGAGCCGGAAGCGCCCGTGTGAGCCGAAGGCCAGACGGCCAGTGCCTGTCTACGAACGGTGGGCGATGTGTGACTGGTCGCATCCCGCTGCGACCCGACCTGCCCCTTGGGCCTGAACCATGGGTTGCGGGGTGGTTCGCAAGGGGGCCTCACTCCTGAAGCTGTGCGTGGTGCCGACACGGAGGCGGCGTAGTTCTTTCGGCCTAGGTCTTCTGCGCCGTCTGCCTTCCCCCTTGGAGGAATGGTCGATGCCGGGCAAGGCTTCTAAAGTTGACAAAGGTTCACACGGCAGAAGAAGAGGGCGTCATGGCAGAGCAGACCGCAGCCAGCACGGTACCCAAGGGGGCCTATTCCGTCCTGGTCTCCAGCACCTTTGCATTCACCATCTGTTTTGCGATCTGGATGATGTTCGCGGTGCTGGGCATCCCCATCAAGGAACAGTTGGGGCTGAACGAAACCCAGTTCGGTCTGCTGACGGCCATGCCGGTGCTGACCGGTTCGATCGTCCGGGTGCCACTCGGGATCTGGACGGATCGCTACGGTGGCCGGATCGTCTTCTTTCTGCTGATGATCGCCACCGTGGTGCCGATCTGGCTGATGAGTCATGCCACCGAATACTGGCACTTTCTGGTGCTGTCACTCTTCGTGGGTCTGGCCGGCGGCTCGTTTTCGGTCGGCACGCCCTACGTGGCGCGCTGGTTCCCGAGGGATCGGCAGGGCTTTGCGATGGGCGTGTTCGGGGCCGGCAACTCGGGTTCGGCCCTGACCAAGTTCGTGGCGCCGGCGCTGATCGTGGCGGCGGGCGGCAGCTGGGAGATCGTGCCGAAAGTCTATTCGGTGGCGATGCTGCTGACAGCCGTGCTGTTCTGGTTCGGCACGCATACCAACCCGGCACACAAGGTGCCGCACTCGGTGTCGATGCGGGCACAGCTCGAGATGCTGCGAGATCCCCGGGTCTGGCGCTACTGCCAGTATTACTCGGTGGTGTTCGGCGGTTATGTGGCGCTGGCCTTGTGGATGACGAAGTACTACATCGGCGAGTATGGCTTCGACATCGGTCTGGCGGCGCTGCTGGCGGCCTGCTTCTCGCTGCCGGGCGGCGTGCTGCGCGCCATCGGCGGCTGGATCTCGGACAGGTACGGCGCCTATCGAACGACCTGGTGGGTGATGTGGGTGTGCTGGGTCTGCTTCTTCATCCTCAGCTACCCGCAGACCGACTTCACGATCCAGACCGTCACCGGCCCGCAGAGTTTCCAGATCGGGCTGAACCCCTGGGTCTTCACCTTCCTGCTCTTCGTCGTGGGCATTGCCACGGCGATTGGAAAGGCATCGGTCTTCAAGTTCATCTCCGACGACTTCACCGACAACATCGGTGCCGTGTCGGGCGTCGTGGGTCTGGCCGGTGGTCTGGGCGGCTTTCTGTTGCCGATCCTCTTCGGCATGGCCCTTGACCTGACCGGCATCCGGTCGAGCTGCTTCATGCTGCTGTACGGCACGGTCTGTGTGAGCCTCGTGTGGATGCATTTCAGCTTCCGTGATCCGGCACGCGTAGCAGCGGCCGGGGACCGGGCTGCCCACGCTGCGGCCTGAACGAACCCCCTGATTCCAACCAGGGCAAGGCAGCAAGCATGCCGGCCTTGCCTGTCAGGAGACCAGCATCATGTCATCCCATCTGCTCACCCATTGGGCGCCTGAAGACCCGGATTTCTGGCAACGGGAAGGCGCCCGCATCGCGAACCGGAACCTGTGGATTTCGATCCCCGCGCTGATGCTGGCGTTTGCCATCTGGCTTTTGTGGAGCGTGGTGGTGGTCAACCTCGACAAGGTGGGTTTCGAGCTTTCCAAGAACCAGATGTTCTGGCTGACGGCGCTGCCTGCCCTGTCCGGGGCCACGCTGAGGATCTTCTACAGTTTTCTCGTGCCCATCTTCGGTGGGCGGAAATGGACGGCGATTTCCACGCTCAGCCTGCTGGTGCCTGCCATCGGCATGGGCTTTGCACTGCAGAACCCGGATACCAGCTATGGGGTGCTGCTGGCGCTTGCCCTGCTCTGCGGGCTGGGGGGCGGCAACTTCAGCTCCAGCATGGCGAACATCAGCTTCTTCTTTCCGAAGGCGAAGAAGGGCATGGCAACCGGCCTGAACGCCGGTATCGGCAATCTGGGCGTGAGCCTGACGCAGTTCGTGGTGCCGCTGGTGATCAGCGGGGCGATGGTGGGCGTGGGTGGTGATGGGCTGAGTTTCACGGCAGCGGACGGCTCGACGAAAACGCTCTGGTTGCAGAACGCGGGGTTCGTCTGGGTGCCCTTCATCCTGCTGGCAACGATCGCCGCCTGGTTCGGGATGAACGACATCGCCGATGCAAAAGCCTCGTTCCGGGATCAGGCCGTGATCTTCCGGCGCAAGCACAACTGGCTGATGTGCTGGCTTTACATCGGCACCTTCGGTTCATTCATCGGCTTTTCGGCGGGGCTGGCGCTGTTGACCAAATCGCAGTTTCCGGACGTGAACCCGACGCAGTATGCCTTCCTGGGGCCGCTGGTGGGTGCCCTGACGCGCCCGATCGGTGGCTGGATGTCCGACCGCCTGGGCGGCGCCCGGGTCACGCTGTGGACCTTCGCACTGATGATCCTGGCCGTGATCGGGGTGATGGCATTCCTGCCCTCGGCGGGCAGCAGCGGCAGTTTTCCTGCCTTTCTGGCGATGTTCATCGCACTGTTCGCGCTGACGGGCATCGGTAACGGTTCGACCTTCCGGATGATCCCGGTGATCTTTCTCACCGAGCGGCAGCGTGAAGCGGGTACCTCCCCCGAGGCCAGGCGGCAGGCCGTGCTCGATGGCAACAAGGAGGCGGCGGCCGTGCTGGGTTTCTCGGGGGCCATCGGCGCTTACGGCGGATTCTTCATTCCCAAGAGCTTTGGCACCTCACTGGAAATGACAGGGGGAGTGGGGGCGGCCCTGACGGGCTTCATCGTGTTCTACCTGAGCTGCCTGGTGATCACCTGGTGGTATTACGCCCGAAAGGGTGCCGAGATGCCGTGCTGAAACCGGCACTGACGACAGGGGATGTGCTGGACGAGTCCCGTTTCGGGGATTCGATGTCCGTGTGGACCGGTTCGGCGCATCTCAAGGACAAGGAGCTGACATGAGTCATTTTCTGGATCGCTTGAAATTTCTGACCCGTACCCGCTCGACCTTCTCGGCGGGTCATGGCGCGGTCGTCAACGAGGACCGGCAATGGGAAGATGCCTATCGCTCGCGCTGGCAGCACGACAAGGTCGTCCGCTCGACGCATGGGGTGAACTGCACCGGTTCGTGCAGCTGGAAGATCTATGTGAAGAACGGGCTGATCACCTGGGAGACCCAGCAGACCGACTATCCGCGCACCCGCCCGGATCTGCCGAACCATGAACCGCGTGGCTGTCCGCGTGGCGCCTCCTACAGCTGGTATGTGTATTCCGCGCAGCGGGTCAAGCACCCGATGATCCGGGGAGAGCTGATGACCATGTGGCGGGAGGCCCGAAAGACGATGGGGCCCATCGATGCCTGGCGCTCGATCGTTCAGGATCCTGCCAGGGCGGCACGCTACAAGCAGGCCCGGGGGCTGGGCGGCTTCGTGCGTGCGGACTGGGACACGGCCACCGAGATGATCGTGGCGGCCAATGCCGTGACGATCAAGGATCATGGCCCCGACCGGGTGATCGGCTTCTCGCCGATTCCGGCGATGTCGATGGTCAGCTATGCGGCGGGAGCCCGTTACCTGAGCCTGATTGGTGGCGTCTGTCTGAGTTTTTATGACTGGTACTGTGATCTGCCGCCAGCCAGCCCCCAGATCTGGGGGGAGCAGACCGATGTGCCGGAATCGGCCGACTGGTACAACTCGGGCTATCTGATGGTATGGGGCTCGAATGTGCCGATGACCCGCACGCCGGATGCCCATTTCTACACCGAGGTGCGTTACAAGGGCACGAAGACGGTGGCCGTGTCGTCGGATTTCGGCGAGATGGTGAAGTTCGGCGACATCTGGCTGGCGCCGAAGCAGGGCACTGATGCCGCGCTGGCGATGGCGATGGGCCACGTGATCCTGACCGAGTTCCATCGCGACGATCCGTCCCCTTACTTCACCCGCTATGTGAAGCAGTACACCGACATGCCGATGCTGGTGATGCTGAAGGAGCGGGAGGGCATGCTGGTTCCCGATCATTTTCTGCGGGCTTCACATCTGCCGGATCAGCTGGGCGAGAAGAACAACCCCGAGTGGAAAACCGTGCTGGTCGATCAGGCCACGAATGAACTGGTGGTGCCGAACGGGACGATCGGTTTCCGCTGGGGTGAGGACAAGGCCGAGACCGGCAGGGTGGGGCGCTGGAACCTGGAAATGAAGAACGGAGGCAGCGGCGCCGACATCGATCCGAAGCTGAGCCTGAAGGATGCCTGTGACGAAGTCGTCACGGTGGGCTTCAATTATTTTGCCGGTGAGGAGAAAAGCGGGCTGATCGGGCGTCGGGTACCGGCGCGCCGCGTGAAGCTGGCCGATGGGGGCTCGGCCCTGGTGGCCACGGTCTTCGACCTGCAGATGGCGAACTATGGCGTCGATCAGGGGCTGGACGATCCGAACGTGGCGAAGTCCTTCGAGGATGACGTGCCCTACACACCGGCCTGGCAGCAGAAATACACGGGTGTCCGGCCCGAGCTGGTGACGCAGGTGGCCCGCGAGTTCGCCCAGAATGCGCATGACACGAAAGGGCGCAGCATGGTGATCATCGGGGCCGGCATCAATCACTGGTTCCATACCGACATGGCCTATCGCGGCATCATCAATCTGCTGATGATGTGTGGCTGCATCGGACAGAGTGGGGGCGGCTGGAGTCACTATGTGGGGCAGGAGAAGCTGCGGCCGCAGTTCGGCTGGGCGCCGCTGACCTTTGCGCTCGACTGGTCGCGCCCGCCCCGGCAGATGAACAGCACCAGCTTCTTCTATGCGCACTCGGGGCAGTGGCGGCACGAGATGCTGGACGTGAAGGAAATTCTCGGCCCGGCGGCCGAGCGTGCGCCGCTGGAAAACATGGCGCTGATCGATCTGAATGCCAAGGCCGAGCGGCTGGGCTGGCTGCCGTCGGCACCGCAGCTTGAGACCAATCCGCTCGATATCTGTGATGCGGCCGACAAGGCGGGCGTGTCGCCGGTGGATTACCTGTGCGAAAGGCTGAAGGCAGGCACCGAGCGGATGAGCTGTGAAGATCCGGAAAACCCGAAAAACTTTCCGCGCAATCTGTTCATCTGGCGCTCTAACCTGCTGGGCTCGAGCGGCAAGGGACATGAGTACCTGCTGAAGCACCTGCTGGGCACACAGAACGCGCTGTTTTCCGATGGCAGGGAGGCTGTGCGCACGTCGGAGGTGAAGTGGCATGAGGAACTGCCGGAGGGCAAGCTCGACCTGGTCACGGTGCTGGATTTCCGGATGAGCACGACCTGCCTGTACGGGGACATCGTGCTGCCGACGGCGACGTGGTACGAGAAGGATGATCTGAACACGTCCGACATGCACCCGTTCATCCATCCGCTCTCGGAGGCGGTGCAGCCGCTGTGGGAAAGCCGAACCGACTGGGAAATCTACAAGCTGCTGGCAAAGCGCTTCAGCGAGATTGCGGGCCCCTATCTGGGCACCCGCAGGGACATCGTGCTCCAGCCGCTGCTGCACGACACGCCGGGTGAGCTGGGGCAACCCTTTGCACCGAAGGACTGGAAGAAAGGGGAGTGCGACCTCATTCCGGGCAGGACGGCGCCGAACATGGTGGTGGTCGAGCGCAATTACCGTGACATCTACCGGAAATTCACGTCGGTGGGCCCATTGCTCGACAAGCTCGGCAACGGTGGCAAGGGTATCACCTGGAACACCGAGCACGAAGTGCAGGAGCTGGGTGCGCTGAACCGGCGGGTGACGGAGGAAGGTGTCAGCCAGGGGCGGCCGCGGATCGAAACGGCCATCGACGCGGCCGAGATGATCCTGACCTTTGCACCAGAGACGAATGGTCATGTGTCGGTGAAGGCGTGGCAGGCGCTCTCGAAGATCACGGGGCGTGATCATGTCCATCTGGCGAAGGGGCGCGAGCATGACAAGATCCGCTTTCGCGACATTCTGGTGCAGCCCCGGAAGATCATCTCGGCGCCGACCTGGTCAGGTCTGGAGTCGGAGGAGGTGAGCTACAACGCAGGCTACACGAACGTGCACGAGCTGATCCCCTGGCGCACGCTCACGGGCCGTCAGCAGTTCTATCAGGATCATCGCTGGATGCTCGATTTCGGTGAAGGCTTCTGCGTCTATCGGCCTCCCATCGACACGAAGTCGGTGGCGTCGATGCTGGGCGCCAAGCCCAATGGCAATCCGGAAATCCTGCTGAACTGGCTGACGCCGCACCAGAAATGGGGCATTCACAGCACCTATTCCGACAACCTGCGGATGCTGACGCTCGGGCGTGCCGGCCCGCACGTCTGGATCGCGGAGGACGAGGCGAAGCGCATCGGCGTGGCGGACAACGACTGGGTCGAGTGCTTCAACGCGAATGGCACGGTGGCCGCCCGCGTCGTGGTGAGTCAGCGGGTGCCCAAGGGCATGTGCCTGATGTATCACGCGCAGGAGAAGATCGTGAACACCCCGGGGGCGGAAACCAGCGGCAAGCGCGGCGGCATCCACAACTCGGTCACGCGCGCGGTGTTGAAGCCCACGCACATGATCGGGGGCTATGCGCAGCTTGCTTACGGCTTCAACTACTACGGCACGATCGGCAGCAACCGCGACGAGTTCGTCGTGGTGCGCAAGATGAACCGGGTCGACTGGCTGGATGAGCCGGTGGCGGCCGGCACGGAAGAAGGAGTGGTGTGATGAGAGTGCGTGCACAAATCGGGATGGTGCTGAATCTGGACAAGTGCATCGGTTGCCATACCTGTTCGGTCACCTGCAAGAATGTGTGGACGAGCCGTGACGGGGTCGAGTATGCGTGGTTCAACAACGTCGAGACGAAGCCCGGCATCGGCTATCCCAAACAGTGGGAAAACCAGCAGACATGGCAGGGTGGCTGGGTGCGTACCAGTGGTGGCCGGCTGGAGCCGCGTCAGGGGGGCAAGCTGCGGATTCTGTCGAACCTGTTTGCCAATCCGAATCTGCCGTCCATCGATGACTACTATGAGCCTTTCACCTACGACTACCAGCATCTGCAGCATGCGCCGCGGATGAAGACGCCGCCGACGGCACGGCCGGTGTCGGTGATCACCGGCGAGAAGATGGAGAAGGTCGAGTGGGGCCCGAACTGGGAAGATGATCTGGGCGGCGAGTTTGCCAGACGCAGTCAGGACACACTCTTCGACGGCGTTCAGAAGGAGATGTATGCCAGCTTCGAGAACACCTTCATGATGTATCTGCCGCGGCTGTGCGAGCACTGCCTGAATCCGACCTGTGTGGCCTCGTGCCCCTCGGGCTCGATCTACAAGCGCGAGGAAGATGGCATCGTGCTGGTGGATCAGGACAAGTGCCGGGGATGGCGGATGTGCATTTCGGGCTGCCCGTACAAGAAGATCTACTTCAACTGGCAGTCGGGCAAGGCCGAGAAATGCCTGTTCTGTTATCCGCGCATCGAGGCCGGGCAACCGACCGTGTGCTCGGAAACCTGTGTCGGTCGCATCCGGTATCTGGGTGTGATGCTCTATGACGCCGACCGGATCGAGGCCGCGGCCTCGATGCCGGACGAAAGACAGCTCTACCAGGCACAGCTTGAGTGCTTTCTGGATCCGCATGATCCGGCCGTGCAGGCTGCCGCGCGCGAGGCTGGCATTCCTGAGACCTGGCTGGAGGCAGCCCGCCAGTCGCCGGTCTACAAGATGGCCTGCCAGTGGGAGGTGGCTTTCCCGCTGCATCCGGAATACCGGACGCTGCCGATGGTCTGGTACATCCCGCCGTTGTCGCCGATCCAGAGTGCCGCGGAGAACGGGCAGATGCCGCATGACAGGGTGGAAGGCAGCATCATCCCCGATGTGAAAAGCCTTCGGATTCCGGTTCGCTACCTCGCAAACCTGCTGACGGCCGGTGACGAGGCGCCGGTGATTCGTGCGCTGGAGCGGATGATCGCGATGCGTGCCTTCAAGCGCAGCGAGATGATCACCGGCCAGGGGGCGACGGCGATCATCGAACGGGTGGGGCTTGATGCGGCCACGGTCGAGGACATGTACCAGATCATGGCCATCGCCAATTACGAGGATCGCTTCGTGATTCCGACCACGCACAAGGCGTCAGCGGAGCGGAGCTTCAGCCACACCGGCGACTGCGGTTTCAGCTTCGGCAACGGGTGTTCGGCCGGTTATTCCAGCGAGTCGCTGTTCGGCAAGAAACCCAGGGTGGATGTCGTGCATCTGCAGTTGAAGCGTGATGACCGGAATGCCCGCAGGACGGTCGAGGAGGACGCATCGTGAACAGGCTGAACAGGCTCTACGCGGCGCTGTCGGCGCTGCTCAGCTATCCGGAGCAGGCACTGCTCGACGCCCTGCCGGAAATCGATGGGGCCTTGCAGGCGCAGCCCCTCTTCAGGGTGCAGCTCGATCCGCTGCTGCGTCATCTGCAGGCCCACCAGCAGGATCTGATCGGTCTGCAGGAGGCCTATGTGGCGCGCTTCGACCGTTCGCGCCAGTTCTCGCTGTACCTGTTCGAGCACATTCACGGAGAAAGCCGTGAACGGGGCGAGGCCCTGCTCGATCTGCTGCACGAGTACCAGCGTCAGGGCTTCGAGCCGGATGACCGGCCGGGCAGCATGCAGGAAATGCCGGATCATCTGCCGCTCTTTCTGGAGTTTCTGGCGCAGTTGCCGCCGAACGATGCTGCGCGCCTGCTGGGGGATGCGGTGCACGTGATCGCGCTGGTGGGTGAGCGCCTGAGAGAGGCAGGCGATCCTTATGCCACGGTTTTCGAGGTGCTGGTCGATCTGTCGCCCGTCAGGCCGCAGCCGATGGAGGATGCGCCGGCACATGAGATGGATGCGCTGCTGGAGATGGTCGGCCCGGGTGCCGATGGCGCCGAGCCGCTGCTGAAACCGGATAACGGCATGGTGCAGACCATCCGTTTCCATCGCTGAAGGAGTGCTGTCATGAGCTACTGGCACAAGTTCTTTTTCGGGATCTATCCCTACATCGCGATCAGCGTTTTTCTGCTGGGCAGCCTGTTCCGTTTTGAACGCGAGCAGTACAGCTGGAAGAGCGACAGTTCACAGGTGTTGTACGCCGGCGATCTCCGGCTGGGCAACATCCTGTTCCATGTCGGCATCATCGGCCTGTTCTTCGGGCATCTGGTCGGGTTGCTGACACCGGTGGCCTTCTGGGACTGGCTCGGGGTGAGCCACGGCACCAAGCAGATGTTCGCCATGGCAGCGGGCGGCATCATGGGGCTGGTCTGCCTGAGCGGGCTCGTCATCCTGCTCCGTCGCCGGCTGACGAATCCCCGTATCCGGGCCGTGACCTCGACCGGCGACAAGATCCTGTTGCTGTGGATTCTGGCCACGCTGCTGCTGGGGCTGTTCAGCATCTTCGTGTCGGCCGGGCACACGGATGGCGCCGAGATGGTTCGTCTGATGACCTGGTGCCAGTACATCCTCACCTTCAATGGTGAGGCGGCTGCGCAGATCGTCGGTGTCAGCCCGGTGTTCAAGCTTCACTTGTTCATGGGCATGACGCTGTTCATCCTGTTTCCGTTCACCCGGCTCGTGCATGTCTGGAGTGGCTTTGCGTCGGTGGTCTATCTGGGCCGGGCATGGCAGCTGGTGCGTCAGCGCTGAGTGGCTGGTGTGCTGCCTGACGGCGCGTGAGTCGAAGGAGCTTTGGGGGCATAGGGCATGACAGAGGCCAATGCCCCCCGGTTTCAGTGGGGTGTTCATCGCGGGAGGGGCAACTTCCCGGATGATGGAGACGAACCGGATGATCGGGGCTGGCAGGCATGATGGCTGAGCGGCTTCGTGCGCCTTACATACCAGCGCACCGTTGCCAATCCCTTGAAGCCATGGAGGATTCTGCGGGTTTGGCGCCTTGTTCTGCACGCCCAGAGGGGCTTACGCGGAGACGAATAAGTGCCACACGCTCTAGGGAGACGGGACACGGATGCAGGCGCAGAACACACAGCGGCCCAGAGGTCTGGCAGCACGTATCGTGTGCAGTTCGCTGGTGGCGCTGGTGCTGGTGCTTGGCATGGTGGGGGGCACCCTGTGGCTTTCCTGGCAGCTGGAAGGGGCCGCCGCCGCCATCAATGACACGGGCAGCCTGCGGATGCGGGCCAACCGGCTGGGCGTGGCCATGCTGCAGCCTGGCTATCATGAGAACGATGCCCGCGTCGAGATGCAGGCCCAGCACAAGACGCTGCTGCGTCTGGCCAATGGTGTGCCGGATCGACCGCTGTTCCTGCCAGATTCGGCCGACATCCGCCGTCAGTTCGATATCGTGGACAGCCGGTGGCGTTCGCAGCTGCTGGTGCTGGCCGAGGCCGCGATGCGGGGCGGTGATGAGGGGGCCTACCTGAGGGCGCTGCCCGGCTTCGTGGCGGAGGCAGATCGTCTGGTGCAGATGATCGAGAAAGACAGTGCGGTGAAGACGGCACGTTTGCGTCTGTCGCAGGGGGCGCTGATCGTGCTGGCCTGCCTGGGCACGCTCGCGATGGTCTTTCTGCTGTACCGCTGGATCATCACGCCGGTCAACAAGTTGCAGGAAGGTTTGCAGCGGATGGCCCGTCGCGAGTTTTCGGTGAGGTTGCCGGTCAAGAGTCGGGATGAACTGGGAGAGCTGGCCAAGGGCTTCAACCGGATGGCCGACGAGCTGGAGGGGCTGTATCAGGATCTGGGTGATCGGGTCCAGGAAAAGACAGCCGAGCTGGAGAGGCAGAATCGTCAGTTGAGCGCGCTTTATGGCATGACGGCCTTTCTGAATCAGCCCAACGACATCGAGGGGCTTTGTCGTGGCTTTCTGGCGCGGGTGATGGAGGAGTTCCATGCCGAGGGGGGCAGCATCCGCGTGCTCGATCCTTCGGGAGAGCGCCTGCATATCCTGGTGTCCGCCGGCCTGTCTTCAGGACTGGAGGAGCGTGAGCATTGCATGCATGCGGAAGACTGTTTCTGCGGGGAGGCAACCTTGCAGGGCACGATGGTGATACAGGACTTCAGACAGCTGCCGAAGGCCGAGGCGATGGCCTGTGCGCGGGAGGGCTTTCAGGGGGTCTCGGTTTTTCAGATCGTGACGCCGGAAGCCGTGCTGGGAACGTATTCACTGCATTTCAGGATGCGCAGGAATATGCCTGCCCGTGAGATCCGGCTTCTCGAGATGCTGGGGCGCCATCTGGGGGCTGCGCTGGACAACCGCCGTCTCAGTGCGAAGGCGCAGCAGCTGGCGGTGGCCGAGGAGCGCAATCTCGTGGCCCAGGGATTGCATGACAGTCTGGCGCAGGGGCTGAACTTCCTGAATCTGCAGACGCAGATGCTGGGGACGGCGCTTCAGCATCGTGACTGGGCGGAGGTGGAGGAGATCGTGCCGCTGCTGAAAACCGGTGTCAGCGAGAGTTATCAGGATGTCCGTGAGCTGCTGCAGAATTTTCGGACCCGTCTCAGTGATGGCTCGATGAGGCAGGCAGTGGCGGACACGATCGCACGCTTTCGTCGCCAGACGGGCATTCTGGTTCAGCTGGAGATGGATGAAGAGCAGGGGGCGCCGCTGCATCCGGATGAACAGTTACAGATTCTTTTCATCCTGCAAGAGGCTTTGTCGAATGTTCGCAAGCATGCTCATGCCACGCGGGTGGATGTCCTGATCCGTAACCATCGTGATTTCGAGATGTCCATCCGCGACAATGGGGAAGGCTATGATCCGGTTGATGTCGCCAGTCGCACCGAGCCGACCGTGGGCCTGAGCATCATGCAGGAGCGTGCTGCCCGTCTTCATGGGCGGCTGAATGTCCGCACGGCGCCCGGCGAGGGCACCGAGGTGCAGCTGCTGCTGGCGCAGAGCGAGCGTTTACCTGCCTGATGCCTGTCATGAATGATCTTTGGCCCATGAGCAATGCCGTCATCCGGATCCTGCTGATCGACGATCACAACCTGTTCCGTTCGGGGGTGCGTCAGCTGTTGCAGAAGGAGCGCGACCTGGAGATCGTCGCCGAGGCGGCGGACGGTCTGGAAGGGCTGAAGCGGGCCAAGGCAGCTCGGCCGGACGTGATCCTGCTGGATTTGAACATGCCGGGTCTGTCCGGGCTGGAGACACTGCATCTGCTCACGCAGGATCTGCCGGATACCCGGGTGATCATCCTGACGGTGTCGGAAGAGGCCGATGAGCTGGGCGATGCGCTGAGGGCAGGGGCCTGTGGTTACCTGACGAAGAACATCGAGACGGATACGCTGGTATCGGCCATTCGCAAGGCGGTCCAGGGGCAGCCCGTCATTTCCGACAGCATGACGCTGAAGCTGGTGGAGCAGCTGCGACAGCAGGCCCCGCCGGCAGCGGTGGCAGACAATACGCAGACCATGCTGGAAACACGGACAGCTGGCCACGGGGCCGGATCGGTACCAGGAGGCGCTTCCGGTGAGGGGGCTGCGGCTCATCTCCCAGGGCAGGTTGCCGGAGAGGTCGTCAGGCTGACGGCCCGCGAACGGGAAATCGTGCAGTGCCTGTCACGCGGTGAAAGCAACAAGGAAATTGCACGGAATCTGGGGGTGGCCGAAAGCACGGTGAAAATCCATGTTCAGAACATCCTGAAAAAACTGCATCTGACGAGCCGCGTGCAGGTGGCCGTCTATGCGGTCGAGCACGGCTTATCGGGCAACCTGACGGACTGAGTCAGAAGGGGCGACTCGAAAGGGAGTCATCGAAGCCATGGCCGTATGAAAAGGCGAACAGCATGAAAATGCCGTGCACATGGCACGGCATCTGGTTGCTCCTGCCGCCCAAACTCCAAGGAGCTTGGGCGGTTCTGCCTGGGCGGGCAGATATCAGCCGGGATCAGGCCGGCACGCCGATGATGACGCTGGAAGCCTTGAAGAGCGCCGTGGCGGGTTTGCCCACGGCCAGTTCCAGGTTGCTGCTGCTCTCGTTCGTGATGACGGCGGCCACCGAGGCACCACCGGCCAGCTCGATCACGACTTCGGTGTTGACCGCGCCGGGCTGAACCCGTGACACCGTGCCACTCAGGCGATTGCGGGCCGAGAAACGGGCGCCTGCGTCATCGGTCAGGACGATGACGGTGGATGCCTTGATCAGCGCGAAGGCTTCCACCCCGGCTTTCAGGCCCAGATTGGTGGTGCTTTCACGGGTGATGGTGGCCACGATGCGATTGCCGCCACTGACTTCGAGTTCGACTTCGTCGTTGACGGCGCCTTGCTTGACGGACGTCACTTTGCCCAGAAACTGGTTGCGGGCGCTGGTTTTCATGCTCATTCTCCGAATCAACAGGTAATCTTCAGCGAGGTTGCCGGCCTGCTCTTCCAGGGCGGCGATGAAACGCTGATGTTCTCGTTCAATGGTGCGGAAGTTCTCGACAAGCTGCTGTCCGCGTGCGGTAAGACGGGTGCCACCACCGCCCTTGCCACCGGTCAGCCGAATCACGAGTGCTTCGTTGGCGAGGTTGTTCATGGCGTCGATGGCGTCCCAGGCGGCCTTGTAGCTGATGCCCAGCGCCCTGGCCGCCTGTGTGATCGATCCGCTTTCGGCGATCTGGGCCAGCAGGGCGATGCGATCCTGCCCGCCGAACTTGCTGCCGCCGATCGTCATCCAGATCGATGCCTGCAATTCTATGGGTTTATTGTCCTGTTCCATCGCTTTCCGTTCACTGATCTGTTGATTATTTGTGTTTTCTTGTGCCGTTCATCGGTTTCGTCGGGATGCGTGGCGTCATTGTTTTTTTATATATCGGTTTTGCCTGAAAAGCATTGTTGCCGCTCATCACATCCCTGACAACTGGGTGGTACGAGATCGGGCAGGCCGCGCAGTGTGCCCAGCTCGGCGAAGAGGAAGCGTTTCCATCGAAGGTTGCGAGTGTTGCGCAGGTAAAGCGGCCCGAAATAATGCTTCAGCAGGGCAGAGACATCAGGGCGGCCGCCCAGGCCGAGGTCTTCCCACAGATGGCGTTCCCCGAAGCAGGCGGCACTGATGGCATGGGCCAGCCAGCGGGCCTCATGCGGGTCGACTTCTTCGCTGCGGTGGAACAGCAGCAGGGTCACCAGCGCCTGAAAGTCGGAAGGGTGCTGATGACGCAAGTGCTCATACTGTCCGCTCGGCAGAGGATCGAGCGGCGCCAGCTCGGGAAAGTAGCGTTGCAGCATGGCGAGCATGTCGTGCTGTGGCAGGCCCAGGGTCCAACCGAACAGCGGCAGCTCGCCGTTCTGGGCGTTGCGCAGCACACCACCGATGGCGCGCCGGGCCAGAGCCTGTTCGGGGGGACAGGCTTCCTGGGTGGTGGATGCTGCAGGTGGGGCCGGCTCAGGGAGGGAGGGGTTGGCACTGGGTGGTTCAGTCGACAATTTTTCGTACCTCGATGTCGTTGAGCCATTTCACATGGCGCGGCCCGGTGCGGAGATCGTCGCGTGAGATCAGGGCGATGCGACCACTGCGATCGGGCAGTGGCCTGCCTTCCTGTTGGTAGAAGACGATCACACCTTCGCCGACCCGGGTGTTGTAGATCTCGCTCCACGAGAAGATCACGCGATAGTCGTCGGTGCCGCTGGCGATGATGGCGATCTTCTTGCTGTCATGCCGGGAGTCGAGCTGGATCTCGGCCTTGTCGAGCAGGTCGCGCAGGGGCACGCCGACCAGCTGTTTCAGTTCGCCACGCGGGCTGCCGCTGGCACTGGTGATCGGGATCTGTTCGATGCTGACCGGCTTGAACTGTTGCAGCGTCTCCACCGTCAACATCTGTGGCTGTCTGACGAGGCCGTGAATGCGTAATGTCGTGCTGATGGTTGCTGCGGGTTTCGTCTCGCCGGGTATCGGCGAGGGGCTGTCGTTTGCGGCTGGGGGGGCAGCATTCGAGTCGCTGCACGCCTGGAGTGCCGTCGACATCAGCATGATGAGGGCAAGCCGTGCGGCGTTCGTGCGGAAGGCGCCCGGGCGATGGACTGCGGGTGATGACAGGGTCGGCATGGAAATCTCCTGAATCGTTATAAATAAACGTATATAGCGAATGCCTTTGGTGAGCAAGCCCGGAGGGAGGGGGCTGCGAACGCGGCAGCGTCAACCGTGAATCTGGCTGTCGGCCACGCGGCCCTCGCGCAGCTGCACGACATGCTGGCCCAGCACGGCGGCGTCTTCGGGGTCGTGGGTGATCAGGATCAGGGGCACCTGCAGGCGGTGCTGAAGCTCGGCCAGCTCCTGACGCATGCTCTGGCGCAGGTCGGGGTCGAGTGCGGAGAAGGGCTCGTCCAGCAGCAGGGCGCGCGGCTCGGCCACCAGGGCGCGGGCGAGCGCGGTACGCTGACGCTGGCCGCCCGAGAGTTCGGCCGGATACTGGTCGGCCAGCGGCCGGAGCTGGAAGCTGTCGAGCCAGTGATCGACCCGTTCGTGCTGCAGGTGGCGGCGGGGGTTGAGCCAGCCTTGCGACAGGGCAAAGCCGATGTTCTGTCGCACCGTGAGATGCGGAAAGAGCGCGTAATCCTGAAAGAGGTAGGCCATCTGTCGGGCCTGGGGCGGCAGATGGATCTGGCGGGCGCTGTCGAAGAGCACCTGCCCATCGAGGTGGATGTGACCTTCGTCGGGCTGAAGCAGGCCGGCAATGGCCTTCAGCGTGAGGCTCTTGCCGGAGCCTGACGGGCCGACGATGACGATGCGTGAATGCGCCGATTGCAGCCGGACATCGAGCTGGAACGGATGCCGCTTGCTGTCATAGCGCTTGCGGATGTGCAGATCCAGTTTCATCGCTCAGCGTCTCCCGACCCGCCCGGGGGCCAGTTTGCCGGCGCCCAGCAGCACGGCGATACAAACCACCGAGGTGATCATCACCAGATAGTTGGCGGTGTCGTCCTGACCCGCCTGAACGGCTTCATAGATGGCGATGGAGAGGGTCTGTGTCTTGCCCGGGATGCTGCCAGCCACCATCAGCGTGGCGCCGAACTCGCCCAGTGCACGGGCAAAGGCCAGCAGCAGCCCGGCCAGGATGCCGCGCCAGGCCAGTGGCAGCGTGATGCGAAAGAACACGGCGGCTTCCGACAGCCCCAGCACGCGTCCGGCCTGTTCGAGCTGCCCGTCGACTGCCTCGAAGGCGGCCCGTGCCGGCTTGAAGACCAGCGGGAAGGCCACCACCGAGGCGGCGATCACGGCACCTTGCCAGGAAAAGATCAGATTGATGCCGAAGGTGTCATGCAACCAGCCGCCGAGCCAGCCTCGCCGGCCGATGACGACCAGCAGGTAATAGCCGAGCACGGTGGGCGGCAGCACCATCGGCAGTGTCAGTACGGTGTCGAGCAGATCCCGCCCGGGAAAGCGATGGCGGGCCAGCAGCCAGCCGACGGCCACGCCCAGCACCAGGTCGATGAGGGTGGCCAGACCGGCGACTTTCAATGACAGCGCCAGCGCAGTCCAGGCGGCGTCCATCGGCGAGATCAGGGCTTCTTGAAGTTGTACCTGGCGAGGACGGCCTGGCCTTCCGGCGACAGCACGTAGTTGATGAAGCGCCTGGCTTCTGCCGTGTTGCTCGTGCTGGCCGTGTAGGCGATCGGATAGGAGATCGGGCTCTGGGTCGGTACTTCAAAGCTGATCCTGACCTTGTCCTTCATGACGCCGGCGTCGGTGCCGTAGACGAAGCCGGCATCGACCTCACCGCGGGCCACATAGTCGAGCGACTGGCGTACATTCTGGGTGGTGATGGCTTTGGCCGAGACGGCATCCCAGAGGCTGGCGGCTTCGAGCGCCTGTCTGGAATAATTGCCGACTGGCACGCTGGCCGGGTTGCCGATGGCGACCTTCTTCACGTCGTTGCCGGTCAGGTCGTCGAGCTTGTCGAGGGTAAGCCTGCTGTCGGCGGGAACGATCACGACGAGCGAGTTCCGTGTAAAGGTCTCGCGGGCATGCGCCCGAACCAGCCCCTGCTTTTCGGCTTTGTCCATCGTGGGTTGGTCGGCCGAGGCGAACACGTCGACCGGTGCGCCCTTGGCCATCTGGGCCAGCAGGGCGCCCGAGGCGCCGAAGTTCAGGTTCACCTTGGCATCGGCGTATTTGGCTTCGTAGTTCTGGGCAATGTCCTTGAAGGCGTTGGTCAGGCTGGCGGCGGCTGATACGGTCAGTTCGGCCGCCTGGGCGGAACCGATCAGGCCACCGAGGGCAAGGGTGGCAAGCAGGGTTCTGTGGGTGAATGTCATGGGTTGCTCTCCTGATTCGATGTTGCGAAATATACACCTGTATATAGCGCTTGTCTGTCATCCTGTGGCGCGTTTCGTGGCTCGGAGCGAGGGAGTTGCCCACCGCCCATACCGGGCGAAACGGCTGCTCCGCTGGTTTGACTCGTCGCCTTAGAGCGCCTTCAGCCGCGTCAGCGCCGCGTTCAGCGTCTCTTCCTTCTTGGCGAAGCAGAAGCGGATGACGCGCTGGTCGAAGCCATCACCGTAGAACGGCGAGAGCGGGATGGCCGCCACGCCCACGTCGCGGATCAGCCACTCGCAGAAGTCACCATCGGGCTGATCGCTGATGGCCGAGTAATCGACGGTCTGGAAATAGGTGCCGTGGCAGTCGAGCAGCCTGAAACGGGTGTTGGCCAGGCCGGCGCGGAAGAGGTCGCGCTTCTGCTGGTAGAAGGCCGATAGTGTCTGATAGGGGCGAGGATCCTGCAGGTAGTGGGCGATGCCAACCTGGGTGGAGGAATGGACGGTGAAGACGTTGTACTGGTGGATTTTGCGGAACTCGGCCATCAGCGGGGCGGGAGCGGCAACGGTGCCCACCTTCCAGCCGGTGACGTGGAAGGTCTTGCCAAAGCTCGACACGACGAAGGCGCGGGCTGCCAGCGCGGGAAAGCGGCTGGCACTCTGGTGCTGAGCACCGTCGTACACCATGTGCTCGTAGACTTCGTCGCTGAGCAGCAGCACGTTGGTGGGGGCCAGCAGTGATTCGAGCTGCTGCATGTCGTGGGCATCGAGGATCGCGCCGGTGGGGTTGTGCGGCGAGTTGATGATCAGCATCCTCGTGCGGTCGGTGAGGGCCGCGCCGATCCGCCCGAAATCCGGCTTGAAGCTGCCGGGGGTGAGCGGCACCCGTACCGGCACGCCGCCTGCCATCCGGATGGCCGGGTCATAGTCGTCATAGCTCGGATCCAGCACGATCACTTCATCACCCGGCATCACCACTGCCAGAATGATGGTCAGGATGGCCTGGGTCGCGCCGGCCGTGATCGTGATCTCCGTGGCCGGATCATAGGCATGCCCATAGCACTGTGCGATCTTGGCGGCGACGGCTTCGCGCAGCATCGGCACGCCCGGCATCGGCGGATACTGGTTGTGGCCGGCCCGCATGGCAGCGCTGACGGCCTCGATCAGCTTCGGGTCGCCGTCGAAATCCGGAAACCCCTGCCCGAGGTTGATGGCCTGATGCTGCTCGGCCAATGCCGATATCGTGCTGAAGATGGTCAGGCCGACATCGGGCAGACGGCTCTGGATGGTGGGTGTCGGATGATTCATGGCGTGTTGCAGGCTGGCTGAGGCCGGTGTCTCCGGGCTGACCGATGGGTGGACGCTGGCGCGTGTCATGAATCTGTTCGGCAGCGCGGTGGCCAACAAGTTCGTGAGACGCTCTATGATAAACAGCCTGAAAACGACATGAACGAAGGAGGCGTCAATGGGGCAGAAACAGCCAAGGCGGAAGCTCTCGACCGAGCATGCGCTGGTACATGGGAAAGTGGTGTCGGCCGATGATGCGGTCTCGCTGATCCGGGATGGGGACACGGTGGCAACGGCCGGTTTCGGTGCGATCGGCTTTCCGGAGAATCTGGCGGTGGCGCTGGAGAACCGTTTCCTTCGCACGGCGGAAGAACGCCCGGACGGGATCGGCTCGCCGCGAGACCTCACTTTCGTCTATGCCTCAGGGCAGGGCGACATGCGTGAGCGGGGCCTGAACCATTTCGGTCACAGGGGGCTGGTGAAGCGGGCCATCGGCGGGCATTGGGGCATGGCGCCGAAGCTGGCGAAGCTGGCCGTCGAAAACGACATCGAGGCCTACAACCTGCCGCAGGGCGTGATCTCTCACCTGTTCCGCGACATTGCTGCTGGCCGTCCCGGACATCTGACACGGGTCGGACTGGACACCTTCGTCGACCCGCGCCGTGGCGGCGGCAGGATGAATCCGAAGACGACCGAGGACATCGTCCGCCTGATGGAGATCGACGGCGAACCCTATCTGTTCTACCCGTGTTTCGACATCGACGTGGCTTTCGTGCGCGGCACCACGGCCGATGTGGATGGCAACATCACGATGGAACGGGAGGCGCTGACGCTGGAGGGGCTGTCGATCGCGATGGCAGCGAGGAACAGCGGCGGGATCGTCATCGCCCAGGTCGAGCGGCTGGCCGACAGAAACTCGCTGAACGCGCGCGAGGTGAAGATCCCGGGCATTCTGGTGGACTGCATCGTGGTGGCGGAAAAACCCGAATATCACATGCAGACCTTCCGTGAGCCCTACAGCGCGGCCTATGCCAGCGAGATCCGCGTGCCGGCCGCCTCGATTCCGGTCATGGAGATGTCCGAGCGCAAGATCATCGCCCGGCGGGCTGCGCTTGAACTGAAGGCCAACAGCATCGTCAATCTGGGCATCGGGATGCCGGAGGGTATTGCCAATGTGGCTTCGGAAGAGCGCATCACCGAGATGCTGACCTTCACGGCCGAACCCGGGGTGGTGGGCGGCATTACCGCCAGTGGTCTGAATTTCGGGGCGACGGTGAATGCGCAGGCCATCATCGACCAGCCGTACCAGTTCGATTTCTATGATGGGGGCGGGATCGACTGTGCGTTTCTGGGGCTGGCTCAGGCCGATCGTGAGGGCAATCTGAACGTGTCGAAGTTCGGTCCGCGCATCGCGGGGGCCGGTGGCTTCATCAACATCAGCCAGAATGCGAAGGCGGTGGTCTTCACCGGCACCTTCACGGCGGGTGGCCTGGTGGTGGAGGTGCGTGATGGCCAGGTCTCGATCCTTCAGGAAGGGCAGACCCGAAAATTCGTGGATCAGGTCGAGCACCGCACCTTCTCGGCCGACGAGGCGCGCCGTCGTGGCCAGCCGGTGCTGTATGTGACGGAACGCTGCGTGTTCGAGCTGTGTGAGGAGGGGCTGGCGCTGATCGAGGTGGCGCCGGGCATCGACATCGAGCGGGACATTCTGGCCCAGATGGCCTTCAGGCCGGTGATCAGGCAGGCGCCAGCGCTGATGGATCCCGGGATCTTTCAGCCGGGGCCGATGAAGCTGCGCCGACGCCTGCTGGAAATGCCGCTGTCGCGCCGGCTGACCTATGATGCCGGGCAGAACCTGTTCTTCGTGAATCTGGAATGGATGCGCATCCAGAGCGAGGCGGAGATCGCGCAGATTCGCCAGGCGATCGAGGCCATGCTGGGGCCGTTGGGACGGAAGGTGAACGCCATCGTCAACTATGACCACTTCGATGTGGCACCGGATCTGGTCGATGCGTGGATGGATCTGGTCAGGGACATGGTGGCGCGCCACTACGAGAGCGTGACGCGCTACACGACCTCGGCCTTCATGCGGCTGAAGCTGGGCGATGCCCTCTGGCAACGGGGCATGGCGCCGCATGTCTATGAATCCTCACACGAGGCCAGAGCGAATCTGGCAGATCGGCGGGGACGAATCTAGGCGCTTGGGCGGTAGGAATCGCGCAGCCGAAAACCGGCCCCGTCGGGCACAGTTCGTGCCCGATTCGCCGCCCCATAGCGGGCGCCATGGGGCAAGAAGCGGGTGCAAAATGGGCCGGCGCGGCCGGTTTGCAGCCCGCGACTTTCCTGCCGCCCAAGCTCCTAGGCGTCAGATATCGGGCTCAGGCTTTGCTGGGCCGATTCCAGGGCCAGCAGCCTGGCCTTCGTGCGCAGCCCCCCGCCGAATCCGACCAGCGCGCCATTGGCACCGATCACCCGGTGGCAGGGGATGATGATGGCGATGGGGTTGCGCCCGTTGGCTGCGCCGACGGCGCGCACGGATCGGGGGTTGCCGATATGTCGTGCCAGCTGCCCATAGTGCCAGGTCTGCCCATAGGGGATATCGCGCAGCGCCTGCCAGACCTGCTGCTGGAAAGGGGTTCCCTGCGGTGCCAGCGGCAGCTCGAACTGCTGACGCCGGCCCGCGAAGTACTCGTCAAGCTGCTGGCGGGTATCGATCAGGTGCCTTATCACCTGTTCCGGTGGTGTGTGCTGTGCGGCTGGCCGTGATGGGTGCGGATCATCCGGACACGGTGGCTGATCCGGTGACGCGAGTGCTGAGGCGCCGTCGAGGCCATCCGTGCGGGCGGCCCAGCGGACGAGCGCTTCGGGCGCCAGCTCGTGCCATGTGCCGTGGCGTGGTACCGGGTGGCGGCTTTCCGGAAACTCGACGGCACGAAGCCCATCGCTGGCGGCAGCGATCATCAGGGAGCCGACCGGGCTAGGGATATGGGTGAAATAGGTGGATGGCGGCATGGGGTTCATGGCCCGCTCGAGGGGCGGGCAACGGCGGGCAGGAGCGGATCGCAAAGGCACACGGAAAAGACGGCGGGCAGCAGGGATGGTGCGGACGACACGTTTCGGTGGCGACATGCAGCGACAGACTACCATTGCAGCGCCGATGCAACTGGCCGGCCCCGATCCTTCAGGCTCCTGGGGATCGGCTATCATGAACCGCTGATTGGATGAGACCTTCCGGGCTGGTGCCGGGGAAGGTCGTTGACTGATCCGCCCGACAGGGCGGTTTTCCGGATTTTCAGGATTCATGACATCGTTTCGCTTGCCCCCCTTTGCCCGAGCCTGCTGCGCGCTGGCCGCTGCTTCCCTGAGTCTTCCTGCCGCGGCGATCGAGCCGGAGACGCTGGGCCCTGTCGTGGTGGTCGGTGCGAGGGAACCCCAGCCGCTGAACCAGGCAGCCGGTGACGTGCTGCTGATCGACCGGGGCACGCTGGAAAACAGCGGGCTTTCGTCGGTGGACGAGGTGTTGCGCCGTCATGCGGGTATCCAGCTGGCCCGCAATGGTGGTCCGGGGCAGAGCGCCGGTTATTTTCTGCGGGGGGTGGGCAGCAGTGGCATCGTCGTGCTGCTCGATGGGGTACGGGTCGGCTCGGCCACGCTGGGCCAGTTCGATTTTGCCTCGCTGAACATCGATCAGATCGAGCGCATCGAAGTGCTGCGCGGCCCGGCGTCGGGTCTTTATGGCGCCGATGCGGTCGGTGGCGTGATCAACATCATCAGCCGCCATGGCGAGGGTGATCCGGTCATCAGCGGGAGGCTGGCGTTCGGCGGTTATGGTTCGCGGGAGGCGGGCGTGGGCCTGCGGGGCGCACACGGCGCCTTCGATTATGCGCTGGGGCTCAGCCACGAAAAGAGTCATGGCGTCTCGGCCGTACGTGCCGGCGCGGAGCAGAGCAACTACAACCCGGATGACGATGGCTTCAAGCGCAAGACCGCGCACGTCAGGCTGGGCTATGTGCCGGCCGAAGGGCATCGTATCGGGCTGGTGGCGAGCCGTGGCAAGCTCAATGCCCAGTACGATGGTGCCGAATACAACACACCCGGCTTCGTGCCGGATGCCAGCCCGGATTTCCGCAATCATCTGGATACCGGGATGACCGGGATCGATTATCGGGGGCAGGTGTCCGAGCAGTGGATCACCTCGCTGCAGTACGCGAACAGCGTCGATGACTCGAACACGGGTGGCCGGACGATGAGCCGCTACAAGACGGATCGAGATCAGCTGACCTGGCAGAACACGGTTCGACTGTCGGCAGCCGAGCAGCTGGTGCTGGCCTACGAGAAGCTGGACGAGACGGTGAGTGCCGGGCGTTTCGAGAACGTGCCGAAGCGCTCGAACAAGGCCTTGCTGGCCGGCTATACGGGCCAGTTCGGGCCGACCGTGCTGGAAGGCAGCCTGCGACGTGACGACAACTCGGCCTACGGCAGGAAGACGACGGGCAGCGTGGGCTTCAACCATACGATGTCGCCGCTCTGGAAGCTGCGGATGATGTATGGCACGAGTTTCCGGGCACCGACCTTCAATGACCTGTATTACCCCGGTTACGGGGTGTCGACACTGAAGCCGGAAGAGGGGCGGAGCCTCGAACTGGGGCTGAACTGGCAGGAGCAGGCCAGTCGTGCCGGCTTCAGTTTTTACCGCACGAAGCTGCGCAACATGATCGCCTATGATGCCGATTCCACCGGCACGATCTGCCCTCCCGGGTATTTCGGCTGCGCGGCGAACACCGAGCGAGCGAAGCTGCAGGGTTTCAGCTTCGATCTGGGCACCCAGTCCGGTGCCTGGCAGTGGCTGGCGGTGTACGACTGGCTGAAGGCCACGAACGAGACGACGGGTGAACGTCTGCCGCGTCGTGCGAAGCATCAGGCCAGCCTGTCGGCCGATTATGTGATGAACCAGTGGCGCCTGGGGGCGTCGGTGCTGTACGTGGGCAAGCGTCCGGATCAGGATCGGCAGCTCAAGGCCTATACCCGGGTGGACCTGAGAGCTGCCTGGCGCATGTCATCGACCTGGCAGCTGGAGGCGAAACTGCTGAACGCCACCGACCGCGACATCGAGCCGGTCTTCGGCTATCAGGACCTGGGGCGGCAGGCATGGCTGGGTGTGCGGGTGGACACGGGCGGGCTGAAGTGATCTAGGAGCTTGGGCTTTTCGGCTCATCGCTTCGTTGCCTCAGCGGCTTTGGACCGCAGCTCGGCCTCCATGGCTTTCTGTTTTTCCAGCAGCGGCGGGAAGGGGCCGTAGCGGTGCTGGTCAGGTGTGGCGCCCAGCATGTAGGGCGGGAAGGCGGAATCGACCGGCTTGTTCCACCGTGCGGGGAAGTCACGATCCAGATGCGCCTTCTCCGGTCGGGGCTTCGACAGCATGTAGGCCGCCACGTCATAGGCTTCGTCATCGGTCAGCTGCGTGGCGTCGAAGCTTGCGCCCTGCGGCATGTTGTGCTTGATGAAGCGCGTGGCCATGATCATGCGGTTCATGCCGGCCCCGTTGTTGAAGGTGTCGGGGCCCCACAGTGGCGGGAACAGATAGCCCTGGGCATCACCTACCTGCCCGTGACGCTGGCCTTCGCCGTTCTCGCCATGGCAGACGGCACAGCGCTCCGCATAGACCTTCGCACCGGCTTCGGGGTTCGCGCGCCGGTTCGGCATCCTGCTCTTGAACATGCCTGCCCCCTCGACCTTCATGCCGACCGGAATGCCCTGTGACAGGAAGGCGATGTAGGTGACATAGGCCTTCATCTCGTGAGAGTCCACCGGCAGCGCCTTGCCGTTCATGCTGCGCTCCATGCAGCCGTTGACACGATCCTCGACGGTGCTGATGGCGTCCTCGCGGCCCCGGTACTGGGGAAAGGCGGCGGTCACGCCACTCCATGGCATGGCAAAGGGCTTGGTCGCGTTCAGCTGATGGCAGGATGTACAGGCCAGATTGTTGCCGGCGAACCGCATCTTCTCGTCCTTGACCTCGGGGCCGATGATGGCAAAGGTGCGGCTGCTCAGCTGATGGCCGTATTCCACCAGATCGCGGTAGGCGCCTGGCGGGAGGCTGTCGATCTCGGGCACTTCATGATCGACGAGCTTGATGGGGGACTGTTCGACGCCCTGGGCGGCGGGAATGCCGCTGAGGGCACTGGCGAGCAGGAAACCCACCGGCAGCAGCGCGATCCGCGTCGGGCTGCGATGAACGGAACGTCTGTTTTGGGTCGTGCGTGTCATGTGCAAGCTCCTCCTTGGGGCCTCTCCGGTGAGGGGCCTTCCGTCGTACCTGCATCTTCACGCAAATCCCTGCTTGTGACAAGATTTTTTACACTCGGCCCGTTTGGGGGCCGGATGCGTCCAAGCTCCCAGGCGACAGGAAAATGGGAACAGAAAATAAAAAAACCCGATCAGGCATGTACCTGATCGGGTTGTCGTGTCCTGGTCGGGGTGAGAGGATTCGAACCTCCGGCCTCTACGTCCCGAACGTAGCGCTCTACCAGGCTAAGCTACACCCCGGATATCTGGCTTGCACGCCGTTGAAAGCATGGCAGCCGGATGATTGTAACCGGATTTCCGGTCTTCTTCGATGCTGGCCGCTGACAGGCGGCCAGCGCATGACAAGCTGCTGTGTGCTTACTTGTTACGCGACACCGAATAAGCGGACAAGTATAGCAGAGCATCGAGCGCTTGCGAAGGGGGCATGCCCTTCAGGGCTTCACGTGCCCGGGTGGCCTCCTGTTCGGCCAGCCGATAGGCATAGCCCAGCGCATCGCAGCGCTGGATGGCCTGGTGGATCTGGTCGAAGTGCTCGGTTTCGCCGTTCAGGATGGCCTGCCGGACGATCTCGCGATCGTCGGCGTTGCCGACTTCCATGACCCGGATCAGGGGCAGCGTCGCCTTGCCCTCGCGCAGGTCATCCCCGATGTTCTTGCCGAGGGTTTCACTTTCGCCCGAGTAGTCGAGCACATCGTCGATGATCTGGAAGGCGGTGCCCAGATGGCGACCGTAGGTGGCAGCCGCGTCTTCCTGTTCGGGCGTGGCACCGGCCAGGATGGCGCCGATGCGGGCCGAGGCCTCGAAGAGTTTCGCTGTCTTGAAGCGGATGACCTGCAGGTAGGCGGCTTCGTCCACGTCGGGGTCGTTGCAGTTGAGCAGCTGCAATACCTCGCCTTCGGCGATGACGTTGGTGGCGTCGGCCAGCGTTTTCAGGATGCTGAGCTGCTCGACCTCCACCATCATCTGGAAGGAGCGCGAGTAGAGGAAGTCGCCGACCAGCACCGAGGCGGCGTTGCCGAACTCGGCATTGGCCGTGGCATGACCGCGTCGGAGTGTGGATTCATCGACCACGTCGTCATGCAGCAGCGTGGCTGTGTGGATGAACTCGACCACGGCAGCCATCAGCCAGTGATGGCCGGTTTTCTGGTGAACGGGGTCTTCGTCGTAGCCAAGCGCACGGGCGAACAGGGTCAGCAGGACGGGGCGCAGCCGCTTGCCACCGGCGCCGATGATGTAACTGGCAATCGTGCGGATCAGGACAACAGGGCTGTCCAGACGCTCCTTGATGACCCGATCGACTTCGGCGAGATCCTTGGCGATGATCGGGTAGGCGTCGTAGGGTTTCAAGATGTGTTCGATCGTGCGGGGCTGGTGATGGGCGTGCTGCATGGCGCGGGCGGGCATCAGGGGAGATGCGGCACCGGGGACTGGACGCAGCGACCAAAACCGGCCGGGTTCTGAAAAGGACAGATTATAGAGTGTGTCAGGGCGTTGTACGGCCCCCTTCTGAAGGCGGTGGGGTTTGACGGATCGGGGCCAGGAGGCCGCTGGCAGCCGGGTGAGGCCTTGCGCGGGAATCGGGGTGGGCAGGCTGCGTTTCGGGCGATCCACCGCCGATGAGGGCGTGAGGCCGGTGCAGGGCAAGCCGCGCCGGGCTGACGGGGGTGTCAACATCGTTGACGGTGACTCATGCTGATCCTATAATTTCCGGTTACGCTTTCTGTTGTGTGAAAGCGTGTTTTCAGGAGCTTTCAATGTACGCGGTCATAAAAACCGGTGGCAAGCAATACAAGGTTGCTGCTGGCGAAAAACTCAAAGTAGAACAGATACCCGCAGACATCGGAGCTGGCATTGAGATCGACCAGGTGTTGGCCGTCTACGACGGTGACAAGGTCAAGATCGGCGCGCCTCTGGTGGGCGGTGCCACGGTGTCGGCTGTTGTCTTGTCTCAAGGTCGTCACAAGAAAGTGCGCATTTTCAAGATGCGTCGTCGCAAGCACTATCAGAAGCGTCAGGGCCATCGCCAGAACTACACCGAGCTGTTCATCACGCAGGTGTCGTCCGAGCTGGGCACTGCCAAGGCCGAGGCACCGGCCGTGGCTGCCGCCTGATAGCACGCAGAAGCAACGGATCAACCCAGCCCTGTCAGGCTTGCATCGACAGGGCATTTCGTGACAGGTAATCAGTCATGGCACAGAAAAAAGGCGGCGGCTCGACACGCAACGGCCGCGATTCCAAACCGAAGATGCTGGGTGTCAAGGCCTACGGCGGTCAGCAGGTTTCGGCCGGCTCGATCATCGTGCGTCAGCGTGGCACCCGCGTGCACGCCGGTCGCAACGTCGGTGTGGGCAAGGATCACACCCTGTTCGCACTGATCGACGGCATCGTCACTTTCGGTGTGGCGGGCCCCAAGAGCAACAAGGTCGTCAGCATCACCCCGGCAGTGGCCGAGGCTTGAGCGTACCTTCTGCTTGAAAAGTGGCCCTTCGGGGCCATTTTTTTTGCCCATTACAATGGCCTGCGCTAGGAGCTTGGGCGGTAGGAAAGTCGCGGGCTGCAAACCGGCCGCGCCGGCCCATTTTGCACCCGCTTCTTGCCCCATAGCACCGGCTATGGGGCGGCGAATCGGGCACAAACTGTGCTCGGCGGGGCCGATTTTCGCCTTCGCGATTCCTTCCGCCCAAGCTCCTAGCCTCCGGGGGCAGACAGTCCGCTGCGGGGGTCGAACCCATCCACGACAGGCGCCACGGTATCAGGTGTGGTGCGCTTTGGCCGGCATGATGAAGCCAGCCGGTGAGGAGTCAGAGCATGAAATTTATCGACGAAGCCCGGATCGAGGTGATTGCCGGTTCGGGCGGCAATGGGGCGGCCTCGTTCCGGCGTGAGAAGTTCATCCCCTTCGGGGGGCCCGATGGCGGGGACGGTGGCCGAGGCGGCTCGATCCTGGCCGAGGCGGATCGCAACATCAACACGCTGGTCGATTTTCGCTACACGCGGAAGTATCAGGCACGCCGGGGCGAGAACGGCCGTGGCTCCGACCAGTATGGCAAGGGCGGGGACGACATCCTGCTGCGGATGCCGGTGGGCACGCAGATCCGTGATGAGGACACCGGTGAGCTGCTGTTCGACCTGACGACGCATGGCGAGCGTGTGGTGTTGGCCCGGGGGGGCGACGGGGGGCTGGGCAACCTGCACTTCAAGTCGAGCACCAACCGTGCCCCGCGCAAGGCCACGAAGGGCTGGCCCGGTGAGGAGCGCCGGCTGAAGCTGGAGCTGAAGGTGCTGGCCGATGTGGGTCTGCTGGGCATGCCGAACGCTGGCAAGTCGACCTTCATCACCCAGGTCTCCAATGCCCGGCCGAAGGTGGCCGATTATCCGTTCACGACGCTTCATCCGAATCTCGGTGTGGTGCGCATCGACGATGGGCGCAGTTTCGTCGTGGCCGATGTGCCGGGGCTGATCGGCGGCGCAGCCGAAGGGGCTGGCCTTGGCCATCGCTTCCTTCGCCACCTCCAGCGCACCCGCCTGCTGCTGCATCTGGTGGATGTATTCCCCTTCGATCCCGAGCGCGATGTCGTCAGCGAAGCCCTGACCATCATCGACGAGCTGCGCAAGTACGATGCCGGGCTGTTTGAAAAGCCGCGCTGGCTGGTGCTGAACAAGGTGGACATGATGTCTGCGGAGGAAGTGGCCGAAGTCCGGGAACGGCTGGTGAAGGCGCTTGACTGGCAGGGCCCGGTCTACGAGATTTCGGCGATCGCAGGTCAGGGCTGCCGGGAACTGTGCTATGACATCTGGCGCTATCTGGAAGCCCTGCGTCCGCCCGAGGCGCCGGATCCGGATGTCCGCTTCGATGGGCAGGATGAGGATCGGCAACCCGGAGACACAGCCGGCGGGGGGCCATCAGGGGAGCGGGATGTTCGTTTCGACCGGACGCCCGATGACGATGAGGATGGGGCTGTCCGCTGAAGAGTGGCGGGCAGGGACACCCGTCGGCAGGGGCTGGCGGGTGGGATGATCATGGCAGTGTGCCATGAAGCAGACGGGAAAACGGATCATGAAGGAACCGGTACATCGCTGGGTCATCAAGGTGGGCTCCTCGCTGGTGACTCGGGGCGGGCAGGGGGTCGACCAGGCGGCCATCGATCACTGGAGTGACCAGATTGCCGCCCTGCGCCGCGAGATGGTCGATCACCATGCATCGTCGGCCTCGCACGATGGGGGGGAAGCGGCGCGGATCCTGCCCGAAATCATCCTGGTCTCGTCCGGGGCGATCGCTGAAGGGGTGAAGCGCCTGGGATGGGCGCGTCGTCCCCGGGAAGTGGCCGAGCTGCAGGCGGCTGCGGCCATCGGACAGATGGGCATCGTTCAGGCCTATGAGAGCAGCTTCCGGCGGCATGGCATCGTGACGGCCCAGGTGCTGCTGACGCATGAGGATCTGGCCGACCGCCGCCGCTACCTGAATGCACGATCGATGCTGAACCGGCTGCTGGCGCTGGGCGTGGTGCCGATCATCAACGAGAACGACTCGGTCATCACCGACGAGATCAAGGTGGGTGACAACGACACGCTGGGCGCGCTGGTCGGCAATCTGGCCGAGGCCGAGTGGCTCGTGATCCTGACCGATCAGGCAGGGCTATACACGGCCGATCCTCGCAAGGATCCATCGGCGGCCCTGCTGCCCGAGGTGCAGGCCGGTGATCCGGCGCTGGAGCGGATGGCGGGTGGCGCTGGCAGCAGTGTGGGCACCGGCGGCATGCTGACCAAGGTGCTCGCGGCCAAACGGGCTGCCCGCAGTGGCACGTCGACCATCGTTTGTTCCGGCCATGAGCCGGATGTGCTGTTGCGCCTGATGGCCGGTGAGTCGATTGGTACGCGCTTCATCGCCCAGACGCAGCGACTGGCGGCGCGCAAGAAATGGATGGCCGATCATCTGCAGGTTCGGGGCCGGGTGCTGGTCGATGCCGGTGCGGCCAGGGCCCTGCGCTCCGGTGGTCGAAGCCTGCTGCCGGTCGGTGTGGTTGGGGTGGAAGGCGATTTTGGTCGCGGCGAGCTGGTCTCGGTGTGGGAGCAGGGCGGGGCCGAGATCGCACGGGGTCTGGTCAACTATGCGGCCACCGATGCCCGCCGGATCTCCCGTCAGCCATCGTCGCGAATCGAGGCCATTCTGGGTTTCATCGAGGAATCCGAGCTGATCCACCGGGACAATCTGGTGTTGCGCTGAGTCGATGCTTCATCGAGGTGGCGCTGTCCAGTCATGGGCGTGGCATGTATGCCTGAGGGGAGCAACAGGCAGGGGGCTCGCTGCTTTGCCATTGCTGCCCCAAATTCTCTTCACGAGTTGGCTGTGAGAGTCGAATGACTTGATTTCTGAAATGATTAGAAATAATTTTTTGGATTTTATAAATACTTCGAGAGCTATGTCTTTCTTGTGCGCTTTTATCTTTGTTAAATTGTTGCCACAAAGCCGCATATCGTGGCGCACCTCCGGGTTCTCGCTTCTGTTCCGCCATATAGAATCGGTTTTTGCGGTTTTTTGTAACCGCGTCAACTGTGAGTTGTCTGATGCCCTCGTTGGAAGCGTATGCTGGGCTGGTGATTTTTTTACTGCTTTTTCAGGTGACAGCGCCTACGACCGCGACGTGGGAACGCCCTGGATGTATCGAAATTGGGGCTCGGCATGGACAAGGCAACGATGGATAGGAATGTAGAGGAGCGGGGGCGCTTCGACTACATCGTGGTGGGCGCGGGTACTGCGGGATGTGTTCTTACCAACAGGCTCAGCGCAACAGGGGCGAGTGTCTGTGTACTGGAGGCAGGGCCAGCAGATCATCATCCTCTCATTCATCTGCCTGCCGGTTACGTCAAGACGATCTATAACAAGTCTCTGACCTGGGATTTCGAGGTGGCTGCTGGCCAGGTGGTCGATCGGGCCATGAATCTGCCGCAAGGTCGGGTACTGGGAGGTTCAAGCTCGATCAATGGGCTGTCCTATGTGCGTGGACAACGCGAAGACTATGATGCCTGGGCCCAGGCCGGAAATCCGGGCTGGTCATATGCGGAAGTGCTTCCCTACTTCATGCGATCCGAACAGAAGATGGGCGGTGGTGACGGGCGCTTCCGGGGCTTTATGGGCGAATTGCCCGTGACGGAGCCGGACTGGAACTTGCCGATCTGTGAAACCTTCATCGAAGGATTGAAGGAGTTGGGCATCGAGCGTACGCCTGACTACAACGGTGCAACGCATGCTGGCAGTGGCTATTTCCAGCGAACGATTGGTGCCGGAATGCGGGTCAGTTCGGCCAAGGCTTTCCTGAAGCCCGCCATGAAGCGGCCGAATGTCTGCGTCAGGACAAAAGCGCAGGCGACACGCATCCTGTGGGAGGGCAAGCGTGCCGTGGGTGTCGTTTATGTGCGGGGTGGGCCGCATGGCAAGCGAGAAGTCGTTCGTGCGAATCGTGAGGTGCTGCTTTCGGCCGGGGCACTCAATTCCCCTGTGTTGCTGCAATTGTCGGGCGTGGGTGCGAGGGAAGATATCGAGGCATTGTCCATTCCTCTGGTGCATGAGCTGCCGGGTGTCGGCAGGCATCTTCGTGACCACTATCGGATCCGGATGGTTGCCCAGTTGAAAGGCGTGGAAAGCATCAATCAGCTGGTGAGGGGCGCAGGCTTGTGGCGTGAAGGGATCAAATGGCTACTCGGCAAGCCAAGTGCTCTGGGGGTAAGCGCCTCCCTGGTACATGTTTTCTGCAAGTCGAATCCGCTGGTCAGCCGGCCGGATATCGAGTGCGTCTGTTCTCCTGCCAGTTTCAAGGACGGCATCATTGGTGTGCTGGATGACTATCCCGGCATGACCCTGGGAATCTGGCAGGGACGCCCTGAAAGCCATGGCTATGTGAAGGCGGTGAGCCCGAGTCCATTTGTCAGGCCGCTGGTGCAGCCGAATTATCTGCTGGATGAGCGTGATCAGCGGGTGCTGATCGATGGCATGCGGCTGGGGCGCAGAATGCTGGCCAGCGCCCGCATGCGGCCATTCTTCGTGAGGGAGACCATGCCCAGTGCAGAGTGCCAGACCGATGATGAGTTTCTGGATTTTGCCCGCCGGACAGGTGCCACGGTCTATCATCTCGTGGGCAGCTGTCGCATGGGGCCTGCCGATCAGCCGGGTACGGTGGTCGATCATGAACTCCGTGTGCATGGGCTCCAAGGGCTTCGGGTGATCGACGCGTCGATCATGCCATCGCTGCCTTCGGTCAATACCAATGCGTCGGCGTTGATGATCGGGGAGAAGGGGGCAGACCTGGTGTTGGGGCGCACACTGCCTGCGACCGGGAACCTCCCGGATCCGATCCGCTGAACACTGGCCCTCAAGGAGCAGGGCCGCCGCCTACGCCCAGCATCCCCTGATCTGGGAAGACGTCTGCCCATCCCGGGCGGCTGCGTCTTTTTTCCTGTCGGCAAAGGCAGACCGTCCGGCCGCTGGACGGGCCGATTCCATTGCCGGGATCGTTGCTTTTTTACATGATGAGTGTATGAATAAAGCAACGAATCTCTCCATTCTGGCCCTGTGCGCAGGTTTGTTGACCGCATGTGGGGGCGGCCCGGCTGGCCGTCAGACCGCTGCGCCGCCGGTCGATCCGGTCATCGGGCATTCGGATCAGCATGCCAATCTGTGCGCGCCCGAGAACCCGCTGGCCCGGGGAGCATCGGGGCACCTGCTCGATGGCTATCGGGTGGGCTCCGTCGAGACCGAGCAGCGTTTCGTGCGAGCCTACATGAACGAAGCCTATCTCTGGTACCGGGAAATGCCCGAGGTGAATCCGGCCGCGCCTCGCTATCGGCGATCGCCTTTTCAGGAGGCCATCACCAGTTATTTCCAGGATTTGCGTACCCAGGCGCTGTCTGCCACCGACAAGCCGAAGGATCGTTTCAGCTTCGCCACCAGCACGATGGAATGGAAAGCCCTGTCGGAGGCAGGGGTGCAGCATGGTTACGGTGCCGACATTGCCGTGCTGTCCGGCACGCCTCCCCGTGATCTGCGGGTGGCGCTGGTGCATGAGGGGACGCCGGCAGCGGTGCAGCAGCTGAGCCGGGGGGACCGTCTGCTGACGTTGCGCACGCCGGGCGGGCGCCGGATCGACGTGGTGAACACCACCGACCCGGCGGAGATCGAGGAAATGACGCGCCTGATTTTCGAGCCCCGGGATGGCGAGCAGGTTCAGATGGAATTCGGCCGCGCTGGCGGTGACGTGGTGTCGGCCGGCCTGAAAGCCGGCGAATATGAACAGCTGTCCGTGCATACGGCCCGGAGCATCGAAACGCCCCAGGGTGACGAGGTGGGCTATCTGGTGGTCAAGAGCTTCAACCTGCCGCTGGAGGGGCAGTTGCAGAAGGCGCTGACGGCCCTGAAAGACAAGGGCGTGAAGGATGTGGTGCTGGATCTGCGCTACAACGGTGGAGGCTATCTGTACCAGTCGGCACAGCTGGGCTACATGCTCGCCGATCCGTCGCTGACCCAGGGGCGGGTGTTCGAGCGCCTGCAGTACAACGACAAGCGGAGCGAGGACAGCGGTCGTTCGGACAGCACGATCCGCTTCCTGTCGACGGCGACCGGCCGGGAGGGAACGGGAACCCGGGCGGGCGCGGCGCTGCCGAACCTGGGGTTGCGCCGGCTGTACGTACTGACGGGCGCCGATACCTGTTCAGCCAGCGAATCGCTGATCAATGGGTTACGTGGTGTCGACATGGAGGTGGTGCTGATCGGCCAGACGACTTGTGGCAAACCCTATGGCTTCACGGCGCGCGACAACTGCGGTATGTCATACTTCCCCATCGAGTTCGTCGGGGTCAACGCCAAGGGCTTTGGCGACTTCGATGACGGGTTCACGCCGGATTGTGTCGTGCCCGATGATTTCGGTCATCAGCTGGGCAATGCGCAGGAAGGCCTGCTGGCAGCGGCGCTTTACCACCGCCAGCATGGCGTCTGCCCTGTGGGGACGCAGGGCGTGACCAAATCCCTGATGTCGGCCGCCCCAGGAGCTGTGGTGCCGAAACTGGTGCGCGGGCCTTTGCACACTTCCAAATTCCTGTTGCCATGATGATCAAACGCCCTGTCGAAGCTGTCGTCCGTCTTCTGCCATTTTCAACTGCCTTCGGGCGGGTGGCGGGGCCTGGGCTGGCAGCGATCGTGCTGGCGGGGTGTACCGTGGCCGGCAAGGCACCCCCGGATGACAACGCCGGCATGGGGACCCCGCTGACCCGTGATGATCAGCGCACGGCCGCCATCAGCCGGCAGGCAGACACGAAGCCGGTGCCCGCGCCGGAGCCGGAAGTCGGCATGTCGCTGTCGGAGCTGGCCCCCGCCCTGCTGCCCGAACAGAACAGCGCGGCCTGTCTGGCCGAGATCGAGGCAATGGCCGAGCGCTACAGTGGCCGCCGGGTCATGCTGGGTAATGCCGCCTTCCGGGACAGGAGCGAGCTGGTGCTGGATCAGCCTTTCGTTCGTGACCGTAGCGGGAAGGTGGTCGATGGCAAGCGCCTTGGGCGGCCCGAGCCTTTCGTGATGCAGCTGCGCTTCGGCCCGCGCGGGTGCATGGTGGTGGTGCCCGCCCAGCCCTCGGCCATCCGGCCGGTGCCCGCGTCGGCGCTGCTGCCGAACTGCCGCTGCCAGCGCCCTGCCAGCGCGAACTGAATCACCGGACAGGGCGGCGCGTTCATATCCGGCCGTCGGGTTTTCTGCCCGTGTGCTTCGTGTCGTGTCGTTCCTTCGTATGCCGATCATTCGTGCCGTTATTGCCTGCTGCGTCGGCCATATCCTGTGGAGCGTGTTATGCACTTATTCGTCCCCGCGAAAGCCCCTCTAAGCTGCACCCCTGTCTTGAATCTTGAATCGTGAATCGCCGTGCCGGCGTGTGCTACAGCTTGAAGCCTGGCCTATTGGCGCCGGTCTGACGGGCAGTGTGTGATGTCAACAGGAGGAGCAATGAAACGACATGGGGCAGGAGGCCTGCGAGGCCCTGCAATGGCCGTGCTGCTGATGGTACTGGCGGCTTGTGGTGGTGGCGGATCAGCATCCGGTGCGTACAGTGATGCCGTCGAAGCGCTGGCCAACCAGTGTGCGCCTGACAACCCCTTCGTGCGTGATGCGCAGGGCCAGCCGTCGGTGCCGTTCCGGCCGGGCTCGCGGATGCACGAGCTTCGTTTCATGCGAGCCTATCTGAACGAAGCCTATCTGTGGCGTGACGAGATGCCGGCAGTCGATCCGGATGCGCCCGTTTTTCAGCAGGAACCGTTTGCACAGGGTCTGCTCAACTATTTCCAGGCGTCACTCAGTCCGGCGCTGACACCTGGAGGCCAGCGAAAGGACCGCTTCAGCAGCTTCTGGGCCACCGGGTACTGGAAAGCGGTGGGAGAGGCTGGCAAGGCGCTCAACTTCGGTATCGAATTCGTGCGGACGACGGCCATTGCGCCGCTGGACATCCGGGCCGCGCTGGTGCATGACGGCAGTCCGGCGGGCAAGGCGGGCGTGCTGCGGGGAGAACGCTTGCTGCAGATCGAGACGGTCGATGGGCGGCGCATCGATGTGGTCAATGCCACCGCTGAGGCCGATCTTGCGCTGATGACGCAGTTGCTGGCGCCGAACGTGCCCGAACAGCGGGTCGTGATGGTGTTCGAGAAAGCCGATGGCTCGCATCGCCGGGTGACGCTTGCGTCGACGCAGTATGTGGAGCCCCCGGTATCCGCGATGCGGGTGCTGACGGCAGCCGACGGGGCCAAGGTAGGTTATCTGTTCATCAACGCTTTCGCGCTTCCTCTGGAGGGTGCGATGCAGAAGGCCTTTGAAAGGCTGAAGGCCGAAGGGGTCAGGGATCTGGTGGTCGATCTTCGCTACAACGGCGGCGGCTACGTCTATCAGGCTTCGCAACTGGCCTACATGGTGGCTGATCCGGCGCTGTCGAAGGGCAGAATCTTCGAGCGTCTGCAGTACAACAGCCTGCGGCAGGCGGATACCGATGCCGATGGGAGCCGGGTGAGCTTTCAGGGCACCACGTCGGGGGGCCGTGGTACGGGCACTGCGGCAGGTCAGGCACTGCCCAGCCTGGGCCTGAAGCGCGTCTATGTGCTGACAGGCCCCGGCACCTGCTCTTCCAGTGAGTCATTCATCAACGGGCTGCGCGGCATCGATGTGGAGGTGGTGATGATCGGGGGCACGACCTGCGGCAAGCCCTTCGGCAGCATGCCCCGGGAAAACTGCGGTCTGACCTATCTGCCGATCGAGTTCACCGGCTACAACGACAAGGGGCAGGGGGATTATGTCGATGGCATCGAGCCCACCTGCAAGGTGGCGGACGTCTTCGGCAAGGGCACGCACACACTGGGCGACCCGAAAGAGCGCCTGCTGAGCGTGGCCCTGCTGCATCGGCAGACAGGCCAGTGCGGAGCTGTGACGCTGGCGGGGGCTTCCGGGGGAGGCTCGACGAAAGGCGTGGAAGGCAGCGCAGGCGATGGCCAGGATGCGTCCGGGGCCGGCGCGTGGCTGGTGCGGCCACCCATTCGCCAGAACCGGATCTGGCAGGAGCCGCGCTGACCCGCCTGTGTCATGGGCCGGCTCCGGCAGGGGCGGCCCGCTTGCCGGGCATCAAATTCGTGCTTGCCCGGAGAGGGGCGCTGCCCATCTTGCGGGCAGGTCTGCGATAATGCCAGATTCATTCCCGAATCCCTAGACCCAGGGATGCCCTGATCGGCTCATCCGTTTTCGGCCCGCTGATCGGTGGCTGGACAGCCGAGCCCCTCTTCCGGGTGCGTCGGCCTTGGCGCCAGCCGGAGGGCATCCGCAGATCACGGCAGCGCTGGCTGCCGCAGCTCATGGCCCAATACGTATACACGATGAACCGGGTGTGCAAGACCGTGCCACCCAAACGCCAGATCCTCAAGGACATCTCGCTCAGCTTCTTTCCGGGCGCCAAGATCGGTGTGCTCGGCACGAACGGTGCCGGAAAATCGACGCTGCTGAAGATCATGGCCGGCCTCGACAAGGAGATCGAGGGCGAGGCCACCCCGATGCCCGGCATCAAGATCGGCTACCTGCCGCAGGAACCGCAGCTCGACCCCGAGCAGACCGTGCGCGAGGCGGTGGAAGGCGGGCTGGGCGACATCGTGGAAGCCAAGCAGAAGCTGGAAGAAATCTATGCGGCCTACGCCGAGCCGGATGCCGACTTCGATGCGCTGGCCAACGAGCAGGCCAAATATGAGGCGATCATCGCAGCAGCCGGCACCGACAACATCGAGCTGCAGCTGGAAGTGGCAGCCGATGCGCTGCGGCTGCCGCCGTGGGATGCGAAAATCGGCAACCTCTCGGGTGGTGAGAAGCGCCGTGTCGCGCTGTGCCGGCTGCTGCTGTCGCGCCCCGACATGCTGCTGCTCGACGAGCCGACCAACCACCTCGATGCCGAGAGTGTCGACTGGCTGGAGCAGTTCCTGCAGAAGTTCACCGGCACCGTGGTGGCCGTCACCCACGACCGCTACTTCCTCGACAACGCTGCCGAGTGGATTCTTGAGCTCGATCGCGGCAGCGGCATCCCCTGGCGCGGCAACTACAGCTCGTGGCTCGATCAGAAGAGCAACCGCCTGCGTCAGGAAGAGGCAGCCGAATCGGCCCGCCAGAAGGCACTGAAGAAGGAGCTGGAGTGGGTCCGCCAGAACGCGAAGGGCCGGCAGGCCAAGAGCAAGGCCCGTCTGGCCCGCTTCGATGAGCTGTCGTCCTATGAATACCAGCGTCGCAACGAGACGCAGGAAATCTTCATCCCGGTGGCCGAGCGTCTGGGTGATCAGGTGATCGAGTTCAAGAACGTCTCGAAGGCTTACGGCGATCGCCTGCTGATCGACAACCTGAGCTTCATCATCCCGCCGGGCGCCATCGTCGGCATCATCGGCCCGAACGGGGCCGGTAAATCGACGATCTTCCGGATGATCACGGGTCGCGAGCAGCCCGACAGCGGCGAGATCAAGATCGGCCATACCGTGAAGATCGCCTATGTCGACCAGTCGCGTGAATCGCTGCAGGGCGACAAGACCGTCTGGGAAGATGTCTCGGGTGGTCTGGACATCATGAACGTCGGCAAGTTCGAGATGCAGTCGCGTGCCTACATCGGCCGCTTCAACTTCAAGGGGCCGGACCAGCAGAAGCTGGTGGGGCAGCTCTCGGGCGGCGAGCGCGGCCGTCTGCACCTGGCCAAGACGCTGCTCGAAGGCGGCAACGTGCTGCTGCTCGACGAGCCGTCGAACGACCTCGACGTGGAAACCCTGCGAGCACTGGAAGATGCACTGCTGGAGTTTGCCGGTTGCTGCCTCGTGATCTCGCACGACCGCTGGTTCCTCGACCGGATCGCCACCCACATCCTGGCGGCCGAAGGCGATTCGCAATGGACTTTCTTCGCCGGTAACTACCGCGAGTACGAAGAAGACAAGCGCCGCCGCCTGGGCGAGGAAGAAGCCAAGCCCAAGCGCTTCCGGTACAAGTCGATCAACGTGTGATAAGGTCTGAGGGGCTTTCGCGGGGACGAATAAGTTCATAACACGCTCTAGGAGCTTGGGCGGCGACAGCACAGGTCTTGAGCGTTTTCATTGTCTGCTCGCACAGTAGTGTGCCGGTTGGGTTATCTTCTGATCCATGCCTTGCCTGAACGGGCAGGTGCAGCAGGGAGGAGACAACATGACTCAGCGTTTCAGTGCACCCCATGTCGGGGTTTCGGTGCCCGACCTGGATGCGGCCATCGAGTGGTACACCACGGTGCTCGGGATGCGGCTGCTGGCCGGCCCCATCGAGATTCGTGAGGACAGCAGTCCGCTGTCCGAGGTGAGTGCGGCCATCTACGGCGCGGGCTTCGAGCGCTGGCGTTTCGCGCACCTGGCCACCCCCGACGACGTGGGCTACGAGCTGTTCGAGTTCGAGAAGCCGAAGACTGCGCCCCGCGCGAACAACTTCGAGTATTGGGTGGCAGGCTACCACCACGTCGGCCTCACCGCTCCCGACATCGACGATGCGGTGAAGCGAATCGTCGGGGCAGGTGGCCGGGCACGCACGAAGGTGCTGACCGTCGATGCCGAACGGGGCTACCGGATCGTCTACCTCGAAGACCCCTGGGGTACCGTGCTGGAGCTGTGCTCGCACCCTTATGTGGAGATGTGGGGGGGCCAAGAGGGCGGATGAAGAAAAAACCGGATCCGGCGCAGAAGCGCCTCGAGCCCCCCAGCCTGCCGGCTTTCTCAAAGGGCAGGTGCAGGTGCCTGATGACTTCGATGTGATGGGGCAGAACGAGAATCGGACGATGTTTGGTCTGTGAGCTCGGTGAATGTCATGAGCGTTTGATCTGAGTCCTGTCGCCGTGCTGTCGAGGGCGTTGCGCTGCCCGGCTGACTTGACGTCGCCATGCCGGCTGCCTATAACGGAAGGGTGAAAGACAGAACGATCCCCCGGACTGGAGAGCCCCATGAGCACGATCCTCGATCTGCAACCTGCCCGTGTGTGGCAGTATTTTCATCAGCTGACGCAGATTCCCCGTCCTTCTCATCATGAAGCGGCCGTTCAGCAATATGTGCTGGATGAGGCGCAGCGTCTGGGTCTGGAGGCGGTTCGGGACGAGGCGGGCAACATCCGGGTGCGTAAGCCCGCCAGTGAGGGGCTGGAATCGGCGCCCGGCATCATCCTGCAGTCGCATCTGGACATGGTGCCGCAGAAGAACGCCGACAAGGAGCATGATTTCGAGCGTGATCCGATCACGACGATCGTGCGGGAAGACGGCTGGGTGACGGCCGATGGCACGACGCTCGGGGCGGACAATGGCATCGGGGTGGCCATCATCCTGGCCGTGCTGGCCGATGAGACGCTGACACACCCGCCGCTGGAGGCCCTGTTCACGGCAACCGAAGAGACCGGCATGACGGGGGCGCAGGGCCTTCAGCCGGGCTGGCTGGACGGGCAGTATCTGATCAATCTGGATTTCGAAGATGAGGCCGAGCTGTGCATCGGCTGTGCCGGGGGGCTGGATGGTTCGTACACGGTGCCGTATCAGCGCCGGGCGGTACAGATGCCCGGATACCGGCTGGTGGTGCGTGGCCTGCGGGGCGGGCATTCGGGGGTGGACATCCACCGGATGCGCGGCAATGCCATTCGCATCCTGGCGCTCGCGCTGGTGTACATCGGCGCAAAGGACATTGCCTGGCTGAGCGGTGGCAATCTGCGCAATGCGATCCCGCGTGAGGCGCAGGCGCTGATCGCCTTGCCGGATGAGGCAGCCTTTCAGGCGGCGAAGCAGAAGCTGGCCGAGCTTCAGAAGATCGTGCACGACAACCTGAGTGCGGCCGATCATGGGCTGGACATGACGCTGGAGCCTGCCGGTGAGGTGCACGAGGTGATCGAGGATGCCCAGCGCATTCTGGATGTGCTGCGGGGCCTGCACAATGGGGTCGACCGGATGAGTCCGGCCATTGCCGGGCTGGTGGAAACCTCCAGCAATCTGGCGGCGGTGGTCTGCCAGGATGGGGCGCTGAAGATCCATTGCCTGCTGCGTTCCTCATCCGAGCCGCAGAAAGCCGATCTGGCCGACCGGATGGCCGGGGTGGTGCGCCTGGCGGGCGGCACGGCGGAATACAGCGGTGATTATGGCGGGTGGCAACCGCAACCGGGCTCGATGCTGGTGCAGGTCTTTCAGGAAACCGGCGAGAAGATGTTCGGTCACAAACCGCCGATCAAGGCGATCCACGCCGGACTGGAATGCGGGATCCTGTCGAAACATTACCCGCATTGGCAGATGATTTCCTTCGGCCCGACGATCACCGGCGCCCATTCGCCGGATGAAGCGGTGAAGATCGACACGGTGGGCCGCTGTTATGCGTGGCTGGTGCTGAGCCTGGAAGCGCTGGCCAAGGCCTGAGCGCCCAGGCCAGTCTGATCAGAAGGTGGCTGTGACGCCCAGCGAGATGGTGCGGCCCGGCTGGCTATAGGCGTCGAGGGTGCTCAGGTTGGCGGCCAGCCCCTGCACATCGCTCCAGCGCCAGTACTTGCGGTCGGTCAGGTTGTGGATGGCTGCATTGAGGCGGACTTCGCCGCTGCCATGACGCCACACCCGCCATTGTCCGCCCAGATTCAGCGTCGTGCTGCTGGCCGGCCGGAAGAAGACCGTGCGGGCTGCGCGCGGATCGCTCGGCACGGCCACGTCCTTCTGGTTCTTGCCGCGACGGTGCGTGACGTCGAGGCGGGCCGACCAGTCGCCCCGTTCATAGTGCAGGCCCAGGTTCAGGCGCGGGGGCTGAATCGAGTTGAGCGGCTGATCATTGTCCTTGCTGCGGCCACGGGCCATGCCGAAGGAGGCGGGCAAACTGAGTGTGCCGCCCGCCAGCTGGCGCAAGCGGTACTCGGCGGCCATCTCGAAACCGTGGATGGTGGTGCGACCGGTGTTGACCGACTGGAAGACCAGCGGGTCGGTGGCCGTGCCCCGCCCGGCCACGCGCTGGTTGTCGAGGATGAAGTCGCGGTAGCGACCGTGGAAGACGCTGGCCTCCAGTCGCCAGTCGGCGCTTTCGCCCTTGATGCCCAGCTCGACGTGCTGTGCCCTTTCAGGCTTCAGCTCGGGGTTGGGGATGGTCTTGTAGAAGCCGATCGGGTTTTCGAAGAAGCGGTTCAGCTGGTCGGCCCCTGGCGTGCGGAAGCCGGAGGCCCACTGGGCATACAGCGTCCACGCATCATCGAGATTGAAGGTGGCGCCCAGACGGGGCGAGACGGCCGAGCCGCTCAGGCTGGCGGCCGTGCCGCCAAAACCCGCCTGCACGGTGGCGATGCGGTAGCGATCCCAGCGCAGGCCGGGGATGAGGCTCCAGCCGTCACCGATGATCTCGTTCTGCACGTAGAGGCCGAGCATGGTCTCGGTGGTGTCGGGGAAGCGCTTGAGCGGGAAGGTTTCCCCTGCGGGCGGGGTCTGGCCGGTCTGCAGGTTGTCCGTGCGGGTTCGCGAGACATCGGCACCGTAGCTGAACTTGTGGGCCAGGTTCGCGGTGCGCAGCGTTTTCTCGGCCTGGGCGTTGAACTGCCACAAATCCTCGTGGTCGGTGGTGTCTCGTACCTGGGGCGGACGCTGTTCGCGGGTGTTCTCGTAGTGTTCGAGGGAGCGGAGTTTCTGCCAGGCCACCGTGGTGCGCAGCGTGTCGGCTGCGGCGGCATCCAGCTCGAAGCGGCCCTGCCAGCTCAGGCGGTTGCGGCGGTTGTCGGTTTCGCCGGCCGCGCTCAGTGTCGTCACGCCACGGATGCTCGCGCCGTACTGCGCCAGCAGCGTCAGCTCGTCCTGTTTCGTGACGTGTTCGGCCGAGAAGGTGTGGGTCTGCCGGGCATCGGGTTTCCACACCAGTTTGCCGAGCAGGGCGTGATCCCGGTTGTCTTCGGGGTTGGGTTCTGTGCGCAGGGGGCCGTAACTCGCGTTGTCGCCCCTGTTCTTCAGGGCGTGGCCCCGGGCGCTGCTGCCCGACAGCAGCCATTGCACCTGGTCGCTGGCCGCGCCGGCCACGGTGGCGCCAAGGCGCACGGTGCGGCTCTCGCCTTCGTAGGCAAGGCCGGCCTGCCCGCCAAGGGATTGGCCCTCCTTCAGGTAACTGGCCGGATCACGGGTGAAGAACTGCACCACGCCACCGATACCGTCCGAGCCGTACAGGGCCGATGAGGGGCCCTTGATGATTTCGATCCGCTCCACCAGACCGATGTCGACGTTGTCACGGCTGGAGGCACCGAAGCTGTAATGGCGGGGCATCCGCACGCCATCGACCAGCATCAGGACGCGGTTGCCGTCCAGTCCGCGGATGTTGAAGCTCGAATTGCCGCTGCGGCCGTCACGGGTGTTGATGCCCATGTGGTTGCTGCGGCGCTCGACGGTGACGTTGGGCATCGTGTCGGCCACTTCGCGGATGTCGTTGAGATGGCGTGCTTCCAGCTCATCATCATCGATGCTGTTGGCACTGGCAGGGATCTCACGAAGCTCCCGTTCGCTGCGGGAACCGGTCGTGATGATGACGGGCAGTGCGTGGGAGTAGGTGGCCCGCCGTACGGTGCCATCGCGCTGGCCGGACTGGGCAAGCTGCGGGTGGAGGGGGGGCAGAGTGCCGTCGGCGTTTGGCGCTGCCTGGGCAAGCTGGCGGGTGGCGGTTGCAGAGGGTTCTGCCTCGTCGGGTGCTGCGTGAGGCTGGCCGGCCTGGGCCACACTGCCCAGTGCCAGCAGGACGGCCATGGCGGCTGGCTTCATAACACGCTCTAGCCCGTGTTGCACTGCCTGCCGCGGGGAGGGGGAGGCGTGAATCGGGGCCTCAGGGAGCCGGGATCTGGTGACGGGGCGTGCTGTGTCGGTGTGAAGGTGAGCGTGGAGGGTCATGAGGGTTGGGGTGGGGTAGAGGAAATCCCAGCGCCTTGAGTCCGTGAGGTCTGGGGCTGGAACAACTAAAGAAGCAGTAGTAGGAATCAATCCTATTCATTATATGGGCACTGAGGTATTGACGCCACAGTCAGGGGGAGGCTGGTCTGTCGAAAGAAGGCCGTTGCATCGACATGGCCGATGGGGCGTGTCGATGTCATCGACAGGGATGGCATGACGTGTCGAAAAATAGCGGTTTTATCGACATGTCTCGGTGGACATGTCGATGCCGTCAACATGGACCGAGCTACAGGATGGTGCAGCAGGGCCTCCTGCCAGCCTGAAGCCTGCCCCATGAAGAGTGCTGGTGATGCTGATCACCCTTGCTTCGAAGGTAAGGGCGTTTCACGTATCACGGATACCCGAGGGTGAGCCCCGGTCGCCCGCTGTCCATGTAAAACCCCGACGGATGTGGCCGGGGGATCCTGTCCTTCGTGCTGGGGGCGGTCTGCCGTCGGTGGACTTCGTTCAGGATCTCGGGCCGGCAGGAGCCTTCGATGAAGTCGGCGCGGTGGAGCATGCCCTTTCGGGCGTCGATGAAGAGGCTTTCGGCGTCGCCGCCATTCTGCGGGCTGCTGGTGACGAGATGGCTGCGGGCAGGCAGGGTGCGGGCGTCGACTTTCAGGACGTGAATGCGGGGGCGCAGGCCGCACAGGCTGTACCGGCCGTTCGTGTCGCTGAGGAGCCAGTTGCCGTTCTGAAGGTAGAGGCGCACGTTGGGGATGCCTGGTTCGTCCGGATCCTTCAGGGCGTTGCCGTTGCAGTCGACGAAGATCTGTCCGGCCAGACAGGCCTGCTGCCGGAAGACGCCGTCCTCGACACGGACGCGTGATCGGGCGTGATTCGAGCAAGGGTGTCGGGACAGACCGTCGGCGCTCAGGCATTCGACGTGAGCACGGTTGATGCCATCGCCTTCCTGCGAGCCGACGCCGACCCGAACCCGATAGCTGATGAGGATGTCCGGCGCACCGGCGGCATCGGACATGTCGGTGCTCGCCATCGGGCGAGGGGGCAGGGGGCTGTCGGTGGATGTTGCCCGGGTGCTGAACGTGCCACGGGTGCTGCCGGGATGAGCAGCGGTGCCGGCGACGCCAACGCCGTTGGCCTTGGCGGCGGGGGATGGGCGGGGCGCTTTGTCCCAGGGCTCGATCCGGTCGAGCAGGATCCGGATCTCCCGCGAGCCCTGTTGACGCATGTCGAGCAGCCTGGCGTTCTGGACGCGCAGGGAGCCCGGCTCGAAACGGAAGCCGGCGGGCAGGCGGTCGATCAGCTCGGGAGAGATGGCTGGCCGGGGGCCATGGTTCCGGATGCGTATCCGGTAATGAAGGGTCTCGCCGACGCTTGCATTGCGCCGGGAAGCTGTCTTTTCGATCGACAGCCGGGCCATGCCGGCCGGAATCGGCGTGTCGGCGCAGGCCTGGGCGCCGGTCTGCGGGGCGGGCCTGATGTCACTGCTGTGATTGGTCAGTAGCGCCTGGTGCCAGAGCCCGTGCCCCCTCGGCTCACCACGGGCTGCGCAGCGATTGTTCCGGCTGTTGCTGCCATAGGGTACGCGCACGTGAAAGCGCAGCCGGTACTGGTGTTCGGCGCCGATCGGTAGCCGCTCGTGCCCGGTCAGCATCCACTGGCCGGGCGAGGTGCGTCGCAGTGTCCGGGTCTGCTGATCACGGTGCAGGCTGGCGCTCAGGATCTGCACGTCGGGGTCGAAGCCGGGCTGGCTGGAGAGCGAATACACGCCTTCGCCACCCCCCTGGTGGCGGATGCTGATCTGGTAGTCGACCTGATAGTCGCTATCGGTGCCGGGCACGGGGCGGGGTTCGCCGATCACCTGCTGCGTGAGGCCCATCGTCGTGGGCAGATCCTTGAGGACGATGCGGCAGGTGACATTGAGCTGATGGCCCAGATGGAGCCGGTTGCCGTCGAGGCGCCCGGCCGAGCAGACCCATTTGCCGCTGACATAACCAGGCAGCTCGGGCATGCTCAGTTCATAGACCCCGGGACGTACGGGGGCGACGGTGACGGGTTCGGTACCGCTGATGCCCTGGATGGCATCCGGCCCCTCGGCCGACAGGGGCTGATCGCGTACGCTGGCGGTGCCGCCGTACTGGTTCAGAACCTCCATCACCAGGGTCAGGCTGAGCGGCTGGTCGGTGTGGTTGATGGTGCAGGTGGCGTGCTCGCCCGGGCCGAGCGTCAGTGTGTTGGCGTCGAGGTGGCCGGCATCACACTGCCAGGCGCCCGCCACATAGTGCGGCAGCGTGTCCGACCGAAGTTGATAAATGCCGGCTCGGGTCTCGACATCGGTGACCGCCGGGCTGCCGCTGAACCCGCTCAGCTGGCTCGGGCCGTCGGCATGCAGCCGGACATCCGAAGGACGGGCCTGGCGGCCATGTCGGTTGGTGATGGTGGCAAGAAGCGTGAGCTGGGAAGGCTGGTCACGAATGATCAGGTGACAGATGACCTGGTCGCCATGATCCAGCGACAGGATGGCGCTGCCGGCGGCACCGGATGCTTGAAGCGGGAACGGCTTGCCGTGGGCGCGACATTGCCAGGCATCGGCCCGATAACCGGTGGGCAGGCTGATGCCAAGCTGGTAGCGGCCCGGCGGCACGGATTGCCGGGTGAGGCCGGGGCTGCCACTGCTGCCTGTCAGCCGGATGGGCTGGCTGGGCGGCGTCGTGTCGAGCTGCCGGGCTTCCAGCACCAGATCTTCCGGTCGGGCCTGGCCTCCGTGAGCATGGTGGACGATGCCCGTCAGGGTGAGCACGGGTTGTGGCGGGAAGAGCATGAAATCGTAGTCCTGCCCCTGTTGACCGGGGGCCAGCCGGATGTCGGTGATCCGGTGTTCGAGCATCGTCCCGCCCAGGTTGCCAGCCTGTTCTGCGAGACGGGGGTAGGGCTTGCCCAGATCAGGGCGCCGATGCAGCTGGTAGGTGCCGGCCAGCAGGCCGGCGAAGGAGGCGAGTGGCGAGCCCTGGCAACCGCTGCCCGGATGGATGCCGGACTGGTCGGGGCCGAAGTGATAGGCGCCCGCGGTATCGGTGCGGGTCGAATACTGGAGCGGGCGTCCGTGTGGCGTCCGTCCGTCGAGGTCGATGCACTCGCCGGACAGGGGCCAGTCTCCGGCATCCAGCGCGCCGTTGCGGTTCAGGTCGGCAAAGACCCGGCCCGCCAGGCTGCCGACGGGGGCCTGAACCTGCACATGGATGTTGGCGGGAGATTCGATGTAGGGCAGCGTCGCACCGGGACGGCTGCCAGCCCGGTTGGCGAAGCGGTCGCCAAGCTGGCTGTGCAGGGGATGCGTCTTCAGGTCGAGGCGGATCTCATAGACGCTGTTGGCTGCGATCATCGGCAATCCGGGCCGGATGCGAATGGCGGTGGCTTCGGCGATCCGGGCCGGGCAGCCGGGGCTGCCCAGTTCATGGCCGAGACACCACCGTGTCCGGGAGGCGCGCGCCCCGTCGAGCTGATTGTCGGGGTGCTGGGGGTCGTTGTGGATCTCGGTGGGCGGGCGCCGCGTGTAGTAGACGAGGGCATCCGGGTCGTGGGCAGGGGGCACGACGCGGCTCAGTGCGTAAGCGCCGGGGCCAAAGCGTGAGGCCGGGGTACGGGTGGCGAGCTGCTGGCCGGGGCGTTGAACGCCATCGCCCGCGAAGGGCAGGATGTCGATGATGTCGGGCATGTCCGGCTGGCGCAGCTCCCGTCCGATGGCGCCGAAGCTCAGCAGATAGGCAAAGGGCTCACCAGGGGCCACGGTGGGGGTCAGGGCGCTCTTCTCCAGCAGGAAGCCGGGTGGTGATTGAACGTTGAGGGTGGTGGCAGCCGCCTTGGCGCAATCCCCGAAACCCTGATCCGGCTGATGGACACAATCCGCCTCGAAATCGTTCGCCCCGCCCCGGATGCTGGCGTGGCTGACCAGTTGAAGCCCGTCCGCCAGCAGGCGGCTCACCTGGGCGTCGAATTCGATCCGTGGCAATCGGGGCGCCGTCTTGATGTCACGCGTGACGGTCGGGGTCTGGTCGTGGAACGGCCAGGTGAGGGTCGTCTGGCCCGGCGAAGGTTGATCCTGTCTGATCTCGGGTTCCCGAGGCTGATCGCCGACCCGGGAGGAGCCCGTCAGATAGCGGATGCCGGCCGGCAGGATCTGGGTGATGATGACCGTATCCGGCCTGGGCGGAAACTCGGTCGTGTAACGGCCATCGAGCGTATAGCGAAGCACGGCGCCCGCTGGCACGCGGGTGACAGGTTTGCCCTGGGCACGGATCTGCTGGCTCAGGCGTGACACGGTGCGGGTCTCGACGACCTCCAGATGATCGGTGTCCGCGCTCGTCAGCGTGGTGCTCGGCGTGAACAGTTCGGCACGGGTGCGGATGATCGTGCCGGGAGCGATCGGGGCGCCTGCTTCACGGATACCCGGGGTCGGGCCCATGACGGTCACGGTCGAGGCCCAGGTCCGTCTCAGGATCAGGTTGTTGATCGCCAGCGAGGTGCGCGCGCCGGCAGGCAGCAAGGGCAGGTCTGCCCGGATGAAGACGAGGCCACCTGCGGCTTCGGCCTCGGCGTGGGTGTCGAACCAGCGGATGTCGGGGCTGTTGCAGCTGGCCTGGGTATAGGCCGCCTGGGTGGCAGGCGTTTTCGGGGCGCCGTGGGCACGGGTGGCCGTTTCGGTGCTGTCGAAATAGGGCGTGCCGCTGGGCAGTGCGCCGTAACGGATCCGGTGGTTGGCGGTGTGCTCGTGTTGCCGGGCGTGAAACTTCCCGCCCAGATCGAAGGCCGAACGGTCGAGGATGGCGCACAGGTACGTGTCGTGAAAGGCCTGGGTACCCTGGTTGCGAACCTGCAGGACGGGACGAACCGACTGGCCCGGCGCCAGCTGATTGACGGTCTGGTAGCTTGGCAGGGTTGGGTCGGCCACGCTGGCCCAGGGCATCTCCAGCGTGGCGTCGGGGGCCATGACGATGTTGGCCGAACCGCCTGTTTCCGCACGGATGGCATGCTGGAGCTGGTTGTTGGCGGGGCGGTCTCCCCGCAGGGGCTGACCGGACAGAGACCTGCCCGACACCCGGCTGAGCTGGAGCTGATGGGGGATGTTGACCTTTTCGGGGTAGTCCGCCGCATCGGTCCACAGGACGAGGGCCTTGTTGGCGACCCAGGCCTCTGCGGCGGCGATGCGCTTGCCTGATCGGGTTTTGTGGCCTGGTACATGCGTGAGCCGGGTGTCGATGCCGTGCAGGCTCAGCGTGATGCGGTGCCGGTCGGCCTGCCGGATACGACATTCACCGCCATTGGCCACGCTGTTGGGCGCGGTACTGTCTTGGGGGCCGCTGTCGGTCACGCGGTCATAATCATTGATCCGCCCACCCGAGAGGCTGGCGGGCTGGCCGAGGGCTGGACTGCCGCATCCATCCTGGAAATCTGCCGTGGCCTGTGAGCCGGGGATGGCGGGCGAGGTGGGGCGATCATGCCAGGTGTCGGGGCGAACACTGGCCGGGTAGCCGGACACATCCAGTTCGATCTCGACCGGTTGGGTGGGGTCGAGCGCCTCCACACCCTTCCTGCCATGGCCGTTCGGATGCCGGGCGATCAGTCCGATCAGCGGGCGGTGAAAGAAACCGTCCCGGCCTTGCGGACCGCTGCCCTGCTGGTAGCCGAAGGCGCGCGGGTTGCCCGCGTAACTCATCTCCAGATGCACGTCATAGAACGGCGCGGCGCTGACGGTGACTGGCTGGGCCGCCACGAGCCTGGGGGAGACGGGCTGCTCCTGCTCGAAGACCTGCATGTCCGGTGCCGGGATGCGGGTGCCATGGGCGGCGTTGCCCAGCACATTCGCCCGTACGTAAAAGGATCGTGTGCCGGCGGTCGGCATCGCAGGCAGACGGCAACTCAGCACCTGATGATCGTCGGCGAGGCCTGATCCGGGCTGGCACTGGGGGGGCGGGGGCTGCCAGCGAGCCACTGCGGCGCCGGCGGCTGCGGGCAGCTGAAGCCTGATGTTCAGATCCCCGGTGTGGCCACTGGTGATCACGGTGATCTGGTATTCGATGCTGTCGTGCGTGCGGACGATCGCGTTCGATGGCCCGGTGTCCATGCCGGGGCCGGGACGGGCATCGAAGCGGGGCGTGCCGTCGGCCGTCAGCGACTGGCGAATCTCCTGTACGGCAGCGTCCGCGGCTGCCGGCAGCAGCGAGGCAAGCCCGCACCCGAGTCCGAGCAGGTGCAGGGCAAGGCGACGCCAACGAGAGAACGGCCGCTTTCTGGAGAACATGCCGTTCTGATCGGCCGTTTTTTTGGCTGTTTGAGTGCCGGCGGACGGATGGTGATGTCAGGCGGATGAGGGGGAGGCCCTCAAACCCCCAGATAAGCCTTGCGGATCTCGTCGTTGGCCAGCAGGTTGTCGCCGGTGTCTTCGAGTACGATGCGGCCGTTTTCCAGCACATAGCCCCGGTCGGCGATCTGAAGGGCCTTGTTGGCGTTCTGCTCCACCAGAAAGACGGTGACGCCTTCGGCGCGGATGGTTTCGATGATCTCGAAGATCTGCGCGATGATCAGCGGGGCGAGGCCCAGCGTCGGTTCGTCGAGCAGCAGCAGCCGGGGCCTGCTCATCAGCGCGCGCCCGATGGCCAGCATCTGCTGTTCGCCGCCCGACATGGTGCCGGAGCGCTGGTGGGCGCGTTCGCGCAGGCGGGGAAAAAGGGTGTAGACGTGTTCCAGCCCTTCGGCGATTTCCTGGCGGTTCAGGAAAAAGCCGCCCATCTGCAGGTTCTCTTCCACGCTCATGTCGGCAAAGACACGCCGGCCCTCGGGCGAGATGGCGATGCCGTTGCGCATGATCTGGTGGCTGTCCTGTTGCGTGATGTCCTGCCCCTCGAAGAGGATGCGGCCGGTGCTGGCGCGGGGATGGCCGCAGACCGTCATCAGCAGCGTGGTCTTGCCGGCGCCGTTGCTGCCGATCAGTGTGACGATCTCGCCCTGGCGAACCTCCATCGTGATGCGGGAGAGCGCCTGGATCGGGCCGTAGTGGGTGTCCACGCCCTCGAGGCGCAGCATGGGGATATCGGCGGCCATCAGGCTTCTCCCAGATAGGCTTTGATCACGCGCTCGTCGTTGCGCACCTCGTCGGGCAGACCGGTCATGATCGGCTTGCCGTGTTCCATCACGAGAATGCGTTCGGAGACGCCCATCACCAGCTTCATGTCGTGTTCGATCAGCAGCACGGCCACCTTGAACTCGTCCCGCAGCCGGCGGATCAGCTGTTGCAGATCGACCTTCTCCTGCGGGTTCAGGCCGGCGGCCGGTTCATCCAGCATCAGCAGACGGGGCTTCGTGATCATGCAGCGGGCGATTTCCAGCCGGCGCTGGTGGCCGTAGGCGAGGTTGCCAGCCTCGCGGTTGGCATACTGGCGCAGATCCATGAAGTCGAGCCACTGCGCCGCACGCTCGATGGCCTCGGCTTCGGCCCGACGATAGGCGGGCAGGCCGAGCAGGCCGGCCAGAAGGCCGCTGTGCACCTGCGTGTGCTGGGCCACGAGCAGGTTTTCCAGCACGGTCAGGTGCTTGAAGAGCCGCACGTTCTGGAAGGTGCGCACGACACCGTGCCGGGCCACGACGTGGCTGGGCTTGCGGGCGATCTGCTCGCCAGCCAGCAGGATGCTGCCGGTGGTGGGCTTGTAGAAGCCGCTGATGCAGTTGAAGACGGTGGTCTTGCCGGCGCCGTTCGGGCCGATGATGGCGAAGATCTCGTCCCGGGCGACCGAGAGAGCGACCGAATCGACGGCCAGCAGACCGCCGAAGCGCATCGACAGCTGGTCGACCTCAAGCAGGGGGCGTTGGCTCATGATTTCAGTTCGACGTGAGGACGTTTGACGGGCAGCAGGCCTTCGGGGCGCCAGATCATCATCAGCACCATGACCAGACCGAAGAGCAGCATCCGGTATTCGGAGAACTCACGCGCCACCTCGGGCAGCACGGTCAGGATGATGGCGGCCAGGATGACGCCCAGCTGCGAGCCCATGCCGCCCAGCACGACGATGGCGAGGATCAGGGCCGATTCGATGAAGGTGAAGGATTCGGGGTTGACCAGCCCCTGGCGGGCCGCGAAGAAGGCGCCCCCGAAACCGGCGAAGGCCGCCCCCAGCGTGAAGGCCGACAGCTTGATGCGGGTCGGGTTCAGCCCCAGCGAGCGGCAGGCGATCTCGTCCTCGCGAAGTGCCTCCCAGGCTCGTCCCACCGGCATGCGGATCAGCCGGTTCGAGACGAAGAGCGTCAGCAGCGCGAGCGCCAGCGCCATCAGATACAGGTAGATCACCATGTGCTGGTTCGAGAAGCTCCAGCCCATCATCTGGTGGAAGGTCTCGGTGCCGGGGACGCTGGCCCGCCGCGTCATCTCATAGCCGAACACGGTGGGCTTCGGAATGCCGGAAATGCCATCCGGGCCGCCCGTCCAGTCGGTCAGGTTGATCAGCAGCAGCCGGATGATCTCGCCGAAACCCAGCGTGACGATGGCCAGATAGTCGCCCCGCAGCCGCAGCACCGGAAAGCCGAGCAGAAAGCCGAAGAGCGCCGCAGCGGCACCGGAGAGCGGCAGGGCCTCCCAGAAGCTCCAGCCCGCCCAGTGGTAGAGCAGCGCGTAGGTGTACGCACCCACGGCATAGAAGCCGACGAAGCCCAGATCGAGCAGGCCGGCAAAGCCGACGACGATGTTCAGGCCCAAGGCCAGCATCACGTAGATCAGCACGATCGTGGCGATGTCGACCTGGTTGCGGCTGCCGAAGAAGGGCCAGACGATGGCCACGAGGATGGCGAGCAGGGTCAGCCAGCGCTGCGCCTTCGACGAGGTGTGATCGAAATTCAGCCCGCCCACCGTGGGCACCTTCAGCGTACCCAGCATCTGTTTCAGGGTGGGCTTGAGCATCTGGAAGGTGAAGACGAGGACGGCGGCCAGCAACACCCAGCCCCAGTGCGTGTCGAGACGGGTTCGGGCGCCTTCGCGGACGAGTTGCAGCCCCAGCACGGGCGCTGTCAGCACGGCGGTGGCGAGCGCGGCGATGAGGGCGTTGTTCAGGCGGTTGTTCATCAGACTTTCTCCACCTCCGGCTTGCCCAGCAGGCCACTGGGACGGAAGAGCAGGATCAGGATCAGCAGGCCGAAGGCCACGATGTCCTTGTATTGCGAGGAAATGTAGGCGGCGGCGAAGGTTTCCGACAGGCCCAGCAGCACGCCGCCCAGCATGGCGCCAGGGATGCTGCCGATGCCGCCCAGCACGGCGGCCGTGAAGGCCTTGATGCCGGCGATGAAGCCGATGAAGGGGTTCAGCTTGCCGATGGTGATGGCGATCAGCACGCCGCCCACGGCCGCCAGGATGGCACCCAGCATGAAGGTGAAGGAAATGACGCGGTTGGTGTCGATGCCGAGCAGACGCGCCATCTGCATGTCCTGCGAGCAGGCCCGGGAGGCCCGGCCCATGCGCGAGTGGCGGATGTAGAAGGCCAGCCCCGCCATCAGCACGATGGTGACGGCGATGATCAGGATGCGCGACCAGGCGAAGGTGACCTCAAAGTCGCCGATCGGGATCTGGATGGCACCGGAGATCAGCGAGGGCACGGCCACGTCGCGGGCGCCCTGGCCGAGGGCGACCCAGTTCTGGAGGAAGATCGACATCCCAATGGCGGAAATGAGCGCCACCAGACGGGGGCCGCCGCGTACCGGCCGGTAGGCGATGCGTTCGACGCAGATGCCATAGACGGCGGTGACGGCCATGGCCACGGCCAGCATCAGCGCGATGACGAGGGGCATCGGCAGACCGCTCTGCGTGCCGATGGCCGACAGGGTGATCAGGCCCACATAGGCGCCGATCATGTAGATCTCGCCGTGGGCGAAGTTGATCATGCCGATGATGCCGTAGACCATCGTGTAGCCGATGGCGATCAGCGCATAGATGGCGCCGAGTGACAGGCCGTTGAAGATTTGCTGGATGATCTGGGGCAACTGTTCGGACATGGACCTTGGGGCCGGGCGTGGGCCGATACGTGGCGCATGCGATCGGCCTGCCGGGTGAGGCAGCCGGTGTCGATGGCGCGGAATGGACAAGGTGGCGAAAGGCACGACCGGGGATGACCCCCGATCGTGCCCTGCCTCACGAACCGTGTTGAACGACTGGTGTTGAACGGCTTACTTGGCGGCAGGCGACTTGCTGCCGTCCTTGTGCCACGAGAACACGTCGTAGGGGTAGCTGTTCAGGTCGCCCTGCTGGTTCCAGGTGAGCTTGCCGACCGGCGTGTCGATGGCGTTGGCGCGCAGATAGGCAGCGACCTTCTCGGGGTCGTCACTGCCGGCGCCCTTGATGCCGTCGACGATGGCCTTGACGGCCGAGTAGGCCGAGAGCTGGAAGGCGCCGCTCGGGTCACGCTTCTTGTCCTTGAAGGCCTGGACGATGGCGGCGTTGGCCGGGTCGGTGGAGAAGTCGCGTGGCAGCGTGACCAGCATGCCTTCGGCGGCGTCACCGGCGATGGCGTTGATGTCGGGGTTGCCGGCACCTTCAGGGCCCATGAAGCGGGCCTTCACGCCCTGCTCGGCGGCCTGACGCAGCAGCAGACCCATCTCGGGGTGGTAGCCGCCGTAGTAGACGAAATCGATGCCCTGGCTCCGCAGCTTGGTGATGACGGCCGAATAGTCGGTGTCACCGGCGTTGATGCCCTCGAACAGGGCCGGCTTCAGGCCGCCTTTGGTGAGGGCGTCACGCACCGAGGCGGCGATGCCCTGGCCATAGGACTGCTTGTCGTGCAGCACGGCCACTTTCTTCGGCTTGGCGTTTTCCAGAATGAACTGGGCGGCAGCAGGCCCCTGCTGGTCGTCACGGCCGGTGACGCGGAAGATGTATTCGTAGTTCTTGCCGTCGGTGAGCGCCGGGGCGGTGGCCGAGGGCGTCAGCATCAGGATGCCTTCGTCATCATAGATGGGGGCGGCGGCAATGGTGGCGCCCGAGCAGACGTGGCCGACCACGTAGCCGATCTTCTCGTTGACGACACGGTTGGCCACGACCGGGCCCTGCTTCGGTTCGCAACCGTCGTCGATGACCACGGCCTTCAGTTTGCGGCCGTTGACCCCCCCGGCGGCGTTGATCACTTCGATGGCGGTGTCGACGCCTTCACGAACCATGGCGCCGTACTGGGTGACCGGGCCGGTGGTGGGGCCGGCGACGGCGATGCGCAGATCGTCGGCAGCCACGGCAGCGGTGGCGCCCAGGGCGCCGGCGACGGCCAGCGCGGAGGCAACAGCAGTCAAGCGGAATTTCATCAGGATGACCTCGTGATATGGTGAGGCAGGCGCCACGACGGCCATGCCCTTTGGTGGCGTGGCCCGGTCGCTGTTCCCGCCGGGTATCGGCCGGCACAAGCCGGATGGCGGAAGAATATATATCAGCCGGCGCTGCTTGGCATCGGGATCAGCCCGGGGAAAACCCCGGGGAGAAATTCCGACGCCCAGCCGGTTTGCAGCCGCTTCTTGCCTCATGGCTCGGGCCATGGCGCGGCGGATCGGGTACGAACTGTGTTCGTTGGGGCCGATTTTCGCCTTCGCGATGCCTGCCGCCCAAGCGCCAGGAGGGCAGGAGCGGGCGAAAGGCGCTTCGGGGCCCCCTGCGTGGGCAGGTGCCGGCGGCTCAGCGGGCAGGCGCTTCGGGGGAGACGGGCGTGGCTGGCGTATCGGTTGCCGGAACCGTGGCCGTCTCTTCCGTGGCGTCGGTCTCCGAATCCGCGGCGGCCACCGTCATCGCGACGGCCACGGCGGCTGCGGCTGCTGCCGCAGCCTCTTCGGGTGAGAGATCCGGCGTGCCGTCGGCCCCGGATGGGGTGTCTGCAGGGGAGGTGGCCAGCGGCGCGTCGGCGCGAGGATCCATTTCCATCGCCACGGGGGAGACCTGGGCGGTGGCCACATGGAAGGGGCTGCGGTCTTCCTGTGGCACCGGGGCATCGTGGCGGATGCGATACCAGACGAAGAACACGAGCACGCCCGTCATGATGGCGATGCTGCGCGGGAAGCCGTCCGGGCCGAGCTGCTGCATGGCCATACTGCTGATGATCGGCCCGACGGCCGCGCCGGCGCCATGCAGCAGCAGGAGCCCCCGCGTGGCTTCCAGCGCCTCGTGGGGAGGAAAGCGGTCGGCGGTCTGGGCCACCGCCATCGCATAGATCGAGAACAGGAAGCTGCCCATCAGGAAGGAGAGCGCGATGTAATCGTTGGGCGTCGCCGTGCCGTGCAGCCAGCGATCCAGCATGCTGAGTGCGTACATCGACACCGTGGTGCCGAGGGCCACGATGATCAGCACTTCGCGGCGGTCACGATGGTCGGAAAGCCAGCCGATGGGCCATTGCATCAAGGCGCCGCCGAAGATGGCGGCTGCCGTGAAGTTGGCGATCTGGATGTCGGTGAACTCAAGCGTCCGGCCATAGATGGGGGTCAGCGCCCAGAAGGCGCCCAGCACGAGGCCCGAGCACAGCGCACCGGCCACGCCGGAGGGTGTGCGCCTGGCGAGTGCCTTCAGGGACAGGGAAGGCGTGTTGACTGGCAGCGGCTGCGGCACGGGGGTCAGCGCGATCGGCAGCAGGCCGAGGCAGAACAGGATGGCCGCGATGGCGAAGGATTCGAGGGCGTTGGCACCGTGAATCGTGATCAGGTACTGGCCGGCGGCCACGGCCAGCAGGCTCACCATCATGTAGGCGGCGAAGATCGTGCCCTGCGTGCCGGGATTCTGCTGGCTGCGTTCATTGAGCCAGCTCTCGATCACCATGTAGATGCCCATCAGCGCCAGGCCGTTGAACACGCGCAGCACGAGCCAGATCCACGGATCGACGAACAGGCCGAAGGACAGCGTGACGACGGCCGACAGGGCGGCGAAGCTCGCGAAGCAGCGGACGTGACCGACGCGGCGGATCAGGATCGGGCAGATCCAGGAGCCGGCGATGTAGCCGCTGTAGTAGCCCGACATGATCAGGCCGAGCATGAAATTGCTGAAGCCTTCCGAGACGCCCCGCAGACCGATCAGGATGCCGAGCAGGCCGGAACCGATGACCAGCGTGCCCATGCCGATCAGGAGGGAGGAGATGGACCAGATCGAGCGAAGCATGGCGGAGGAACGTGGGGGTGGGCGGCAGCAAATGCAGCTGCACCGGCGAGATGGAAGGCTTCCATTTGGCCGGTGCGCTGCAAAATCATAACAAGAAAATCTGGCCGGAAAAGGCGGGCGTGACAGCGATGGCATGCCGTGGCGGACGGGTTTGCGTGTCCGGCCTCTGGCCGCCGATCAAAGGCCGATTCACTACCCCGCGAGGCCAGGAGAACGTTGCATTTTGCTGACAGGCACCGCCTGCCAGGCGCCTGGACGGCAGGCATCGCGAAGGCGAAAACCGGCCCCGCCGAGCCCGGTTCGTGCCCGATTCGCCACCCCATGGCTTGAGCCATGGGGCCTGCTGTGGGCCGGCAGACCCGCAGACCGGAAAACAGGCAGCTCGCCAGTCGACCGGAGGGGGCCGTGTGGTGGGTCAGCGCTGCGCGTTGGCGCCTTCCGGCAGCGCGCTGAAGCTGCCCGCGCCGATGCTCAGTGCTTCATCGGGTTTCAGCCACTTGCGCAGCGCGGTGTTCACGTCGTCGAGACTCAGCCGGGCGAGTTTTTCATCGTAGTCGAGCCAGCGCTGCATCGTGTCGCCCCAGTAAAGGTTTCGGTTCAGCAGACCCGAGACGTTGGCCTCGCCCGTCAGGTACTGCCGGCGCAGATCCTGCAGCGCACCGCGGGCCGAATCGAGTTCCTCCTGCGTGAAGCCGTCTTTCAGCACCTGCTGGAGTTCCTCCTTCAGGGCCTTGTCGAGTCGTACCAGGTTGGCTGGTGCCAGGATGGCGCGGATGCTGATCATCGCGTTGTCCACATCACGGGCTGCCGACAGCGATGCGTAGGCACCGTAGCTGATGCTTTCCTTCTCGCGCAGGCGGCTGGAAATCCGCGCGCCGGGATGGCCGCCCAGCAGCCGGATCGCCATCGACAGGGCCGGGTAATCCGGATGGTCTTCGGAGATCGGAATGTTGCGGCTCTGCACGTAGACGGCATTGGCCTTGTCCGGTACGGTCAGGAACACCGATTCGCTCGGGATGCCGTGATAGGGTTTCTGGATGCGGGCGTAGGCTTGCGGGCTCTGCCAGTCACCCAGCAGCCGTTGCAGCTCGGCCTTCAGCGCGCTGGGGTCGAAATTGCCGACCGCGCTGACCTGTCCGTGCGAGGCGCCGGCGAAGTCCTGCCAGAAGCGGGCCAGCCGCGCCGGGGTCTGCGCCTTCAGGTCGGCCTCCAGCTCATCCAGACTGCGGTGGTGGCGGGGGTCTTCCTTCGGGTAGGCGTGCTCCCGGGCGGCCAGCGCTTCCCTCACCAGGGCTTCGGGCTGCTGCCGCTGGGCGGTGATGCCGGTCAGCGCCTGCCCCACCCGCTCCCTGAACAGGTCTTCCGGGAACACCGGATTGCGGATGGCGTCGACAGCCAGTTCGAGCGCTGGTTGCAGGTGTTTTGCCGGCACGCTCAGGCTCAGTTGCAGGCCGTCGGCGTCGGCGCTGGCATCGAGCTGGGCATCCAGTTTGCGCAGTTCGTCGTCGAAGGCCTGTCGCGGCAACGTGCGTGTGCCCGACAGCAGCATCATGCTGATGCCATCGGCCTCGCGCCAGCGGCCCGACAGGTTCTGCAGGTTGCCCCATTGCAGGTTGAGGTTGAGCGTCACGCGGTCTCCCTTCACCTGGCGCGGCAGCAGCGCGTAGTCGAGACCGCCTTCCAGTTTGCCCACCTGCGTGCGCTCGGTGATGCTTTGCGGGTTCAGTGGGAAATCGGCCTTGAAGGCCTCGCCCTGCTTCCACGGGTGATCCTTCAGCAGCGCGGTGATGTCGGGCCGGCTGGGGGCTGGTGCACGGACGGGCTTCTCGGTGGGCAGATACCAGGCCAGCGTGCGGTTGTCACGCACGAGCCAGCGGCGGCCTGCGGCACGGATCTCGTCGAGCGTCATCGTCTCGGCCCAGTCGGGCTGCGCGAAGAGCAGGCGCCAGTCACCCTGCGCCACGGCCTCGGTCAGCGCCATCGCCAGATCGTCGGGATCTTCCAGCAGGCGCTGCATGTAGTTCTTCACGTCACGCTTGGTGCGATCCAGCGAGGCCTGGCGGATCGGCAGCTGATCTTCCACCACACGGCGTACCGTGTCCCACACGAGCTGCTGCTTGCCGGCATCGGCCAGCGTGGCGCTCAGCACGAGCATGCCCGGGTCGAAGAGATCCGTGGTGGAGGCGCCGATTCGCACGGCCAGACCGGGCTTGACCAGTTGCTCATAAAGCGGGCCGTCCGGCTCGCGGGTCAGCATCATCGCCAGCATCGACAGCGCCACCGTGTCGCGTTCGGCACCCGCCGGGGTGTGATAGCCGAGCAGCATCAGCGGCACGCCACCCGAGCGGCGCAGCACGATCTCGCGCTCGCCCTGCTGGGCGGGGTCGAGGGTGTAGGCTTGCGGAATCGGGGTGTCGGGCTTCGGGATGTGGCCGAAAGCCTGCTCGATGGCCGCGAGCGTGGCCTGCGGATCGAACTGGCCGGTGACGATCAGCACCGCATTGTCCGGCCGGTAATAGGTCTGGTAGAAAGCCTGCAGGCGGGCGGGGGCCACGGCATCCAGATCCGATTCGACCCCGATGACCGAGCGGCCATAGGGGTGAAAGCCGTAGGCGGCGTTCATCAGCTGCTGGTACAGCACGGTGTTGGGGCGGTTTTCGCCCGCCTGCATTTCATTGACGACCACCGGGCGCTCGCTTTGCAGCTTGGCCGCGTCGATACGCACGTTCGTCATCGTGTCGGCCAGCCAGCCGAGCATCCAGTCGCGGGTGGCGTCGCTGGCATTGAACTGGCCAAAGTAGTTGGTGCGGTCGTACCAGGTCGTGCCGTTCCATTCGATGCCGCGCCGGGTCAGCTCCTTTTTCGGGTCGGGCGTTTTTTCGGTGCCCTTGAACAGCATGTGTTCGAGCAGGTGCGCCATGCCGGCCTCGCCCGGGCCTTCCTGACGCGAGCCGACCTTGTAGACCAGGTTGATCGTCATCGTGGGCTTCGACTCATCCGGCCCCAGCAGCACGGTCAGCCCGTTCTTCAGACGGTATTCGGTGATGCCCGAGATGGGCTGACCGATCTGCTCGATGGCTGCCGTCTGCGTGGCCGGGGACTGGCCGGCCGTGGTGGGTGAGACAGCCGGCACGGGGCGCTCGGCCGCCGTTCTGGCGTGCAGCAGCGGACTGGAGAAACCGAGCGACAGGCAAAGCCCCAGCAACAGGGCGTGAAGCGGGCGCTTGCCGGGCATGGGTTGGCGTCGGGAGGCAGACTGTGGCATGGGGCGGACAACACTCAGGAAAAGCGGGAACGACCAAAAACTCTATCAGAAGGGCGGCGCTGTCGTGGGGTGAACAGGTTCATGTCCCGCCCGGTGGGGGCGCGCGGCCGGCAGGGGGGCCTGACGTGGTGGCGGGGCGACGCTGCCTGTCAACCCGCTGGCATGGCCCGGAAGACGCCGTGCCGATCCTGCCGTATCAGCATGTCCAGAAAACGCCGCAGGGCCGCATCGGTTGACGCGGGGCGGCGGTGCCTACGCTGATCCTCGGGGTGTTCAGTTTGTCGGCACTGTTGTCCTGGTTGCAGTCTTGAGGCAGATGACGACATCGTGACCGATGAAGCAAAAAAACGGCACGCATCGGCGTGCCGTGAAAGGGATGGGGGTCGGTGCATCCCCCATCCAGAGCTGCCGTCATCGCTGACGGGGGCGTTTCATGTCTGCCGGACTGGCTCAGGCTTCGCGGGGGAGGCTCGGGGTGGCCGTGCTGGCGGCCGGCAGGCTTTTCGTGCCATCGTCGCGCAACCCCAGCACCACCTGCCAGGCAAAGGCGGCGGCACCGACGATGAAGACGACGTCGCCGAGGGTGCGCACCCAGCGCAGCGTGTGGATGATCGGCGTCTGCTCGACGAACTCGGCGCTGCGGGCCCACCACAGGCCGACGCTGATCGAGGCGTGTGCCTGGATGATGCCGATGGGCAGCAGGCTGGTGAACAGCATCAGCGCGAGGCCGCCGTTCAGGCAGACGAAGCAGGTCATCATCAGCTTCTGGTTCAGTTCGAGCTGCGGCCGGATGTAGCGCAGCACCATCAGCGTGAAGCCCAGCGCCAGGAAACCATAGACCCCGAAGAGTGCGGCGTGGCCGTGGTTGGGCGTGGTGTTGAGCCCCTGCAGGTAGTAGAGCGAGATCGGCGGGTTGATGAGGAAGCCGAAGACGCCGGCACCGACCATGTTCCAGAACGAGACGGCGATGAAGAACATCAGCGGCCAGCGCATCGGCTGCATCCACAGGGCCTTGTGCTGCACCGTCCAGTTCTCGAAGGCGTCATAGCCCAGCAGCACCAGCGGCACCACTTCCAGGGCCGAGAACATGGCTCCCACGGCGGTGATCGGGGTGGTGGTGCCCGAGAAGTACAGGTGGTGGAAGGTGTCCGGGATGCCGCCGATCAGGAACAGCATGGCAGCAAGCAGGCTGGCGGTGGTGGCGGTGTGCTTGCTGACCACGCCCAGGTTGTAGAAGACGAAGGCAACCGAGCAGGTGGCAAACACTTCAAAGAAGCCTTCCACCCACAGGTGCACCACCCACCAGCGCCAGTATTCCATGATCGAGATGTGGGTGTGCTCGCCATAGAACAGCGCAGGCGCATAGAACAGGCCGATGGCGGCGGCGGCCATCGTGAACAGCACCAGCAGGCTCTTGTCGCCGGGCTGGCGCAGGGCAGAGATGATGCCGCGCAGCATCAGGATCAGCCACAGCACGAGGCCGATGAACAGCGCAATCTGCCACAGGCGGCCGATCTCGACGAATTCATAGCCCTGGTGACCGAGCCAGAAATTCAGGTGCGAGGCCATCCAGCCCTTCAGCGCCACGAACTGCCCGGTGAAGGAGCCGACCACGACCAGGATCAGCGCCCAGAAGAGCACGTCGACGCCCAGTTTCTGAAAGGCCGGATCCTTGCCGCCGTTGATGATCGGCACCAGAAAGAGGCCCGCCGCCAGAAAGCCGGTGGCAATCCAGAAGATGGCGGCCTGAACGTGCCAGGTGCGCACCAGCGTGTAGGGCAGCCAGTCGGCGACCGGAATGCCATAGAATTCCTGCCCCTCGACCGTGTAGTGGGCCGTGAAGCCGCCCAGCAGCACCTGCACGAGGAAGAGTGCACCGACCACCAGCAGGTACTTGCCCAGCGCTTTCTGCGAGGGGGTCAGCTTGATCAGCGTCAGCGGATCCTGTTTCGGGGCTTCGACCTCGATGTGCTGCTGGTGGGTGAAGAAGGCCCAGATCCAGATGATGATGCCGATGCCGAAGATCAGCGTCACCACCGAGGCGATCGACCAGATCACGTTCTCGGCCGTGGGCTTGTTGCCGATCAGCGGCTCGTGCGGCCAGTTGTTCGTGTAGGTCACATCCAGGCCGGGCCGGTTGGTCGAGGCGGCCCAGGCCGACCAGAAGAAGAAGGCGTTGAGTTTGGCACGCTGTACGGGGTCGGCCAGCGTGTTTTCCTTCATCGCATAGGCTTCGCGGGTCTTTTTGTAATCCGGGTGATCGCTGAACAGCTTGTCGTAGTAGGCCGCCACGGCCTCGATCGAACGGACACGATCCGCCGACAGCGTCACCTTGCCGGAGGCCGGGTCGTAGGTGTTCGTGCGAAAGGCCTTCGTCGAGTCGTAGCTCAACGTGGCCTGATCGCGCTCGGGCAGGTCGGAAAAATGCTTGCCGAAGGCGCGCTGGGCCTGCTGGTCGAGCCAGCCGAGCACCTCGCGGTGAATCCAGTCGGCCGTCCAGTCCGGTGCCTGGTAGGCACCATGCCCCCAGACCGAGCCGATCGACATGCCGCCGATGCCCTGCCAGGCGCTCTGGCCATCGTAAATGTCCTGCTTGGTGTAGATGACCTTGCCGTCTTCACTGACGAAGGCGGTGGGGATCGGCGGGCGCTCGTTGTATATCTCCTTGCCGAAATAGCCGAGCACGGTGAACGCGCCGATCAGGATGAACGCGAGGATCACCCAAAGTCGCTTGTACGCTTGCATGATGAGTCGTCCCTGAAAAGTCTCCCCGTGTTTTCATTGTTGCAGCCGGGTTTTTCAGGGCGATTGATGGATGTCAATTCGCGCGGGCGGCTTTTTCAGGGCTTTTCCGGCGCATCAGTTCAGCGCCTTGTCGATCATCTGGCTGAGCTGGTAGGCCACGCAGGTATCGATGAACATGCCGGCGGCGGCCTGCCGTTCCGGCTCGGTCGAATCGAGGTCGATCCGGCCGGTGGAATCCCAGTAGTCCACCATGTCGAAGCGGCGCAGGAAGGGCTGGTCGTGCGAGTTCATCGTCCAGCGGATGTACTGCCGGTAGTCGTCGGTGCGATAGAGCGCTTCGTACTGGGGATGGAAGGGCAGATCGACCACGATCGTGTCGATGCGCTGCTTGCGCAGCTGGGCCAGTCCCCTGTCGAGGGCGCGGGCGAGGCGGGCAGGTGGCTGACCCCGGCTCACATCGCTCAGGCCCAGATTCCAGACCACCAGCGCAGGCTTTCTGGGCAGGATCTGCTTGCCGATCAGCGCTGCCTGCTCGGCGACCGTGCTGTGCGGTTTGCCCACCGATTCGACCTTCAGGCGTTGTTGAACCAGCGGGCCGAGGTCATGGCCGAGCCGGGTTTGAAGGCGTGATCCCAGCGGAATGCGCTGTTCACGGGCTCTGGCGCGGCTGCCCAGGGAGCGGATGCCACGGGCGCCACCGTCGTTCGTGCTGACGGCCTCGGCACCGAGAACGATCACGAGCACGTCCTGCTGGTTGCGCACAAGCGCGCCCGAGAGCCCCGGCAGCTTGATGGGGGGCGGCAGCAGGGAGGCTGGCACCTGGCAATGGCGGATCTGCTGGGCGGTTCCAGCGGTATCTGGCGCCGCAGGCGGGCGGGCTGCTGGTGAATTCGGCGACCCCCGGGGCTGGGCCGGCAGGCCGCTTTCCGGAATGGGAACCGGTTTGGGGTCTTCCCGGGCTGGCGGTGTCTGGGCTTCGACGGAGATGGGGGCGGCGGGCTGGCCCGTCGTGTCCGGTGTGGCCGGCATGTCCGGGCGGACATCGGCCGGTACGGATGTGGCCGGCAGCGTTTCTTGCTTGCCGGTTTCTGTTTCTGCTGCTTCACCCGCGTCGCCGGTTGGCGGGGGCGCCGAAGGAGTCGCGGGATCCGTGACTTCAACCTGGGGCAGCGGGGAAGCCGGTGTTGTCTGTTCCGTCGGTTCGTCGCCGGCAGGGCCAGGGCCCGGCACCGGGCCGTCGTCGGCCTGTGCCGGCAGGCTGCTCAGGAGGCTGCCGGCGACGAGGGCGGACAGCAGCAGCGCCGGTACGGCCGGCCGGGGCGTGGTGGCAGGCCGGCGCAGGATGTCCGGGGAGGCGGACGGAAGGCAGGAGTCAGTGCTCATGAGAACCTCGGCCTGTGGAGGATGAGGTGGAATGGGGGGCGGCAGCCGGCTGTGGGGCCGGGCTGCGTGCGCTGGTCGTGCGGCTGCGGGTGCGATACCAGTGCAGCTGGCAGGACAGCGCCGTCATCAGCGCCAGGCCGCCGAAGACGACCACGAGCTGCATGGGCAGGCTGCGGCCGAATTGCACCAGCACGAAATGGGCGAGGAAGGACAGCGAGATGCCCAGGCAGAAGATGTAGAGCGAGTGCTGTCCGCAGCGGATCACGGGCAGGGCGATCTTCCACGACAGGAAGCGGGCATCCGGGCGGACGAAGTACGTGACCAGATAGGCCACGGCCAGGAAGTGCAGCACGCGGGCCGGGCCCATGTTGGTCTTGTCGATCGGGTACAGCCATGAGCTGACGAGCGGCTTGGTGATGTCGTCGATGGCGGGTACGCGCCAGCCGATCGCGATGATGGCGGCAAAGACCAGGTAGGCCACGCACAGCCACGCCAGCCAGGGGCGCCAGGCCATCCAGGCCGATGTCTGGCCACGAACGCTGGCACACAGTGCGCCGATCACGAAGAGCAGCTGCCAGCCCAGCGGGTTGAAGTACCACAGGTGCCCGTCCTCATAGACGGGGAAGGCCCAGAGGTATTTCTGCACGCCCCACCACAGGGCGAGCGACAGCAGCAGGGTCAGTGGCCGCGACAGGCGCATCAGCATGAGGATGAGCGGAATGCCGGCCAGCAGCACGATGTACATGGGCAGCACGTCGAGGTTCACCGGGCGGTAGCGCAGCGTCAGCGCGTCGATGATCGACTGCATCGGATCGTCGAGGAAGGTGCCCACGTTCAGCTCGTCGATGAAACCGGCCTGCCCGAAGCGCATCGAGACCCAGAGGATCTGGGCGATGAAGAAGACGAAGACGAGGATGTGGGCCGCGTACAGCTGCCAGACGCGTTTGGCGACCTGCACGCTCATGTACAGGAAACCGCCCTTGTGGAGGGTGGCGCCATAGACCATCGCGGCCGTGTAGCCGGAGATGAAGACGAAGATCTCGGTGGCGTCACTGAACCCGAAGTTGCGGAAGGTCAGGTTGCCGATGTAGCTGGACGGGATGTGGTCGATGAAGATGAACCACAGGGCCAGGCCACGGAAGAAGTCCAGGCGCAGATCACGGCCGCCGGGCGCCCGGGTGGGGGTGGTGGCAGGGGACACGGCAGCTGGAGGGGCAGCAGATTCGGTGCGGCTCATGGCGGAACAGGGGCGGCGGAACAGAGGGGAACGTCAGCAGGTTGACAGGCCGGGGCTGCCATGGCGGGCAGCCCGGATCCGTCGGCCCGGCGCGCATCCGTCCAGACGGGAGTCCGTCATTCTAGAGCGTGTCCTGCGGTGCAGGCGGTGCATCGGGCCGCGATGTCGGGTATCCCGGCAGATATCCCCGCAGGCAGGACGGCTTTACGCAACTTTACACGAGCTTCAAGGAGGCTTGACGGGGCAGCGCCACAATGCGTTCCAGCAGGCAGGACAGAGGCGTGAAAGCGCGGGGATCACCGGCCTGAATCAAGGGACTTGTTCAGAGTATCCCAAGCAACCTGACAGGAGTTTCTCATGAAGATCAAAGCACTGATTGCCTCACTGGTTCTGGGCGCTGCCAGCATGCCGGCCGTGGCCGGCCCCGGCCACCTGTTCGGGATCAGCCCGTTCTGCGAAGGCCCGATGCACGGCGCCCGGGCTTTCGGCCCTGCCCAGCCGGGCAAACCGGGAGAAGCGGTGAATGGCGCAGAGGACAAGGCAGCTGCCGGGCGGCGTGCGGCATGGATGACTCACGAGATGACGCGCCGCATCGAGCGGGTCGTCCGCTCGGTGGACGGTACGCCGGAGCAGGCCACGAAGGCGGCTGCCATCGCCAGGGCCGCTGCCGACGGGCTGCGTCCGCTGCGTGAGCAGATGGTGAGCCTGGACCAGCGGGCCCGTGAGCTGTTCAAGGCGCCGAGCATCGACAAGGCAGCCTTTGCCGCGCTTCGGGTCGAACGCCAGAAGCTGATGGATGCGATGTCGCAGCGCTCGCTGGATGCCTATGTGGAGATGGCCGCCCTGTTCAGTCCCGAACAGCGCCAGAAGCTGGCCGAGCGCATGGATCGCGGGCCGAAGGGCAAGAGGCGTCACGATGGTCACCGCGCGCATCGGGGGGAGACGCGCCGTGACGGCCAAGCGCCTGAGGGGCCTGATCCGCGCGGGCCGGCGGCGGAACGCGCTGCCGAAGGTGCGGGCCGCTGAACACCGATGGTCGCCATGCCTAGAGCGTGTCATGCACTTATCGGGCACAAACTGTGCTCGGCGGGGCCGATTTTCGCCTTCGCGATTCCTGCCGCCCACGCTCCTGGCCGCTTTGTGCTGAAATCGGCACCTGCCATCAGGAGCGCTGAACGATGACGACTGGCCATGACATCCTGCTGATCGACGATGACCGCCGGCTGGCGGACATGGTGGTGCGCTATCTGGGGCAGAACGGTTTCGGTGTCCAGCATCGGGAGACGGGACAGGCCGGTTTGCAGTACCTGGCCGGGCAGGCCCCGGGCCTCGTGCTGCTGGATCTGATGCTGCCCGATGCGGACGGCCTGGACCTGTGCCGGCAGATCCGCCAGATGCCGGGCCGGCTGGCTTCGGTGCCGGTGCTGATGCTGACGGCCCGTGGCGACACGATGGATCGCGTGGTGGGGCTGGAGGTGGGGGCCGATGACTATCTGCCCAAGCCCTTCGAGCCGCGCGAGCTGCTGGCGCGCGTGCGTGCACTGCTGCGGCGGGCCACGCAGCTGGCGCCGGCCCCGTCGCCGATGATCATGAGCACGCCACCGGCCGAGGTGCTGGTGCTGGATGATCTGGAGATCGACGTCAGTGCTCGGGAGGTGCGCGTTGGTGGTGAGGCGCGGGCGCTGACCGGGTATCAGTTCGACCTGCTGCTGGCGCTGGCCCGCCATGCCGGACGGGTGCTGTCGCGTGAACGGTTGATGGATCTGGTCAAGGGTGAGCAGCTCGAAGCTTTCGATCGCTCGATCGACGTGCATGTGGGCAAGATCCGGCAGGCGATCGAGGCCGACCCCCGACAGCCGAAGCGCCTGCTGACGGTGCGCGGGGTTGGCTATGTGCTGACACGGCCACGCGAGACGGTAGCGGCTGGCGGTGCGGAGGCGGCGTCCCTGTGCCTGGCTGGGCCGGCTGTAAAACCGGGGGGGTGAGACGATGCGGCGTCTGTCCGTCACCATCTTCCTGTCTCTGCTGGCGAGCCTCGTCCTGATGGGAGGGGCTGTATCCTGGCTCTGGCAGTGGCGGATGGATCATCAGGCCGAGCTCAGGGAAACGCGCTTTACCGAGGCCCTGGCGGCTGAGGTGATACCGGTTGCCGAAGAAGGTCAGGACAGGCTTCAGCAGGTATTGAACCGCCTTCATCGCCGTTTGAAAGTGGATCTGATGGTGGTGGATGTCGCAGGCAGGATTCAGGCGTTTGCGGGACGCCCTTTTACGCATGGGGCCTGGGTACGACCCGGGCACGCCACCATGGATGGCAGCGGAGATGAGCAGCCTGGCTCTCCTGCCTGGAGGGGCGGCCCGGGGCGCCCGCTGGCGGGACGGGAGGCACGTGATGATCGCCTTCCCCGGGGGGGGCGGTATTCCATGCTGGAGCCTGTCATCCACAGGGTTTCGCTGCCTGATGATCGGGTTTTGCTGGTACGTGCGATGAGGCCGGTGCCTCCCGGGTTGCCGATCAGCCTCACGACCGCGCTGGTTCTGCTGTTCGTGGCTGCGGGCCTCGCCGCCTGGCCGGTGTCCCGACGCATCACCCGCCGGCTGGAGGCCCTGAAGCAGTCGGTCGACCGTCAGGCGGCCGGTCAGCTCAGTGTGCGTGCCGAGGTTCAGGGACGGGATGAGGTGGCAGCGCTGGCGCAGAGTTTCAACCGGGCCGCCGGGCAGATCGAGGGGCTGGTGAGCCGGCAGGAGGCGCTGCTGAACAGCCAGCGCCAGCTGCTGGCCAATGCCTCGCATGAACTGCGCTCCCCGCTGGCGCGCATCCGCATGGCCACCGAGCTGATGCTGGAGAGCCCGGCGGACAGGGCGTTTCATGCTCAGGAGCTGAGGCAGAACATCCGGGAGCTGGATGAGCTGGTCGAGGAAATCCTGCTGGCCAGCCGGCTGGACAGCCAGCGTCCGGCCGATCTGCATCGTGAGCCGGTGGACATCCGGGTGCTGGTGGCCGAGGAATCGGCCCGGGCCGGGGCGGTCTGGCAGGTGGCCGACGAGGTGCCGTCGGCTTTCCCGGCGGATTCACGTCTGCTGAGGCGCCTGCTGCGGAACCTGCTGGAGAATGCCCGGCGGTATCACCTGCAGGGTGGTGAGCCGATCGAGGTGCAGGTCATGGCCTCGGCCGGGCAGCTGCGTCTGGCGGTGCTGGATCGGGGGCGGGGCGTGCCGGCGGAGGCGCGCACGAAAATTTTCGAGCCCTTCTACCGTGTGAGCGGGCACCCGGAAGCGGCCGGCGGCATCGGCCTCGGGCTGTCACTGGTGCAGCAGATCGCGCGACAGCATGGCGGTGAGGCCCGTCACGAGCCACGAGAGGGGGGAGGCAGCTGCTTCGTGGTGACGCTACCTTGCCTGTCTTCGCAGCAGGATTGAAACCCTGTCCTCAGCGGGGCGGTTTCTTGCCTGCTGCCCTGACTGCCGCAGGCTGTGCCGGGGAGGAGGGGGCCGGCTTGCCCGGCTTGCCGCTGGACCGCCGGTCGGGGCCCGGGGCGGAAGGCTTCAGGGCGTCCTGCCGCGCGCCCGGCTTCCCAGGGTTGGCGGTAGCGGCGGTGTTGGCGGCGCCTGCCACCTGGGTGGGCTGGGCGTGGCGGCCCGATGGCGCGGCCCGGCCTGACGAGCGGGCAGGTGGTCTGCCCGCCGCCGGAGTGGCGGCCTGTGCCCGTGCCGATGCCGCCTGGGCCGAGGGAGGACCCTGGCGGGAGGACGGGCTGGCGCTGCGCTGCGGGCGTGATGGCGACCGGGCGCCGGGGTGCTGCCCCCTGCCGCCCGAACGCGGGCCGGCAGTGCCTGCCGCGACCTGCTGCAGGGCCGCTGGCATCGGTGGTGGGGTTTTCAGCAGCCGGGACAGCTCGGTCAGCGCCTTCTGGTAGACAGCGCGCTTGAATTCGATCACCTTGTCGAGCGGCGACCAGTAGTCGCTCCAGCGCCAGGCATCGAATTCCGGGTCTCCGGTCGCGTCGAGCACGATGTCGGATTCCTGGCCCAGCAGCCTCAGCATGAACCAGATCTGTTTCTGTCCCCGGTAATGACCACGCCATTCACGCCGTACCCAGCGATTGGGCACGTCGTAGCGCAGCCAGTCGCGCGTGCGGCCCAGCACCTTGACGTGCTGGCGCAGCAGGCCCGTTTCCTCGTGCAGCTCACGAAACAGCGCTTGTTCGGGGGTTTCGCCCGGATTGATGCCGCCCTGCGGGAACTGCCATGCCTGCTCGCGAATGCGTTTGCCCCAGAAGACCTGGTTGTGGCGATTGAGCAGGATGATGCCGACATTGGGTCGGTAACCGTATTTATCCAACATGGCAGCAGGCGGGGTGGCGGTACGGGGCGAAAGCGCGGCGCGTTGAATCCTCCATCAGGACAGGGCAAACTGCGATGACACGCGCAGGGAAAAACGGCAGTTGCCCGTCAGGCGCGTTGTGTTGTCGATGGTAAAAGACACGCGGCAGCCCGACGACTGGATAGAATGAAGCCCATTATATAGATCGAACCTATGAAAGCCACTGCCTTTCACTTGCCCACCTTCAAAGAAGCGCCGGCCGACGCCGAGATCATCAGCCACCAGCTGATGATGCGTGCCGGCATGATCCGTAAACTGGCCGGCGGCATCTACACGTACATGCCGCTGGGTCTTCGCATCATCCGCCGGATCGAGAACATCATCCGCGAGGAAATGAATGCGGCCGGTGCCATCGAGCTGCTGATGCCGATGGTGCAACCGGCCGAGCTGTGGATGGAAACCGGTCGCTGGGATGCCTACGGGCCCGAGCTGCTGCGCATCAAGGATCGTCATGAGCGCGACTTCATCCTGCAGCCGACCTCGGAAGAGGTCATCACCGACATCGCCCGTCAGGACCTTCGCAGCTATCGTCAGCTGCCGAAGAATTTCTACCACATCCAGACCAAGTTCCGTGACGAGCGGCGGCCGCGCTTCGGCGTGATGCGGGGGCGCGAGTTCACGATGAAGGATGCCTATTCCTTCGACCGGGATCATGCATCGGCCCTGGTCAGCTATCAGAAGATGTACGACGCCTATGTCCGCATCTTCGACCGGCTGGGGCTCACCTATCGCGCCGTGGCGGCCGATACCGGCTCGATCGGCGGTTCGGCCAGCCATGAATTCCAGGTGATCGCCGAGACGGGCGAGGACGCCATCGTCTACAACCCCGAGTCGGATTACGCGGCCAACATCGAGCTGGCCGAGGCGTTGCCGCTGCGGGCCGAACGTGCCGCTCCTGCCGAGCCGATGGAAAAGATCCATACGCCCGGTCAGGCCACTTGTGCCGACGTGGCGAAGTATCTGGGTCTGCCGCTCGACAGAACGATCAAGTCACTGGTGCTGAGCACGGAAGAGCCGGCCGGCGAAGGCCTGCCGCCGAAGGTGACGGTGTGGCTGCTGATGTTGCGGGGCGACCACAGCATGAACGAGATCAAGGTGGGCAAGGTCCCGGGTCTCGCCGGTTTCCGCTTTGCCACCGAGGCCGAGATTCTCGATCACTTCGGCACGCCGCCCGGCTACATCGGCCCGGTCGGCACGAAAAAGCCGGTGAAGATCGTCATCGACCGCACGGTGGCCAACATGAGCGACTTCATGGCCGGCGCCAACGAGATCGACTATCACATCCGGGGCATCAACTGGGGGCGGGATCTGCCCGAGCCGGCACCTGAAGGCCAGTGCGGCCCGGTCATGGTGGCCGACATCCGCAACGTGCAGGCGGGCGACCCGTCGCCGGACGGCAAGGGTGTGCTGGCCATCCAGCGCGGCATCGAGGTCGGGCACGTCTTCTATCTGGGCACCAAGTATTCCGAGGCGATGAATGCCACCTTCATCGACGAGCAGGGCAAGAGCCAGCTGCTCAAGATGGGTTGCTACGGCATCGGTGTGACCCGTCTGCTGGGGGCGGCCATCGAGCAGAATCACGACGACAGGGGCATCATCTGGCCGGCGGCCATCGCCCCCTTCGAGGTGGTGGTCTGCCCGATGGGGCTGGAGCGTTCGGAAGCCGTCCGTGAGGCGGTCGATCAGCTGGCGGCCGGACTGGCGGCGGCTGGCATCCAGTACATCGTCGATGACCGCAACGAGCGGCCGGGCGTGATGTTCGCCGACTGGGAGCTGATCGGCGTGCCGCTGCGGATCACCGTCGGCGATCGGGGCCTGAAGGAGGGGATGCTCGAGCTGACGGTGCGTCGTGGTCTTGAAACCACGAAGGTGCCGGTGGCCGAGGCGCTGGCCGAGGTGCAGAAGCTGTTGCCGACGCTCTGATCCGATGTCAGGGCCGGTGTTGACGCCGGTGCCGTCGCAGCCCTGTCCGGGCCGGCGGCGCTGGCTTGGGCGGGTGGCGCTGGTCTGGCTGACCGCCCCCGTTCTTCATCCGTTTGCCTCGCGCGCGGGCACGTCGGCCGGTGCAGGCGCCCTGTTGCGCCGCCTTGGCCTCTGGGGCGCTGGCGGTGCGCTCACCGGCATGGCACCGGTGGTGCATGCCGGGGGCCAGTCCTATGAAACCCTCTCCCATGCGGTTCGGCAGGCCCTGTCGCGGGCCATTGCCGCACCATTGGAGTCCGAGCCCTTGTGGGCCTCCCGGCAGGAGCGGATCGAGTGGCTCACGCAGATGGCCGACCGTCTGCCGCGCCGGCATTTTCCGGATTTCGAGTCGCGCCGCGCCTTTCTGCGTACCGTGCGCTACGAGGCGCAGCGGGCCGGGCTCGAGCCGGAGCTGGTGCTCGGGCTGATCCAGGTCGAGAGCGGCTTCCGGCAGCACGCGATTTCGTCGGTCGGTGCCCGGGGGTACATGCAGGTGATGCCGTTCTGGACGAAGGTGCTGGGCAATGGCGACGCCAATGCGCTCTTCAACCGGCGTATCAACATCCGCTATGGATGCGTCATCCTTCGCCATTATCTCGACATCGAGAAAGGCGATCTGTTCCTCGCGCTGGGCCGCTACAACGGCAGTCGTGGACGGGAGCCTTATCCGAAAGCGGTGTTCGCCGCCTGGGACCGGTGGCGTTACCGGCCCGCCGCACCCGCCGCACCTGCCACGGCGACCTGCCGTTCAGGGGTGCCGGACGACCGTTCATCCTGTCCGGATGACCGTTCATCCTCCTGAGCGGCTGGACAAGCGGCATTCCTGCGACACAGGGTCGCTGCGTGTCAGGCCAATGAGTATTCTTGCCAATGGAGTGGTGAACGAATCGTGGTTTGAGACACGCAGACCAGCGCCTGACACAGGGGGAGGTCTTCCCCGGGGTTCTGTCTGTGTAACCACAGGTGGTCAGTGACCCCGGGAGCGGAAGTGAGTCAGAATCCACAACGGAAGCAACGGCTGAGCGGGTCCCGCCAGTTGGCTGGCTGGGTTCTGCTGCTGATCATGGTCTCTTACCTGGTCTGGCTATTCGCCTATCCGATGGCTTATTCCAAGCCTGATCAGGTGTTGCCTTACAAGATTCTGGCCTCTTCCAAGAACTTCAATGAGCTGGCGAACGTGCTGGGGCCATTGCGGGAGCAGGCCACGCCACTGGGCGGACAGCCGTCCAGCCTCAAAACCCTCTGGGTGCTGGCCCGCATTCCGGCAGACACGGTCGAGCGCACGCGCATCCTGCATCTGGCCAACCGTTCGATCCTGGAGGGCGATGCGGTCGTGCTGGACGAGTTCGGTCAGGCGCTGCTGTATTCTCATTTCAGCCACGATCTGGAGCCCGTGCATGCGGCCCGCGCCCTGCCGGGCTATTCGATCGTGCTGCCCGAGCTGCCGTTGCCGCTGCCGGCCGGGCATCGCCGTTTCAGTGGTGAACATGACCTGACGCTGGTGCTGCGGCTGGAGCTCTCCAGTACCGGCCCGGCGCTCGCCCTGAACCTGTGGGACAGTACCCGTTTCATCGAGGCGCAGCGTCAGATCGAACAGCAGGGCACGATGCTGGGCAGCATCCTGGTTCTGCTGGCAATGGCCTCTTTCGTGGCCGGGCAGTTGATGCATATCCCGGTGGTGCGTCTGCTGGCATTCTGGATGGGCGCCCGTGCGGCGTATCTGATGTCGGCTGGCGGTTATCTGCATTACTGGCTGGGCACCTCGATGGGCGGCGTGATCGGCACGGCGCTGGATCAGGTCGCGCAGATGTCGCTTGCGTCGGCCAGCCTGATGCTGATGTGGGGGCTGATGGAATACCGGCTGAAGGGGCGGCGTTTCGGGGCCTGGATGCACGGCATGGCCGTGGTCGGTGTGTTCTCACTGGCCGTGGCCGGCCTGCTGCCACTCGAAGTGTTCCAGGCGCTGCTGTATCTGGTGGCGGGGGCGGTCATCGTGACGGTCGTCGGGCTGGCCGTGGTGAATCTTCGCCATCGGGTGTCGATGATGTCGGTCTGGTATCTGTGCACACCGCTTCTCGACGGCCTGGCCGCTGGCAACACGCTGCTGTACCTGCTGGGTGTGACGAAGGCACCGTTTCCGTGGCTGGATCTGCAATCGACCACGCTGCTGGCCATCATGAATGCCTCGACGGCCGTGATCGGCTATCTGGCCCGGGAACGCTCGAAGGAGCTGAAATCGCAGGAAGCCACGAAGGATGCGCTCGACCGTTATCAGGAAACCTACAAGACCATTCCGATCGGTCTGCTGTCCTTCGATCACAATGCCCATATCGAGCGTTACAACGAGGTGTCGTCGCGGCTTTTCGATGTGCCGGTGAAGGCAGAGGCCGGCTTGGCGGCCCTGTCGGGGGCGGCGGACGCGCAACCGGGTGCGGAGGCGGGCAGCGCGGGTGCTGCCATGTCGATGGCGACACAGGAACGGGTCGATGCCGACACGCTGATGGCGCTGAATGCCGCGTTCCCGGATGAGCTGCGTGAGCGCATCCAGCAGGATCTGAGCAGCTTCGACGAGGCCGATTTCGTCTGGTTGCTGCGTGGCGACGGCACACACCGCTGGCTGCGTGTGCAGGCCCAGCGAACCGCGACCGGTTATGACGTGAGCCTGACCGATGTGACGGCACTGAAGCAGGCCGAGTCGCATCTGATCTACGAGTCGCAGCATGACAAGCTGACGGGCGCACTGAACCGTCACGGGCTGGATCGCCGGATCGAAAGCTGTCTGAGCGATCCGGCGCGCGCCGAACATCTGGCCGTCTGCTACGTGGATCTCGATCGCTTCAAGGTGCTGAACGATGTATTCGGCCACCAGGCTGGTGATGCGGTGCTGCGGGATGTGGTGCAGCGGCTTCGCAAGCGTCTCGGCGATCAGGTGGAGATCGCCCGGATGGGAGGGGACGAGTTCGCGCTGCTGCTGAGCGCCAACGATCCACCCCATCGTCTGCAGGCTTACAGGGCCCTGGATGCGATTGCCGGCAGGCCGTTCGAGATCGCGCCGAAGCGCTTTGCCGTCACGGCCAGTATCGGTCTGTGCCGTGCGCTGCCGGGCCAGAGCAGCCGTGCCCTGATCAATGCAGCCGACAATGCCTGTCGTGAGGCCAAGCGCAAGGGGCGCAACCAGGTCGTGATCATGGAAGAGGGCGACCAGGGGCAGGAGCGGGAGCGTCAGCAGGTCGAGATCGAGGTGCTGGACCGTCTGCGCAAGACCAAGGAGTTCAGCGATTTCGAGCTGGCGATCCAGCCGGTGGTGGGCCTGGGTGATGGCAACCGCCTGGGCGGCGAGATCCTGCTGCGTCACCGCATGCCCGATGGTGCGTTGCGCTCGCCGACGAATCTGATCGAAGCCGCGGTTCATCGGGGTGAAATGGCGACCATCGATCGCTGGGTGCTGATCGAGAGCCTGCGCTGGCTGCAGAAGAACGAACGTGAGTTTCGCGCACTGGACTTCATCTCGGTGAACCTGTCGGCCGAAGCGCTCAGTGACGAGGCGTTCAAGAATCAGCTGATCGGTCAGGTGCGCCGCCATCAGCATGTGGCCTCGAAGCTGGTGCTGGAGATCAATGAAGTGGTCGCCATGCAGGATGGCTACATGATGAAGCGCCTGATCGGCACCTTGCGCCAGCTGGGTGTGCGGGCAGCGCTCGACAACGTGGGTGCCGGCTTCATCAACCTGAACGCCATCAGCGAGATTGGCGCCAGCTATCTGAAGATGGATGGCAGCTTCACCGAATCGCTGGTCCGGCAGGGAAGCGGTCAGGCCGTGATGCGCACGCTGGCCGTGCTGGCACAGGAGCTGGGGATTGCCAGTATCGCCAAATCGGTCCAGTCGGATGCGGTGCTGCCGGTGCTCGAAGCGATGGGCGTCGACTATGCCCAGGGGCAGGCACTGGGGGCTCCGATGAGTCTGGCCGACTTCGAGGCTCTGGTGCGTGTGGGCGCGCGCCCCGATGCGGGCGGCGCAACGGCGCCGATGGCACCGGCCTCTGCATTGTCACAGGCTGCCGAAGGCATGGGCGGCTATGGCGCGCAGGGGTCTGCCCAGGCTCCCAGCTTCTGAGCGTCCTGACGGGCGATGAGCGCCTGAGCTTGTCGATCGTCTGGTGCCGCCGGGACTGCCGCCCCTGGGCCTGCCGGTTTGGGCTTCTGTTCTGGCGGCTGTCGGGCGCCTCAGCTGAATCGTTCATCCGGGCGCAGATAGCGCCACTGGCCGGCTGGCAGGTCGCCCAGCCTGATCTGGCCGACGCGGATGCGCTTCAGGCCGGTGACGGTCAGACCGACCAGCTCGCACATCCGGCGGATCTGGCGGTGCCGGCCTTCGCGCAGCACGAAGCGCAGTTGTTCCGGGTTCTGCCAGCTGACCTCGGCCGGTTTCAGCGCCTTGCCATCCAGTGACAGCCCGTGTCGGAGCCTCGCCAGCTGCTCGGTCGGAAAGGCCGACTGCACGTCCCGTTCGATGCTGCCATGGCGCACCCGTACCAGATACTCCTTGCTGATGCCGGAATCCTCGCCGATCAGTTGCCGGGCGATCCGGCCATCCTGCGTCAGCACGAGCAGACCCACCGAATCGATATCGAGCCGTCCGGCCACGGCCAGCCCGCGAAGCTGCCGGCGGTCGAAGCGCCGGGGCAGCGTGTCCCCGGCCCACCGGCTCTGCTCGCTGATCAGCACGACTGCCGGCTGGTAGCCCTTCTCGGCCTGTCCGCTGACATAACCGACCGGCTTGTGCAGCAGGATCGTGACCTGTTCCTGCTGTTGCCGGGCGGCCTCCTTTCGCACCTCCACCCGGTCGCCGGGCTGCACACGCTGACCCATCTGGGCCGGTTCGCCATTGATGTGGATCCAGCCCCGGCTGATCCATTCATCGGCCTCACGGCGCGAACAGGTCCCCTGGGCTGCCAGATACTTGTTCAGGCGCTCCCCGTCAGGATGGGGCGTGCCGGCCGGTTGTCCGGCCGGTGTGCGGACGAAAGCCGTGCGGGCCCTGGCCTGGGGCGATGGGTCGGCAGGGCGTCGGCCTGCACCCGGGCGCTGCCCGGGGCCCTGGCCCGTTGCAGGTGCCGCCCGGTGGCCTGCCTCGGGGCGGGCGCGGCCCTTCCGGGAAGGAGGCGGCTGATCCTGCCGTGTGTCGGTGCGCGTCCGGGGACGGCGCCGTCCGGCATCCGTCCTGGCTGTCTGGGCGGATGTGGGGCCCGGGGGGCGGGCCGGTTGCAGTTTGAGACGTGACATGAGGGAAGAAAGGGGTCAGCGCTGGTGAGCGATCACCTGATCCTTGATGCTGTTGTAGACGTTGGCTGGCACGATCTTCTTGCGAAGCAGCTCATCCTTGCCCGAGTAGGGGCGGCCCTTGATGATCGCTTTGGCGCGGGCGGGCCCGATGCCGGGCAATGAGGCCAGTTCGGCTTCCGTGGCGCTGTTCAGATCGAGCTTGGCGGCACGTTTCGCGCCATCGCGAGCGTTCCTGCCAGAGTCCGGGGAGATGGCCTTTCCGGCTTTCTCTGCAGAATTCGCGTTGCTATCCAGGTTTCTTTCCCTGTTCTTCAGGGTATCGGCGCGTTGCCCCCTGTCCATGTCGGATCGGGACTGGCCGGCAGGTGCCGGCTGCGCGGCGCCGATCCCCCTGTCATCGGCGTGGCTGGTGCTGGCTGCAAGGCCCAGTGTCAGGGCGGTGAGTGCGGTGATCAGACCGAGTATCGGCGTGCGGGTTCGGGCGGTAGGCAGGGAGGCTTGGGTAGGTTTCATGGCAGTCTTGTCCGCTTCAGCTTCGATGGCTTCGACAAAGATTACCAAAAGAGCGCCGGACATGACACGAGCCGGAGCGCATGACTGCTCGCGGGCAGTACTGGGGATACTCTGAACAAGTCCACGCGGACGGTGCATCTCCGACACGGGCGCATGCCTGCGTTGGCTGGGTCGTCAATAGCCCCCCTATTGACGACCCATGCCGCCTTGCCCTGCATCCCGTATCGGGGCGCGTCGGGCTCTTTCAGCTGATGTTCCGTTTTGGCGGATTTTCATGCCGGAAAGAGAACAGGGGATGACGGCGGCTGTGCCGGTAAATGGGGGGCAGAATAGGGAGCAGAAAATGCAGGCCCTGAAACGAAAAAAGCCCGCACGGATAAGCGTGCGGGCTAATCCACCAAAGGAGGAGGTGGAGGAGACAGGAGCCATTATAGGAAAAGGCCTGTGGCAATGCAACAAGCTGTTGTCAAAAAAATTGTCTTCTGAGGCCATGATGTTGGTGAAAAAGCGTTTCGCCGCTGGTGAAAGACCCCTGTTTAAGGCGTAACGCTTTGTTTTTATTGGAGTCAGGGCGGGTGAGCGTTAAATGAATAGGGTTTATGTGCGGCGCAACATATCATTTGCGTCAATCGTTCTGATAATCCCCCTGTATGGATGATGTGATGATCGGCGCCACAAGGGCGACCGTCTGTCGGCCGCTGCGAAAAAAATCGCCGGAACGCCATCGTGGGGGAACAGGTACATGGCCGGTGTCAGGCACCGGCAGAAACAGACAGGGACAGACAGAACCGGCAGAACAGGCGTATCTCTTGCCCCATGGCTCGGGCTATGGGGCGGTGAATCGGGCGCAAACGTTGCTTGGTGGGGCCGATTTTCGCCTTCGCGAGTCTTACCGCCCAAGCTCCTTCAGGCGGGTGGCGAGCTGGCTCAGCACCCCGGCATCGAGCGCAGAGTCGAACTTGCGGGCAAAGAGCTGGGTGGAGGCGTTCAGCCTTGGCAGGTCGGCCATCGTGAACACCTTGGGATGGGAGCCACCTTCGCTCCAGTCCACCTCATGAAAATGCCGGTTCTGCACCGAGTCGGCAAAGGGCGAATTCATGATGAAGCTTTGCACCATCACCTCATCCGGGCGGTAGGTACGGGCCATCGCCTGTTTCCAGGCGGGCAGCCGGGGCGATTGCATCAGGTACTCGCAGAAGGCCCGGTTCAGCACCATGTAGCGGCTGCCGCCCACATAGCGGGTATTGGCGCCCAGATGGGGGGTCCAGCGATCCCGACGGATCTTCGGCACATTCCAGCCCGAGGCCATGAAGGGCAGCTCCAGCCGGATGCGCTCGATCCGGGCCATCGGATCGATCCAGTGCTGATGCGGGTCGAAATGTTCGAGGAAGTTCTGCCCGGCCTTGCCGTCGAACCAGGCGCGGATCGCCTCCTGTGACTGCAACGGAAAATCCTGGCCCGACAGGTTGATCAGCATCTGCCAGGGCTCGGGGCGCGCCAGCAGGCGGGCGATGCCATCCAGGCGAGCCTGCATCAGGCTCCAGGAGGCCCAGCGCAGGTCGCTGGGCGGGGCGATGATCAGGTTGGGGTGCTCGCGGGCGAAGCGCTGGAGAGGCGCTTCCTGACCGGACAGGGATTTGCTGTCCAGCTGAAGCAGATACAGGTTGTCCGGGTGGTGGATGGCGGCCAGCAGGTTCACCAGTTGTTCAGGGTTCTGGTGAGCGGTGATCTGATAGGCGAGGCGCACGATGAAGACCCTCGATTCGGAAAGAACGGTGTGGGTCTACGGTAACAGAAAGGGCCGCCGCTCATCGTTACCGTTTGCAGCGCATGCCTGCTGGCAGGGCAGACTGGCAGCGGGCGCCGATGAACGGTCAGCGCGTTTCGCCTTCGCGATGCCTGCCGCCCAAGCGCCTCAGTGACCCATGCCTCCGCCCATGCCGCCCATGCCACCCATGCCGCCACCGCCCATCATGCCCTTCATGGCGCGCATCATCTTGGCCAGGCCGCCTTTCTGCATCTTCTTCATCACGGCCTGCATCTGCGAGAACTGGTTCAGCAGCCGGTTCACGTCCTGCACGGGCACGCCGGCACCGGCGGCGATCCGGCGCTTGCGGCTTGCCTTGATCTGTTCGGGCTTCTCGCGCTCGAAGGGGGTCATCGCGTGGATGATGCCCTGCATCCGGCGCATGTCGCGCTCGGCCTTGTCCACGTCACCGGGCTTGGCCTTGCCCTGGATCTCGGCCGGCAGCTTGTCCATCAGCGAGCTGAGGCCACCCATCTTCTTCATCTGACCGATCTGCTGCAGGAAGTCGTTCAGGTCGAAGCGGGCACCTTTCTTCAGCTTGTCGGCCAGATCCTTGGCTGCCTCGTGATCGACATTGGCGTGCGCCTGCTCGACCAGTGCCACGATGTCGCCCATGCCGAGGATGCGGTTGGCCATCCGGTCGGGGTGAAAGACATCCAGCCCGGTGAGCTTTTCACCGATACCGACGAACTTGATCGGCTTGCCGGTGACGGCCTTGACCGACAGTGCGGCACCACCGCGCGAATCGCCATCGAGCTTCGTCAGCACCACGCCCGTGAGCGGCAGTGTCTCGTTGAAGGCCCTGGCCGTGTTGACCGCATCCTGGCCCTGCATCGCGTCGACGACGAAGAGCGTCTCGACCGGCTTCAGCGTGTCGTGCAGCAGGCGGATCTCGTCCATCATCGCCTGGTCGATGCCGAGGCGGCCGGCCGTGTCGACGATCAGCACGTCGTGATAATGGTTTCTGGCCCACTCGACGGCGGCACGCGCGATGTCGGCCGGCTTCTGGTCGGGTTGCGAGGGGAAGAAATCCACGCCTGCCTGGCCGGCCACGGTCTTCAGCTGCTCGATGGCTGCCGGACGGTACACGTCGCAGGAGACGGTCAGCACCTTCTTCTTGCGGTTTTCACGCAACCATTTCGAGAGCTTGCCGACAGTGGTGGTCTTGCCGGCGCCCTGAAGGCCCGCCATCAGGATGATGGCCGGAGGCTGCGTGGCCAGATCGAGTTCGGCCGTCTCGCCACCGATCAGCTCGACCATCGCGTTGTGGACGATGCCGACCAGGGCCTGGCCGGGGCTGAGTGACTGGAGCACTTCCTGCCCCAGTGCCTTTTCCTTTACCTGGGCGATGAAATCCCGCACGACGGGCAGCGCCACGTCGGCCTCCAGCAACGCGATGCGAATCTCGCGCAACATGTCCTGCGTGTTGGCTTCGGTCAGGCGGGCTTCGCCGCGCATGGTCTTGACGATGCGGGCAAGACGTTGGGAAAGACTGTCGAACATGGATCATCCGGCCAGATGGCGGTGAAAGGAGAATGAACGGAGGTTGAAAGCGTGTCATGCCGGGAGCTGTGCCGCCAGAATCCGGCAGGCCGCGCCCCGCCGGGCGCCTGTCTCGATGGATGCCGGGGCGCTGCAAGCGTGAACGGAAGGCCGCAGTATTGCACGGCAAGCCCTCGGGCAGAGTAAACTGCAACGGTGAGCATTGTACTGATTCTCTTTTTATTGGCGCTGCTGCTGTACGGCGCGGTGGTCCTCAGAGATTGGCGGCGCGAGTTGCCCGTGCCGCTCGAGCGGGTGGCGGCCGCGGGGGGGCGTGTGCCCGGCGCAGGGGCCGGGATGACGGCTGCCGGCGGGTCGCGTGCTTCGCCTGCACCGGCTGCCGATGGCCGCCCGGCGGCACCGTCCCCGCGGCTCGATCCCCTGCTGGGTGCAGCCCTGCTGGTTCATGCGGCCAGCCTGCTGTGGCCGCTGTCCGACGGCGTCTTCATCTTCGGTTTTGCCCCCCTGCTGTCGGCGATGGTCTGGATCGCGCTCTTTCTGATCTGGGTGGAAAACCGTCGGGTCAGTCTGGGGCGGCTGCCCACGCTGCTGTCGCTGCTGGCCATGCCGGTGGTCGTGCTGCCGTGGGTCTTTCCGGGACAGGTGTTCGTGTTCGGCCAGCAGGCACCGTTGCTGGTGCCCCATCTGGTCGTGGGCACGCTGGCCTATGGCATGGTCTTCATGGCGGCCCTGCAGGCGCTGCTGATGGCCGCCGCCGAGCATCGGCTGCATCCACGCCGCACCGAGCGCAGCGGCGGGCTGGCTGCCCTGATCGCCAGGGGCCATCGCAGTCTGCCGCCGCTGATGGTGCTCGAGCGCATCCTGTTCCAGGTGATCAGCGTGGCTTTCGTGCTGCTGCTGCTCACCACGGTCAGCGGCGTGGTCTTCAGCGAGGAAATCTTCGGCCGTCCGTTGCCTTTCAATCACAAGACCGTCTTTTCGCTGGTGGCAACCGTATTCTTCGGGTTGCTGCTGCTGGGGCGCTGGCTGTGGGGCTGGCGCGGTCGCCTCGCCATCCGCATGACGCTGGGTGGCTTCATCCTGCTGCTGCTCTCCTATGTGGGCAGCCGTTTCGTGATGGAAGTGGTGCTGCAGCGGATTTGAAAAGACGGATAGCGTGTGGGCAAGATGATTTTCTGGATACTGGTGGCCGCGGCCGTGATGCTGCTCATCAAGCAGATGGGGCCGGCGCGTCGCCTCGAACGTCGTCGCCGTGCCGGCATCGCCGGCGGTGGCGGGGGCGATGATCGCTCAAGGGATGGGGACGGTGAACGGGCACCCACCCATGACGTGATCCTGGCCTGCTCGGTGTGTGGTGTGCATGTGCCTGCGTCGGAGGCCATCTTCGCCTCGGGCCGTGTCTATTGCTGCGAGGCGCATCGGGATCAGGGGCGTGCGGCCTTGTCCCACGACCGGGGTTGAGCGTGCGTGCCTCGCCATGAAGACGGGTTCGAGCGGTCTGCGTGAGCCGCTGCTGCCGTACGCCGGCACGTTCTGGACATCGCTGCGCTATTTGGCCGATGGCCGGTTGATCATCACGCTGCTGCTGCTGATCTACATTCCCGTCCTGGGGCCGGACGACCTGGGCTCGCAGGCGCCTTCGCGCCGTCTCTTCGTGGGGCTGACGGTTTTCTACCTGGGCTTTGCGCTGGCCTGTTCGGTGCTCGTGCGCAGGCTGCAGCGTGGCTTTTCCTTTCAGCTGTTCGCCCAGGTGGGCATCGACATCCTGATGATCGGCCTGATCGTGCATGCCAGTGATGGGCGCAGTGCGCTGGGCGCGTTGATGATCACGCCGGTGGCTGGTGCAGCGATCCTGTCGGCCGCCCGCTCCTCGCTGGCCGTGGCGGCGGCGGCTTCGCTGATGCTGCTGGGCGAGACGGGCTGGCGCATCCTGAAGCGTCACGAGTCGATGGGGGCATCGACCATCGGCAACGAGCTGATGATCGCCGCCTTCATCAGTGCCTCCCTGTTCTTCACGGCCCTGGTCGTCAACCGGCTGGCACGACGTCTGGCGATGCAGGAGTGGCTGGCCTTCCGTCGTGGTGAGGATCTGCGAAACCAGCGGGCGATCAATGCGCTGGTGGTGGCCGAGCTGGATCAGGGCGTGATGGTTTTCGATCCGCGCGGTGTGCCGAAGGACATGAATCCGAAGGCGAGGGCCATGCTGAACCTGCCGATGGGGGTGCCGGTCTCGGAGGCGGACCCCACGGCGCTGTCGCAATTGCGGCAGATTCTGGATGCACCGGGCAGGGTGGTGGACATGCAGATCGGTGCGCCGGGCCAGGGGCACTGGATTCGTGCGCGGGTGCTGACGGGCACCTCGCGCCTGCTGCCGCTCGATGATGGTGGCGAACAGCCTTATTATCCGGACGCGGACAATGGTCGTGCCGGACGGGCGCTGCTGGATCGGGTCGTGCTGCTGGAAGACCTGAAACGGGTAGAGGATCGTGCGCAGCAGTTGAAGTTGGCCTCGATGGGCCGTCTGTCGGCCTCCATCGCGCATGAAATCCGCAATCCGCTGGGCGCCATCCGGCATGCCGGCAACCTGCTGGCCGAGCAGGTCGAAACGCCCCATCAGAAAAGGCTGGCAGCGATCATCGAGAACAGCACGCTGCGCATCGACCGGATCATCGAGGATGTCCTGTCGATGGCGCGCCGGGGGGCGACGCGTGAAAGCCTGTCGCTGCCCGTGTGGCAGGCTCGGTTCATGCCTGAATTTCTTGCCGACAAGGCGGTGGATCCGGCACGCATCGTCTGGCAGTTCGACACGGATCGGCCGATCGTGTTCGATCCGAATCATCTGAGGCAGGTGATGGTCAATCTGCTGTCCAATGCGTTGCGCTATGCGAGCCCGGCGCCCGGGGCCATTCTGGTGCGCTGGTGCCTGGATGCGCAGGGACAGCCGCAGTTGTGGGTGCTGGACGACGGCCCCGGCATCGAGCCCGCCCAGCGGCAGCATCTGTTCGAACCTTTTTTCACGACGGAGGCGCGTGGCACGGGCCTTGGCCTGCACATGACCCAGGAGCTCTGCGCCACCAATGGCGCCTCGATCCGTTACGAGCCGCCCGGCCTGCTGGGAGAGGCCCTGCGTCAGGCAGGCCATGTGGCGGGATTCGTGATCACGCCGTCATCGGTGCTGACGCCACCTCCACAGGCGCCCGATGCCCTGAGCGGTACGCTTCAACCCCGGAGCGCGTGAGTTCATCACATGCTCCAACGATTCAGTGAGACCCAGGATGATGGAACGTCATGACAGTGGAACGAGATCTCTGGCGCGTGATGGCCGGCAGGCCCGTGTGCTGGTGGTCGATGACGAGGAAAGCCTGCGCGAATTGCTGGAACTGACGCTGGTCGGCATGGGCCTGGACGTGGATCTTGCCGCCGATCTGGCCAGCGCGCGCAAATTGCTGGGGGCACAGCGTTATTCGCTGTGCCTGACGGACATGCGCCTGCCGGATGGCAATGGACTGGATCTGGTCCGGCAGATCAGCGAGAGCCTGCCGGACACGCCGGTGGCCGTGATCACGGCCTATGGCAGTGCAGAAAATGCAGTGGCTGCGCTGAAGGCAGGGGCCTTCGATTATCTGGCCAAGCCGGTGGGGCTGGATGCCCTGCGCACGCTCGTGCGCTCGGCCCTGAAGCAGCCCGAACCGTCCGTGGGCGGCGAGCGTTCGGCCCCGCAACCGAGTGTGCCGGCCCCGTCCAGGCGCCAGACCTTGCAGGGCGTGTCGCCGGCCATCGAACAGGTGCGTGCCTCGATCGAACGGATGGCGCGCAGCATGGCGCCGGTGCATGTGACGGGAGAGTCCGGCTCGGGCAAGGAGCTGGCGGCCCGGATGATCCATCAGATGAGCGGGCGGGCCGAAGGCCCTTTCATCGCGGTCAACTGCGGTGCCATTCCGGAAAATCTGATGGAGTCCGAGTTTTTCGGTTATCGCAAGGGCGCGTTCACCGGGGCGGACAGTGACCGGATCGGTTTTTTCATGGCGGCCAATGGCGGCACGCTGTTTCTGGACGAGGTGGCCGATCTGCCCTTGCCGATGCAGGTGAAGCTGCTGCGCGCCATCCAGGAAAAACGCATCCGGAAGGTGGGGGCCGTGGCGGAGGAGCCGGTGGATGTGCGTATCGTGAGTGCCACCCACCAGAATCTGGCCCAGTGTGTGACGAGCGGGCGCTTCCGGCAGGATCTGTTCTATCGCCTGAACGTGATCGAGCTGCGCATGCCGGCGCTGCGCGAACGTCGGGAGGACATTGCCATCCTGGCGGATGTCATCCTGGCAAGACTGGCGGCGCGTGGCGGCCTGGCCACGGTGCCGCAGCTGTCCAGCATGACGCTGCGCTATCTGCAGAGTTATCCGTTCCCCGGCAATGTGCGTGAACTGGAGAACATTCTCGAACGCGCGCTGGCCTTTTCCGATGGCCGGGTCATCAACGTCGAGGATCTGGGTCTGCGACCGATGGTGACGCAGGCGCAGGAGCGTGAACCCGCGCCCCTGTGCCCGGAGCCGATGTCGAATCTGCATGAATTCGGGGAAGGAGGCGAGATGCCGGCTGTCAGCGCGCCTGCCCGGGGCCTGGATGATGCCGGCCTGTCGAACCCTTCGCCGACGCCGGATGTACGGCCTGTGGGCACGACTTCACCCATCGGGCCCGTATTGCCCGCAACCACTTCACCGACCGGTGGTCAAGCGGCCGAAACCGGGGTTGGCCGGACATGGAAAATGGTCGATGGGGTGCCGACCTCGCTGCCCGATTATCTGGATCAGGTCGAACGCGACACGATCCTGCTCGCGCTGGCGCGTACCGGGCACAACCGGACGGCCGCTGCACGCATGCTGGGCATCACCTTCAGGGCCTTGCGTTATCGACTGCAGCGGCTGGGCATATGACGATGCGTGTGCTGCACAGTCCGAATCAGGATGAGCGTCCGGCGGGCCTGGCGATCGACACGGTCATCATCCATTACATCAGTTTGCCGCCCGAGCATTTTCGGGGTGAGGCCGTCATGCAGCTGTTCACCAACACGCTGGACTGTGCCGCGCATCCTTATTTTGCGGCGCTCGATGGGCTGAAAGTGTCGGCGCATTATTTTGTCCGACGGCATGGGCAGATCATCCAGTTCGTGCATCCTTCGAAGCGCGCCTGGCATGCCGGACTGTCCCGGCTGCTGGATCGCGAACGCTGCAACGATTTTTCCATTGGCATCGAACTGGAAGGCAGCAGTCTCCGACCCTTCACGGCCAGCCAGTATCGAAGCCTGTCGGCACTGCTCAGGCAGCTCTTCGTCGCCTATCCGATCCGTTATGTGGCTGGTCACAGCGATGTTTCTCCCGGCCGGAAGGAAGATCCGGGGCCATACTTTGAATGGGCGCGGCTTCAGCCTTTGCTGGATGAATTCGGGGTGTACCGCCCTTTCAGCGCTTCTGATACGCTGGATGTGAACGCCTGACGCGCCATTTCGGGCTTTTGAATGGAATAAACCGGCGATCGTGCCAAAGTTCTTGATCGTCCGATTGCAACAGGCTTTGCGCTCACGTTATGATCTTGCTGTCGAATGGTGTGTGTGTTATCGCGCCCGTTGAAGATCATGTCCTGTCATGGCATTCGGCGGCGGTTTTCCGGTAACGCCTGGTGTGGTGTCGATCATTCGAAATCGAGAAGAATTTCTTTGAAACCCGATTCCCCCCTTCCTTCAGACAGATACAGCGAGCCGTATCCGTTTGGGTCGGTGTGATTCACGATGGGCATCCCTGTGAGGGCGTTCTGATCATGTCCGGTCTGGCGGATGATTTCCTTCAGGCGGATGTGTGCCAGCGATGGTCTGATTGGCGCTCTCCCGATTCAGGATGAGGTTCTTCCAACGCATTGGCCGATACGTTTCAGCAAGGGGCGAGTCGGTGAACAAGCGCCTGATGTACCGGTGCTCACGGCGCGGCCTTCGATGGCCAGTGACCATGATGCATCAGGCCGTATCTGTCATGACCTGATTGAGGAGAGAGTAGCTGATGGCAACAACCACCAAGAAAGCGGCGGTGCCGAAAAAGCCTGTGGCACGTGGTGCTGCAACCCGTGTGAAGGCATCAGAAGAAGGCAAGACCGTGCGCCGTGGCCGTCCGGCTAAAGCTGAGGTGGTCGCCGAGGTTTCAGAAAAGCCCCGTCGTGGCCGTCCGCCGAAGGCGGCGGCTGCCGTCACGGTGTCTGAACCGGCCAGGCGGACTCGCCAGTCGAAAGCCGATGTCGTGGCCGTTGCCGAACCGGCCAGACGCGGCCGTAAACGCAAGGTTGAAGCTGTCGAGGTTGCTGCACCGGCCAGACGCGGTCGCAAGCCGAAGGCAGAAACGGTGGTGGCAGCCGAGCCTGCGAAGCGTGGCCGCAAGCCGAAGGCCGCAGCCGTCGAGGTGGTGGTCGAGAAGC
>JAUMZD010000001.1:0-9269 GCA_030528325.1 Lautropia sp. | reverse complement strand
GCCGAGCCCGCGAAGCGTGGCCGCAAGCCGAAGGCCGCAGCCGTCGAGGTGGTGGTCGAGAAGCCGCGTCGCGGTCGTCCGCCGAAGGCGGCTGCAACGGCAGTGGCAGCACCGGCCAAGCGTGGCCGCAAGCCCAAGGTTGAAGCTGTCGAGGTTGCTGCACCGGCCAGACGCGGTCGCAAGCCGAAGGCAGAAACGGTGGTGGCAGCCGAGCCTGCGAAGCGTGGCCGTAAGCCGAAGGCCGTAGCCGCCGACGTGGTGGCCGAGAAGCCGCGTCGCGGTCGTCCGCCAAAGGCGGTTGCAGCGGAAGTGGCAGCGCCGGCCAAGCGGGGCCGAAAGCCGAAGGCCGAAGCTGTCGAGGTTGCTGCACCGGCCAGACGCGGTCGCAAGCCGAAGGCAGAAACGGTGGTGGCAGCCGAGCCCGCGAAGCGTGGCCGCAAGCCGAAGGCCGCAGCTGTCGAGGTTGCTGCACCGGCCAGGCGCGGTCGCAAACCGAAGGCCGCAGCCGTCGAGGTGGTGGCCGAGAAGCCGCGTCGTGGCCGTCCGCCGAAGGCGGCTGCAGCGGCAGTGGCAGCACCGGCCAAGCGTGGCCGAAAGCCGAAGGCTTCTGCTACTGATACGGCACCCGTGAAGGCTGCCTGGCCTTTCCCGCTCGGCCAGCGTCCCTGAGCCTTCGTCATGCCGCGCCAGTGGAGGTGGGCTCCCGACCTGAACATGCTCTGGGGCGCCTGCTTCGTTGGCTATTTCCGCCGGCGCGGTTCCCTGCCGCGTCGTGTCCCGGTTTCCCTGTAAATTAGGGATACGCTGAACAAATCTGCAAGGATACGCCGCTTCCTGTTCCTGCCTGCGAACCTGATGGGGGCGTTGAGTGTCCCTGAGTTTCTTCAAGGTATGAGGCCCGTACAGGGCGATCCGTTGTCCGTTGAACCGTCGAGGCTGGTGCTGGCTGGCCGCTGGCTGGTATCACGGCGCTTGCACGAGGCAGGCTGTCACTGGATCAGCGGGTTCGTGCGGTGCCGGCAGGTGTGCCGGACGGCGACATCGATTGACATGTGGAAGAGATCTGGATGAAGGCAATTCTCTGGTTGATACTGGAAACGGCGGCATCATTGGTGGCGGGGCTGTGCCTGTTGAGGGCCTACGCCTGGTGGCATCGCATCGCGCCGTTGAACAATCCGCTGATCAATTTCTCTCATGCCATCAGCCAGTGGCTGGTGAAACCGATTCGGCAGATCATCCCGCCGTCGGGGCGAATGGACTGGCCCAGCCTGACGGCAGCCTTTTTGCTGGCGCTGCTGACGAGTCTGGCTTTTTATCTGTTGCTGGGGCTCGGTGTGGATCTGCTGCGCGTGCCGCTGCTGGCCGCCCTGTGGCTGATCCGCTGGGGGCTGTATCTGGCGATGATGCTGATCATCGGGTCGGCCGTGCTGTCGCTGATCAATCCTCATGCACCGATCGCCTATCCGCTGTCGATGCTGAGCGAGCCGCTGATGCGCCCCTTCCGCCGGGTGATTCCGCTGTTCGGCAATTTCGACCTCTCGCCGCTGGCCGCCATTCTGGTCATTCAGATCGTTCTGGTGATTCTCGACCCGACCGTGGTGATGAGCGCGATCGGCGCCTCGTTGCGGGCACCCTGAGAGAGGGGGGGCGAGGGAACCGTCATCAGGTGCCGGTTCCCTCGAATCGGCCGATTTGCAGCCCGCGACTTTCCTCTCACCCACGCTCTAACTATCCGTGGCCTCTGGGCCTTCGTCCATCGGGGCCAGGACTTTTCCCTGCGTCGGGTTCGGGAGTTTCCCGATATCGCCGGCGGCATCCTGACCGCTTCAGGACATTCAGAACATTCAGGGCATCGTCACCAGCGGAATGTCGTGCGCGCGGGCCAGTGCGTCCAGCTCGGCCCGGGTGTGAATGGCGAAGAAATGGCTGATGGCCGAATGCGTGTCGGCAGCCCGCATGTCGGGGGCGGGGCGGTTCTCCGTCGCCCGGGAAACAGCGGCTGCCTCGGGCGACCGAGTGCCGGCAGGTTCGGCATCATCCTGTCTGGTATCGGTCTTTCGGGTCTGAACCACTTGCCAGAGCCTGTCCACGAAATGGGGCTCCAGCGCAGCGATGGCAACTCGCCCATCGGCACACGCATACACGCGATAGGCGGCATGGGCGCCGCCCAGATCGCTGTCGGGCATGGCCATCTGCCAGTGGCAGGGCAGTGCCAGCCATTGAGCGGCTTCCAGCAGCGAAACCTCGGCAAAATGACCGAGGCCGTCCTGCTGGCGGCTCATCAGTACCTGCAGAACGGCCTCCGGGATCAGGATCGAGCACCCCATCGCGGCCAGCAGTGAGGTAGGCATCTGGAGACCCGACAGCAGGCCGGCCTCGGCCTGATAGAGCAGATCATGCCCGCCCTGATCGGCGCGTTCTCTGCCGGCACCGGCCACCTGAACGATGCACAGCCTCGGGTATCGCGCCTGCAGGCTTTCGCGGTCGAGGCCGAGCTTTTTCAGGGCCGCCGGGCGGAAGGCGGACAGCAAGACGTCGGTGTCCGGTAGCAACTCGTGGAGCCGGGCCTGCCCTTCGGAGGATTTCAGATCGACCGTCAGGCACCTGATGTCCGCGTGCATGTCGGCGTAGGCTTGCGGGTTGTAGTGCGCCATCGGATCGCTGGTGTCGAGGCCTGCCGGGGCAGGCGCTTCGAGCTTCGTGCACCGGGCGCCCATCCGGGCCAGGCGCATCAGTCCGGCCGGGCCAGCCAGATTCAGCGCAAGGCTCAGGATGCGTACACCGGCCAGCGGGGCCGAAGGGGCTGGCGAGTGGTCTGGGTTCGTCGTTTTGGGCATCGGTTCAGGCAATGGTTCAGGTAGATGGGTCGGGCCCTTCGATTGCGCATCCGATTTTCCATTGTTTCAGCAGCCGATGGCGGCGCACCGGATAACGCTCGCCGGTGTCGTGCAGATTGATGACGCGATCGGCCCGGAAATGCCGGAAATCTTCCCTCAGTTCGCACCAGGCAGCAAACAGCCGTGTCGTCGGGCCGAAGAAGGCCATGGCGAAGGGCCAGATCATGCGCTGGCTGGTATCGCCCCTGGCGTCGATGTAGTCCATCCGGAGCCGGTGTTCATCGCGGATGGCATGGCGAAGCACGGGCAGCCATGGCTCCGGCGTGCGGTTTTCGTGCCAGGTGGGTACATGGAGGCCGCTCGTGTCGATGGCGGTACGAAGGGGCTCGGGCAGGGCGCTGCCGATCCGCGCCATCGCCCGGCGAGCGGCCTGAACCAGTTCGGCGTCGGCCTGGGATTCGACCCAGCGTGCGCCGAGCAGCAGGGCTTCCAGCTCGTCATGATCGAACATCAGCGGTGGCAGCAGAAAGCCGCCCCGCATCTGGTAACCAACGCCGGGATCACCCTCGATCCGGGCGCCCTGCAGACGCAGGGTGGCGATGTCGCGGTACAGCGTGCGCAGGCTGATGCCCAGCTCGGTGGCCAGTGTCTCGCCCGTGACGGCCGTGCGGCTGCGTCGTAGCCGGTCGAGCAGAAGCAGCAGGCGGGTGGCCCGGGTGCCCATGAGGGGGCTTCAGCAATCAGGTGCCGGACGAACTGGCTTGCTGTCTGGCCAGCAGCGCTTCGTCGATCTCGTCTGCCCGCCGGGCCGCCGGCCGTGCCTTGTGGCGCGCGACGAAGGCCTCGAAGGCGGGGCGTGCTTCCAGCAGCTTGAACTGCATGTAGAAACCGAGGAAGGAAGTCACCATCAGGTCGGCTGCCGTGAAGCGGTTGCCTGCCAGGTGTTCGCGATCCCTGACGGCTGTCTCCAGCGTGTCGAGCAGAGCGGCCTCGGTGCCGAAGCCCGCCATGACAGGGTCCGGCATCGAGTGGCTGCCCGCCTTGATGAGCATCAGCTGCTCCAGCGGACTCATGAAGCTGATCCAGCGATAGTAGCTGCCTCGCTCGGCCGAGCCGACGGGCGGGGCCAGCTTTTTCTCGGGAACCAGATCGGCCAGATACAGGCAGATGGCAGCCACTTCGGTGATGACCGTCTCGCCATGCTTGACGGCCGGCACTTTTCCCATCGGGTTGATGGCGAGGTAGTCCGGCGCTTTCATCGTGGTGCCGTAATCGAGCAGCACGGTGTCGTAGGGCAGGCCGGTTTCTTCCAGCATCCACCGGGTGATGCGGCCGCGCGACATGGGGTGGGTGTAGAAGGTGAGGGATGGCGTGTTCATGGAGGCTCCTGGTGTGTGAGACAGGGTAGGGCAAGCCCACACTATAGGTTGATCTGCTGACAGTTTTTGTCAGGAGCGAGGTTTTTTGTATGATCTGTATAAAAAATAGGTATTATATAATCAGTTATTTGGAGGAGAAAAACAGTGGGAAGTGGCTGGGCAGGAAGAGGGTGAATATAAATTTTGGGGGTACAATAATTGGAGGGTATCGAATTTGATCCTGCCAAGCGGTACAAAACATTGCATGAGCGAGGTTTGGACTTTGCCGATGCGCTCGAAGTGCTCACCGGACCGCTGCTGACTTGGCCTGATCAGCGTCGGGATTATGGGGAAGAGCGTTTCATCAGTTTTGGGCTATTGAGACATGAAGCGGTTGTTCTGGTATGGACGCCCAGAGGAAACGCATACCGCATCATCAGTATGAGGAAAGCCAATGAACGCGAAATCGCACGCTACATCGACGCCCTGGGTGGATGACGACGACGCCCCGGAATTGGGGGCCGATTTTTTTGCGCAGGCCACGCCCATGGTGAAAGGAGTCCCCGTCGATTGGCAGCAGTTTCGGGCCGAGGTCAGGAGACGCGGGCGTCCGAAGTCGGAGGCGGCGAAGGTGGCGGTCAAGATCCGTCTGGATCCGGATGTGCTGGCTGCGCTGCGTGCGAGTGGGCCTGGCTGGCAGACCCGTATCAATGCCTTGTTGCGGGAGCGCTTTCTCGCAGGGCCGCAAGAGCGCTGAAAGGGGCAGGGGCAGAAGGGATCGAAAGGCAGACCCGTTTGCCCCCTGCCCCCTGTCGCCGGTGCCGGCGGCTGCTTACCAGGGCTTCTGGCCGTAGGTGGCCTCGAAGCGGCTGGCGATGTCGTCAAGACCTGGCCGGTGGTTCTGCGGGCCGTGCGATTCGATCTTGATGGCGCCCATGATGCTGCCGAGGCGCGCGGATTTGGCCCAGTCCCAGCCCTGGGTCAGGCCGTGGAGCAGGCCGGCACGGTACGAGTCGCCGCAACCGGTCGGGTCGACGGCCTGAGAGATGCTGGCAGGCTGGATCGTCTCGACCTGGCCGTTCTGGTAGACGCGTGAACCGTCGCCACCCAGCGTCACGACCATCGTGCCGGCGGCCCTTGCCACTTCCTCTTCCGTCCAGCCGGTTTTCTGAAGCACCATGCCAAACTCGTAGTCGTTGACGGTCAGGGCGGTGGCCGACTGGATCAGGGTTTTCAGCTCGTTGCCGTCGAAGATCGGCATGGCCTGGCCCGGATCGAAAATGAACGGAATACCGGCCTTCGCAAAGGCTTCGGCGTGGCCCACCATGGCAGCCTTGCCATTGGGGGAGACGATGCCCCAGGCGACCTCGGACGCCGGGAAGGCGTCGACGCGGGCCTGGTGTGCCTCGTTCATCGCGCCTGGGTGGAAGGCGGTGAACTGGTTGGCCGCCAGGTCGGTGGTGACGAAGGCCTGCGGGGTGAAGCAGTCGGGCAGCACGAGCACCTGGCTGACATCGATGCCCTGTTTTTTCAGGGTATCGACATACTCGCGGCCATCGTGGCCGACGGCGGCCAGCACGGCAGGCGACCCGCCGAGCAGTGCGAGGTTGTAGGCGATGTTGGCGGCGCAACCGCCCTGTTCACGCTTGAGCTGCGGTGTCAGCAGCGAGATGTTGATCTGGTGCACCCGCTCGGGCAGGATGTGATCCTTGAAATGGCCGTCGAAGACCATGATGGTGTCAAAGGCGACGGAGCCGCTGATCAGAACGCGCTGGGTCATGTTGTCCTCATGAATGGCATTCAGGGATAGAAGAGCGAGACAGAGTAACCGGCCAGATTCAGTTCGCCGGTGTCGAGCAGCAGATCGAGGGGCTGCTCGCTGCTGGCCGGGATGCCGTCCTGAATGGACAGTGTCACGGGCAGGTAATGGGCGGGCATCATGACCTTGCGAACCAGCACGGCGTTGGAGGGGCCGGTCAGCGTCAGTTCCATCGCGGGCCAGCGGGCAGGCAGCTGGCTGCGGTTGCGCAGGATGGCCGTCAGGCGGGTCTGACCGGGCTGCTCCGTGCCGCGCAGCTCGAAGGACTCGATCGACAGGCTGGCAAGTGCCATCGGGGCTTCGATGGTCTGCCCCGTCAGGCTGCTGGCCATGTTGGCCACCGGCCGCAGGAAGGGCAGGTGATAGGCGATCTCGGTACGGAAGACGGCCATCAGCTGGATGATGGCCAGCACGATCAGGCCGATGATCAGCCGGCGCGCACGGGCTGGCGTCAGCCACTGGCTGCGTGAGCTGGCCGCCTCGTCGGGCTGCTTGCTCGCCGGCACGGGGGGCGGGTCGTCGGTGGCGGTCTCGAGTGTGGCCGGCGTGGTGTGCGAGCCGTGATCCGGGCTGCTGCCATGAGCGTCGGCGGCCTGTCTGGGCTGGTGCTGGCGCCAGATCTTGTTGGCTTCGTCGATCAGCGCACCGGCCGCCACCGTGTCCGGATCCAGATCGTCCTGATCGGCCTTGCCGGTATCCTGCCGCAGCGAGGTGGGCAGACGGCTGCTGTCCGGGTTGGCGGCCGAGTCGGACGGCTCCTCATGGTCGGCCATGAAGAACTGGGTGTGAACCTCGTCATCGGGCTGGGCGGCGGCTTCGGAGGCCTGCCGGGCGCGCTCACGTTCACGACGCCAGCGCCGCTTGCTGCGGCTGTTGCGCCGGCTGCCATCCTCGTGCGCAGGGCCATGCGACGCAGCGCCCGATGCCGATGGCGGCGCTTCCGGAGAAGCCGGTTCATCATCGTCCTCGCCGGCATCATCGTGTCCGGCCGTTGCCCTGTCATGGCTGGCAGCAGCGGAACCGTCGTCGGTGTGCCGTTCCCCGTGTCTGTCGTGTGCGCCATGAGGCGTCTGCACGTCGTGGGAGGCGACCGCGTCCGGGGCGCCCGAAGCGCCGTCTTCCGTTGCGGCATCTTCGCCAGGCATGCTGAGATCCGGCACTTCCGTGACGCTCAGCACCTGTTCCGGCGGCAGTCTGTCGAGCGGTGTGCCGGGCTGTGCACTCTCGACGGCAGGTGCGGCAGCAGCGTCTGCCGGTGTCGGGGCAGGGGCTTCGATGGTGGTCACGGGTGCAGACGGTGTCCCGGCTGCAGGGGTGGCTTTTTCCGTCTTCTCGTCCTTGTCGACGTAGCGCAGATGTTCGACACCCGAGAAGACGTGCTGACAAACACCACAGCGAACGAGGCCGCGCCGCAGCTTTAGCTGATCGGGGACGACCTTGAAGCTGGTTTTACATTGCGGACAGGTGGTTGCGAGCGCCATGACGCTATCTTACCGTTGCAGGAGTGTGACTGATTGAAAGGTGGGTTCTGAAACAGGTCTGTACTGCGAATCAGGCAACGCCGGAGCGGTTGCCTGACAACAGCGGATCGCCAGGTGGCAGACCGGGCCGGAGCGGCGGGCCTGCATTTTGGCAGGAAGTGTCGGCCCGATGCCGGGGAAAACCCGGGACAGGCCGACTTTCGAACCGACGTGACGGCCTTTGTGTGCGTTTTTTCACGGCAAAGCCGTCAGGTGTGGCGTCAGGCGGTGGATGCCGGGACGGCCCGGGCTCTGTCCGCTTCAGTCCGGCCGGTGCCCCACGAGGCAGGCCCAGCCATCACGGGTGCGCCAGGCGCCGAGCTTCAGCGCCGGATCGTAACACTGTGCCACCTCGTCGATCTGGCGCTCCAGCACGCCGGAAAGCACCAGATGGCCACCGGGCAGCACCAGCGACGACAGGATCGGAGCCAGCAGTTTCAGGGGCGTCGACAGGATGTTGGCCACGACGATGTCGGCAGGTTCGGGCAGGTCGGCTTCACCCGAGAGGGCCGTCAGCTCGACCCGGTTGATGCGTGCGTTGTCGCGGGTGCTGAGCACGGCCTGCGGGTCGATGTCGAGACCGATCACGGGAGAGGCCCCGAGGCGTGCCGCCGCGATGGCGAGGATGCCGGAGCCGCAACCATAATCGATCAGGCGCTTGCCGGGCAGGGCCTCGTGCTGGTCGAGCCATTCGAGGCAGAGCCGGGTGGTGGGATGGCTGCCGGTGCCGAAGGCCAGGCCCGGGTCGATGATCAGGGCTTCGCGGGCCTGATCGGCAGCCGCCTCGGCCGCATGCCAGCTCGGCAGGATCAGCAGCCGGTTGCCGACCGGGATCGGGTCGAACTGGGACTGGGTCAGGCGTACCCAGTCCTGGTCATCGACCTGGCGGGTGCCGAGGACTTCGGGAGGCGACATGTCCAGTGCTGCGGCGGCTGCCGTCAGCACGGCCTGGCCGTCGGCGTCCGCATCGAGCAGGATGGCAAGACGGGTGCGTTTCCAGCCGAAGGCCTGGGGCAGCAGGCCGGCGCCCAGTGTGCCGGCTGGCAGCGGTTCGCCGAAGAGGGGCTGCTCGTCGGCGGAGTCGGCATCGGCATCTTCGGCCTGCACCGACAGGGCGCCCGCCTCCATGCAGGCGTCGGCCCAGGCTTCGGCATGGGCCTTGTCGACTTCGATCGTCAGTTCGATCCAGGACTGGCTCATCGTCAGCCCTGCTTGCGGTTGGCCAGCAGCTTTTCGAGGTAGTGGATGGAGGTGCCGCCCTGGTTGAAGGGGCCATCTTCCATCAGGTCTCGATGCAGGGCGATGTTGGTGTTGATGCCTTCGACGACCATTTCCGACAGCGCGATGCGCATGCGGGCGATGGCCTGCTCGCGCGTGTCGCCATAGCAGATCACCTTGCCGATCATCGAGTCGTAGTGCGGCGGCACGAAATAGTTGTTGTAGACATGCGAGTCGACGCGGGTGCCGGGACCGCCCGGCGGATGCCAGTTCGTGATCCGGCCGGCCGACGGGATGAACTTGTAGGGGTCTTCAGCGTTGATCCGGCACTCGATGGCGTGACCCTTCAGGTTGATGTCTTCCTGCGTGAAGGGAAGCTTCTCGCCGGCTGCGATGTGGATCTGCGCCTGCACGAGGTCGATGCCGGTGATCATCTCGGTGACCGGGTGCTCGACCTGAAGGCGGGTGTTCATCTCGATGAAGAAGAACTCGCCGTTTTCGTAGAGGAACTCGAAGG
>JAUMZD010000075.1 GCA_030528325.1 Lautropia sp. | reverse complement strand
GGCATTCTTCAAGGTGGGCTGCTGGGGTTCAAGGTGGGGCGCACCGGATGTTTACTCCCGCCGGGCGGAGATGGCCAAACGAGCCGTGCGTGAACGGGGGCTGTCGATACGGTTGGCCTGCGTAGCCTTCGGGGTGAGCGAGAGCTGCTACCGGTATCAGCCCAGGCTACGAACCGAGAATGAGGAGATCGCGCAATGGCTGATCCAGCTCACGCAGGACAACCCGCGCTGGGGGTTCGGGCTGTGCTTCATGCACCTTCGCAATGTCATGGGGTTTGAGTGGAACCACAAGCGGGTCTACCGGATTTACCGGGAACTGACATTGAATCTGCGGATCAAGCCGCGTCAGCGGCTTGTCAGGCAGGAGCCCGAGCCGTTGACGGTGCCGGGCTGCCCCAATGACACCTGGTCGATGGATTTCCTTCACGATCAGCTCGCCGACGGGCGAAGCATCCGGGTGCTGAACGTGATGGACGATCACAGCCGGGAAGTGCTCGGCATCGAAGTGGACTTTTCCCTGCCGTCGGCGCGGGTGATCCGGACGCTGGCACAGATCATCGAATGGCGGGGCAAGCCCAAAGCCATTCGATGCGACAACGGACCGGAGTACATCAGTGAAGCCATCCGGGATTGGGCAAATCGCCTGGGTATCCGGCTCCTTCACATCCAGCCCGGCAAGCCACAGCAGAATGCCTATGTGGAGCGGTGCAACCGGACGCTGCGGGAGGAATGGATCTCGCAGCATCAATGGGCGTGTCTTGAAGAGGTTCAGGAATCAGCCACCGCCTGGATGTGGGCTTACAATCATGAGCGTCCTCATACGGGCATTGGTGGCATTCCCCCGGCCTGGAAGAGCGGTGTTGTTCAGCCCAGCTCAACAGCTCAGTCCTGCTGGTAGCCAGCGCCGACTTGACCACCGTGGCGGTCGTTCGTCGCAGGCGACGCCCGCCCCCGTGGACAAGTCTCTTACCCAATCTGACATCTACTTTTGACTGCTGTTAAAAATGGGGGGATTACCCAGGAAGCGGCCAGGCCTTATCGGAAGTACCCAATAAAATCAGACAACCCCATACCGCCTCCAGACTCAGTCTCGCTTCTTCGACGGACAACTGGCGTAGCCTGCAATCGCCCCTTGTGGCACTGAATAAGTCAGATTTGATGAATCGCCTTCCCGCCTCATCCTGTCCCATTCATCCTTCGAACGCACATAGATCGTCGATGAGGACGCAAAGAGGATCCTCACCGGTTTGCTTGTAGTCTTATCCAGTGCTCCATGGATGAGCCGATCGTTCACCAGCTCGGGCAAAACCTTTGCTTCTGGAGTCCACTTCAGTATCACACAATCTCTTCCGCCCATGACCTGCCGTGCAAGGACATTCGATACAAAAAAGTTCGCTGCGACGGGGTGAATGCTTGCCACCAGAACCGCAAACAGACTCATCCAAAAGATAGCGGCCAACTGCCTTCCCCTCTGCTTCATCCTGAAAAAGACGCCTCCCAGAAAGCATTGAAATAAGGCCATGACAAGGATGACAACCAGCGCTACCAGACTGCTCCATCCCTGACGATGCAGAAACACGTAGACAAAGATGATGAACAGTGTCTGCAAGGCCGAAACGATCAGGCATCGACGAGCGAGATCGTCAAAAATTCTGGCAACTTTCCCCGTCTCAGAACGGATCAACGCATGCAACACACCCGCAGCCGTTGCCTCCCTCTGAATGCCATGACTTACAGTCAGGAGGCTGATTAACGAAAGACAAAGAGTCGATAAAACCAGCGCCAGCGCCATGCTTACCGCATCACCTGAAAGCTCAACGAGCACGATCATAGCAAAACAGATACTGGAGGCCCCTCCCCAACCAGCCACGAGACACCAGAACAATGACCCAAAGGATTTCTTCTGAAGAGCCGACGGGTGAATAGCCGATACCAAGGCTTTCATTCTGTCGCACGTCAGCAAAACCACCACTGGGCATCCAAAGATCCACAGCAGAATCACGACCATCCACACCATCCAGGCAAAGACGGCAGGTAGCGCACTAATCACTTCCGAGGAGGCAACGCTCAGCGGAACACGTTCAGTCAGGAAGTAATTGCCGACAGCCAGGATCGATGCAAGGAGCATCACGCCTGCAAACAGGAACTGATGTTCCCGAAGATCTGTCAGTAACAGCCTCCATTCCGAATTTCTGTCTGAAGCACGCCAGGTTTGCCGGCCACGACATCGTCCGTTGCCTGAGCGAGACCCGAAATATCGTCTTGCTGCTATCCGGCGGGAAGGGGTTTTATCGAACCGACCTCTGCTTGTATCGCGCATCTACCAAGTCTCCTTGTCATCTTCTTGATACCTCCTCACCCCGCTTTCCACCCACCCCAGACCGCCAGCAACCCAAGCACCAGGCTGGTCGCGACGTAGAGCAATAGCGTGGCAAGCTCGCCCCGGCGGATCAGCTCGAAGGTTTCCAGCCCGAAGGCAGGGAAGGTGGTGAAGCCGCCGAGAATGCCGGTGATGAGAAAGGGGCGCAGCGTCTGATCCGCAGGAGCATGACGCTGGAGGATGGCGGCCAGCAGGCCGATGAGGAAGCACCCCAGTACGTTGACGGCGAGGGGAAACGGTGCTGGGTGGGGATCGGCAGCAGCCAGGATCCCAGCAGATGACGGGAGAGGACGCCGATGGCGCCGCCCAGTGCAACCAGCAGCAGGGTCTTCATGGACATCATGGCCGGGGTGGTTGCCCGCCCAAGGCGACTGGGCAGCCAGCGCGTCTGGCTGCGGAGCCGACAGTACGCCACCCCCGAGCGACCTCAGGCGGCAGCGCTTCCATCACTTACACGCTCCTGGCCAGCGCCTCGGCCCGCCCGATATAGGACGCCGGCGTCATCGCCCGCAACTGGGCCTTGGCGTCATCCGGCAGCGCCAGCCCGTCGATGAAGGCGGCCAGTTCGGCGGCGCCGATCGAGCGGCCGCGGGTGAGTTCCTTCAGTTTTTCATAGGGCTTCTCGATGCCGTGGCGACGCATGACGGTCTGGATCGGCTCGGCCAGCACTTCCCAGTTGGCGTCGAGGTCTTCGGCCAGGCGCTCGGCGTTGACTTCGAGCTTGCCGAGGCCCCGCAGGGTGGAATCAAGGGCGAGCAGGCTGTAGCCGAGCGCTACGCCGACGTTGCGCAGGACGGTGGAGTCGGTCAGATCCCGCTGCCAGCGGCTGACGGGCAGCTTCTGGGCCAGATGGGCGAGCAGCGCGGTGGCGATGCCCAGATTGCCTTCGGCGTTCTCGAAGTCAATCGGGTTGACCTTGTGCGGCATGGTGGACGAGCCCACTTCGCCGGCTTTCAGGCGCTGCTTGAAGTAGCCGATGCTGATGTAGCTCCAGATGTCGCGGCACAGATCGAGCAGGATGGTGTTGAAGCCGATCAGCGCGTGAAAGAGATCGGCCATGTAGTCGTGCGGCTCGATCTGGGTGGTGAGCGGGTTGAAGACGAGGCCCAGATCCTCTTCGATCAGGCGCTTCGAGAAGGCAGGCCAATCCACGTCGGGGTAGGCCGAGAGGTGAGCGTTGTAGTTGCCGACCGCACCGTTCATCTTGCCAAGGATGGCGACCGACGCGATCCGCTCGCGGGCGTTCTTCATACGCAGCACCACGTTGGCCATTTCCTTGCCCAGCGTGGTGGGCGAGGCGGTCTGGCCGTGGGTGCGCGAGAGCATCGGCAGACCGGCGTGCTGGTGGGCCATCTGGCGCAGCGCGTCGATCACGCGGTCGATAGCGGGCAAGAGCACCTCGTCGCGGCTGCCCTTGAGCATCAGGCCGTGCGAAGTGTTGTTGATGTCTTCGGAGGTGCAGGCGAAGTGGATGAATTCACTGGCGGCAGCCAGCTCGGTGTCATCAGCCACCTTCGATTTCAGAAAATATTCGACGGCCTTCACGTCATGGTTGGTGGTGCGCTCGAAGGTCTTGATGGCCTCGGCCTCGGCGTCACCAAAGGTGTCGACGATGGCGTTGAGCCGGGCGCGGGCGTCGGCGCTGAAAGGTTTCAGCTCGGGCAGTCCGGCGTCCGACAGCGCGATCAGCCAGGCGACCTCGACCTGCACACGATGGCGCATGAAGCCGGCTTCCGACCAGAAGGAACGAAGGGGTGCCACCTTTGCGGCATAGCGGCCGTCCAGCGGTGACAGGGCATTGAGGGCGTGGATGTCAGTCATGCCCGGGATTTTACGGCAGCCTCGGGCGCTTGAGGCGTCCGTGAAACAGGCCAGAGCCACCGGGTCAGCCCCCGTGGAATACCCGCTAGAAATACGCGCTAGGAGCTTGGGCGGCAGGAATCGCGAAGGCGAAAATCGGCCCCGCCGAGCACAGTTTGTGCCCGATTCGCCGCCCCATAGCCGGTGCTATGGGGCAAGAAGCGGGTGCAAAATGGGCCGGCGCGGCCGGTTTGCAGCCCGCGACTTTCCTGCCGCCCAAGCTCCTAGACCAGTGCCACCAGCCGTTCGCAGACGGCGACCATCGTGCTGGCAGCGTCGGGCAGACAGTCGCCGCCGGGCGAGGGCAATGCACTGATGAAGAGATTCCACTGGGCCTGCAGCCTGATGCCGTCTGCACCCCGTCCTGCCCGGGCCGTCAGCCAGCGATCCAGCGTGTCCCGCTGACGCATCAGCGCTTCCCGGGTCACGAGGCGGCGATCCCAGCAGCGGGCCACGCCCGACAGCAGCAGTTGCTGCAACAGCAGCACCCGGCGGGAACGTCCTTCCCCGCTGATCATGATCTGTTCCGGCACCTCAGGCAACAGTGCCGCCAGCGTGGCGCTGATCTCCGCGGCCATCGGCATCATCAGGTGTGCGATGTCCCGGGAAGGTTGCGTGCGTGTGGCGTCAGCCACGGTCTTCCATTGTGCATCCACACGCTTCTGGTCGGCCCACTCAATGTGCCGCCCCAGCTCGTGACGGATGCGCGACATCAGCTGATCGACACGACCACGAGCCTGGGTGAGTCCATCCAGCGCCCGGGCGTGGGCGTCCGGCATGCCCGCCCGGATGTAGGCGACTTCGAGTCGGGCCAGCGCCGTCAGGCACTCGATGACCAGCGCCTGCTGGGCGCGGGACAACGGGCGCCTGGCACCCGGCCCCGCCTGCCCCCGAGCCAGGGCAGTCGAGCCTGACGAGAGACAGAGTCCTGCCACCGACAGGGCCAGCAGGGCACGACGGCGATCCGTCACCGACGAAGCAGTACCGGGCATCATCCGCACACGGGCAGGGCCCGAGCAGTGGGCCCCTCGTACACGGCCTGCCGGGCCGACGGAAAGATTCGCGGATTCTGGTCGCATGCCCCGATCCTAGGACGTGGCACGCAAGCGCTCAGGCCGTTACAGACTAACGGCGCAAATCGGCCGCTATCAGGCAGCCGCCCAGGCACACATCTCCGTCGTAGAACACGGCCGACTGCCCGGGCGTGACGGCCCATTGCGGCTGATCGAAACGCACCCGAATCGTTCCGGCGAGGCGCTCATGGCCACGTGTGCCGGACAGCTCGATCGCATCAGGCCCGGGAACATCCGCTCCTCCCGCCTCCGGGCCAGCCAACGCCGCGTGCCGGTCTGGCTCCTCCGGCAGCAACCTTCCGGTCGCATCGGTCTGGCGGTAACGGCACTTGATGCCGTAATCCCGTCCAACCTCTGGCGCCGGATCGATCCAGTGGACATCCCGGCCAGTCAGCTCGGAGGACAGCAGCCAGGGATGATCGTGTCCCCGCACGACGACCAGCGTGTTGCGTGCCAGATCCTTGGCGGCCACGAACCACGGCGTGCCATCAGCATTGTCACGACGCCCGCCGATGCCGATACCCTTGCGCTGGCCGATGGTGTAGAACGACAGGCCGATGTGCTCGCCCACCACCACACCCCGGTCATCGACCATCGGGCCCGGCTCGGAGGGCAGATAGCGCGACAGGAACTCCCGGAACGGCCGCTCGCCGATGAAGCAGATGCCGGTGGAGTCCTTCTTGTCGGCATTGGGCAGCCCCAGCCGGTGGGCGATCTCGCGCACCTCGGGCTTGGTGATGCTGGCCAGCGGAAAGACGGCGTGCGAGAGCTGTTTCTGGTTCAGCCGATGCAGGAAATAACTCTGGTCCTTGTTGGCATCGAGGCCACGCAACAGCTCGAAATGGCCTGCCACTGCCCGCCGGACGCCGGCGTAATGGCCGGTGGCGATGTGCTCGGCCCCCAGCGCCATGGCATGATCCAGAAAGGCCTTGAACTTGATCTCGGCGTTGCAGAGTACGTCGGGGTTCGGCGTGAGCCCGGACTGGTAGGCATCCAGAAAGAGACGGAACACCCGCTCCCGATAATCGGCGGCAAAGTTGACGGCTTCGAGATCGATGCCGATGACATCGGCCACGCTGGCCGCGTCCAGCCAGTCCTGGCGGGTGGAACAGTATTCGCTGTCGTCATCGTCCTCCCAGTTCTTCATGAAGAGACCGAGCACGTCCCAGCCTGCTTCCTTCAGCAACCAGGCGCTGACGGCGGAATCCACCCCTCCGGACAGCCCTACGACGATTCGGCGGCCCTCGCCGTCCATCAACCCATGTTTCATGCCCGGATTGTAGAGCCAGTGCTGCCAGGATGAGCGCATGCCGCGGGCAGCTCGGTACGTGTCATGCCATGGAACGCCCAGGCGCCTGGGGGATCTCCTACTGCATGGAAGGATGGACTGTCAATCTCTGTAAACACCAAGGCCGACGCTCGTCTACAATCGGACAGCGTCTCATCACGCAAGGCCTGGCTTGCCCCTCATCCGGGCAGTAGCCAGGCTCGTGCACGCCCCGCCCCTTCTTCCCCAACAACGTGGGACGGCAGGAAGCGCACAGGCGACCATCGGCCCCGCCGGGTGAGCGAATGGCGGCTGCCGGTCGTGCAGACATCAGAAACCCTACAAGGTCAACCAAGGTCAGAACATGAAAATCGGGATTCCCAGAGAGCGCCGACCCGGCGAAACTCGTGTCGCTGCCACACCAGAGACCGTGAAGAAACTGGTCAAGGCCGGCCACGAGGTGCTGGTCGAACGGGAGGCGGGTGCCAGCGCTGACATTCCTGACACCGCCTATGAAGAAGCCGGCGCCGCCCTGGTCTCCGCCAAGGAAGCCTTTGGCGCCGAGCTGGTGGCCAAGGTCCGTGCCCCGCAGGACGACGAGGTCGCGATGCTGAAGGCAGGCAGCGTGCTGCTGGGCATGCTGAATCCCTTCGATGCCGAAGGGCTGGCCAAACTGGCTTCGGCCGGCGTTCATGCCTTTGCGCTCGAAGCCGCACCACGCACCACCCGGGCCCAGAGCCTCGACGTGCTGTCGTCCCAGGCCAACATCGCCGGCTACAAGGCCGTGCTGGTGGCGGCCAACCTGTATCAGCGCTTCTTCCCGATGATGATGACGGCTGCCGGCACCGCCAAGGCCGCGCGTGTCGTGATCCTGGGCGCAGGGGTGGCGGGCCTTCAGGCCATTGCCACCGCCAAGCGTCTGGGCGCGGTCATCGAGGCTTCCGATGTTCGGCCGGCAGTGAAGGAACAGATCGAGTCGCTGGGCGCCAAGTTCATCGACGTGCCCTACGAGACGGACGAAGAACGTGAGGCCGCAGCCGGCGTGGGTGGCTATGCCCGGCCGATGCCTGCCTCGTGGCTCGAACGGCAGGCCAAAGCCGTGGCCGAGCGGATCCGCCAGGCCGATGTCGTCATCACGACCGCGCTGATCCCGGGGCGTCGCGCCCCGGTGCTGGTCACGACGGAGATGGTCGAATCGATGCGGCCGGGTTCGGTCATCGTCGACATGGCGGTCGAACAGGGCGGCAACTGCGAGCTGTCGAAGGCCGACGCCGTGGTCAAGCACAACGGCGTCAGCATCGCCGGGGTCAGCAACCTGCCCGCCCTGGTGCCAGCCGACGCCTCGGCCTTCTATGCCCGCAACGTGCTCGACTTCCTGAAGCTGATCATCGACGATGAGCAGAAGTTCCACATCAATCTGGAAGACGACATCGTGAAGGCCTGTCTGGTCGCCAGCGAAGGTCAGGTGCTGCGTCAGTCCTGACGGATGTGTCCCGCCACGGGCGCCCTGCCGGCAGCCCATGGCAAAACGGCCGGCCGGCCCTGCCCTGAAGGGCCGCCCGGTTTCCGGGTTCGAAGTGTTTTGTTGTCTGCCCCTGATCCCGGCGCTGGATGAGGTTCCCTCACCAGGGAACACCCTCGTTCATCGCCGCCACGTTCCGGAGGAATCCTGTGGAAGTCATCTCTCCAACCATTCTCAATCTGATCATTCTGGTGCTGGCCATCTACGTGGGCTATCACGTCGTCTGGAATGTGACCCCCGCCCTGCATACGCCACTGATGGCCGTGACGAACGCCATTTCGGCCATCGTCATCGTGGGTGCCATGCTGGCTGCTGCGTTGACCGAAACCGGTCTGGGCCGGACGATGGGCTTTCTGGCCGTCGTGCTGGCAGCCGTCAACGTGTTTGGCGGTTTTCTGGTCACCCGGCGCATGCTGGAGATGTTCAAGAAGAAAGAGCCGAAGAAGGCAGAAGCCGACGCCTCGTGAGAGGACGGGGCCGGAAGCTGCGCTTCCGCTGCTGATGGCTGACCCATCCGCCGCCGCAAGGCACTTTTCCGATTCAAGCGCTGGAGTTTTCTGATGAGTATGAATCTCGTCGTTCTGTTTTATCTGGTGGCCTCCGTCTGCTTCATCCAGGCGTTGAAAGGCCTCTCGCACCCCACCACCTCACGTCGGGGCAACCTGTTCGGCATGGTGGGGATGGGCATCGCTGCCCTGACCACCGTGGCCCTGATCCTGAAGCTGCAGGGAGAGATGGGTACCCAGGGGGATGGCGGCGGCGTCTCGCTCGTCATCCTGGGCCTGCTGGTCGGTGGCACGGCCGGCACGGTCATGGCCCGTCGGGTCGAGATGACGAAGATGCCCGAGCTGGTGGCCTTCATGCACTCGATGATCGGTCTGTCGGCCGTGTTCATCGCCATCGCCTGCGTGGCCGAGCCCTGGGCCTTCAACATCGTCCAGCACGGCGAGGCCATTCCGGTCGGCAACCGGCTGGAGCTGTTCATCGGAACCGCCGTCGGTGCCATCACCTTCTCGGGTTCGGTGATCGCCTTCGGGAAACTCTCGGGCAAGTACAAGTTCCGCCTGTTCCAGGGCGCCCCGGTGATCTTCTCGGGCCAGCACATGCTGAACCTGGCACTGGCCATCCTGATGGTCCTCTTCGGTATCTGGTTCACCGTCACGCAGGGCTGGACGCCCTTCTGGCTGATGATGATCATCGCCTTCGTGCTGGGTGTGCTGATCATCATCCCGATTGGTGGCGCCGACATGCCCGTAGTCGTCTCGATGCTGAACAGCTACTCGGGCTGGGCGGCCGCCGGCATCGGCTTCTCGCTGAACAACCCGATGCTGATCATCGCCGGTTCACTGGTGGGCTCGAGCGGTGCGATCCTGTCGTACATCATGTGCAAGGCCATGAACCGCTCCTTCGTGAACGTGATTCTCGGCGGCTTCGGCACAGACCCCAGCGCGGCAGCCCAGGGCGGCGCGCAGGAGCAGCGCCCGGTCAAGTCCGGTTCGGCTGACGATGCAGCCTTCATGCTGGCCAATGCCGATTCGGTCATCATCGTGCCGGGTTATGGTCTGGCCGTGGCCCGTGCCCAACATCCGCTGAAGGAGCTGACCGACAAGCTGATCGAGAAAGGCGTGCAGGTTCGCTACGCGATCCACCCGGTCGCCGGCCGGATGCCCGGGCACATGAACGTGCTGCTGGCCGAGGCCGAGGTGCCCTATGACCAGGTGTTCGAGATGGAGGACATCAACCCCGA
>JAUMZD010000074.1:6413-10135 GCA_030528325.1 Lautropia sp. | reverse complement strand
ACAAACTGTGCTCGGCGGGGCCGATTTTCGCCGTCGCGATTCCTGCCGCCCAAGCTCCTGAAGCGCGTGGCGCCGGTTTCATCGGGCCGTCGCGCATTCCCTCAAAAGACCCCACACTGGCCGCAGAACGACCCGGCCACGATCAGGGGGCAGGGAGATTCATTCGGGTGGATGGTGTCCGGGGGAACCAAAGCGGGCCTCATTTAGTCACAAAGTGAAATGAGCGTCAAGTCGTCCGAGGTGCTGGAGGCTTGCGTCATAATGACCCATTTTGCCCGACCGACCGCGAATCAGGACGGCGTGCGGGCGCTGATCGGGCCACTGCCGATCATGATGGGAGCAAGGTGCAATATGGCAGAGCAGGGCCGTCCGGTCGATGTTCAGGCATGGCTGGACAGTCGCCCTTTTGGGGCGTATCAGTGGGTCGTTTTCTTTCTGTGTTTCCTGATCGTGCTGCTGGACGGCTTCGATACGGCCGCCATCGGCTATGTGGCGCCGTCGCTGATCCAGGAATGGGGCGTGTCGAAGCCGGCACTGGCGCCCGTCCTCAGTGCGGCACTTTTCGGTCTGGCCGCAGGGGCGCTCTCCAGTGGTCCGCTGGCGGATCGTTTCGGTCGCAAGCGGGTGCTGGTGCTGTCGGTGCTGATCTTTGGTGCAGGCAGTCTGGCCTCGGCCTACGCGCTAGATCTCCAGGCGCTGACCTGGCTGCGTTTCATCACGGGCGTGGGGTTGGGGGCGGCCATGCCGAATGCCGTCACGCTGATCAGCGAATATTCACCGGCCCGTCAGCGCTCGCTGATCACCAACGCGATGTTCTGCGGCTTTCCGCTGGGCGCCTCCTGCGGTGGGTTTCTGGCCGCGTGGATGATTCCCGAATGGGGCTGGCGCAGCGTGATGCTGCTGGGCGGCGTGTTGCCGCTCGTGCTGGTGGTGGTGCTGGTGCTGATGTTGCCCGAGTCGGTGCGATACATGGTGACGCATGGCTGGCCCGCCGCACGCATCCGAGGGGTGCTGTCCCGTCTGGGCAGCACCGATCTGGGGGAGACCGACCGCTATGTGCTGGGAGATGCGGTGTCGATGCAAGCCGGTGAGCGCGCTGCCGTGCCAACCCGTGAAGGCGTGTCTGCCGTGGATGCCGCCGGGCTGCAGGCCGATCGCAACCCGAGCCAGCACCAGCGCCCGGAACCGAACCTGAATCCTTCGGGCATGGCGGCCAGTGTGGCCCTGATCTTCTCGCCCGCGCACCGCCTGGGTTCGCTGATGCTGTGGATCGCCTATTTCATGGGGCTGGTGGTCTTCTATTCGCTGATCAACTGGATGCCAGTGCTGTTCAAGGAAATCGGCATGGCACCTCATCATGCGACGCTGATCACGGCCATCTTTCCGCTGGGCGGCGTGGCGGCCGTGCTGCTGGGCTGGCTGATGGATCGCTACGACGCCAATCATGTGATCGCGATCGGCTACGGACTGACGGCCGTGTCCGTCTGGGGCATCGGGCAGGCGGCTGGCCATCTGGGCTGGCTGATGGGCATCGTGTTCGTGGCGGGCATCGTGATGAATGCGGCGCAGGCCTCGATGCCGGCGCTGGCCGCTGCCTTCTATCCCACGCGAGGCCGGGCCACGGGAGTGGCCTGGATGCTCGGCATCGGCCGATTCGGCGGCATCGCCGGCTCCTTCCTGGTGGCCTGGCTCGTGGCTCAGGCCCTGGATTTCGAGCAGATTCTGGGTGTGCTGTCCCTGCCGGCGGTGTTGGCGATGCTGGCGCTGCTCGTGAAGGCTGGCGTCAGCCGAGGTCAGGGCAGCAGGGTCACCCATTGACCGGTCAAAGCCGGCATACTGGCACCGGACGGACAGGAGTCTGAAGCATGCTCGGGATCATCGACCTTCCCACCTATCTCATCGGCACGCTCGCAGTCATCCTGCTGCCGGGCCCCAATTCGATGTTCTGCCTGGCGATGGCGGCGCGTCAGGGCGTGGCGGCGGGCTACCGGGCGGCCGCGGGGATCATCGTGGGCGATGGCATCCTGATCCTGGCCACGATCCTGGGGGCCGGCACACTGTTCAAACTGTACCCGCCCGTCTTCGATGCCATCCGGCTCGTGGGCGGGCTGTACCTGGCCTATATCGGCTGGGGGCTGCTGCGTGTGGCCGTGCGCCACGGTCGTTCGCTGTCCTCGGGCAGCAGCGGCGAGGCCGTGTCAGCCGGATCGACGTTGGCGTCTGGTGAGCCCCGGATCGAACGCCATGTCTTCAAGCGAGCGCTGCTGCTGAGCCTCACCAACCCGAAGGCGATCCTGTTCTTTCTGTCCTTCTTCGTGCAGTTCGTCGATCCGGCCTATCCGCACCCGTTCCTGTCCTTTGCCGTGCTGGCACTCATCCTGCAGGTGATCAGCTTCAGCTATCTGAACCTGCTGATCTTTGCCGGTCAGCGGCTGGCACAGGCTTTCATGGCCCGACGGCATCTGGCACTGGTCGGCAGCGCTGCGGTCGGGGTGTTGTTCATCGGGTTTGCGGTGCGGATGTGGCTGTCGTGAGCCGGCGGGCACGAACGGCAGCAGCCAGTCTGTCCAGTGTCGGCAGGGTCTGTTCCATGCTGAGGCAGGCGTCGGTGACCGAGACGCCGTAGGTCAGCGGGTGGCCCGGGATGATGTCCTGCCGGCCTTCGTTCAGGTGGCTTTCGATCATCACGCCGGTGATCCGGCGGTCGCCGGCTGCCATCTGGGCGGCCACATCCTCGGCCACCGCCATCTGCTTCTGGTGCTGCTTGCTGCTGTTGGCGTGCGAGAAGTCGATCATCACCTGCTCGCGCAGCCCGTTGGCCTTCAGGATGGCACAGGCGGCCTCGACGTCGGCTGCGCTGTAGTTGGGCTGCTTGCCACCTCGCAGGATGACGTGGCAGAAGGGGTTGCCATCGGTCTCGAAGATGGCGGCCTGGCCCATCTTCGTCATGCCCATGAAGGCATGTGGTGCCTGTGCTGCGAGGATCGCATCGGCTGCCACCTTCACGCCGCCATCGGTGCCGTTCTTGAAGCCGACCGGGCAGGACAGGCCGCTGGCCAGCTGCCGGTGGCTCTGGCTTTCGGTGGTGCGTGCACCGATCGCGCCCCAGCTCACCAGATCGCTGATGAACTGGGGTGAGAGCAGGTCTAGGAATTCGGTGGCCACCGGCAGGTCGAGCGTCAGGATGTCGAGCAGCAGCTGGCGTGCCAGCTCCAGGCCTTCGTTGATGGCAAAGCTGCCGTCCATCCGGGGATCGTTGATGTAGCCCTTCCAGCCGACGGTGGTGCGGGGTTTCTCGAAATAGACGCGCATCACGATCAGCAGATCATCCTTCAGCGCTTCGGCCTGCGTCTTCAGTTTCCGGGCGTACTCCATCGCCTGATCGTGGTCGTGGATCGAACAGGGCCCGACGACGACGAGCAGCCGGTCATCCTCGCCCGAGAGGATGCGACAGATGGCCGCACGGCTGGCTTCGACCAGATCGGTGGCACGCTGCGGGGCGGGCAGCCATTCCTGCAGCAGGGCAGGGGTGATCAGTGGACGTACCGTCCTGACGCGGGTGTCATCGACACGCCGGTTCTGCGTGGGGTTCTGTGGGGTGGCGATTCGTGTCTGCATCTCGTGCGGGCTGTGTTTGTCGATTCAGGCCCGCATTGTCCCATCTTCGGCGCGGCCGTGCGTCGGGGAGGTGATGACGGCGATGATCGTGCCCGGCACCCGGC
>JAUMZD010000074.1:0-6395 GCA_030528325.1 Lautropia sp. | reverse complement strand
AGGTGACAGGTGACAGCTGACAGGGCAAGGGCCGCCGCCAGATGTAGTCCTTCTGTTTCCGGCATTCAAGCTGCGTCATTTTCGGTTGACACCGCCTGGGATACGCTGAACAAGTCCTGCGAGGCGACGCGCCCCGACACGGGATGCAGGACAAGGCGACATGGGTCGTCAATCGTGGTGCTATTGACGACCCATGCCAACGTAGGCATGCGCCCGTGTCGGGGATGCGGCGGCCGGTTTGCAGCCCGCGACTTTCCTACCGCTCTAGCATCCGGTCGAGTTATCTGGAACGAGCCTGTTGTCTTATGAATCTGTTTGCAAAATCATTTCCCTTCTCAAAAAGATCTGCTTCCTGCTTTCCTGTACACGGGCAGACCGGCGGCGCGTCTTCACGACCGCTTCGTCTGACCCTGATCTCCATGGCGGTGCTGTTGGCGGCCTGCTCGGTGATGGAGCGGCGCCCGCCATCCTCGTCTCACGACGTGTCGCGGGCAGATGCTTCGCCACGCGTCGCCGGGCAGGCCCCGGCTTCGGCATCTTCGCCTGCCCGTCGCGCCAGGCACGTGATCCTGATGATCAACGATGGTGCGGGCTGGGGCACCTGGGATGCGGCGGCCTACTGGCAGCATGGTGGCAGGCATCGACTGCCTTATGCCGGTTTTGCCGAGCAGTACGGCATGACGACCTATCCGCTCAACACCGAGGATGAGCCCACGCATGATGCGGTCATGCGGGGCGGCTATGATCCGGCCCGTGCCTGGGATGCGCGGCCCACGGGGGAGCCGACGTTGCCGTTCGAGGGCTATCAGTACCTGAGCACGCAGCCGACGGATTCGGCGGCCGCCGGCACGGCGCTGGCATCCGGGCACAAGACCTACAACCAGGCGATCAATCATGACAATTTCGGCAAGCCGCTCGACTTCATCACCCTGACGGCGCGCGAACAGGGCAAGGCCACGGGGATCGTCACTTCGGTGCCTTTCTCCCATGCCACGCCGGCTGCCTTCGGTGCGCAGAACCGGTCCCGCAAGTCCTATCATGAGATTGCCGACCAGATGCTGTCGCAGGGACATCTGGATCTGATCTTCGGGATGGGCGCGCCCGGCTTCAATCAGAATGGCACACCCTGCGAGCGTCTGGCGGAGGGAGAGAGCCGGGAAGGTTGCGCCTCTTCCGCCCACGAATTCCTGAGCCGGCAGAGCTGGGCGCGGCTGTCATCGGGGCAATGGCGTCCTGCTGGTGCATCGGGCCCCTGGCAGGTGATTCGTCGCAAGGCGGATTTCGAGGCCCTGGCCCGTGGAGAACGTCGGGTCGAGGGGCCGCTTTTCGGGTCGCCCGAAGTGTCGGGCAGTGGCACCTTGCAGCAGCAGCGGGAGTTGAAGATCCTGGGCCGGGATGACGGCAATCCGTCGGGCATCGCGTACATTCCCGGTGTGCCATCGCTCGCCACGATGACCGAGGCGGCGCTGAAGCACCTGGCGCGCGACAGGGACGGTTTCTTCATGATGGTGGAAGGTGGCGCGACCGACTGGGCCGCCCACACCAGTGAATGTACCGATCGCTGGTCTTACAGCGAGTGTCAGGAAGGCCGGCCGGAATATGGGCGCCTGATCGAGGAGACGGTGGCCTTCAATGAGGCGGTGCGAACCGTCGTCGACTGGGTCGAGGAAAACAGCAGCTGGGACGAAACCCTGCTGATCGTGACCTCGGATCATGACAACAGCGTGCCGCTCGGAAGCCAGGGCAACCGGCAGGCGTTCCAGCCGGTGGAGAATCGTGGCAAGGGTGTGATGCCCGGCATCAGCTTCAGGAAAACTGGCGATCACAGCAATGCACTGGTACCCCTGTGGGCACACGGCGCAGGGGCCGAGGCGTTCCGCCTGCGTATCCGGGGGCAGGATCAGGGGCTGGCACGGCATGTGAGCCTGATCCGGAATGAGGGCCGTTATGTGGACAACACGGACGTATATCAGGTGATGCGGGCGGCACTGACCGGTGTGCCGGTGCAGCCGGTGCGCTGATCTCTCAGATCCGCGCCTGCGTGCGCAGCTGCCGCTGGTAGAGAACCGTGGCCAGCGTCAGGCACAGTCCGCCGAACAGTGTCAGCAGAACGATGTAATGATGAATCTGGCCGTAGTGATGGTGATTCAGCAGCAGGTCATGGAAGGCGCGCAGCGCCCAGGACATCGGTGAGAGCATCGAGATGGTCTGCATGCTCTCCGGCATGACATGGGCAGGCACCATGATGCCGCCCAGCGCCGCCATGATCATCAGGCCACCGCCACCCAGCACGACGGCCTGCTCGGTGCTTCTGACGAGCACACTGACCAGCAGACCGTAGCCAAGCGCGGCGATGCTGATGGCGGCCGACAGCACGGCGTAGGGCCACAGGCTGCCCGTCAGCTGGAAGGACTGGCTGCCCAGCAGTGGCAGCAGGTACTGGCTCAGCAGGATCATGCTGATGAACTGGATCTGGGTGACCAGAAAGTAGGGCACCAGCTTCGAGAGCAGCAAGAGGCCCGCTGGTGCCTGAGCCATTCTCAGCCGGGTCAGCGTGTTGGTCTGCCGTTCTGAAACGATCACGTTCGAGATCGGGATCAGGATGCAGAACATGCCGAAGATCAGCCAGGCAGGCACACTGTGCTGTACCGACGTGGGTCTGGCCATCTCGCCGGTTCTGTTGAGGTAGACCTCGTCAAGCAGCGGTTGCTGCAGGTAGTGGTCGATCTGCCGGAAGGCGGATTTCAGGTCGATGGATTCGCCGGTCCCGGAAGCCACGGCAACGTCGGGCCGAAGGGTGGGATCGGTCGGTCTGGCGATGCCGGCATCCGTGTCCAGGGGCCTGTCGAGGCTGGCCGGCGTGAGGCTTCCCATCTGATCCAGCCGAAGCCGGGTGTATTCCTGCTGCAGGATGGCTTTCATGTTGAACAGCCAGCTCCTGTCGGTGCCCGGCCGGACGAAGAGTTGCAGTTTCCTGTCCGTGTCCAGCGAGGAACTGGCGGGATTCGGGTTGTGCAGCACCATGTTCACGCTGGCGGTACGCAGACGGTGCTTCTGGATTTCCAGCGCAGCATCGTCCGCAGCATTGGCCGGTTTGCCGATCAGCGCTGCCGGCGGCCGGATCATCCGGTGCTCCCAGGCATCATCCTGGCTGATCAGGTCGATGCGCTCGGCCCGAATCTCTTTTGCGTTGAGGGTGTTGACCAGTGCCTGATTCAGCGGATTGCCAGCGTCCCCGACGATGACCACCCGGGCGTCACGGTGTGGGGTGCTGTCCTTGCTCAGCGCGACCGACATGATCAACATGAAGGCGATCGGCATGATGAACAGCACGGCCAGCCCGTGACGGTCGCGGCCGAGCAGGCGCAGTTCTTTCAGCACGGCTGACAGGAACATCATGATGGCGTGTGCTGTTGCAGGAAATTGAGATAGAAGGATTCCAGCGATCCGTGGCCGGCGTGAAAGTACGCAAAGCCGGTGCCACGCTGATCCAGCTCCTGCCAGATCCGCATCGCCGTCGGCTGGTCGGCCAGCACTTCCACGGCGCCACCGGCCGTCAGACGGCCGCGTATCGAACTCAGCTCGGCAGGTGTCAGCGGACGAAGCGGCTTGAACACCAGCCGGTTCTGGACACTGCGATTCAGGATTTCATCCAGTCGCCCCTCGTAGATCAGCATGCCGCGATTGAGCAGCAGCAGGCTGCTGCACAGCGATTCGATCTCCTGAAGATAATGCGAGGTGTAGACGACGGTCGTCCCCGCCCGATTCAGGCTTGCCACGTTCTCCAGGATGAAATGGCGAGATTCGGGGTCGATGCCGACCGTGATCTCGTCGAGAAAGAGCAGGCTCGGCCGGTTGATCAGTCCGATGGCAAAATTCAGCCGGCGCTTCAGACCGCCGGACAGGTGCCGTGCGAGCCTGTCGGCGAAAGGGGCCAGCCCTGCCTGCCGGATCAGGTCGTCCAGATAGCCCTTGTCCCGCTGTTGATAGAGGGAGGCAAAGAAGCGCACGTTCTCCTGTACCGTCAGCATCGGATAGAAGGCGAAGTCCTGGGGAACCAGCGACAGGCGTTGCCGTTCGTCCCGGCTCGTTGTCCCGATGGGCTTGCCGTCGAACGTGACCTCACCTTTCTGGATGGGCAGCAGGCCGGCCAGCAGGCTCATCAGCGTGGTCTTGCCGGCGCCGTTGGGCCCCAGCAGCCCAAGGCTTTCACCCGCTGCGATCTCGAACGATACGTGCTCGAGTGCATTGGCTGGCATGCCCGGGTAGCGATGGCTGAGATTTTCGATGCGCAGCATGGAAGTGGGGATGCCAGCGGCGGAGATGAAGCAGCCAATATGTTATAAGCTTGTAACCGTCTTGAGGGCTGATGGCACACGATTCGAACGGGTTATTGGCAGAATTGGTACAGGAAGGGCCTGTTTTTTGCTGTCTGGCATGCACGAATGTCCGTTTTGAAGCGTCAAACCCTCATGTTTCAGGCCCTTTTGTGTCACGGCAGGATTTGTGGCGTTTATTTCGGCCGGTTTCTGATTTCTGTAACAATCGGGCCGCCTGTTCATGAATGGCGATCATTTGCGCCATTATCTGGGTATTGCGGTGACACACACGGAGGAGGAGCAGGGGATGGATTTCTGGCACGGATTCTGGCTGATCACGGGCATTCACCTGCTGGCTGCGATGTCGCCGGGGCCGGATTTCATCTACGTGTCGCAACAGACGCTCAGTCGTGGACGGGCGGCTGGGCTCACCTGCAGTCTGGGCGTTGCGCTGGGGCTGGGCGTTCACATCGGCTATTCGGTGCTTGGCCTGGCTGTCGTGATCGCGTCGGCCGCCTGGTTGCTGACGGCCATCAAGATCATCGGTGGCTGCTATCTGGTGTATCTGGGCATCCAGGGGCTGCGTGCGCGGGCCCGCGCCGATGTCGTGCTCGTGCAGCAGACCCGGATCGAGCCGGAAAACCCGCTCAGAACCTTGTGGCGGGGTTTCCTGTGCAACGTGCTGAACCCGAAGGCACCCGTCTATTTCGTGTCCGTCTTCACTGTCGTGCTGTCACCGGAGATGCCGCTGTGGCAACTGGCCGTCTACGGCATCTGGATGATGTGCCTGCAGTTTTTCTGGTTCGGTTTCGTGGCCTTCACGCTGTCCATCCCGCGCATCAACCGGCAGTTCCAGCGGGCCGGTCACTGGATCGACCGCGTGCTGGGCGGGCTGATGGTGGTGCTGGGGGTGAAGGTGGTCTCCACCTGGCGGTAGGAAACCGCAGGGGGAGGTGGCCGTCTCGTGAGGCGCTTCAGGGCGCGAGGAAGTCCGGCAGCCGGGCGTCGATGTCGGCCAGCGCCTGCCGGAACACCCCGTCTGGATCCGCCCCTGCTTCCTGCGTGCCTTCGGCGCGGATCACGTCCACGCTGTCGAAGCCCAGAAAATCCTGGAACACCATCCGCAGATAGGGGATGCTGATTTCCATGCTGGCCAGTGGCCCACGGCTGTAGGTCGAGCCGCTGGCCTGAAGCACCAGTAGTCTGCGCCCATCGTTCATCAGGCCCCGGGGGCCCTGCTCGGTGTACTGGAAGGTCTGGTTCGGCACGATGATGGTGTCGATGTAGCTCTTCAGTCGGGACGGCACATTGAAGTTGTACATCGGCAGGCTGATCACGACCCGGTGCGCGGCCTTGAACTGCGTCATGATCTGAGCCAGACGCAGCGATGTCTGCTGCTCGGCCTCGGTCAGGGCAAGCCCGGAGCCGAGCTTGCCGAACATGGCCATCAGATCGCCATTCAGCTCGGGGATGTCGGCCTGATACAGCGTCAGCGTGTCGGTATCTTCGGCGGGCAGCCGTGAGGCAAGATGCGAGAGCATCCGGTTGCTGAACGAACGCGCAGCGTCGGGATCCGGGTGAGCGTTGATGAGCAGGACTTTCATGGGAGGGGCGTTCGGCAGGGCGCGTGGTTGATCCGGGCCTGGCGCGCCGGGACTCGCGGACGCTGGACATGCCCTGAAAGACACTCAGGCTTCCCCCGGTGCCGGGCGGAAGCCTGATGATCAGAAACCCGCGAGTCTACCGTAATCCGTGATCAGGCGTGACGGCTGTTTCTTTCCCGCTCAAGCCATGCCTGGAACATCAGCACATCCCAGAGATGGTGCTGCCAGTTCTTTTTGCCTGACAGGTGCTCATTCCATCTCTGGTGGATGGGGGCCGGATTGAAGATGCCTTCCTGGCGAAGCCGGTTTTCATCCAGCAGCGACTCTACCCAGTCTTTCAATGGTCCACGAAGCCAGCTGTCTATCGGCACCCCAAAGCCCATCTTGGGGCGGTCGATCATTTCCTGGGGGATGTAGCGGTCGGTGCATGTCAAGATAGTTGTCGCCTGATTCATGCGACCTGCTGCTGAAT
>JAUMZD010000073.1 GCA_030528325.1 Lautropia sp. | reverse complement strand
TCTGCACGCCCAGAGGGGCTTTCGCGGGGACGAATAAGTGCATGACACGCTCTAAAATGCTGCGTTCATCCATCCACGAGACACGAGAAAGGAGCAGACCGACATGCTTTTCACCCAGACCCGCTACCGCCTGCTCAGCCTTGCCCTCGGGCTGACGGTGCTGTCCGCCTGCACCTCGGTCGACCTGACCGAAGATACCGACCCCAGCCAGCTCGACCCCAACGCCCAGCAACAGGATGGCGGTCTGTACGACCAGCATGGCCAGCCATTCGACCAGCACGGCAGCGGCACCGAGCTGACACCCATCGACGGCAGCAGCAACGCCGATCCGCTGAACGACCCGAACAGCCCGCTGGCACAGCGCAACATCTTCTTCGAGTTCGACAGCTTCGTCGTCCTGCCCGACTACCAGCCCATCATCGAGGCCCATGCCGCCTACCTGGCTGCACACCGTGACAAGCAGGTCGTCATCGAAGGCAACACCGATGAACAGGGCAGCCGCGAATACAACCTGGCGCTCGGCCAGAAGCGCGCCGACGCCGTCCGTCGGGCGCTGGCCGCTCTCGGCGTCGACGAGAACCAGATGGAATCCATCAGCTTCGGCGAAGAGAAGCCGCGCGCCCACGGCCAGACCGAAGACGACTACGCCCAGAACCGCCGGGCCGACCTCAGTTATCGCTGATCGGCCGCATCCGCCCGGAGCCATCAAGCTCACCCGGCACGGCGGCTACCATGCCGTGGCCGGCCCCAGCCGCCACCGACGTCTCCTGACTCCCCTTGATCGCCCCCGGCCTTTCCCGAGCAGACCACAGGTTTCGACATGACACTGAAAGTTGCCCACCCCACCCTGAAAGCGGCCCTGCTGGCTGCCGGCCTGATGCTGGCCAGCGCACCGTCGCACGCCGCGCTGTTCGGCGACAACGAAGCCCGTCAGGCCGTGCTCGACCTGAGGACCAAGGTCGACGCACTGCAGCGGGATCTCCTGCGCCAGCTCAACGAGCTGTCGAACCGTCAGACCGGGATCGAACAGCGCCTCGAACGCGTCGAGAACGGCCAGAAGGCAGGCCTGGCCCGCCAGAACGAGATCGACACGCTGCGCCGTGAGGTAGCCCAGCTTCGTGGTCAGCTGGAAGAGCAGCTGAACCAGCTCCAGCTCCAGCAGCGTCATTCGGAAGATGTCGACTCGCGCCTGAAGCGCTTCGAACCAATCGACGTCAACATCGACGGGCGCAATTTCACGGTCGAACAGGCAGAGAAGCGCCAGTTCGACGCGGCACTGACCCACTTCCGCAAGAGCGAGTTCAAGGCCGCTGACGACGCCTTCCGGGGCTTCATCCAGACCTACCCCGAAAGCCCGTATGTGCCCACTGCCCTCTACTGGCAGGGCGGCGCCCAGTACGCCCAGGGGAACTACAAGACCGCCATCGGCACGCTTCAGTCCCTGATGCAACGCTTCCCGGACAACCCGCGCCAGGCCGACGCCCTGCTACTCATCGGCAACGCCCAGGCCGACAGCGGCAACCCCAAGACGGCCCGCCAGACCTACATCCGCATCGGCAAGGAGTTCCCCGGCACCCCGGCCGCCAGCGCGGCCCGCGAGCGCCTGAAGAACATGTAAGGGCTCCGGCCCCTTAAGAGGGAAGGACAGACGGCGGGACAAAAAATTTCTTCCCGGAACTTGCACATTCAAAAAAGCGCTGATAACATCATGTCTTCTTCGGTGCTGCACACAACGCAGCAGCAAGAAACCGGGTCGTTAGCTCAGCCGGTAGAGCAGCGGACTTTTAATCCGTTGGTCGAAGGTTCGAATCCTTCACGACCCACCAATTCCAGAAAGCCCGACACCACTGGTGCTCGGGCTTTTTTCTTGTCCTTTACCCCCCGCCATCACGGCAGGGGGATCGAGTGGAAACCTCATGAGGTTTCCACTCCCTCAATAAGGACATGTCTGAAGAATTGCCTCCCTCAGCAGGTACGCACAGTACTTGCTCATGTCGATACGAGCCGTACCGGTCGTCTTGAAGTGGGCAGCCTTCCAGATGATGTCGGCATCCCTGCCCAGATCCTGGAAGTACATGGACAGACCAGACCTGGGTCTGGCATCCCCCTCGGCCTGATCGGAATCCCCACCTCGGGCGCCTGCTTCATCCGGGGTTCGTCGCCCGGCACGAGATTCCCTCGTGAGCAGGCCATTCAGCTTCTGTTGAGATGCCACGACATCGTCACGCCAGAGCTTCCCGATCCCCGTGACAATTTCATTGCGCTCGGTGTCTTGCCAGCCCACCTCTTCCCTGGACACTGCGATCCCACGAACACCAGAGTCTCCCTGACGTTTCCACACACCGTCCACCAGAAACTCCCGATCCCTCTCCTTCAAGTCCATCCCCCACTGTTCAATATGGACAATGGGTCGATCCACACGACTCAGGTTTTCCGGCAATTCAGCCAACTGGACACCTGCTGCTCTGGCTCTTTCCACCAAGGCCCACAGGGCAACATTGGACAGGTCACCATCATCGTAGCCACCACCGATGTCAGAGTGCGCGCCAACCATCGCAAACTCTTCCCGCAACATGCCTGTCCGGCTTTTTCCTACCTGAGACCCCAGGGTCGCCGCCTTGAACAGCGTGTTGCGACGATCGTGCGTCGCCAGGATGTTCACCACACTATCCCACTCGTCATCGACCATCATCGGCTGACACTGGTTCTCCCAATCGGCCACGGCCCCCCTACCGGAGAACCCGGTTCCGGAAACATAGGACGGCACCGTTTCATTTCTCCCGAAATTCCGGGCTCCCTCATGTGAGGAATAAAGATTCGTGGGCACAGGATCCATCAGCCCCATGAATCTCAGATTCACCTGAGAGGCCTTCTCACCAAAACGTCCCGAACGAAGCTCCCTGGCAATCAGCCGGCCGAACTCCGTTGCCTGGGATGCGCCCCTCGAAAAACCGACCACATCGACATCGAGCTGCTCTCCGTCCTTCAGCTTCAGGACCGCATCCCGGAACTGCTGGACATGGAACTCGACGTTGTCTCGCCAGTAATGGGCATAATAAACCTCATGCATGCTTTCAAGATAATCTCCCTGCGTTGCCCCATAGGGCAGATGCGGTCCTCCCACGATGCCGATCCCGCTCAGGTAGGGACGATGCCCCGAACCCAGTGGATTCGGCCCATTGCCCTGGTGCTGGTATAACTGCGAGAAGAACCACACATTCGTCGGATGGTTGGGTGCATTCAACGTGCCATCGAACGCAAACAGCAACAGCCCCGTCGGATCGATGTTGCGGATGGGATCACCATTCACATACAGGTAAGGGTTCGGCCCGGCGCGCAACCCCAATGGATCCGGCGACAGATAACGCCCCATCCACGGGTCGTAGTCCCGCATCATGTTGTAGTAAAGGCCCGTGCTTTCGTCCACCCACTGCCCGGGAAAGCGCAGCATCGGGTCGTGGGCATCGTTTCGCTTCTGCCTCGTGAGTTGCCCTTCATTCGCCGCCCTGGCATGGCCGGTTTCCGGTTCACCGAAAGGCCCGAAGTGCTGCTGCCAGCGCAGTGTGCCACGCTCATCCGTCACAGCCAGTGGCAGTGCATGATGATCGACATGCAGCCAGGAGACTTCAAAGTGCCGGCCTGAACCGGCGGCCCACAGACGTCGGAGCCAGCCCGCCAATCCGCCACGCTGCTCGGGTTGCTGACGTTCCCCGGTCAGCATCACGACCGGAATGCTGCCCTCATGCCACCAGACGCGCATGTGTGCCCCTTCAGCGCCAGACTGAGCCGCAGGCCCATCATCCAGACGCCTTTCCGCCAGCAGGCGCCCGTCCAGATAATCGTAGAAGCGCCATTGTCCATCCTCCAACCGTGCCACCCGCTCACCCCGGTGGTTGTAGAAATAATCGATCTGACGCCCTTTCCCATCGGTCATCGATTCGATCTGTCCACCGGCATGCCAGCGGATCTGCCAGCCCTGCCAGGTCAATGGCCGGCCCACGGCATCATAGGGCACGCCTTCATAACGGTTGGTGCCTTTCAGAACCTTTTCGGCGTTCTCGCGCAGAACGCTTCCCTCATCATCAGCCAAGCGTTCTTCTGCATCCGCATCGGCACCGGCACCGGCACCGGCAGAACGAAGATGCGTCATTGATTCGACACCAGACACCCTGATTGACGAGGCATGGACTGACGGTTCAGCTTGCCGTCCCGCATCCCGGCCGCCCGACACCTTGATGGTACCTGCCTGCTCATCCGGCATCAGGTCGTCCACCCGCCGAGCACCGCTGCCCGCTGCCCTGGCCGTCGTCACCCTGTCCGGATGATCCGCCCTCTCCCGGGGCACCTTCGCCGCAGCCACCTTTTCCCGGGCCACCGTGTTTCCCGGTGCCAAATGACGGCCACTGAAGATCCGGTTTCCATTGTCATCGTAGGCATACCACCATGCCGTCCCGGATGAAGCCTGGGCGATGATCAGCTGCCCTGCCCTGTTGTAGGCAAAGCGCTGAATCTGCTCGGGCGTGCCGGTCGCGGCAATTTGCCCATCTGGCCGATAGCTCAGCACCTGCTCCGTCAGCACCTCGCCAAACTTCCCCGAGGCATCATCCCGCTGTCCATCACGCAGCATGACCAGTCGGCCGTCTTCGCCCCAGACCAGCTCTCGCTGAAGGCCGTTGCCGAATTGCCAGATTTCCTGCCGCCCCCCTTCCGCCACCTCGACAGGCTTCACCTGTCGTCGATAAAGCTCGACAGGCGCCTCATCATCTGTCTGATTGAAAAGACGAACCCGATGCCAGTTGTCAGACAGCGTCCGATCGATCACGGCGCCGTTGGGCAGCGTGATCCGGGTCGGCCAGTGCTGCGAGTCTTCATAGGCATAACGCGTGACGAAGCGCTGTACGGGTGCACTGGTCGTCGGGTGCACGCTGGCCTCCCGGCTCAGTACCCGGCCCTGGTCATCGTATTCATAGCGTTCAGTGCTGACCGGGCTGCTCACCTCGACCAGATGCCGGCCCTGATAACGATAGCGGGTTTGCTCCGCCTTGCCATCCGGCGCGATCAGCGTCTTGAGGACGGGCCGATCCCGATCGTCATACTCGAAGCGAAGCTCGGCGCCGCTCGAATCCGTCTGCCGGATCACGCGATCAGCCACATCATGATAGGTGGTTTCCACGCCTGCATCGGGTGATTCGATCTGCGTGATCCGCCCGAAATCATCGAAACGGACACGCTGAGCCGCCCCGTTGGGCGCCACATGCCGCAACGCACCAGCCTCGGCATGAAAGCGGCCATTGTCCATCAGCCAATCCAGACTGCTGCGCAACCAGCCATTGTCCACCGATGGATCAACCGGTTCCCCCCAGGCCGTCATCAGCCGCACCCGCAGCCGCCCGTCCTCATCCCGCGCTTCCCGGAAGTCGATCCGGTCAGCATCACCTGGCAACGGCCCATCCATCTGGCTCAGTCGTCCGTCATCGTCGTAAACGAAACGGGCACGCCGCGTCATCGCGGCGCCATGGCTGTAGCCCCGCTCGGTGATGCTCACGGGCCTGTCCATGCCGGCGATACGCCGATACTCGTAAGCCACCGTATATTCCTTGCCCGGCTCGACACTGGGCCTGGCAACCAGACTGGGCAGGCGGCTGCTTTCATCGGCATACTCATAACGACGGAAGAGCGTCAGCGTTTCATCACCTTTTGAGGGAGGGCTGTTCCCTTCAGCCGGCGTTGCTGCCCAGGTTCTGAGAAAGATCCGGATCACCCTTCCCAGGTGATCATGCTCGACCCGATACAGACGTCCCAGCGACAGCGCGTCCAGATCCGCCTGATCCCTCAAACCTACCAGACGGCCCTTGTGGTCATATCGGTAGTACCGGTCTGCCGGGCCACAATGTGTGCAGTCCTGCCCGGTGACGGATAGCACCTGCCACTGGCCGAAGGCCTCCCGAAAGCGATAGGTTTTCTTGCGGCCCTGAGCATCGGTCACTTCCGTGGTGGAAATGCCTTTGGCATCCACCGGCAGATAGCGAAAGCGCCGCTCACCCGCTGGCCCCCGATATTCGATGACACGGCCCTGGGCATCATACCGCCAGCGGCCTTGCAGGATGCGCTGGCCGAGCATCGGTGCGCCCGTCTCGATGGCGGTCAGGGCCGACGGGAAACCCGGGTCTTCATACCGATAAAAGCGTTGAGCTTGCGTGGGTGAGGTGACGGACAGCAGCTGCCCTCGGGCCGACACCTGATAGCGCCACTGTCCTCGGGGATGGTCGACCGCACTCAGATGGCCGCGATGATCATAGGTGAAACGCATGCGGCGGCCTGCCGGGTCAGTCACGCGCTGGATGCGCCCCTGCGGATCCCGTTCGATGTGCAGCACATGCCAGGGCGCAGACTGAGCCATCGTTTTCCGGGCAGCCGGTTCCCCGGTACGGACGCCGGCAACGGCTGGCGGGTTTCCAGGCCCCGACACCTGAGCGCTGATGAGCGTCTGAGCAGAAACTTCCGGGACACTCAGGGCGCCTGCCGGCTCACGGATCTCGACCAGATACCCTCGGGGGTCGAAGCGCAGACGGCGGCCCGACGGCCAGTGCCATTCGTGGCCGCCCGCTGGCAGCACCAGCACGGATCCATTTTCAGGAAGATCACTGGCACAGACGATGGGTGCCGATGCGTCAGCACCTGCAAGTCCTGCGGGGCTCGCAACACCCTTGCGCCGTTTGCTGCCAGCACCAGTTTCAGAACCGCCCTCATGCTCCGGCCGCCGGAAGATCAGCCGGTGCCCATCGGCCTGCACGATCTGCACCGTGCTGGCCGTCGTGAACACGCGCGTGTCATAGGAAAAGCTCCAACCCCGCCCGAGCGGGCCAGCCACCGAGCCCAGCGCCGAGTTGTAGTGCCGTTTCAGCTCCAGCCCCAGCGGCCCGGGCTGGGGAGCCGCATCCAGCTCGACCTGATACTTCTGCCCCGTCAGCGGATTGACCGGATTGGCCTCCTTCACCTGCACCGGCGCCGCCGTATCGAGGCTGGCCACCCCCAGCGCCGCGCAGGGCGCCACACTGCGCGGCGCGCCACACTTGCCGGCCTCCAGCCTGTTTTCACCCCACAGACCGCGGCGATCATCATCCGTCATTCTTCGGCGAACGATCGGTGCCTCTCCCCTGTCTGCCGCGGCGGGGCTGCCAGGGTTATCACGCTCCTGTGGACGATCGGCCGAAGCGCTTCCCGGGACGGGGACTGCCGGCGGCACCCTGGATGGCCACCGGGGATCTGGCACCAGCGTCACGTTCGGCGTCGACGGTGCTGCCGATGGCAGCCACTGTGGACCGGAGAGATCCGGCAAAACCTGTGGGGTCGAATCAGCTGCCCCTGCGGACGAGCCGATGGACATCAGCATCACCGCAACCCACGCACGCCCTGCCTTCATCTTCCGCTCCCGGCCTGTTGACGACAAGGGAAACTTTGCCGAAGGAATCGGTAACCGGCATCATCCAACTGGCTGAACCGGCTTAGAGCGTGTTATGCACTTGTTCATCCCCGCGAAAGCCCCTCTGGACGTGCAGAACAAGGCGCCAAGCCTGCAGAATCCTTGGAGCGTGTCGGGGCCTATTCCCCCTGCGAACGGGTTCATGACACATCTATACTTTCCTGCTCCCTTCCCCGCTGTCCCCGCTCTCCGCGCTGCCATGAGCTCTCGCCCCTCCCCGATTTCCTCTCCGACCAGTACCCCCTCCCTTCCCTCCGACCAGCTCTCGGCCGACGACCGAAAAGTCCTCGTCATCACCACCATCATGGTGCTGCTCGGTCTGCTGGGCACCGACCTGCATCTGCCCGCCCTGCCCCGGATGGCGCTGGAGATGGGCACCACGCAGGCGATGATGCAGTCCTCCGTTTCGGTCTTTCTGCTGGGCGTGGGGCTGAGTGCGCTGGTCTGGGGGCCGCTCAGTGACAAGTACGGACGAAAGCCCATCGTGCGGGCCGGCCTCGTCATCGCGCTGCTGGGCAACCTGTGGTCGATCATGCTGTCGGACATCGACCTGTTTCTGGCCTCACGCTTCGTGCAGGGCATCGGCAGCGGGGTCTGCCTGTCGCTGTCGCGCGTGGTTCTGTCGGACATCGTGCAGGGCCAGCGCTATGCCATCACCAGTGCCTATGTCACGCTCTTCACGGCGCTGTCGATCGTGCTCGGGCCCTTCATCGGTGGCGCGATCCAGACAGCCTGGGGCTGGCGGGCCAACTTCATGCTGATGGCCGGCATCCTGGTGCTGATGCTGGCCTTCCATGCCTGGCAGTTTCCCGAGACGAACCGGTACCGGAACCGGAACATCGGGCTGCGGGACACCCTGTCGAATTATGTCTTCGTGATGCGCAACCAGCGCTTCGTCTCGGGCGCGCTGCTCGTGGGCATCAGCATGGGCTGCTTCGTCATGTACACCAGCATCAGCCCCTTCATCCTGCAGGGACAGCTCGGCCTGTCACCGCAGGCATTCGGCATGATGAGCGGTTTCGTCGGCACGGGGCTGCTGCTCAGCCGGATGATCTTCCCGCATCTGGTCAGGCGGCACGGCATGCCACGCATGCTCGTGAGCGGCCTGATCATCCTGATGGTCTGCGGCGTGCTGCTGCTGTCGCTGAGGGCATTCGATGGCCTGCATACCGGTTCGTTCCTGGCCAGCGTCTCGGGCGTGTTCTTTGCCTACACCTTCGTGGCGCTGTGCGGCTCGGCCGTGGCGATGGAGCCCTTCACCGACAAGCGTGGCGCGGCAGGCGCGATCTTCGGTTTCTTCCAGATGAGCCTGGTCTTCCTGATCAACATCGTGGCCGCTGCCCTGTCCGACCACGGCATCCTGGTGCTCGGCATCAGCTACCTGATACTGCCGCTGATCGGGCTGTGGCTGTGCTGGCGGATGTTCCGGCCGACGCAGAACTGAAGCCTGAGAACCCGCAGGAGCAGCCTCAGCCAATGGTTGGGCTCGATCACCAGCATCGGCAGGCGAACCATGGCCGATGAACAGGGCAGGCATGCGCGCAACCGTCCTGGGAGCTTGGGCGGCACGAAAGTCGCGGGCTGCAAACCGGCCGCGCTGGCCCATTCTGCACCCGCTTCTTGCCCCATAGCTCGGGCTATGGGGCGGCGAATCGGGCGCAAACTGTGCTCGGCGGGGCCGTTTTTCGCCGTCGCGATTCCTGCCCGCCCAAGCTCCCAGGCTTCAGCCAGCGATCAGCTTCGAGATCTTCCGGCGAGCCTCGGCCATGCTGGCGTCGGCGTCAAAGGCCAGACGCTCGGCATGAACCAGCTCGACACGCTGCAGCCCCAGGAAACCCAGCACCTGCTTGACCCAGCCGCTCATCTGGTCGGCGTCCGTACCGGCATAGGCGCCGCCGCTGGCCACGATGCCATAGACCGGCACATTGGGCAGCAGGCCCTCGGGGCCCTGCCCGGTGTAACGGAAGGTGATGCCGGCACGACCGATGTAGTCGATGTAGGACTTGAAGGTGGCCGGTGCCGTGAAGTTGTAGCGCGGCAGGCCGATGGCGATGGCATCGGCCGACTTCAGCTCTTCGACGAGCTGGTTCGACAGCGCGATGGCCTGGCGACGTTCGTCCGTGTCATCGACGCCGGCGCGAATGGCACCAACCGTCTGGCTGTTCAGCATCGGCACCTGATCCACGTTCAGATCCCGCTCCACCACCGTCAAACCCGGGTGACGCTGACGTGCCTCTGCCACCAGATGATCGAGCAGCTGGTTGGAAAAGCTCTTCTCACCGTTGAGAGAAGTGCGCAGGACGAGAAGTTTTTTCATGATGCTTCCAATGAGATGAAAAGCGGTTGTTGAAACGGCTCATATGGCGAAGCCGGGATCCAGGAGCTTAGGCGGAAGGAATCGCCAAGGCGAAAATCGGCCCAGCCGGGCACAGTTTGTGCCCGACTCGCCGCCCCATAGCGGATGCAATGGGGCAAGAAGCGGGGGCAAATCATCGGCCCGGACTCAAGCATGAAACCAGTGTATGGCCATGATGCTGGCAAACCAAGGCCCAACTTGCTAGAGCGTGCATGCACTTATTCGTCCCCGCGAAAGCCCCTCTGGGCGTGCAGAACAAGGCGCCAAGCCCGCAGAATCCTGGATGGCTTCAAGGGATTGGCAACGGCGCGCCGGTATGTAAGGCGCACGAAGCTGTGCCTCCAGAGGGGCCTTCCCTCCGGGCTGGCCCCAAAACCGCACGCTGACGGCGTTGCCACGCTTGCAAA
>JAUMZD010000072.1:1941-10369 GCA_030528325.1 Lautropia sp. | reverse complement strand
TGGCGCTGCGTCGCGCCATCAACCAGAGCGAGGACGCCGACGACCAGGTGCGTCTGCTCGAACGCTACTTCGCCGATCGGGCGCCTTGGCTGGATACCGGCATCGATCAGGGAGGATACCCACGATGACAAAACCCCCGATGACCATACAGGAAGCCGTCACCAGCAATCTCGAAAAGTATTTTCAGGATCTGGGCAGCACGCAGCCCGGCCTGATCTATGACATGGTGCTGTCCGCCGTCGAAAAACCGATGCTGGAAGTCGTGATGAAACACGCCGAAGGCAATCAGTTGCGCGCCTCGGCCATGCTCGGCATCAACCGGAACACGCTTCGCAAGAAACTGACGGCCTACGGCCTGCTCAACTCATCCCAAGGGGGTCATTGATTCCATGTCCATCACAGTTCACGCCAGCGGTGTCGACAAACCGGCCGACCTGCCACCCGCCCCGGTTGCCCGCGCCCTGATCAGCGTCTTCGACAAGTCCGGTGTGCTCGAATTCGCCCAGGGGCTGCACGCACTGGGCGTCGAGATCCTGTCCACCGGCGGTACGGCAAAACTGCTGGCCGACGCCGGCCTGCCCGTCATCGAGGTGTCCGACTACACGGGCTTCCCGGAAATGCTCGACGGGCGCGTGAAGACCCTGCACCCGAAGGTGCATGGCGGCCTGCTGGCACGGCGTGACCTGGACACGCACATGAAGGCGCTGGAAGAACACGGCATCGGCCGCATCGACCTGCTGGCCGTCAACCTGTATCCGTTCCAGCAGACCGTGGCCAGGCCGGGCGTGACGCTGGACGAGGCCATCGAGAACATCGACATCGGGGGCCCCGCCATGCTGCGCGCCGCCGCCAAGAACCACGCTGGCGTCACCGTCATCGTCGACCCCGCCGACTATGCACCGGTGCTGGCCCAGCTACAGGCCGACAAGGCCGTCAGCGGCCCCACCCGCTTTGGCCTGGCCGTCAAGGCCTACGCCCACACCGCCCAGTACGACGGCGCCGTGGCCAACCACCTCTCGGCCATCGCCGACGATGGCAACAAGGCGGCGCTGCCGCGCATCCTCAGCCTGCAATTCGAGCAGGTGCAACCGATGCGCTATGGCGAGAACCCGCACCAGCATGCGGCCTTCTACCGCGAGGCACAGCCCGCTGCCGGTTCGCTCGCCACCTACCGTCAGCATCAGGGCAAGGAACTGTCCTACAACAACATTGCCGATGCCGATGCCGCCTGGGAATGCGTGAAATCCTTCGAGACACCGGCCTGCGTCATCATCAAGCACGCCAATCCCTGCGGCGTGGCCGTCGGCGCCTCGACGCTCGACGCCTACCAGCTCGCCTTCGCCACCGATCCGACCTCGGCCTTCGGCGGCATCATCGCCTTCAACCGGCCGGTCGATGGCGCCACGGCCGAAGCCGTCTCGAAACAGTTCGTCGAAGTGCTGCTGGCCCCCGGCTTCACCGACGAGGCGCTGGCCGTCATGAAGGCCAAGCAGAACGTGCGCCTGCTGGAAGTGCCGCTCGCCACCGACAGCAACCGCTTCGACCTGAAGCGCGTCGGCGGCGGCCTGCTGGTGCAGAGCCCCGACGAGCACCGGCTGGACGAAAGCGCGTTGCGTGTCGTCACGAAAAAGCAGCCCACGCCGCAGCAGCTGGCCGACCTGCTCTTTGCCTGGCGTGTGTGCCACTACGTGAAGTCGAACGCCATCGTCTACTGCCGCAACGGCCAGACGCTGGGCATCGGTGCCGGCCAGATGAGCCGCGTCGACTCGGCCCGCATCGCCTCGATCAAGGCCGGGAATGCCGGTCTCGATCTGAAAGGCTCGGTCGTGGCCTCGGACGCCTTCTTCCCGTTCCGCGACGGCCTGGACGTGGTGATCGACGGTGGCGCCACCGCCGTGATCCAGCCCGGCGGCTCGATACGCGACGACGAGGTGATCGCCGCCGCCGACGAGCGCGATGTCTGCATGGTCTTCACCGGCGTGCGGCATTTTCGTCACTGATCCCTGATTTTTCATGCGCATTCTCGGCATCGACCCCGGCCTGCGGGTCACCGGCTTCGGCCTGATCGACACTCGCGGTGACCACATGCGCTACGTCACCAGCGGCGTCATCCGTTCAGGCGAAGGCAAGCTCCCCGAACGGATCGGGCGGCTCCATGCCGGCATCGTCGAGCTGGTCCACGAGTTCAAGCCGACGGTCGCTGTCTGCGAGATCGTCTTCGTCAACGTCAACCCCAAATCGACGCTGATGCTGGGCCAGGCGCGCGGCGCCTGCCTGGGCGCGCTGGTCAGCCAGTCCGTGCCCGTCTACGAATACACGGCCCTGCAGGTGAAGCAGGCCGTGGTCGGCTACGGCCGCGCCACCAAGGATCAGGTGCAGGAAATGGTCAGGCGCCTGCTGGCCCTACCCGCCGCCCCATCGGCCGACGCCGCCGACGCACTGGCCTGCGCCATCTGCCACAACCACGGCGGGCCGGTGATCGGGAGCCTGGGGCGGAGTTTGCGCTCGGGGCGGGTGGTTGGGTGAGGGGGCCCATGGTTGTCATGAGAGGGCCCTGCACAATTCTGACGCCCATCGTTTGAGATTCTGGGCCTTCCTTCTCCCGATCCTGCCCCCTCTGATCAAGCATGCATGCCGGACTGACGACGCCGGAGGGCGAGGAATGATTGAAATGGACGAGCCCGGTTCAGGCAAGGCCTTACCTGTGCCCTGCCATAGAACTCATGGCAGACGTGGCCAGCCGAATATGTATTGACAACAGATACACACCCAGCGTAGCATATGCGACGCTACTCTCTTTCACGAAGACTCCTATCATGCGTGCCGCTGCCATCAATCTGCGCGCCTTGCCAGAACAGCGTGATCTGATCGATCATGCCGCCAGACTGCAGGGCAAGAATCGTTCGGATTTCATGCTGGAAGCAGCCTGTGAGCGCGCTCAGGCCGTGGTTCTGGATCAAGTTCACTTCTCGCTGGACGCCGAAAAATTCCAGCAGTTCGTTGATCTGCTGGATGCCCCTCCCGAGCCCAACGCAGGGCTGGCGCGCCTGATGGCCCTGGAACCCGTCTGGGACAAGGCATGAGCCTTGCGCTGGGCAGGCCGCAACCGCTGACCTCAACGCATCACTGCGCGGATTTTTCCTGTGGCGAAGCCGTGCTGGATGAATGGCTCAAACGTCGTGCGCTGGCCAACCAGCTCAGTGGTGCCAGTCGCACGTTCGTGGTCACCGACCATGAACAGCGTGTCCGCGGTTACTACGCGATGGCGGCCGGCGCCGTGTCGCATCAATTCGCAACGGGTGGTGTACGCAGAAACATGCCGGATCCCGTGCCCGTGATCGTGTTGGCCAGGCTGGCGGTCGATCAACGCGCCCAGGGCATCAGCCTGGGCAGCTCCCTGTTGCAGGACGCTGTCCACCGGGCGGTGAAGGTTGCCCAGAACACGGGCGTTCGCGCGTTGCTCGTGCATGCCCTGAACGAGCGCGCCAGACTTTTTTACGAGCATTACGGTTTCCGGGCCTCCCCGGCTGATCCGCTATTACTGATGCTGCGATTGAGCCACACCAGGCCCTGATGTAGCGATTGGAACAAGACTCCTCGCCTTGCATTGTGTGACGCCTTCTGGCAGGCTAAACTACTGGTCATTCAGCCAGTCACCTCAGGAAGCTTCCCATGATCGGCCGCATCCACGGCACCCTGCTCACGAAGAACCCGCCGGACATCCTCGTGGATGTCCAGGGGGTTGGCTATGAAATCGCCGTGCCGATGAGCACGCTGTACGAGCTGCCGCCCAGCGGCCAGCCCGTCACGCTGCACACGCATCTGGTCGTGCGGGAAGATGCCCAGCTGCTCTATGGCTTTCATACCGAGGCTGAGCGGGCCGCGTTTCGCGCGCTGATCAGGATTTCCGGCATCGGCCCGCGCATGGCGCTGGCCGTGCTCTCGGGCATGAGTGTGGAAGACCTGAGCCGCGCCGTGGCCGAGCAGGAAACCGGCCGCATCACGCGGGTGCCCGGCATCGGCAAGAAGACGGCCGAGCGGCTGCTGCTGGAGCTGAAGGGCAAGCTGGCGCCGGTGTTCTCACCTGACGGCACGCTGGCGCTTGAACAGGCCGACTCGGGCGACGACATCCTGCGCGCACTGCTGGCGCTGGGCTACTCCGAGAAGGAGTCGGCCGCGGCCATCGGCAAGCTGCCCGCCGACATTTCCGTCAACGACGGCATCCGCCAGGCACTGAAGCAGCTGGGCCGCCAGGGCTAGTGCGGGTCATGACGCCCTCCTTCCGCCGTGTGCCTGATGTGAGCCGTTCAACCCCGACCGAGGCCGCGATACACTGGCTGGCCCACGTCATCATGAGGACTCGCCCCCTGCTGGCCCATCGCTGACATCTTTTCCGCCAACCCCGATGAGGTACCAGCCTGCACGGACCGACTGCTGTATTCCCCCGACGCCCCCACTCTCATGGCCATCGAACACGACCGACTGATCGACGCAGCCCCCGCCTCCCTCACCGAAGAGGTGCTGGAGAAGGCGCTGCGCCCCCGCCGGCTGGCCGATTATGTCGGCCAGCGCAAGATCCGCCAGCAACTCGACATCTTCATCGAGGCCAGCCGCCGGCGTCAGGAAGCGCTGGATCATGTGCTGCTGTTCGGCCCGCCGGGCCTGGGCAAGACGACGCTGGCTCACATCATCGCGGCCGAGATGGGCGTGAACCTGAAGCAGACCTCCGGCCCGGTGCTGGAACGCCCCGGCGATCTGGCTGCCCTGCTGACGGGGCTCGATCGCAACGACGTGCTGTTCATCGACGAGATTCACCGCCTCTCCCCGGTGGTGGAAGAGATCCTCTACCCCGCGCTCGAAGATTTCCAGATCGACATCATGATCGGCGAAGGGCCGGCCGCGCGCTCGATCAAGCTCGACATCGCCCCCTTCACGCTGGTAGGGGCCACCACGCGCGCCGGGATGCTGAGCAACCCGCTGCGCGACCGCTTCGGCATCGTGTCGCGACTGGAGTTCTATGAAATCGACGAGCTTCAGCACATCGTGACGCGCTCGGCCCGCCTGCTGGGCGCCGACATCGCCGAGGATGGTGCGAACGAGATCGCCCGTCGCTCCCGCGGCACCCCACGCATCGCCAACCGGCTGCTGCGACGGGTACGCGACTATGCCGAGATCAAGGCGGGCGGCCAGATCACCGGCCCGGTGGCCGACGATGCACTGGGCATGCTCGATGTCGACCCGATCGGTCTCGACGTGATGGACCGCAAGCTGCTGCAGGCCATCATCGAGCGTTTCGCTGGTGGCCCGGTGGGGCTGGACAACGTCGCGGCCGCCATCGGTGAGGTGCGCGACACCATCGAGGACGTGATCGAGCCCTACCTGATCCAGCAGGGGCTGCTTCAACGCACGCCCCGGGGCCGGATGGTGACGGCCGCCACCTGGCTGCATTTCGGGCTGCCAGCCCCCGAACCCCGCTCCTCCGATTAGAAGCTTGTCGCCCCCGCACAGGCCCCCAAACCGCGTGTTGACAAGGCGCCACGCGCCGATAAGGCCGGCTCGTCTTATCAGAAGGCTCTCGGCATGCAGCAGGCTCTCGGCCCGGGCATGCCACCGCCTGAGGGTACTCAGCAAGCCTTCAGAAGCTACTGGGGAGCGCTTGTACCGATGATCTGTCCGGCGGGGCTCCCCGTTCCGGCCTGAAAGCCCCCAGGCGCGCCTGCCTTTGAACAGCACGGTTAGAATCGTGGCGTGATCACACTGCATTCCATCGATGTCCGTGTCTATTACGAAGACACGGACGCAGGCGGCATCGTCTATTACGCCAATTACCTGAAGTTCTTTGAACGCTCCCGCAGCGACTGGCTGAGGGCGCAGGGTGTCGACCATCAGCGGTTGGGCGCCCTGGGGCTGGGCCTCGTCGTGCGCGACTGCAGCATCGAGTACCAAAGACCCGCCCGGCTCGACGACCTGCTGCTCGTCCACACCGGCATCCTCGATGCCCGCCGCGACATCCGCCGCGCCTCGATCCGGCTGCAACACGAAGCCCGGCTCAAGAACACCGGCGAATTGCTCGTCCAGGGTCAGGTGAAGATCGCCTGCATCCAGTTCGACGGCATGCGCCCGGCCCCCTTGCCCGATAACCTGTTGACGTTGTTGCAACAGTCGGCCGACGTCCATCGCCCTTGACGCACAATCCATCGTTCCCGATGGCACCATGACGCCACCGGGGCGGAGGCCGGGTCTGCACGCCACATCGAGGCAGGCTGACACCGGCCCCGAGCACCTTTCCACAGGACACATCCGACACCACGATGAACGATCATGATCTTTCCATCCTGACCCTGGTGACTGAAGCCAGCCTGCTGGTGCAGGCCGTGATGGCACTGCTGCTGCTGATCTCCCTGGTCTCCTGGACGCTGATCTTCCGCAAATGGTTCACCATCAAGGCGGCCCAGCGTGCCACCAACCGCTTTGAAGACAAATTCTGGCAGGGCGCCGAGCTGAATGCCCTGTATCAGGAAGTCGCCCACGCCACGAAGGATCCGGGGCCGATGGCGCGGATCTTCGAGGCCGGCATGAAGGAATTCCGCCGTGCCCGTCAGAACAGCGCGGCCTCCCCGAACGGTCAGACCACGCTCGACAGCACGCTGGTGCTGGCGCCTGCCTCCCGCGCGATGCGCGCCGCCTTCCAGCGGGAGATGGATGCGCTCGAATCCTCGCTGGCCTTCCTTGCCTCGGCGGGTTCGGTCAGCCCCTACATCGGCCTGTTCGGTACGGTCTGGGGCATCATGAACAGCTTCCGTGGGCTGGCCGACGTGCAGCAGGCCACGCTGGCTGCCGTGGCTCCCGGCATCGCCGAAGCACTGGTGGCCACCGCCATCGGCCTCTTTGCCGCCATTCCCGCCGTCGTGGCCTACAACCGTTATGCCTACGACATCGAGCGTCTGGCGAACCGCTTCGAGACCTTCATCGACGAGTTCTCCAATATTCTCGACCGGCACTCGCGCTGAACGCCGCCGCTCCCCAACGTCTGCTGAACGCCCATGCCCGCCTCCGTCTCTCCGCGCCGCCATCGACGCAGCAAACGACTGGTCAGTGACATCAATGTGGTTCCCTACATCGATGTCATGCTGGTTCTGCTGGTGATCTTCATGGTCACGGCGCCGTTCGTCCCGACCTCGACGATCGACCTGCCGACGGTCGATGCCACGCCACGCCAGCCCGAGCCCTATATCGAAGTGCAGGTGGCGGCCGATGGCCAGCTGACCCTGGCCACCCGCAACCAGCCGAACCCGATCGAAAAGCTCGTCAACCGGGCCCAGCTGCCCGCTGAGCTGACCCAGTTGGTTCAAGCCGTCTCGGATCCCGCCAGACCGACCCAGCCTGTCGTCATCAGCGGCGACAAACAGGTTCGTTACGAGGCCATCCTGGAAGTGATGGGTGACATCAGGCGACAGGGTATCGCCCGCGTCGGCCTGATGGTCAAACCCCGGCCAGCCGCCAGCGCTTCCTGACCCGGACACGATCGCAGCACATGGCCGCCCACCGAAACGCAGACTCCCCCCCTCCTCGCCGCAGCAGCCGGGGCACCCTGGCTTTCCTGCTGGCCCTGCTCGTCCACGTGGGCCTGCTGGCCCTGCTCTTCGTGGGCATCAGCTGGCAACGCCCCCAACCCGACGTAATCCAGGCCGAACTGTGGATTCCCGTCGAGGATCTGCCGGATCTGCCCGAACCAGCGCCACAACCCGAACCGGAAGCGCCCTCCACACCGGCGCCTGAACCCGAACCAACGCCCGAGCCGACGCCGGCCCCCGTCCCGCCTGCGCCCGAACCGGAACCAGAACCGGAGCCGGCCCCCGAGCCTGAGCCATCCCCGACGCCCGAGCCCGAACCCACGCCCGAGCCGGAATCCGAACCACAGCAGCCCGACCCCGCCATCGCCATCGAAGCCGCCCGCAAGGCCGAGGAAGAGGCCAGACGGCGTGAGGAAGAAGCGCGCCGTCAGCGTGAGACCGAGGAGAAGAAACGGCAGGAAGAAGAAGCCAGAAAGCGCGAGGAAGCACGTCTGGCCGAAGAGGCACGTCGTCGCGAAGAAGCCGAGAAACGGCGCCTGGAGGAAGAAAAGCGCAAGGCCGAAGAAGCCCGACGCAAGGAAGAGGAACGCAAGCGCGAAGAGGCGCGGCGCAAGGAAGAAGAGCGCAAACGTGAGGAAGCGCGGCGTCAGGAAGAGGCACGCCAGCGTCGCGAGGCCGAAGAAAAGCGGCAGCGTGAGGAAGCCGAGAAGAAACGCGCCGAGGCTGAAAAGAAGCGTCAGGAAGAGAAACGCAGGGAAGAAGAACGCCAGCGCAAGCTAGCGGCCGAGAAAGCCGCGGCTGAAAAGGCTGCTGCTGAAAAGGCCGCAGCCGAGAAGAAGGCTGCTGCCGAAAAG
>JAUMZD010000072.1:0-1931 GCA_030528325.1 Lautropia sp. | reverse complement strand
AGCTGAAAAAGCGGCTGCCGAGAAAGCCGCCGCTGAAAAGGCCGCCCAGCGCAAGGCTGCCGAAGCACGCCGGCAGGCGGCCGTCAATGCCCTGCTCAGCCAGGCGGGCGACCCGGACTCGACCGTCCAGCACGGCTCACCCACTGGTGCCCGCGATGCCGGTTACGCCGCGCGTGTCAGCTCGGCCATCCGTGCCAACACGACCTTCACGCAGACCATTCGCGGCAACCCGCAGGCCGTGTTCCAGGTCAGGCTCGACCGCCAGGGTAAGGTGCTCGATGTCCGTCTGCTGCGCTCCAGCGGCAATGCAGCCTGGGACAACGCCGCCGAGCGCGCGATCGAACGGACGAACCCGTTCCCGTGCCCGAAGACCGGCAGCTGCCAGTCCACCCTTGAAATCCACCACGGACCGCAGGACTGAACCATGCATGAGCACCCGCCATCCCGCCCGTCTGCTGTCCACCCCAACCCGGCATGGCCCGCCCCGGTGCCGTCGCACCGCAGCCGTCATGCCCTCTCCAGATGATCACACCATGAGCAAGCGCAAACTGTTCCGCCTCACCGTCCTGGCTGCCTCGCTCAGCCTGGCCGGCTCGCTGTCCGCCCAGTCGATCCGCATCGATGTCAGTGGCATCGGCGCCCATCAGATCCCGCTGGCCCTCGCCCCCTTCAGCGGCCAGGGCAGCGCCCCGCAGCAGCTCGACACCGTCATTCAGGACGACCTGAAGCGCAGCGGCATGTTCCGCCTGATCGACCTCGGCAAGCCGCTCAGCGAGACTTCACCGCTCGACATGCCCTCACTGCGAAAGCAGGGCGCCGATTCCGTGCTGGTCGGCTCGCTGAACGCCATCGCCAACGCCCGTGTCGAGCTGCGCTACAAGCTGGCCGATACCGTCAAGCAGTCGGTGCTCACCGAGGCCACGATGAGCGCCTCGGAAAACGACATCCGCCTGGCCGGCCACCGGGTGGCCGACGCCGTCTTCGAGAAGCTCACCGGCATCCGGGGCATCTTCTCCACCCGCATCGCCTTCGTCAGCAAGCAGGGCAAACGCTACCGGCTCAACGTCGCCGACTGGGATGGCCAGAATGTCCAGACCGCCCTGAACGCCGCCGAGCCGATCATCTCGCCGGCCTGGTCGCCCGACGGCCGCCGTCTGGCCTACGTCTCCTTCGAGACCCAGAAGCCCGTCGTCTACGTCCACAACCTGGCCTCCGGACAACGCAAGGCCGTCGCCCAGTTCAAGGGCAGCAACAGTGCACCCACCTGGTCGCCCGACGGCCGTTCGCTGGCCGTCACCCTCACCCGTGACGGCGGCTCCCAGATCTATCAGGTCAGTGCCGATGGCGGCAACCACGCACGCCGGCTCACCCAATCCAGCAGCATCGACACCGAGCCGGTGTACTCGCCGGACGGCAGGCACATCTACTTCACCTCCGACCGTGGCGGCGCACCCCAGATCTACCGGATGAGCAGCACGGGCGGCGCCGCCACCCGCATCACCTTCGGTTCGTCCTACAACGTATCACCCCAGATCAGCCCGAACGGCCAGCAGATGGCCTTCGTCACCCAACGCAACGGCCGCTTCCTGATCGCGCTGAAGGATCTGGAGTCCGGGCAGGAGAAGATCCTGACCGAGAACGGGGAAGAAGAGTCGCCCAGCTTCTCGCCGAACGGTCAGTGGGTGATGTACACGACCCGCGCTGCCGGGCGTGAATACCTGATGGCCGTCTCCGTCGACGGGCGCATCAAGCAGCGGCTGTCGAGCAATACCGGTGATGTCCGGGAACCGGCCTGGGGGCCGTTCACCTACTGAATGACAGCGCTCCTTCAGGGCCGATCTCCTCCGATCGGGTACGATCGGGGGTGAAACACGCTTAGAGCGTGTTATGCACTTATTCGTCCCCGCGCTGGCCCCAAAACCGCGTGTTGA
>JAUMZD010000018.1 GCA_030528325.1 Lautropia sp. | reverse complement strand
GTGGCGTGCCGATCACGGCCCAGTCGCTGGGCGTGATGCTGGCCGGTTGCCTGCTGGGTGCCCGACGGGGCTTTCAGGCGGTTGCGCTGTTTCTGGCGGCCGTGGCCGTGGGGCTCCCGCTGCTGGCGGGCGGCCGTGGCGGGCTTGGCCCTTTCACGGCCCCCTCGGCCGGTTATCTGTTCGGCTATGCCGCTGCCGCCTTCGTCATCGGGCTCATCATGGCCTCGCTGCCGCGCGCGCAGTCCGCGATCAGAACGGCGCTCAATGCCTTCATCGCCTCGGTGCTGGGCGGCATCCTGTTTCTGCACGCCGCCGGCATCGCCGGCCTGATGCTGCTGGCCAAGATGCCGTTCAGCGAGGCGCTGAAGCTGGATCTGGCCTTCGTGCCCGGCGACCTGATCAAATGCGTGTTGTGCGCGATCGTCGTCCACACCGTGGCCCGCGCCTTGCCCGACTGGTCGTTCGGCGGCCGCTCGCGCTGATCCGGTGATCGACGCCGGCCACCATCCGCCACCGCAACCCCTGCCGGAACAGGGTCGGACAGGGTTTCTGTTGCGCCACGACAGCCCGTGGGTTCACGGTACCCTGGATCACTGGGCAGCCAGGCAACCCGATGCCTGCGCCCTGCGCCTCGTGTCACTCGACGAGCGCCCCCGGGAGATCAGTTATCGCGCGCTTCAGTCCCTGACGACCGGCTACGCGGCCCGACTGAAGCGTGAGCAGGCACCCGGCACCTGCCTGCTGACGCCCGATGCCAACCCGCAGGCGCAGCTGCTCGAATGTCTGGGCGTGATCGCGAGCGGTCGTTGCGCGGCCGTGCCCGACCCCGACTGGCCGCCTGCCGTTCACCAACAGATCGTCCGCTATCTGGCTGCACTGAACGGGCATTCACCTGCCGGCGAGCAGGCACGCTCCGTCGTCCAGGCAGGCGATACCTTCGACATCCCGAACCATGCCGGTACCGGGCATGAACCTTTCTACATCGGCTTCACCTCCGGTAGCACTGGTCTGCCCAAGGGCTTTCGCCGCCATCACCGTTCCTGGGTCGAGAGTTTCAGGGTGAGTCTGGCCGATTTTGGCGAGCAGGCAGCCGGGCATGTACTGGCGCCGGGACGCCTGTCCCACTCGCTGTTCCTCTTTGGTGCCCTGCTGGGCATCTGGAGCGGCGGCGGCACGACACTGCAGCAGCGTTTCTCGGCCGAGCAGGTGCTGGCGCTGCTCGCAGGCGGCAAGCACCCGATGATGGTGGCCGTGCCCAGCCAGCTGATCCTGATGCTGGCCGCCGCCCGCCGCCGTTCGCTGCCTCCGATACCGCAGCTGAAACTGCTGCTGATCAGTGGTGCGCGCTGGGCCCGCGAACATACGCGAGCGCTGCGGGCACTGTTTCCGGCCGCGCGCATCATCACCTTCTATGGTGCCTCCGAAACCAGCTATGTCAGCTGGATGGACGTGAACGAAAGCGCCCCCGTGCAGGCCGTCGGCCGGCCCTTCAGCAACGTGCAGCTGCATGTGGGCGAAACACCCGATTCGCCGCCTGACCAGACAGGCGAGCCGGGCAGGATCTGGGTTCGCAGCCCGATGCTGTTCACCGACTACATCAACCCGGACGACGACACGGCAGCCGTGCGCCACGGCGACTGGCTGTCCGTGCATGACATGGGCCATCTGGACGAGCATGGCATCCTTCATCTGTGTGGCCGGGCAAACCGGATGATCGTGACGCAGGCCAAAAACCTCTTTCCCGAAGAAGTGGAAAGCTGCCTCAGCGCCCATCCGGCCATCGCCCAGGCTTCGGTGCACGGGCTGGCCGACGAACAGCGCGGGCACAGCGTGCATGCCGTCGTGCAGCTCGCCGATGCAGCGGGTGAAGCAACGCCCGGCCCTCGCGAACTCGCCCTGTGGTGCCAGCAGCATCTGGAGCGGTTCAAGACGCCGCGCCACTGGTGGCGCTGGCAAGGCCCGTGGCCGCAGACCGCCAGCGGGAAAACCGATCATGCCCGAATCGCTGCCCTGCTTCAGGCACGGCTCCCGGCACCCTCAAAGGCGCAAGCCCCGGCACGGATGCCACAGCCGGCGCCACTCGAGGCGCCTGGCCCTGTGGAGCCGTGGGATTCTTCCGGCCCTGCGCCAGCTGTCGGCGCCATCGAGCGTCTGGAAGCACAGGAGCAGGGTGAAGCGCTTCAGCCCCTGACAGCGCAGTCTGTTCCGTCGCCGTCCATACGGGCGTCGGCACGCCCCGCACGCTGACGGTATTCAGCATGCCTGCCGACATTCGTTCCCCCGAACTCGACGCTACCGGGCTCGGGTTCCAGGCATCGAAGCAGGGCTGCCCGCCCGCTTCCAACGTGGCCATGCCGGACTGGTTGCGCACGCCGATCGCCCCACGGCATGGCGCCTTGCGGCAGCGCGAACCCCATCAGCTGGTGGCGCCCCTGATCCGCGCCCTGCTCGACCGAAACGGTCTGCCCGCCGCTGCGGTCGATGCGGTGATCCTCGGCAATGCGCTCGGTGCCGGTGGCAACCCGGCTCGACTGGGAGCACTGGCAGCCGGCCTGCCCGACCGTTGTCAGGCCCTCAGCATCGATACCCAGTGCTGCGCCGGTCTGGATGCCATCCGGCTGGGAGCCGGGCTGATCCAGGCCCGACAGGCCGGCATCGTCATCGCTGGCGGCGTGGAAGCCTGGAGCCGCGCACCGATCCGGCAGCGTCGTCCCCGCTCGCCGCTGGAAGCCCCCGTCAGCTACGAGCGGCCCCCGTTCACCCCCTGGCCGGAACGCGATCCCGAGCCCGCGGAAGCAGCTGCCCGGTACGCGGAGCGCCATGGCTGGACACGGATGCAGCAGGATGAATACGCCCGGCAGGCCCACCAGCGGGCCGTGATCTGGCACGCACAGGCGGGAGACGGGCGGCGGCACCACATTCTGCCCATGGATGGGCTCTGGCACGACGCCTATCCCAGAGCGCTTTCAGCCGGCCTGATGAGGCGCCTGCCCATCCAGCAAACGGCCCGGGACAGGGCCGGGAATGACTGTTCGCTGAGCCTGCTCGCCATCTCCCCCGAAGCCGATGGCGCAGCCGTGGTGCTGCTGGCAAGCCCCGAGGTCTGCCGGCGATACGACGTGCAAGCGCGGGCATGCTGGGTGGACGGGCTTTCACTGGGCGTGGATCCCTCGAACCCGATGCTGGGTGCACAGCTCGCCGCCGACGCGCTGCTGACACGGCACCAGCTGTCAGCCAGCAGGCTCGCCAGCGTCGAGCTGCACGATGCCTTCGCGCTTCAGGGGCTGGCCTTGGAACAGGCGCTGGGCCTCGCGCCCGGTCAGCTGAACCCGCACGGCGGCGGCCTGGCCCGCGGTCATCCGATCGGTGCCTCGGGGGCCATCGCCCTCGTGGATCTGCTGGAACGGCTGGAACGGCTGGATAAGCCGGGATATGGTGAAAAGTCCGACAGGATGACGCCCGACACGGGACATACCCCGGCAGAGGCCCGCCTCGGCCTGGCCTGCATCGCCGCCGCCGGCGGGCTTGGCGCAGCAGCCCTGGTCAGCGCAAACTGGCCTTCAGCAAGAGCGTGTTATGCACATCAAACACGCCGATACAGCGCTCAGAAAATGCCCTTGTCATGCAGTGCGTCCTCATCGGCCGGCACGGGGGTGATGGCATCCCACATCTCGACAAGCCTGCCGTCGACGACCCGCCACAGCTCGAAATAGGCGTGACGCTGGCCCCCGATGCTGCCTTCGGAATGGGTCAGCACGAACTCGCCATCGGCGATCATCCGGTGGATGCGTTCGTATTCGAGCTTCATGCCCTCACTTTTCAGCTGTTCCAGAAAATCGATGACTGCCTCGACCCCATCGGCGATGTCGGGGCTGTGCTGGATGAAATTCGTGCCATCGGTGTAGCGTCTGAAACCGCTGTAATCCCCGTTGATCAGCGTCTCGGTGAAATACTGGCGGATGAAGGCACGGTTCCGTTCGGTGTGCTGCCGGTCGCCGGGCTCGGTGGAACCGTCGAGCTGGGTTCTGCCACTGGCATTCGGTTTCGCCTCGGGCACGAGACCATCCCAGTGCTCGACGATCTTGCCATCGGCCACGCGGTAGATGTCGAAGCCAACCAGCGGCTCCTCGTCCAGTCCGGTGAATCGGCCATGGATGGCCACCAGATCACCGTCGGCCAGCACGCGAACAGCCTCGTGGCGCAGGTCGGGATGGGTCTCTACCAGCTCCTTCAAACCGGTGAGGCCATCGGCCACCAGCGGCGAATGCTCGATGAAATCCGCTGAAAAATACCGTGCCAGCGCCCCCACATCGCGTTCCGTGAACAGCTCGTGATGCGCGCGGGCGACCAGTTCCCGGTTGGATGTCCTTTCTGTCATGTCATGCTCCTTCACCCATCACCCGGCGCCACCCATCGGTCACGATGATCAGGCGGCAAACCGGACGACAGACGTTTCAGCCCAGAAGCCTGGTCCGCGACTTTCCTGCCGCCCAGGCTCCTGGTCGATCAGGTGTTCGCGCTCATCACGTGCTTGATGCGCGTGTATTCTTCCAGTGCATAGGCGGACAGATCCTTGCCGTAACCCGAGCACTTGAAACCGCCGTGCGGCATTTCACCCGTGAGCGGAATGTGCGTGTTGATCCATACGGTGCCGAAATTCAGGTCACGCGACATCCGCGTCGCGCGGGCATGATCCTTCGTCCAGACACTGGAGGCCAGACCGTAGATGACGCCATTGGCCTTGGCAACCGCATCGGCTTCATCCGTGAAGGACTGCACCGTGATGACCGGCCCGAATACTTCGGTCTGAATGGCCTCATCCTCCTGTTTCAGACCCGTGATGACCGTGGGTTCGAAGTAATAGCCGGCGCGCCCGGCCGGCTTCCCTCCGGTCTCGACACGCGCATGGGAGGGCAGCCGTTCGATGAAGCCCCTGACCCGTTCGAGCTGTTTTTCGTTGTTCAGCGCGCCGTACCAGGCGTCCTTGTCATCGGGGTCGCCAAAGCGGGTCTCCTTCATCGCCTCGACCAGTTTGGCGACGAAGCTGTCGTGAACCGATTCGGCGACGAGCACCCGTGTGGCAGCCGTGCAGTCCTGCCCGGCATTGAAGGTGCCGGTGGCAGCGATGTGCGGTGCGGCAGCATCCAGATCGGCATCCTCGAACACGACGACCGGCGCCTTGCCGCCCAGCTCCAGGTGGCTGCGCGTCAGGTTGGCAGCAGCCGACTGGGCCACTGCGATCCCGGCTCGCACCGAACCCGTGATCGACACCAACGCCGCCGTCTTGTGGGACACGACCCGTTCACCGGCATCGGCCTTGCCGAGCACCACATTGAACGCCCCTTCGGGGAAGAACGGCGCGGCCAGCTCAGCCAGCAGAAGCGTGCTGTTCGGCGTGGTGTCACTGGGCTTGAGCACCACGGTATTGCCCGCAGCCAGCGCTGGCGCAATCTTCCAGACCGCCATCATCAGGGGATAGTTCCACGGCGTCACCTGCCCGACCACACCCAGCGGCTCCCGACGGATGCTCGACGTCAGCCCTTCCATGTACTCGGCCGTGGCCTTGCCTTCCAGCAGTCGGGCCGCGCCGGCGAAGAAACGGATCTGGTCAGCCGAGACCCCGATTTCTTCCTGGGCGATCAGGTGCTTGAGCTGCCCCGTCTCACGGCTCTGCAACTCGATCAGACGATCACCATGCTGCTCGATCGCGTCGGCCAGCCCGAGCAACGCTTTCTGACGCGCCGAGGGCGTGCTTCGACCCCACGTCCGGAAGGCAGCCTCTGCGGCCTGATAGGCTGCATCCACGTCCTGCTGGCTGGCGTTGGGCGAACGTGCGTAAACCTTCCCATCGACCGGGCTGATCAGATCGAAGGCGTCCTCACCGGCGCCTTCTACCTGTTTGCCGTTGATGAAATGCTTCAGAAGCGGGGCGCTCATGACTGTGTCTCCTCCGTTGTGAGCATCGGGCATCGACATGGCCCGTACGCGATTCATCCTTCCACAGTCTGTCGAGCGTCAGGAAAGAATCCATGCAGGCACGAAGGAGAAAACATGAAAAAATGTCAAGTCAGCCGATAATGTCGGGTTGGCGCCAGCAGGAATCCGGCTGCAGGAAACCGTCTTTCATCCCGTCATTTTCGGCTAGAGCGTGTTATGAACTTATTCGTCCCCGCCACGACCAGCGCAGCGCCGGCCAGCATCAGGCCTTGTCCAGCGCCTGCGCGATGTCGGCCAGGATGTCGTCGATATCCTCGATGCCGATCGACAGGCGAACCATGCCGGGGCCGACACCGGCCTTCTTCAGCTCTTCGGCATTCAGCTGCCGGTGCGTGGTGGATGCCGGATGGCAGGCCAGCGTCTTCGCGTCACCGATGTTCACAAGCCGATAGATCAGCTGCAACGCATCGATGAAACGCGCACCGGCCTCGATGCCGCCCTTCAGCTCGAAGCTGAGGATGCCCGATGCCTTGCCACCGCAGATCCGTTCGGCATTCTGCCGGTAGGGGCTGTCGGGCAGCATCGCGTAATTGACGGACTGAACCTTCTCATGGCCCTTCAGGAAGGCGGCCACCTGTTCGGCATTGCTGCAATGCCGCTCCATCCGCAGCGCCAGCGTCTCCAGTCCCTGCATGATCTGGAAGGCATTGAAGGGCGACAGTGCAGCGCCCGTGTTGCGCAACGGCACGACGCGGCACCGGCCGATATAGGCAGCCGGGCCGAAAGCTTCGGTATAGACGACGCCGTGATAGGACGGGTCGGGCTGGTTCAGCATCGGAAAGCGCGCGGCATTCGCTTCCCAGTCGAACTGGCCGCTGTCGACGATCACGCCTCCGATGGTGGTGCCATGCCCACCGATGTATTTCGTCAACGAATGAACGACGATATGCGCACCGTGCTCGAAGGGGCGGCACAAATAGGGCGTGGCCACCGTGTTGTCCACGATCAGCGGCACGCCATGCCGGTTGGCGACCTCGGCCCAGCGCGCCAGGTCGACGACGTTGCCGGCCGGGTTGCCGATCGATTCGCAGAACAGCGCCTTCGTGTTCGCATCGATCGCAGCCTCCAATGCCTTGAAGTCGTCATAAGCCACCATCCGGCACTGGATGGCCTGATTCGGCAAGGTGTGCGCAAACAGGTTGTAGGTGCCACCATAGAGCTGGCTGGTCGAGACGATGTTGCTGCCGGGCGTGCAAATGGCCTGCAGCGCATAGGTGATGGCCGACATGCCGGAAGCCGTCACCAGCGCACCGATGCCGCCCTCCAGTGCCGCCATGCGCTCTTCCAGCACCGCATTCGTCGGGTTCATGATGCGGGTATAGATGTTGCCGGGCACAGCCAGATTGAACAGGTCTGCCCCGTGCTGACTGTTGTCGAAGGTGTAGGACGTGGTCTGATAGATCGGTACGGCCGCAGCGCGGGTCGTCGGCTCGCTGCGATAGCCGGCATGGATGGCAGCAGTGGCAAATTTCATGGGGTCTCCGGTGTGGTCTTCAAGCCTGATCCTGGCGCGACATCCCTGGCATCGCGGCCCCTTTCATCCATGGCGCACGGGAGGGGCTGCTACACACGACGAAGGTGTCCCCGGGCTGCGTGCGCCCTGCCCGGGTCGCACCGACCGGCTCACCGCGCCACGCTACCACGTCGGGTTATCGCTTGCAACGCGGTTCATGCGGCGCTCGGGCCCACCGGGTTCACCGAGCGGCCATGCCGGTAACGGCCCGCCCCATTGCCCCAACCCGGAAGCCCTCGAACGATTGAGCATCCACTCCCGCACCACCCCGCGTTCAGGAAGGCCCCGGGCAGCTGTGTTACCTTTACAACGCCGTCCGGCCCCGACCGGGTGAGCACCACCTCCCTTCTCCCGTCGTCTCCCTCCTGTCCTGCTCGTGCGCTTACCCGCTCTGCCCTCGTCGTTCGTCCTGCTGTTTCTGCTGTCTGCCCTCCCACCCGATACCGCCCATGCTGCCCGGAACCTGCCGGCCATGGCGCCCGTGGCCGCCTGTTCGGTCGAGACCTTCTCGAAGGTCACGCTGCGCGAGGCCCCTGCCCGCGTCACCAGCGCCGAGATCACCGACGTGGGGGAACACCGGATGTGCGTGATCCAGGGCGTGATCTCGCCACAGATCCGCTTCCTCGTCCACCTGCCGGTCGAAGGCTGGACGCAGCGCTATCTGCAGACGGGATGTGGCGGACTGTGCGGGCGTCTGGCGATCCAGTCGCCCCAGCGGGACTGCCAGTTCGAGCAGGATGGCACGATGGCGATGGCCTCCACCGACATGGGGCACACGGCGGGCGCCGGCGGCATCTGGGCCGCCAGCGACATGCAGCTGCGCGTGGACTTCGGTTATCGCGGCGTGCACACGACGGCGCTGATCGCGAAAGAACTGATCCGCGTTTATTACGGCCAGCAGCCCGCCTACTCGTATTTCTCGGGCTGCTCCGACGGTGGGCGTGAGGCGCTGATGGCGGCCCAGCGCTACCCGGAAGACTTCGACGGCATCGCGGCCGGCGCCCCTTCGCTGAACTTTCTGGCGCACAACAGCATGTACCACGGCTGGAATGCACATATCGTGCAGGCCGCCAGCCCCAACCCCACCATTCGCGAGAGCGACCTGCCGATCCTGCACCGCAGGGCCGTGGCGCAGTGCGATACCGCCGACGGGCTGAAGGACGGGATCGTCTCGGATCCCACCTGCACGGTCGACCCGATGGCCTGGGTCTGCACGCCCGGGCAGACCGGGGACTGCATCAGCGCGCGTACCGCGCGGGCCGCCACCGAGCTTTACCGTGGTGCGCACGATGGCGATACCCGGCTCGTGATCGGCTCGCTGCTGCCCGGCTCCGAGCTGTCCTGGGTCAATGTGCTGGTGCCGCGCGAGCTGCCACCCGAACCGGTGGCAGCCGATGCCCCGGCATCCGGCCCACGAACAGCCCCCCGGGGGACGGCTACGGCATCGATGGTTTCGTCGGCACCCGCAGCACCGTCTACTCCGGTCGACGTGACAGGGACGGGCCCGACGCCGCCTGCCGAGGCCGGCGACCCCCCGGGTGACTCGCCGGCTCCCCCGCCGGCGATGGACCAGCTCTATTTTGCACAACCCGTTCGCACGGCCAGCCCGAAGTCGGCGCAGGAGATCCTTCAGTCGCTGGCCTTCGTCGATCCTTATGATCCGGACTGGAAGCTGTCGGACTTCCGCTTCGAGGCCAGCGTCTTCGAGCGGCTCAAGCCGATGCATGCCCTGCTCGATGCCACGAACCCGGATCTGAGGCCCTTCCATGCAGCCGGTGGCAAGCTGCTGATCTGGCACGGGCTGTCCGATCCGAACATCGCCCCTGCCAATTCGATGGCTTATCATCAGGCCGTTCGAGACACGATCGGCCAGGAAGCCACCGATGAAGTGATGCGCCTGTTCCTCGTGCCGGGGCTGGCCCACTGCGGGGGCGGCCCTGGCATGCGAAGCCTGGACGCGATGACCCCGCTGATCGACTGGGTGGAAAACGGGCAGGCGCCGAAGGTGCTGATGGCCTCGGCCAGCCACACCGAGGCGGCACTCGGCCGGGGCAGGAACATCCACCCCTTCCCCTACACCAGCGCGCTGAAAACGGGCGGTGATCCGAACCGGCCGGAAGACTGGGCACGCGGCAATCGGCTCGATGTGGACGACACCCTCTACAGGGGATGGGCCGGTGAAGACTTCTTCAGGCCGGGCTTCCAGCAGTTCTGCGGCTTCGACGGCCTGAGCTTCGTCTGCCGGAACAGCCCCTGAGTGCTGTCCGGCAAGAGGCGAACGGCGCTTCGCTCACCACCCGGTCAGGCGCGCCGGCACCTGTTCCGGGCATGACACGCTATAAAATCGCGCACATCGTTGCCCTCTGACTTGCCCCACACAGGATAGCCATGCCCATCGATCTCGGTCTGCTCGGTCTGTATGCCATCACGGTGATCGCGATGATCGCCACCCCGGGCCCCGTGGTGGTGCTCGTGACGGGAGCCGGTCTGGCTGGCGGCGGACGGCAGGCGCTGCGTACGGCCATCGGCACGAACGTTGCCTCACTGATCCTGATACTGCTGTCGGCCCTGGTGATCAAGGGACTGTTCGCGGTCGATGAAACCGTGTTCACGATCCTGAAGCTGGCCGGTGCCGCCTACATCGGCTGGATCGGATGGGAGGTGCTCCGGGAAGCACGGGCCGCCCCTGCCTCCGGCAACGGCAACGGCAACGGCATGATCAAGCCGCGCGTGGGCGGCTTCGGCAAGGGTTTCGTGATGGCCATCTCGAACCCGAAGGACATCATTTTCTTCGCCTCGTTCTTTCCGCAGTTCATCGGCGTCACCCCGGACACCAACACCAGCATCGGCCTGCTGACCGTGCTGTGGATCGTGCTGGACTTCGCCACGCTGATGACGGTGTACTGGCTTGTGAGTCGCACGCTGAAACCGTCCGCCCATCGGTGGGTGTTGCTGATCTCCGGTGGCCTGATGCTGCTGATCGGTGCCGGTGGCATCATCTCGTCCATCCTGGCGCTGACGGGCCGCTGACACCCACCAGGGCCACGGGTGTCCACCTCGTACCTGGCGGCCCCCTGCTTCCGGCCTGCCCGGTCATCGAACCGATGTGTCCGGCCGGCTCCCCGTCTCCTCTCCTTTCGTCCTGCCTCTGGTGATCTCCGATGATCGTCCGAAACCGCCCGAACTGGTTTGCCATGCTCTTTGTGCTGCGAGGCTCGATCCTGCCCCGGATCGCCGTGCAGCTGACCGTCATCACGCTGTTCTCGGTGCTGATCACGGCACTGCATGGCAAGGTGCTCGACTGGAAGGTATCGCTGAACTTCGTGCCCTTCTCGCTGATCGGTCTGACGCTGGCGATCTTCCTGAGCTTTCGCAACAACACGAGCTATGACCGTTTCTGGGAAGCGCGCAAGCTCTGGCAGCAGGTGCAGGATGAAAGCCGCTCACTGGCGCGCGAGGCCCTGACGCTCACGAGCAACCCCGGTGCCGCTCCCGCACTGATCCATCAGCTCTGCGCTTTCGTGCACCTGCTCAAGCACCAGTTGCGCCACACGAGTCCGAATGCCGACCTGAAGAAGTTTCTGGACGCCGACCAGATGGCGCGGCTGGAGAAAGCCAGCTTCCGCCCTGCCATGGCGCTGCAGATGGCAGGTGAGTGGCTGGGTGATCGGGTCAGGGCCAACGAGATCCATCCGCCGATCGTGACGGCCTTCGCCGGCAGCCTGAGCCGGCTGACGGCTGCACTCGGCGGCTGCGAGCGGATCGCCCACACGCCGATCCCGTTCACCTACGCCGTCGTGATCCACCGCAGCATCTATCTGTACTGCTTCTGGCTGCCTTTTGGCCTGCTGGACTCGATCGGGCTGATGACGCCCGTGATCGTCTGCTTCATCGCCTACACCTTCTTTGCGCTGGAGGCGCTGGGGGCCGAACTGGAAGACCCGTTCGGTGAGGAGGCCAACGACCTGCCGCTGCAGGCGCTGGCCCACGAAATCGAGGCCTCGCTGCTCGACATGATCGACGAGCAGCCCCGCACCGACAAGCCGCGGATCCGCAAGAGCCTGTTGCAATGATCCAGGCGCTTGGGGCGGCAGGAATCGCGAAGGCGAAAATCGGCCCCGTCGAGCACCGTTTGCGCCCGATTCGTCGCCCCATAGCCGGTGCCGTGGGGCAAGAGGTGGTGCAAACCGGCCGCCATCGGGCGCCTGTCCTCAGGCGCTGTCCTGATCAAGGTTCAGGTGATTCACACCACCATCCGGGCGATGAACATCGCCACGGTCGTCGCGACACCCACCCCGATCAGGCCCGGGATCATGAAGCTGTGATTCAGGATGTACTTGCCGATGTGCGTGGTGCCGGTGCGATCGAAGTTGATGGTGGCCAGATCGCTCGGGTAGAAGCAGAAGAAGAAGTAGGCATAGCAGGCCGGAATCGAGCCCAGCAGCGTGGCCGGCGACAGGCCCAGCGCGAAACCCAGCGGCAGCATGACGCTGAGCGTGGCAGCCTGCGATTTCAGGAAGGCCGAGAACACGAACATCGCCAGGGCGAACGACCACGGATAGGCCTCGACCTGCGCCTTCAGCATGTCGGTGATGTAGCCCTTGTTGCCGGAAATGACGGTATCACTCATCCAGGCGATCCCCATGATCATGATGACCGCCACCATGCCAGCATTGAAGACCTTGGAATCGGAAATCTGCTTCGACTGCACGTTGGTGAAGAACAGCACCAGCGCACCGGCAGCCAGCATGATGAACTGGATCACCGGCACCATCGACAGAACCTTGCCTTTTTCATCCAGCGGCAGCAGCGGTTTGGCCACCGAGGCCAGCAGCACGATCGAGACGATGCCCAGCACGAAGAGCGTGAGCGCCTTCTTCGCGTCAGGGGTGACCGCCTGGTCGAGCACCGAATGCGAGCCCCCTTCGATGTACTCACGCATGGAAGGATCCTTCATCTTCGCCTGGAAGACCGGATCGTCGGCCAGATCCCTGCCGCGCTTCAGGCTCCAGGTGGCCGCCGCCAGCACGCCGATCAGGCAGGACGGAATCGTCACGGCCAGCACCTGCGGCACCGTGATGTCCACATGGTTCGTGGCCGCGATGGCCACCACCGTGGCCAGCGCAGCCGAGACCGGGCTGGCCGTGATGCCCATCTGGCTGGCAACCGAGGCCACCGCCATCGGCCGCTCGGGCCGGATGCCCCTGGAATAGGCCACGTCATAGATCACCGGCAGCAACGGATAGACCGCGTGGCCGGTGCCCACGAGCATCGTGAGAAAGAAGGTGCAGAGCGGCGCCAGATAGGTGACGCGCTCGGGATGACGGCGCAGCAGTTTTTCGGCCATCCGCACGATCAGATTCAGCGCGCCGGTGGCTTCGAGCGTGGCCGAGGTCGTGACCACGGCCAGAATGATCAGGATGACGTCGATGGGCGGCTTGCCCGGCAGCACTCCGAAGGCAAAGACCAGGATGGTGATGCCCAGTCCGCCCAGCAATCCCAGGGCGACACCACCATAGCGGATGCCGAAATAGATGATGATCAGGAGCAGCACCAGCTGCGCCCAGAAGGGGTGTATGCCGACCTGATTCAACAGTTCGTTCATGGCCTTTGCTCCTGGAGGCTGTTTTTCTTATCTCAGTCCCAGCTGTGATACCGGATGTCACGCTGGGGATACGCTGAACAAGTCCCGTGAGGCGACGCGCCCCGACACGGGATGCAGGACAAGGCGGCATGGGTCGTCAATAGTGGTGCTATTGACGACCCATGCCAACGCAGGCATGCGCCCGTGTCGGGGATGCGGCGTCCGCGTGGACTTGTTCAGCGTATCCCTATTGATTCTATCTGCCGGCGGCTGGGACGGCGCCCAAATTCGAGCGAAAAGCGAAGGCAAGCAGGACGTGCTTTCTGGCAGCGGCCACCGATGCGGCAGCCGCTGCCAGGCGCTTGGGCGGCAGGGCTCAATCGCAGGCCGGTTTGCCGTTACGATGGTTGATGGCACCGTGCGCGACCAGGAGCTTGACCATCTCCGGGTGATTGCGGGTGCAGGCGTAGGAGAGAGGCCCCTGGTCGTAGGCTCCGAGACTCTTGTCCTTCGTCGTGGCCACCAGATTCACGTTCGAGCCCTGCTCGATCAGGTATTTGACGACCTCGAGACGGTTGTTGCTGGCAGCAACCATGATCAGCGTCTCACCATCGGCCTCGATCGTCTGATCGTTGAAATCGGTCTCGGGCAGACGTTGATGGATCTTGCGCACGATATTGACGTTCTTTCCCAACGCGGCCGATTTCAGCACGTTGTAGACATCGCCACGATCGGTTGCATGAACCGAAGCGCCTTTTTCCAGCAGGTAGTCGACGATGTCTTCATAACCGATGAAAGCCGCCCAGCCCAGCGCGGTCTGGCCCAATGATGCCTCATCCCTGGCCTCGAGGTTCTGACCGGCTTCGACCATCTGGCGAACCCTGATCGTGTCACCACGCTTGATGGCATCGAACCATTCGGCATCCGGGCCTGTGGAGGGTTGGTCATAGAACATGCGCCTGGCGAGTTTGTCCGGATTGGCGATGTCCACCATTTCATCCATGCTGAACCGAAAGCCCTTGGCCGTTGCCAGCCCGGCCCCCCGGTTTCCATCGACACCGATCAGCCCGGTCACGCCATCGCCCTGTCCGGTCGCTGCTGTCTCGGTGACGGGCAGGCCGGCACGGGTGCCGCTGTCCGAATCGCCCCCGCCGCAGGCCTGCAGTGACAATGCACAGGCGATCAGGACGGCAAGACGAAGGTTCTGTTTCTGCTTGAATGACATGGTGGCACAACACTCCCGGTGATTCGGTGGATCTGAAAGGAGCGGATTCTAAGAAGGCAGAACCCCTGCCATCCGTCTGCCGACCAGCGGTCGGCATCCGTGTTCATGCCTGCAACAGATCGACTCCCAGCCATTCAGCGTGATGCGAAACGGCCGGGGCCACCATTCACCAGACGGACTGGCCCGGGGTCAGGTCAGCAAAGGGGCGCATGGCGATTTTCACCTGGAATCCCGTCTGAACGCGTTCGGCCATGGTTTATTCAAGGATACGCTGAACAAGTCCCGCGAAGTGACGCGCCCCGACACGGGATGCAGGACAAGGCGGCATGGGTCGTCGATAGTGGCGCTATTGACGACCCATGCCAACGCAGGCATGCGCCCGTGTCGGGGATGCGGCGTCCGCGTGGACTTGTTCAGCGTATCCTTAAAAATCGCTTGGGATTAAAATCTTTTCCTGTAGTGCCTGTTTTCGTTTTCATTTCTCATTATTGGACGGACAAATCATGATCGGAATATTCAAGCCGGCACCGCACAAGCCGATGCTGCCGGATGATCAGATCGATCCGACCTACCGGCGGCTGCGCTGGCAGGTCTTTTGCGGCATCTTCTTTGGTTATGCGGCCTACTACTTCGTGCGCAGCAACTTCGACCTTGCCCAGAAGGGCCTGATCGATGCGGGGCTCTTCAACAAGGCCGAGCTGGGCACGATCGGTGCTGCAGCAGGTCTGGCCTACGGTCTGTCCAAGTTCCTGATGGCGGCCATCTCCGACCGCTCGAACCCGAAGGTGTTCCTGCCGGTGGGCCTGCTGCTCTCGGGCCTGACCATGACGCTGATGGGCACGATGCCGTGGGCAACCTCGGGCGTGGCCATCGCCTTCATCATGATCTTCCTGAACGGCTGGTTCCAGGGCATGGGCTGGCCGCCATGCGGCAAGACGATGGTTCACTGGTGGTCGAAGAGCGAACGCGGTGAGATCGTCTCGGTCTGGAACACCGCCCACAACCTGGGTGGCATGGTGCCAGGTGCGATGGTGCTGCTGGCCGGCTACATCTGGTATCAGACCCACGGTGTGGAGGCCACGAACAAGGACATCTGGCAGCAGGCGCTGTATTACCCCGGCATCGCCGCGATGATCGCCGCCATTCCGATCTACCTGGTCATGAAGGACTCGCCCCAGTCGGCCGGTCTGCCACCGATCGAGAAGTGGAAGAACGATTACCCGGACGACTACGACGAGAAAACCTACGAGAACAACCTCTCGACGAAGGACATTTTCGTCACCTACGTGCTGAAGAACCGTCTGCTCTGGTACATCGCCCTGGCGAACGTCTTCGTCTACCTGATCCGTTATGGCGTGCTGAAGTGGTCGCCGGTCTACCTGAGCGAGGTCAAGCATTTCGACTTCAAGGGCACCGCCTGGGCCTACACCATCTATGAACTGGCTGCCATCCCCGGCACGCTGCTGTGCGGCTGGATGTCGGACAAGGTGTTCAAGGGCAAACGCGGCCTGACCGGCTTCATCTTCATGATCCTGACCACCGCTGCCGTGGCCGCCCTGTGGCTGAACCCGGCCACGCCGGAGGCTGATCTGAACAGCTATGCCGTCTGGTATCAGAACCCGTACCAGCTGACCGACTTCATCCTGATGACGACCGTGGGCTTCCTGATCTACGGCCCGGTGATGCTGATCGGCCTGCATGCCCTCGAACTGGCACCGAAGAAAGCCGCGGGAACGGCCGCAGGTTTTACCGGTCTGTTCGGCTACCTCGGTGGTACTGTATCGGCATCGGCCGTGGTCGGCTGGGCTGCCGAGCACTATGGCTGGGACGGCGGCTTCTACGTGATGATCACGGGGGGCGTTCTGGCTGTCGTGCTGCTCTTCATCACCATGATCGAAGAGTCCCGGCACAAGGCCAGGATTCCGCCTGAGGAAAGACTGGTCAAATAAGAAGAGGAAACTGTCATGCAACGCAACAAGGCAATCGAACAGCTGAAGACCCGCGATGAGTGGGACGTGGTGGTGATTGGCGGCGGTGCAACAGGTCTCGGGGTGGCCCTCGATGCGGCCACCCGCGGTTTCTCGACCCTGCTGCTGGAAGCGTACGACTTCGCCAAGGGCACCTCCAGCCGCTCGACGAAGCTGGTTCACGGCGGTGTGCGCTATCTGGCGCAGGGTTATGTGGATCTGGTGCGCGAAGCACTGCGGGAACGCGGCCGCCTCGCGAGAAATGCACCGCATCTGTTCAAGACCCAGGCCTTCATCATTCCGGGCGAGCAGTGGTGGACGGCCCCGTACTACACCTTCGGGTTGTGGATGTATGACCGCCTCTCGGGCAAGCTCAGTATCGGCAAGACCCGGCATCTGTCGCAGGACGAAGCCCGCAGGCGGCTGTCCGGCGTCAGGGACGAGAAGCTGCGGGCAGGTGTCTGCTATTTCGACGGTCAGTTCGACGATTCCCGTCTGGCCGTGTGCCTCGCGCAGACCATCGTCGACAAGGGCGGTGTGGTCATCAATCATTGCCCGGTCACCGGCCTGCAGAAGAACGCAGCCGGACGGATCGAGGGCGTGAGCTGTCTGGACGAGCTCAGCAATGAAACGTATCAGGTCAAGGCACGCTGCGTGGTGAACGCCACCGGGGTCTTCACGAACCCGATCACGGCGATGGACGAGCCTCACACCCAGCCGCCGATCATCCCGAGCCAGGGCATTCACCTCGTGCTGGATCGGGAGTTCCTGCCCGGCGATGACGCCCTGATGGTGCCGAAGACCTCGGACGGTCGTGTCCTGTTCGCCGTGCCCTGGCATGGCAAGCTGGTGGTCGGCACGACCGACACGCTGATCAAGGATGCCGCCTATGAGCCGAAGCCGCTGGAAGAGGAAATCAGCTTCATCCTCGCCACGGCCCGGGACTACCTGAAGCGTCCCCCGACCCGTGCCGACGTTCGCAGCGTCTTCGTGGGCCTTCGTCCGCTGGCCGCGCCGAAGGACAAGGGTCAGTCCACGAAGGAAGTCTCCCGCAGCCACAAGGTCGAGGTCAGCCAGTCCGGCCTGGTCAACATCGTGGGCGGCAAGTGGACGACCTATCGGCAGATGGCCGAAGATGCCGTGGATGCGGCCATCAAGCGGGGTCTGCTGCCACAGCGCGCGTGTCAGACATACGATCTTCGGCTGCATGGCTACGCGGGCACCCAGCAACATCTGGATGACACGCCGCTGGCACTGTACGGCAGTGATGCCAAGGCCATCGAAGCGCTGGCAGCCGGCGACCCGGCGCTGGCCAAGCAGCTGCATCCCGAGTTCCCGTTCACCTACGCACAGGTGCAATGGGCACTGGACGCCGAGATGGCCGAGAGCCTCGAAGACATGCTGGCACGCCGTATTCGCCTACTGTTCCTCGATGCCAGGGCGGCCGAGGCCGTGGCACCGGATGTGGCGGCCTTCATGGGCCAGAGACTGGGCTGGAGCCCGGCCCGGGTCAACGCGGAAGTGGAAGTCTTCCAGACGCTGGCACGCCAGTATCAGCTGGCGGCCTGAACGACGCCAGCCCGTCCGGCGGACTGAGGTCTGGCCTGGAAGCGGGGCCGTATGGCCGGGGATCGAACCTCGTCCGTACGGCCCAGCAACAGGGAAGCCACGGTGGGGGCGGGTCTGTTCATGCCGCTGCGCCCCTCGCCCGCACGACTGGAGCCTCCCGGATCGGCAGGTTCAGGATGGCGGCAAGGCTGGCCAGCAGGATGTCGGCATACCACATCCAGCCGTAGTCACCGAAGGCGGTGATGGCCATGCCGCCGAGCCACGCACCGAGGAATCCGCCGATCTGGTGCGTGAGCAGGGTCAGGCCGAAGAGCGTCGCCAGATAACGGACGCCGAAGAGCTTGCCGACGAGTGCGGCCGTGGGCGGGACGGTGGCGAGCCAGGTCAGCCCCAGCCCTGCCGCGAACAGGTAGAAGTTCAGGTCGGTGCGGGGCATCGCCAGATAGATCAGGATCAGCAGTGCGCGTGAGGCATACATCCAGAACAGGATGTACTTGCTGCGGGCATGCCCGACCCACCACCCCACGACCAGACTGCCGATCACGTTCGAGATGCCGATGATGGCGAGCGACCACGAGGCGACGCTGGGCGGCAGGCCGCAGAGGTTGACCTCGGTGGGCAGGTGCGTGACCAGGAAGGAGATATGGAATCCGCAGGTGAAAAAGCCCAGGTGCAGCAGGAGGTAGCTGCGATCCCGAAAGGCATCGCGCACCGCCTGCCGGATGGTCTGCGCCGGCGCGGCCGAAACCGTCGAGGGTGCCGAGGCGGATCGAGCCGCGGCTGACACCTCGCCTGCCCCATCCCTGGCCGTGGCACGCGCTGGCGCGAGGGCCGAACCCGAAGCCTTCTGCGCGGTGTCCGGGCGGGCATCACGGCGCGTCAGCCACCAGCAGATTGGCAGCGCCGTGAAGCTGATGGCAGCCAGCACGTACATGGTGCCCTGCCAGCCGATGGCCGGCAGCATGATCAGCCCCTGCACCACGGGTGCGAAGACGAACTGGCCGAAGGAGCCCCCGGCATTGAGCACGCCGGAGGCCATGCCACGAACCTGTGGCGGCAGCTTGTTGGCGATCTGGCTCATCAGAATCGAGAAGCTGCCGGCCCCCGCGCCCATGGCGATCATGAAGCCGATGGTCAACGTCAGGCCGGCCGGGCTGGCCAGCGACGGCACCAGCGCGCACCCCAGCACCAGCAGCAGCGTCCCCCACAGCAGCACAGGCCATGCCCCGAAGCGGTCTGCCAGCGCACCGGTGAGCGGTTGCGACACCCCCCACATCAGCTGGCTGACGGCCATCGCGAAGCTGATGTTGGCGATGGTGAGCGTGGTGGTCTGCAGCAGCGGCTGCATGAAGAGGCCCAGCGACATCCGCAGCCCCATCGTGATCATCAGCACGAAGGCGGCGCCTGCCACCAGAAACAGGATCCAGCGCGGGTTTTCTTGATTGTTCTGCATCGTCGACGATCCGGGTGACCTGCATGATGCCGGCAGCCAGCGACGCGGATACTGGCGTGATCGCCCGGCCGGCAGGCAGTTTCGGGGCCAGCGCAGGGGCAAACAGGTCGATGAGGCGTTCCAGACCAGCCAACGGCCAGCCTGTTTTCCTGCAAGGGCTTGATTTTTGGGATATTACAATTTATCTGGGAGCCGATCTCTCTGTAGAATGTCGCCGCCATGGCGGACGGACAAGCGGGATTGCCCCCGTCGGTCAACCCCCGCTCGCTGCCTGATGAACAGGTGCCCAAGTAAGACGGGACACGGTGTGCCGTCTGCTGAAGACGCCAAGCTCTCTCATAGGAACAAGAAAACCATGCGTAAACTCACTTTTGCCGCACCGCTGCTGGCGCTGGCGCTGGTCGCCTGCAGCAAGCAGGAGACCCCCAACAGCGAGGCAGCCAAGTCGATGGACGCGGCCAAGGAAAGCGCCTCCCAGGCCGTCGATGCCGCCAAGGATGCTGCCGTCAAGGCCAAGGATGCCGCTGGCCACGCCATCGAAGCCGGCAAGGACAAGGCTGCCGAGCAGTGGAACAAGACCAAGGACGCCGCTGCCGACATGAAAGATGCAGCTGCCGAGAAGATCGATGCCGCCAAGGCTGCTGCCGGTCAGAAGTACGACGCTGCCAAGGAAGCCACGACCGAGAAAATCGATGAGGCCAAGGCTGCCGCCGACCGCGCCGTCGAAGCCGCCAGACAGAAGACCAACTGAAGGCCGGCCCGTTGAAGCCGGGAGCAGTGCGGGCACCGGTTTGCGCCGATGCCCTCCCTCCCCGGCGTCGGGCGATTCCTCCGAATCAGGCCCAGCAGGCGCTGCACGACGAAGATCCGTCTGCAGCGCTTTTCTTTTTCGGTGCCGTCTGACTGCAGCATCCGGGCCCTTTCCGGCAAGCCCGAATGGCAGTACCAGCTCGAAGGGCGGCACGGAACACCAGAAATCCGTTCGGGTGAACCGACATCCTGCGAAGATGTCGCTCTGCGAGGCTGCCTTTCCCGACTGATTGTGGCAAAATCCTGAGTCTTCCGCTCGGGCATCCCGACCACTGCCTGTTGCCCTGCCAGCCAGCAAAGCCAGCCATCCGAACGCAGGCACGCGCCCATGTCGGGAATCCGGCGTCCGCAGGGACTGGTTCAGCGTGTCCGTGGGCCCGACCCATCCACCCATCGCATGAAAGACCTCGATCTGTCATCCCATACCCCCATGATGCGTCAGTACCTGAGCATCAAGGCCGAACATCAGGACGCGCTGGTGTTCTACCGGATGGGCGATTTCTACGAGCTGTTCTACGACGACGCGCGGCGAGCCGCCGCGTTACTGTCGATCACGCTGACGAAACGGGGTGCTTCGGCGGGTGAGCCCATCCCCATGGCCGGCGTGCCCGTTCAGACGCTGGAACAGTATCTGGCCCGACTGGTGGCAGCAGGAGAGTCGGTTGCCATCTGTGAGCAGATCGGTGACCCGGCCACGAGCAAGGGGCCCGTCGAGCGCAAGGTGGTGCGCACGATCACGCCCGGCACGCTGACCGACGCGCAGCTGTTGCCCGAGCGTGAGGACAGACCGCTCGTGGCGCTGGTGTTCCGTGGCACCGGCAAGGAGGCGCAGGTCACGGTGGCCAGTGTGGTGGCTGCCAGTGGTCACTGCACGCTGATCACCCTGCCCGAGGCCGAGCTGGAAGCCGAGATCGAGCGGATCGCCCCGGGTGAGCTGCTCATCGCCGAAAAGGCGGCCCGCCACAAGACCGTGCTGATCGAACGGATCAGGCAACGACTGCGCCAGGGGCCGGTGATGCCGGTGCTGGCCCGTCCCGACTGGCAGTTCGACGCCCAGCGTGGCAGCCGTGAGCTGTGCGAGAGCCTGGGCATCCAGACCCTGCACACCACCGAGCTGCAGGACGACCCGGACGCCCTGTCGGCGCTGGGCGCCCTTCTCGTGTATCTGGGCCAGCGGATCGGCCAGCCCTTCCGCCACCTTCAACCCGTACGCCGCCTGAATCGCGAATCACTCATCATCATCGACCAGGTCGCTCGCCGCAATCTGGAGCTGATCCGGCCATTGCAGGACGAACAGGGTGCCACGCTGCTGTCCCGGATGGACGAATGCGCCACCTCGGCCGGCAGCCGGCTGCTGCGTCAGTGGTTGCTGGCACCGGTTCAGGATCGAAGTGAAGTCCGGGCCCGGCAGGCGCTGGTGGGCCTGCTGGTCGATCAGCAGCTCAGTCATCCGATCGGGCAGTTGCTGAAACAGACGGCCGACATCGAACGGATCAGCGCCCGGATCATGCTGGGCAGCGCCCGCCCGCGCGAGCTGGTGGCCCTGCGCGACAGCCTGCCCATCCTCGCGGCCTGCGTCGAACAGTTGCAGGCCTACGCCGACACGGCAGAACCCGAAGCGCTCGATGCGCTGGCCAGTCTGGGCCAGGCTGCCGGGATCGACCCGGCAGTGGTCTCCCGTCTGCAGGAGACGCTGCTGGACGAGCCCGCCACGCTGATCCGCGATGGCGGGGTCATTCGCCCCGGTTTCGATGCCGAGCTGGACGAGCTTCGCCAGATCGATCAGGGATGCGACGTGTTTCTGGCCCGGATGGAGCAGGAGGAGCGCGAACGAACCGGCATCCCCACCCTGAAGGTGGGCCACAACAGCGTGCACGGCTTCTACATCGAAGTGGGACGCACGCACAGTGACAAGGTGCCTGTCGAATATCGTCGTCGTCAGACCCTGAAATCGGCCGAGCGCTACATCACGCCCGAGTTGAAAGCCTTCGAGGACAAGGCGCTATCGGCCCGGGAACGGGCACTTGCCCGCGAACGCGCCCTCTATGAACAGCTGCTGGCCGATCTGAAACCGCGTGTCGGCACGCTTCAGACGATGGCCGCCGCCCTGGCACGGCTGGATGTCTGTCACGCCTTCGCCGAGGTGGCCCTGCAATCCGGCTGGGTACGTCCCACGATGATGTCCGTGCCGGGGCTGCGCATCAGGGCTGGCCGCCACCCGGTGGTCGAACAGGTGGTCGAGCATTTCATCGCCAACGACTGCGATCTGAGTCCACAGCGCCGGCTGCTGATCATCACCGGCCCCAACATGGGCGGCAAATCGACGTACATGCGGCAATCGGCGCTGATCGCGATTCTGGCCTGGTGCGGCAGCTTCGTGCCGGCAGCAGCCTGCGAGGTGGGGCCGATCGACCGGATCTTCACGCGGATCGGCGCCTCGGACGATCTGGCTGGCGGCCGGTCGACCTTCATGGTGGAAATGACGGAAGCAGCCGTCATCGTGAACGCGGCAACCGAACGCTCACTCGTGCTGGTGGACGAGATCGGGCGCGGCACCTCGACCTTCGACGGTCTGGCACTGGCCCATGCCATCGCACGGCACCTGCTGGTGCAGCGCCGGTGCCTCACGATGTTCGCCACCCATTACTTCGAATTGACCTCACTGGCCGAGCACGATTCCGCCGCCATCAACCTGCACCTGTCGGCCACCGAACACAACGGCGGCATCGTCTTCCTGCATCAGGTCTGCCCCGGCCCGGCCAATCAGAGCCACGGCCTGCAGGTGGCCCGTCTGGCCGGACTGCCCGCCAACCTGCTGCGTCATGCGCGCAACATGCTGCAGCAGCTGGAGGCATCAGCAGCCGACAAGGGCCCTCAACTGGATCTGTTTGCGGCAAATGTCCCTGATCAGGACGAAGCCATCGATCTACCCTCAGCTGACAATCTGAGACAATCCATGGAGACTCCGATTCCTTCGGTGCCCGCAGAAACCTCGATGACCGAGGCGGAAATGGCACGCATCGCCACCGAACTGCTCGCGCTCGATCTGGACTCGCTGAGTCCACGACAGGCCATTGAACAGCTTTATCAATGGCGACAGGCGTTGGATACGCTGCACACATGAGCACCCCCTCCCCCGACCGTCCCTTTTCCGAATCGCGGCGGCGTCATCTGCGAAGGCTCTCGACCGGTGCCGTCGCCCTGCCCGCCCTGGCCCTGACGGGCACAGCGCCCAATGCGGCACCACCGCCGGGCAACCTGAAGCGCTTCGACAGCATGGTGCTGGCCCAGAACGGCCAGCCGTTCGGCCACGAACCCCATGTCCATGGCTGGGGCAGCGGCACCATCCCGTTCGACGGTACCGACCGATCCTTCCGCTTCGGCTTCATCGGCGACACACCGTACAACCGGCTCGACCAGTACGGCCTGTCACAGGTCATGACGGGGCTGAACGAAACCGACCTGGAATTCGTCCTGCATGTCGGCGACATCAAGGCCCGCAACGAAGCGTGCTCGGACACGCTGTTGTGTGACCGGCTGGAAACCCTCGACCGCAGCCGTCATCCGCTGATCCTGACCCCGGGAGACAACGAATGGACGGACTGCCACAACCGGATGAGCGATGATCCCTTCGCCACGGGTGCGCCGCTGGAAAGGCTGCACTGGCTGCGCAAGCAGATCTATCACCATCCTGAATCCATGGGGCAGCGGCGCATTCAGGTCGAGCAGCAACGGCAGATGATCACCCAGCTCTCGGTGCGTGACTCGAACCAGATCGAGCAGCCGCGACTGCCCGAGAACCTGCGCTGGCGGATCGGCTCGCTCCAGTTCTGCACCATCCATGTGGTGGGCAGCAACAACGGCATGGCCTACACCCCGGAAATGCGACAGGCCTGGGCGCTTCGCCAGCAGGCCAACACGATCTGGCTGACCGAAACGGCGCTGCTTGCCAAACGCTATGGCGCCAAGGGGCTCGTGATCGCCACCCACGCCAACATGCGTTTTGAACAGGATCGCAATGACGGCTGGACAGCGACGCGGCAAGCCATCATCTCGGCAGCCACCGACTTCGACGGGCCGGTTGCGCTGCTGCATGGCGATACCCATATCTTCCGGACGGATCGCCTCCTGCTGAAGTCTCATGGGCTGGATCGCTTCATCCGGGTGGAATGCTTCGGCTCACCGTTCAGCTGGCAGTGGGTCACGATCCGCTGGAACCCTGAAGCAGCCGCCTTGCGCCAGCCTGATCCCGAGATCGGCCCGGCCTTTCAGGTGTATACGCACCACGCCTGACGGCGGCCGTACCCCCAGGTCACATCATGTGCCACCCTCTACCGGTGCCCAGGCCTCGTTTTCCCGCACGGACGGCCATCGCTCACGTGTCCTGATATTGCAGAAAGTGCCCTTATTTTTCAGTAAGTATCGAATCCAGGCGTTGCTTACGACCTTCTCACAGCCCACGACATGGCCGGCACAAAACCCGCCAACAGGGGTGCTACCATGATTCTTGGCTGTTCTGAAAGCTGGCGACAGGACTTCGGAGCAGATCAGAACGATTCCACGAAAGAACGGAGAGATTATGCGCAAACTGATTTTTGCCGCCCCGCTGTTGGCGCTGGCCCTGGTTGCCTGCAAGCAGGACGCTCCCGCCCCAGGCGCCAGCCAGTCGCTGGACGCTGCAAAGGAAAACGCCGCTCAAGCTGCTGATGCCGCCAAGGATGCTGCTACCGAAGCCAAGGACGCAGCAGGTCATGCAGCTGATGCTGCTCGCGCAGAAGCAGAAGCCGCAGCCAACAAGGCCGAGGCATCTGCCGTCGAACTGAAGAACGACGCAGCCCAGAAGGCTGATGAGGCCAAGGCCGCTGCAGAACGTGCCGTGGAAGCCGCCAAGCAGAACCAGTAAGCGGCCATGTCCATCGTTGTCCACGCGGGCATCGGCCCGCGTCGGGCAAGCGGCTCGCCATCGAAGATGGCTGGCCATCAAGAAAGCGCCGTCCGGGTTGATTCGGACAGGCGCTTTTTTGATGGCCGACAACCAATCGATAATCGATATGGTACGGGAGCGGCCTGCACGCCATCGGGAAGCAGGCGGTGCTTCTTCAGCGGCCAGATGAGGTCCCGGCCGGATGGGTGTCCGAGGTGAAAGGGGCCCGCCCACCCAGCCCGGAAAGCTCAGCGGAGGTTTTCCTGCAGCACGCGGACGATGGTGTTCGCGACCCGACGATCGGCCTCGGACTGAACCGGTGAGCCATCGGCCAGCCGAACCTGAAGCACGGACTGCGATCCCTCTTCCTGAATGTGCAGCTGGTAGTGCTGTCCGCTCAGATCCTTTCGCTCACCCGAGAAAATCCGCGAGAGCGTGCCCTGCTGCTGGTCACGGCGTTCCGGATCGACGTAACGGATGTTGTACGTGCCCTGATCACGATTGCGATCCTCGATCACGAAATCCAGCCGGTCGAGAATGAGACCAACCTCTCGCCAGGCCCGCTCGAAGGATTCCCCGATCTGCAGCAGGGAGGCAGCCCCGGTCTGCTCGACCACGCGGGCCCGCTCCGGCGAGGACGAGGCAGCGGTCTGACTGGCCGCCGACCCGCCGTCCTGTTCCGGCGCCGGCACCACGTCGGCCAGCGGCTGCTTTGCGACCGGACGTGACAGACGTGCAAGCATCCGCTGCAGGTATTCGACCTCCAGCACCGGCCGCTTGTCATGGTTGGACACCCACTTCGAACCATCCTTGTTCGCACCGGTCAGGATTTCTTCCCGGCCGAAGTAGGTCAGATAGATCTCGGTACCGCCGCCAGGCGCGCGCTCGATGCGGGTTCGATACTTGTCCCGTTCGCCGGTTGCATAGATCGCGCCGGCCTTCTTCGCCATGAAGCCCCGGATCCCCGAGTTCTCGACGCGCTGGTAGCGTTCGGCCCAGTCGGTTTCCATGATGCCGAGCTGTGGCGAGGCCATTTCCAGATTGAAGCCCTGTACGGCCCAGAAATCGAGCAGGATCGGCCAGACCACATCCGGTTCCTGATCGACCTCGATCCAGCGGACCTGACCATCACGGTGGATGCGCGCACCCTCGGTCTCGGGCAGCACCCCGCCTGCACGCGGCTGATCCTGACCGACGGCACTTTCACGACGGCGGTTGTACTCGCTCAGGCTCTCTCCCTCGTCGGCACGACGCGGCAGCGCATAACGGCCGTCCGACTTTGGTGTGACCAGATCGGGCGGCACATCTAGCATCGGGCCCTGACGCGCGTTCCGGTACTCGACACCATCAGGTTCGAGCGCGGTGCGCACCGAGGTGCATCCACCCGCCAGCAGGAAGGGGATCAACAGAAACGGCCAGGCAGCCCCCAACGGGCGGCGCACAACAGTCGTCATCAGACAGACACTCCTACGGTTTGCATGGCTTTCAGAACCAGGGCTTCGGCTGCCTGCGACATCGGTGCAAGCGGCAGGCGGACGGCAGCGCTGGGGATGCGGCCCATCCGGGCCATCGCCCACTTCACGGGCACCGGATTCGGTTCGCAGAACAGGCCGGTGTGCAGCGGCATCAGCTGACGGTTGATGGTGCGTGCCGTCTCGAAATCACCTGCCAGCGCGGCTTTGCACATCCTGGCCATCTCGGCCGGCATCACGTTGGCCGTCACCGAGATGACACCATGCGAACCGACCGCCATCAGTGCCAGCGAGGAATCATCATTGCCACTGTAGACGGCGAAGTCCGGCGGCAGCTGTGACAGCAGGGCTGCTCCCCGACCCACATCACCGGTGGCATCCTTCAGGCCGATGATGCCCGGCACCCCTGCGAGGCGTAGCACCGTGTCGTTGCTGATGTCGGCCACCGTCCGGCCCGGCACGTTGTAGAGAATGACCGGCAGGCCGCCTTCACGGGCCACGGCACTGAAATGCTGGAACAGCCCTTCCTGCGAAGGCTTGTTGTAATAGGGCGCCACCTGCAGCGTGGCGTCGGCCCCCAGTTCCTTCGCATGGCGTGTCAGGTCGATGGCCTCACGGGTGGCATTGGCCCCTGTGCCGGCCACGATCGGTACACGGCCACGGGCCTGCTCGACAGCCACCCTGATCAGCTCGCAGTGTTCTTCCACGCTGACGGTAGGGGATTCGCCGGTGGTTCCCACCGAGACGATGGCGCTGGTGCCCGACTGGATGTGCCAGTCGATCAGTTGGCGATAGGTGTCCAGATCGAGTTCGCCGTCTGCCTTCATCGGCGTAACGACGGCGACCATGCTGCCTTTGATCATGATTGAGGCTCTCCCGATTGATGATCGGCTGTGTTGTGAGGCGCTGCGCTTCGTCTGCCAAAGGCCCGTCAGGGCAAGCCGGCATGATGCAGCACGAGGCAGCAGAACATGGCGGCCATTCTAGCGCAGCCGTTCCGGGGCCGTGCTCCGCCAGGCGACGATCCGCTGGATCACACCGGGCCGGGGCTGCGCGATGACGCCCTGCTCGAAGGCACAGACGCGCAAGGCCGCCCGTCGGGCCGCGATCAACAATTCGTCGGGCTGCAGCAGGAAGGCCGGACTGGTCGGCTTACCATAACTCGCGTGACCGGCTGCAAAGGTTTCATAGATCAGACATCCCCCGTCTGCCAGCAGTCCCAGCAGCAAATCGAGTCTCGGACGAAACAGGTATCGGCTGACCACTATGACGGCAAAGCGCTCGGCGCAGAAATCCCAGGCGGTTGACTCCAGGTCAGCCACCCTTGCTTCGATGCCTGGTACCCCGTTCAGTGCCAGGCAGGCCGGGTTGCGATCCAGAGCCAACACCCTGAACCCCCGTTCGGCGGCCAGCAGGGCATGCCGACCGGTACCGCAGGCAAAATCCAGAACACGCCCCTGCCCCCTCGGCTCGGGCAACCATCGAACCACCCAGTCGCTGGGAGGTGAATCATGGGCAGCATCGAGGGCTGGCGTGGCAGCAGATCCTGTCATCATGGTAAGGGCTGGGTTCAACTGACGTGGCAAAGCGCAAATCACGCCAATTCTATTCACATCAGGTGCTGGGACCACGGCGCCTGGTGATCTTCGGTCTGCCGACCGTGGTGGCGGCCCTGCTGGTGCTGGGCTACTTGCATGGCGCCGACTGGCTGGATGACTATCTCTGGTACATCAGCCCGGTCGTCCTCTGCGCCGTCACGCTGTTCAGCTATGGCCTGCTGAAGGTGTCGATGGAGCTGCGCGAGCAGACCCGCATCAACCACCGGCTGCAGGAGGTGCAGGCCCAGCACGGCCTGGCCGAAGGGCTGGCCGGCATGGGTTCGTGGGTGCTGGACATCGCCGAAGACCGTTTCTACTGGAGCGAGGGCTGCTTCAACGTGTTCGGTATCGAGGCACGGCACGGGGCTCCGTCACGGCAGGCTTTCTTCATCTGCATCCACCCGGAAGACCAACAGGGCTGGAAGGAAGCACACCGTCGCGGCGCGAAAAAGGGTGAGCAGATCAAGCATGAATACCGCTACGTCAAAAGCGATGGGCAGATCATCTGGATCAGCTCGATCGCCAAGGCGGAATATGATGCCGGCGGCAGGCAGCTGTTGCGCCTGGCCGGCTCGATCCAGGACATCACCCGGATGCGGGAGATGCAGATCGAGCGGGCTGCCAGCGAAGAGAAATACAAGAACCTGACGGAGCTGAGTTCGGACTGGGAGTGGGCGATGAATGCCGACTTCCTGATCACGCAGATCACCGGGCAAGTCGATTCGGAGCTGGCTCCCTGGTCGAAGCACGTCTGCGGGCGTCATCTGTGGGACAACCCCGCCATGCGGCTGCTGCCGAATGACTGGACCAGGCTGAAGGACAGCCTGGAGGCCCGCAAGGACTTCAGGGATCTGAGATTCACGGTCCTGACGCCGGCCCGCGAGCTGTACACGATCCAGCTGTCGGGACGGCCCACCCATGACCCGGCCAGCAAGGCATTCACCGGCTATCACGGCGTGGGCCGAAACGTGACGCTGGAGACGAAGCACGACCTGCTGCTGGCCCTGGAAAACAAGTTTGCCGAACTGGTGCGCGAGCACGACGACTCATCCGAAGTGATCATCGGCACGATCCGCACCATCTGCGAACAGCTCGGCTGGTCCGGCGGTGCCATGCTGAAACTGGTGCAGGACACGGAGTCGTTCACGGTCCAGGAGCGCTGGGGCAACGAGGCGATCACCACGATGCTCGGCAAGCTGACGAAGCCGATTCCCGTCCTTGGCAACTCCTGCGAGAAACAGGCCTGGGAGGGCAAGCCGATCTGGCTGAACCACACCGCCCATGATGTGCCCTTCTCCCAGCGCTATGACACGGCCGGCACGAATACCCAGGCCGCCTTCATCACGCCGATCAGCGATGAGAAGAACCGGGTTCTGCGAGTCATGGTCTTCTTCTCGCCGATCAGCTACAGGCAGACGAAGTTCATCGGCGAGCTGGCCGCCACCCTGTCCCGCACGATGTCGCTGTACCTGCAGCGCAAGAGTGCCGAGGGCCGACTGCGCCGTGCCTCGCAGCATGATGCACTGACGGGGCTGCCGAACCGGGCCTTCCTGACCGAACATCTGGAGCGCCGGCTGGCCAGAAAAGAGCCGCTGGCCCTGCTCTACATCGACCTCGACCGCTACAAGGCGATCAACGACACGCTGGGCCACCAGGCGGGTGACCAGGTGCTGATCGAGGTGTCGCAGCGCTTCAAGTCCACCATCGGCCCGAACAACATCGCAGCCCGGATGGGGGGTGATGAATTCGTGCTGCTGCTGGACAGGCAGAACAACGCGAAGCATGCCGAAGAACTGGCCCGTCAGGTGCTGGCCGCCGTCGAACGGCCGTTCATCCTCAAGGGCCGGGCCCATTTCCTGTCGGCCAGTATCGGGATCTCGCTCTCCCCCCTGCACGGTACCGACGCCAGCACGCTGATCCGCTGTGCCGACAACGCGATGTACACGGTGAAGTCGGAAGGCCGCAACGACGTACGCCTCTACACCGAAAGGGATGGCAAGCACCGTGGTCCGCAACAGCTGACGGCCGACCTGCCGCTGGCGATGGAGCGCGGCGAGGTCGAACTGCATTATCAGCCCGTCATCTCGGTGCATGACAACCGGGTGGTCGGCATGGAAGGGCTGATCCGCTGGCGGCACCCGACGCTGGGCCTGCTGCTGCCGGATGCCTTCCTGCCGCTTGCCGAACAGAGCAACCTGATGCGGGAAGTGGGTATCTGGACGATCCGCCGGGCGCTCGACGACCGGATCAGGCTGGGTCTCGGCTCGCACGACGACCTGGTCGTCTCCGTCAACATCTCGCCGGATCAGATCAACGAGGAAGGCTTCCTGACCAAGGTGAAGACCTTGCTGGAAGAGCGGGACTTCCCGCCCAGACTGCTGCGCCTGGAACTCGTCGAGAACGCGCTGATCGAGGGGTCGAACAGAACCCTTGCCATGCTGACGGCCCTGCGCCGGATGGGCGTGCAGGTCGTGATCGACAACTTCGGCACCGGCTATGCCTCGCTGTCCTACCTGCGCAACCTGCCCGTCAGCGGGCTGAAGATCGACCACACCTTCGTGAACGGCCTGCCGGGTGACAAGGGCAATGCTGCCATCATCCAGGCCATCATGACGCTGGCCGACAGGCTGGGCCTGAAGGTGATTGCCGAGGGCGTCAGCTCACGCGAGGAGCTGATGGCGCTGCGCGACTTCGGATGCTCACGGATGCAGGGCAACTTCATCTCGCGCCCGCTCACGATGGTCGAGATGAGCGCTTTCCTGCAACACGCCAGAAAGCCGGCACCCGCAGCCCAGCCCGCCCCGCAACGGCGTCCCGCAGCGGCCCCGGGAAGCTTCTGAGCACGGTCTTGCCCCACGGCACCGGCAGCGCGTAACCTCCCGCGCCGATGCTCACCTGTGCCAGCAGCACGATGCCGGTGACACCGGGCGAGCACCCGGAGCGGGCGCGAACGCGACCCGGAGAGCCTCGTCGGAAAGAGAATCAGCCCTGCTTCCGACAGGGCCCTGCACGCCAGCGCGTCATTCGGCAACGAGCGCCAACAGCGCCCTCGACACCGCCTCGACCTCATCGGCCGGCACCGGCACCAGCCATCCGGCCTGTGCCTGCCACCTTTGCGGGTCGGCCTTCAGGGCCGCGATACACTGGCCGCAGGCCTTGGGATCGTCGAAGCCCAGACTCTGCAGCAGCAGCCTTCCCTCGCCATCGACCAGTTTGAAGTGGAAGCGGCCATCCTTTTCCCGATACTGCTTGATCACCGGCCGGGCAGCCTTTGGCGCCGGCACGCCGGGCGTGACGGCACCGCCCCCCGTGCGCACGCCAGCCAGCGAACGGATACCGACGGCACGGCGAACCTCGGCCATCAGCGGCGCCGCATCCGCCCTCGCCTTTCGGGCGCCTGCCTGCAGGATGTCCTCGATATCGGCGGGCTTCGCGATCAGCGACTCGTAACGCTCACGCATCGGCGCCAGCGTGCTGTCGAGCTGCTCGAACAGCGCCTGCTTGGCCTCGCCCCAGCTGAGCCCGTCCAGCAGCGATTGACGGAAAGCCGACGCCTTCTCGGAGGTCGAGAAGGCCTGGTACAACTGGTAGAGCGCCGAGTCATCGGCCTCCTTCGGCTCGCCGGGGCCACGGGAGTCCGTCAGGATCCCCGCGATCAGCTGCTTCAGCTGGCGACTGTCGGAAAACAGCGGGATCGTGTTGTTGTAGCTCTTGCTCATCTTGCGCCCATCGAGGCCGGGCAAGGTGCCCACGCTCTCGTCCACCTGAACGGTCGGCAGCGTCAGCACGTCGCCGTAAAGATGATTGAAGCGCTGGGCGATGTCACGGGCGATCTCCAGATGCTGGATCTGATCACGCCCGACCGGCACACGATCGGCACGGAAGATCAGGATGTCGGCCGCCATCAGTACCGGGTACATGAAGAGCCCCGCCGTCACGTCGGTGTCCAGATCGACACCGGCCTCCCGGTTGCGATCGTTGGCTGCCTTGTAGGCATGGGCACGGTTCAGGAGCCCCTTGCCCGTCACGCAGGTCAGATACCAGCACAGCTCGGGAATCTCGGGCAGGTCGGACTGACGGTAGAAGAACACCCGCTGGGGATCGAGGCCGGCAGCCAGCCAGCAGGCGGCGATCTCCAGCGTCGAGCGCCGGATGCGCTCGGGCTCGGGACACTTGATCAGGCCGTGCAGATCGGCCAGGAAGAAGAAACTCTCGACCTGGGGATTCTGGCTGGCAGCGATGGCCGGCCGGATCGCGCCCGCGTAGTTGCCCAGGTGCGGGGTGCCGGTGGTCGTGATGCCGGTGAGCACACGCGGCAGGGAGGTGTCAGCTTGGGTCATGGATACGCCGGAGCCCCGGCAGGGAACAGGTAAGAAGCGAAAGGATACCGAATCGGGCGCAAACTGTGCTCGGCGGGGCCGGTTTTCGCCTTCGCGATTCCTGTCGCCCAAGCTCCTGGGGCGGGCGTGGCAGGCACCGCGATCCGGCGGTTCAACGGTTCAAGATCTCAGCGGGTCATCGCGTCGACCGGCCCCAGCCCGACACGGACGATCATCGGCTCGTCCCCCGTCACGTCGATCACGCTGGTAGCCTCGAAATGCCCTGCCCCGCCATCAACGAGCAGATCGATCCGCTTGCCGATCTGATCCTCGATGTCGTCCGGATCGGCCAGCGGATCGGCCTCGCCCGGCAGGATCAGTGAGGCACAGAGCAGAGGCGTGCCCAGGGCCGCCAGCAGGGCCAGCACGATCGGTGCATCGGGTACACGCAGGCCGACGGTCTTGCGGGACGGATGATGCAGGCGGCGGGGCACCTCCTTCGTGGCCGGCAGGATGAAGGTATAGGCCCCCGGCGTCCACTCCTTCAGGAAACGGAACTGGCGGTTGTCCACCTGGGCATACTGGGACAGCTCGGACAGGTCACGACACATCAGCGTGAGCAGATGGCGCTCGTCGATACCCCGGATGGCCCGCATCCGGTCGACGGCGGACTTGTCTTCCAGATGGCAGGCAAGCACGTAGCTCGCATCGGTGGGCAGCGCGGCAAGCGCCCCTTTCTGGAACTGCTCCGCCACCTGACGGATCAGGCGCTCCTGGGGATTCTTGGGGTGGATGGCAATGCGTTTCATCGAATTCTCCGGCATCGGCAGCCCGGGCCTGCAGGCCGCCCCATCCTGGCAGCGCCTGCATCCCGGCACACAGCGGTCTTCGGAGCGTATGGTAAAACAGACACCGCCAGCCTTAGAGCGTGTTATGCCCGCCACGGCCCCGGCAGGCGCAAAGACCACGCGACCGGACGGTCGTGCCTCAGCGGTCGGGCAGATCCGGCCAGTCCGCCCAGATCGGTCGCAGGCCCTTCGGCAGCGGCGGCACCCGACCAAGGTCGAAACGGCTTTCGGCCGGATCATGGAAGTCCGAGCCCCGCGAAGCGGCGAGCGGCAGCCGGCGGCTCCAGTCGGCAAAGCGGTGGATGTCGGCCTCGCCGTGACTGCCGGACACCACCTCGATGCCTTCGCCACCAGCATCCACGAAGGCGCGCGCCAGCTCCCACAGCGCGGTCTCATCGAAGCGATAGCGTGAGGGATGAGCCAGAACCGCCTGCCCCCCGGCCGCCCGGATCCAGTCCACCGCCTGCTGGAGGCTTGCCCAGCGCTGCGGCACATAGCCCGGTTTGCCCTCCACCAGCCAGTTGGCGAACACATCGCGTGTATCGACGGCTCGACCGATCTGGATCAGGTATCGGGCGAAATGGCTGCGCGATATCAGCGCCGGGTTGCCCACATAGCGCATGGCCCCTTCATAGGCATCCGGCACGCCTGCCTTCTCCAGCTCACAGGCCATCTCCCGGGCCCGCCCGTCCCGACCCGAACGATTGGCGGCAAGCCCGGCCTGGAGGGTCGCGTCGTCCGGATCGACGCGAAGGCCCACGATGTGGACGGTCTCCGAGGCCCAGGTGATCGAGACCTCGACACCGGGCACCAGCATGAGGCCGAGCTGAGCCGCCATCCGGGCCGCTTCCGGCACGCCGTCCAGGATGTCGTGGTCGGTCAGTGCCAGCACCTGCACGCCGTTGCGATGTGCCCGCCGGACGACATCGGCCGGCGCCAGGGTGCCATCGGATCGGGTCGAATGACAATGGAGGTCGATATTCAGCGCTGTCGTCATGGAGCGATGGCCAAGGGAAGGGATGGGGCGCGAACCATCCGCCATCGTATCAGCGTCAGCGATGCAATGGCACCCGGCCATCCTCGTCATCCCTGACACGGCGGGACAAACGCTCTGCCCCACCGGCATGCCTGATAGCATTGTTCCGAACCAGGCCCCCGATTTTCTTGAGAAGGACCGGAAAAGCATGCTCTCCAACAAGGATGTGATCGCCTTAGGCATGATGATCTTTGCGCTGTTTCTCGGCGCCGGAAACATCATCTTCCCCCCGATGGAGGGCTATCTTTCAGGCAGCAGCTGGGGCTGGGCTGCGGCCGGCTTCGTGCTGACCGGCGTGCTGATGCCCTTCATCACGCTGGTGATCGTGGCCATCCGGGGCAAGGGCGAGGAACTCTCGAAGGATCTGCCCCAATGGGCGCAGATCCTGTTCTGGGTCACGCTCTACCTGATCATCGGCCCCACCTTCGCAGCGCCCCGTGTCACGAACGTGGCCTATGAGATGGCCTGGGTTCCGCTGGAGATGGGCGATGCGGGCAGCGGCTCCTCGCACTTCCTGTTCGCACTCGGATTCAACCTGGTCGGCATGTTCTTCATGCTCCGGAAGAACTCGATGATTTCCACCATCGGCGAGGTGATGACGCCCGTGCTGCTGGTGCTGCTGGCGGTGGTGGCGATCCGCGTGATCCAGATGCCGCTGTCCGACATCCAGCCCCCCTCCCAGGCCTATGCCCAGGGCTCGGCGCTGGTCATCGGCATGGTGGGCGGCTATCAGACGATGGACCTGCTGGCCGCGATGGCTTTCGGCGGACTGGTCGCCCATGTGATGACGAGCCGCCAGGTCAAGGACAGCCGGCAGATCTTCAGCTATACGCTGAAGGCCGGCATGGTCTCGCTGGTGTGCCTGTCGCTGCTGTACACCTCGCTCTTCTATCTGGGCGCCACCAGCCACCAGGTGGCCCAGGGCGCCGACAACGGCGGCCAGATCTTCTCGCGCTACGTGAACGAGCTTTTCGGCACGGCCGGCGTCTGGCTGATGAGCGGCATCGTGATGCTGGCCAACCTGACGACGCTGGTCGGCGTGATCAGTGCGGCGTCCGACTATTTCAGCCGCCTGCTGAAAGGCATCCGCTATCCGGTCTGGGTCGTGATCTTCACCATCATGACGACGCTGATCGCCGAAATGGGGCTGACCACCCTGTTGCGCGTCACCATTCCGGCCCTGCTGATGACCTACCCGATCGCCATCATGCTGGTGGTGCTGCAGTTCATCCGGCCCTGGCTGGGCGCCGTCAGGCCCACGTATTACGCCACGCTGTCGGTCGCGCTGCTCTTCAGCACGATCGACAGCCTGAACAATCTCGGCTGGATCCCCGACAGCGTCAACCAGATGCTGCGCGACCATCTCCCCCTGTACGGGGAGCAGCTGGCCTGGCTTGCGCCGGCATTGCTGACGCTGCTGGTGATGATCCTTTTCGGCAGAACATTCAAATCCGCAGGAGACACGGCATGAGCATCCATTCTCTGGGCGACAGGCATCCGAGCATTTCTTCGTCGGCCTGGGTGGCCCCCGGTGCCTCGATCATCGGAGACGTACGACTGGGCGACGAGGTCAGCATCTGGTTTGGCGCCGTACTGCGTGGCGACAATGAACCGATCCGGATCGGCAACGGCAGCAATGTGCAGGAAAACTCGGTCCTGCACGTGGATCATGGCTGCCCGATCGACATCGGTGAGAACGTCACCATCGGTCATCAGGCCATGCTGCATGGCTGCACCATCGGCGACGGCAGCCTGATCGGGATTCAGGCGGTAGTCTTGAATCGGGCCCGCATCGGCCGCAACTGTCTGGTGGGCGCCGGCGCGCTGGTGACCGAAGGCAAGGTCTTCGAGGATGGATGGCTGATTCTCGGCTCGCCGGCCAAGGCGCTTCGTCCGCTCACCGAACAGGAAATCGCCGGCCTGGCGGCCTCGGCCGACACCTACCGCAAGCATTTGAGGCATTACGCCACGGAACTGAAAGCATGGACACCCTGATCCGGTTCGGCTTCGCCAGCAAGGTGCGCGGCCAGATCGTCAAACTCGACGATAGCTGGCGCAGCATCGTCAAGAATCACCAGCATTACGGCACCCGTGATGTGCCACCCACGGTACGCGAACGCCTGGGCGAGCTGACGGCCGCCGGCCTGCTGCTCTCGGCCTCCCTGAAATTCGACGGCAGCCTCGTGCTGCAGATTCAGGGCACGGGCCCGGCCCGGCTGTTCGTGGCCGAGTGCCAGCCGGACGCCCGCTACCGGGCGACGGTCAAACTGAACGAGAACATCGCCATCCCGCATGATGCTTCGTTCAACGACCTGGTGAACCCCGACGACCGGGGCCGCTTCGTCGTGACGCTCGTTCCCCCACCCAGCGCGCAGGGGGACGGGCTGGACACCCCCTATCAGGGCATCATTCCCTTCGAGGGCGACACGGTGGCCGAGGTGCTTGAACACTACATGGCCCAGTCCGAACAGATCCCCACCCGGCTGTGGCTGGCGGCCGACGAAAAAGTAGCCTTTGGCCTGCTGCTGCAGCGGATGCCGACCCAGGGCGACGCGGGCGCCCCGGACGAGACGGAGAGTCTGCAGACCTGGGAGCAGGTGCAGGTTCTGGCCGACACGCTGTCACGCGACGAAATGCTCGGATTGAAGCCCGAGGAAGTGCTCCACCGCCTGTTCTGGGAAACCGACATCCAGGGCTACGACCGGAAGCAGCCAGCCTTCGAGTGCAGCTGCTCACGTGAAAAGGTGGCTGGCATGCTGAGAATGCTGGGCCAGCAGGAAGTCCGCAGCATCCTCGACGAACAGCCGAACATCCGGGTCAACTGCGAATTCTGCCGAAAGCCCTACGACTTCGATGACACGCAGGCCATGTCGCTGTTCGGGGAAGCGTCCTGAGAGCTTGTCGGGCGGCGGCCGATTTGCAGCCCGCGACTTTCCTACCGCCCAAGCTCCCAGGCCTCATGGCGCGGCGTCAGCCTCTGGCGGCTCGTGCGACTCGGTGGGAGCCGGATTGATCTGCACGAAGATCTCGTCCTCGCGCACCATGCCCAGGCTGTAGCGGGCACGCTCCTCGACGGCCGAAGTTCCGTTCTTCAGGTCTTCGGCCTCGGCTTCAAGGCCTTCGTTGCGAAGGCGCTTGCCGACATTGATTTCCTTCTGCAGGGCAAGCTGCTGATCGAGTTTCCAGACGCGCAACCAGCTGCCCTGACCCAGCCACAACGGGTACTGGATCAGGAGAAGCAGCGAAAACAGGACGCCGGTCAGCAGCCTCATCGCTGGCACCTGTCAGTCGCCGATCAGCGATGCAGGTTGTAGAAGGCTCCCATGCCGGGATAGCTGGCGGTATCGCCCAGATCTTCCTCGATGCGGATCAGCTGGTTGTACTTGGCGATACGGTCGCTGCGGGACATCGAACCCGTCTTGATCTGCAGCGCATTGGTGGCCACGGCGATGTCGGCGATGGTCGTGTCCTCGGTTTCGCCCGAACGATGCGAGACCACCGAGGTGTAGCTGGCACGCTTGGCCATCTCGATGGCGGCGAAGGTTTCGGTCAGCGTGCCGATCTGGTTGATCTTGATCAGGATCGAGTTGGCGATGCCCTTCTTGATGCCCTCTTCCAGGATCTTCGTGTTCGTCACGAACAGGTCGTCACCGACCAGCTGCACGCTCTTGCCCAGACGCTCGGTCAGATGCTTCCAGCCTTCCCAGTCGTTTTCGGCCATGCCGTCCTCGATCGAGATGATCGGGTACTTGGCGCACCAGTCGGACAGCAGCTTCGTGAACTCGGGCGCGGTCAGCACCTTGTTCTCGCCGGACAGATGATACTTGCCGTCCTTGTAGAACTCGCTGCTGGCGCAATCCAGACCGATGGCGATGTCGTCACCCGGACGGTAACCGGCCTTCTCGATGGCCTTCATGATCAGCTGAAGCGCTGCCTCGTGGCTGTCGACCGATGGGGCGAAACCGCCTTCGTCACCCACGGCCGTCGGCATGCCGGCATCGTTGATCAGCTTTTTCAGCGCATGGAAGGTTTCGGCTCCGTAGCGCAGCGCCTCGCGGAAGGTGGGTGCACCGACCGGGATGATCATGAACTCCTGGAGATCCAGGTTGTTGTTGGCATGTGCGCCACCGTTGATCACGTTCATCATCGGTACCGGCAGCGCCATCGGGCCGGAACCACCGAAGTAACGATACAGTGGCAGACCGGACTCCTCGGCCGCGGCGCGGGCCACGGCCATCGAGACGGCCAGCATCGCGTTGGCGCCCAGGTTGGCCTTGTTGTCGGAACCGTCCAGCTCGATCAGCGTCCGGTCGACATAAGCCTGCTCGGTGGCATCCAGGCCCAGCACGGCCTCGGAGATTTCGGTGTTGATGTTCTCGACGGCCTTCAGCACACCCTTGCCACCATAACGGCCCTTGTCACCATCACGCAATTCGATGGCCTCACGCGAGCCGGTGGATGCACCGGACGGCACGGCGGCACGTCCCATGACACCGGATTCGAGCAGCACATCACACTCGACGGTGGGGTTGCCGCGAGAATCGATGATCTCGCGCCCGATGATGTCGACAATAGTACTCATTGGCCTTTCTCCTCGTCTGCTGTGCCTTCAACACAGATCATGTTGAACTGGGCGGTTGCACCGGCGCGCGTCGCACGCGCCTGCCGGTACAGCTCGGAATCATAATACTGTCGGGCAGCGTCCATATCGTCAAACCTGATCACGACGATACGTTCCGGAGACCAGTTGCCCTCGAAGACTTCCGTCTTCCCACCACGTGCCAGAAAGCGCCCGCCTCCCGCTGCCGTGGCGGCGGTCGACAGTTCACGATAGGCAGCAATGCGCTCGGGGTCGGACACCCCGGCAATGTCGATGATGACATAGGCGGCCATCAGCATTCCTCCATTTCGGCAAAGCCCTGCCGCTTGACGACGGCATCCAGCTCGCACAATGTGGCCAGCAGGGATTTCAGGCGCGGCAATGGCCAGGCGTTCGGGCCATCCGACAACGCCTTCGCCGGATCCGGATGGGTTTCCATGAAGAGGCCCGCCACACCGACGGCAACGGCAGCCCGCGCCAGCACCGGCACGAATTCGCGCTGCCCGCCAGAGCGGTCGCCCTGCCCGCCCGGCAGCTGCACCGAATGGGTGGCATCGAAGACCACCGGACAGCCGGTTTCGCGCATGATGGCCAGGCTGCGCATGTCGGAGACGAGGTTGTTGTAGCCGAAGCTGACCCCTCGTTCACACACCATGACGCAATCCTCGTCGACGCCAGCCGCCCGGGCAGCGGCACGCGCCTTGTTGACGACCTGCACCATGTCGTGTGGTGCCAGGAACTGCCCCTTCTTGATGTTGACGGGCTTGCCGCTGGCCGCGACGGCGTTGATGAAATCGGTCTGGCGGCACAGGAAAGCTGGCGTCTGCAACACGTCGACGACATCCGCCACCGGCCGGATCTGGTCGATCTCATGCACGTCGGTGACGACGGGCACACCGATCTGGCGCTTCACCTCGTCGAGGATCTTCAGGCCTTCATCCATGCCCGGGCCACGAAAGGAGGTGCCGGAACTGCGGTTGGCCTTGTCGAAGGAGGATTTGTAGACGAAGGGAATGTCGAGCTCGGCACACATTTCCTTCAGCTGACCCGCCGTGTCGAGCGCCAGCTGCCGTGATTCGATGGCGCAAGGGCCTGCCAGCAGGAAGAAGGGCTGGTCAAGCCCTGCGGGGCGTCCGGCGATGATCATCGTTCAGGCTCCCTTCACATAGGGTCGGCCACCCGCCCTGGCCAGGGCCGCCCGGATGTAGGCCGTGAAAAGCGGATGTCCGTTGCGGGGCGTGGAGGTGAATTCAGGATGAAACTGCACCCCGACGAACCAGGGGTGGCCGGTGCCCCCCTGGGGCAGCTCGATGGTTTCGGTGAGCCCTTCGACCGGCGTGCGCGCCGCGATCACCAGACCCGCCGCCTTCAGGCGCTCGACGTAGTCGTTGTTGACCTCGAAACGATGACGGTGGCGTTCGCTGACCGTATCGCCATAGATGTGATGCAGCAGCGTGCCGGGTTCGACCGGGCAGGTCTGGGCACCCAGACGCATCGTGCCCCCGAGGGCGGAATCCTGGTCACGCCGCTCGACACTGCCACTGCTGTCCGTCCATTCGGTGATCAGTGCCACGACCGGTGCGGGCGTCTCCGGCTCGAACTCGGTGCTGTTGGCGTCCGGCAGACCCGCCACATGACGGGCGTATTCGACGACGGCCAATTGCATGCCCAAGCAGATGCCAAGGTAAGGCACCTTGTTTTCTCGGGCGTAACGAATGGCCTGGATCTTGCCTTCCACCCCCCGCTTGCCGAAGCCGCCGGGCACCAGCACCGCATCATAACGGGCCAGCATGCCGGTGCCCTCCCGCTCGATCTGCTCCGAATCCAGATAATCGATCTTCACGCGGGTGGCCGTGTGCATGCCGGCATGCACCAGCGCCTCGGTGAGCGACTTGTAGGATTCGGTCAGATCCACGTACTTGCCGACCATCGCGATGCGAACCTCGTGCGTGGGGTGTTCGAGGCGGTCGATCAGCCGGTCCCAGACACTGAGATCCGCCGGCGGCTTGTCGAGGCGCAGCAGATCGACCAGCACATCGTCGACCTTCTGCTCGTGCAGCATGCGGGGAATCTTGTAGATCGAGTCGGCATCGGTGACCGAGATGACCGAATCGGCCGGAATGTTCGAGAAGAGCGAGATCTTGGCGCGCTCGTCCTCGGGAATGATGCGATCGGCCCGGCACAGCACCATGTCGGCCTGGATGCCGATCTTGCGCAGTTCCTGCAGCGAGTGCTGGGTGGGCTTGGTCTTCAGCTCGCCGGCCGTGCCGAGGTACGGCACCAGCGTCAGGTGGACGAAACAGGCATTGCCCCGCCCGACCTTCAGGCTCATCTGGCGGGCAGCCTCGAGGAACGGCAGCGACTCGATGTCACCGACCGTGCCACCGATCTCGACGATGGCGACCTCGGCCTCATCGGGCGTGCCCACACCGGCGCCACGTTCGACGAAGGCCTGGATCTCGTTGGTGATGTGGGGGATGACCTGAACGGTGCGGCCCAGATACTCGCCGCGGCGTTCCTTGCGCAGGACGGAGTCGTAGATCTGGCCGGTGGTGAAGTTGTTGAAGCGGCGCATGCGTGCGGAGACGAAGCGCTCGTAATGACCCAGATCCAGATCGGTCTCGGCACCGTCTTCGGTCACGAAGACTTCACCGTGCTGAAACGGACTCATCGTGCCCGGATCGACGTTGATGTAGGGGTCAAGCTTCAGCAGCGTGACCCTGACGCCGCGGGATTCAAGCAACGCAGCCATCGAGGCAGCCGCAATCCCCTTGCCCAGCGAGGAGACCACGCCGCCGGTGACGAACACATATTTAGTCATGTAAGCCCATCCGGAAATGGCAATTGTAGCAATGTTCAGCCCTGCCCTGCCAACCCTGACGCGGTCGGGCGGACACACCGCTAGGAGCTTGGGCGGCAGGAAAGTCGCGGGCTGCAAATCGACCGCGCCGGCCCATTTTGCACCCGCTTCTTGCCCCATAGCACCGGCTATGGGGCGGCGAATCGGGCACAAACTGTGCTCGGCGGGGCCGATTTTCGCCTTCGCGATTCCTACCGCCCAAGCTCCTAGGCGCTTCCCCGGGCCCGTCGCGAGGGTTCCGGGAGCCCGACTACCGTGGCCGAAGGCGCAGGGACGGCGTGATGCCGTCACGCTGGCAATAGCTGCCTATCGACAGTTCAATAGCTGCCAACGAAAGTGCGGCCTGCATCAAACGAAAGTGCGGTTTGCATCAAACAACGGGCTTAACGGAAAATGCATAATCGTTGTCTTGTGAATGATTCGTGGCCACTGGGCAGGCAGGGCAGACATGGGGACAGGCAAACAGTTCGACGCGGCAGCAGTCTGCCTCAACCCGTGCATGTGCGCCGGGGGGCAGGCGCAGCCCCCCGCTCCCCCTGCGCCCGGGCGCAGCCACATCATGCGGTCAGACCGGGCTTTCACAGCCGTTTGCGAGGAGAATGTGCATGAGTGCAGAGGAAATCGAGATCGAACGCGACTCGATGGAATTCGATGTCGTGATCGTCGGCGCCGGCCCTTCCGGGCTGTCCACCGCGATCCGGCTCAAACAGCTGGCTGCGGAAAGCGGTCAGGACATCAATGTCTGTGTCATCGAGAAGGCGGCCGAAGTCGGGGCGCACACCCTGTCCGGCGCTGTCGTCGATCCTCGCTCACTGAACGAGCTGATCCCTGACTGGAAGGAACAGGGCGCACCGCTGAAAACCGAAGCCACGAAGGATGAAGTGGTCTTCCTCAGCAAGGATGGCAGCTTCAAGGTGCCGTCCTGGGCCACGCCACCCGGCTTCCACAACGAAGGCTGTTACATCGTCGGGCTGGGCAATGTGGTGGCCTGGCTCGGCGAACAGGCCGAGGCCCTGGGAGTCGAGGTCTATCCGGGCTTTCCGGCCGCCTCCATCCTGTACGGTGATCAGGGGCAGGTGCGGGGTGTCGTCACCGGGGACATGGGCCTCGATCGTGAAGGCAAGCCGACCGACGCCTTCCAGCCCGGCATGGAGCTGCTCGGCAAGTACGTGGTGTTCGCCGAAGGCGCCCGGGGCCATCTGGGCCGTGAGCTGATGGCGCGCTTCCAGCTGGACGCCGAATCCGATCCGCAGAGCTACGGTATCGGCATCAAGGAGCTGTGGGAGGTCGACCCTTCGAAGTTCAAGCCCGGTCTGGTCGTGCACACGGCCGGCTGGCCGCTGGACAACGACACCTATGGCGGGGGCTTCATCTATCACTTCGAGGACAACAAGGTCACGATCGGCTTCGTGGTGGGCCTGAACTACCAGAACCCGTACCTGTCACCCTTCGAGGAGTTCCAGCGCTGGAAGACCCATCCGATGATCCGCGACACCTTCGAGGGCGCGCGACGCATCGGCTATGGCGCACGGGCCATCACGGCCGGTGGCTACAACTCGCTGCCGAAGCTGATCTTCCCGGGCGGCTGTCTGGTGGGCTGCGAGGCCGGCTTCCTGAATGCGGCGCGCATCAAGGGAACACACACGGCCATGAAGTCGGGCATGCTGGCAGCCGAGAGCATCGCCAAGGCCCTGGCGGCCGGCCGCGAGGGGGATCTGCTCGAAGCCTACCCGGAAGCTTACCGGAGCTCGTGGATGCACGACGAGCTGTACCGTACCCGGAATTTCAAACCTGCCATGAGCAAGGGGCTGGTGATGGGCAGCCTGCTGGTCGGGATCGACCAGATCGTGTTCGGCGGCAAGGCGCCCTTCACGCTGCACACGAAGCAGGAAGACTGCAAGTACCTGAAACCGGCGGCAGACTGTACACCGATCGAGTATCCCAAACCCGATGGCAAGCTGACCTTCGACCGGCTGTCCTCCGTCTTCATTTCCAATGCCAACCACAAGGAAGACCAGCCGGTTCACCTGCGCCTGAAGGATGCTTCCGTGCCGGTCGAGGTGAACCTGGCCCGTTACGCAGGCCCCGAGGCCCGGTACTGTCCGGCCGGGGTCTACGAGTTCGTGGATCTCGACGATGGCAGCGGCAAGCAGCGGCTGCAAATCAATGCGCAGAACTGTGTACACTGCAAGACCTGTGACATCAAGGATCCGACCCAGAACATCGTCTGGGTCACGCCCGAAGGCGGGGGGGGCCCCGGATACAGTGGCATGTGATCCGTCAGGCCGGTCGGGTGCTGTGGTCTGACGGCCCCGGTGCCCAGGCACCTTGCAAAGCGCAGGTTCCTGGACACCACGTCACGCAGTGCCCCCTGTCGTTCCGTGTTCGTTCCCCGTTCGTTTCTCGATCAATCAAAATCAGGAAGAGACATGAGAAAACTCTATGCTTCTGCCGACGAGGCGTTGCAGGGCATCGTCAAGGATGGCCAGACGATCGCCGTGGGCGGCTTCGGCCTGTGTGGCATCCCCGAAGCACTGATCGCCGCCCTGCGCGATACCGGTGTCAAGGGCTTGACCTGCATCAGCAACAACGCTGGTGTCGACGACTTTGGCCTGGGCATGCTGCTGACCACCCGGCAGATCAGGAAGATGATCGCCAGCTATGTGGGCGAGAACAAGGAATTCGAGCGTCAGTACCTCTCGGGCGAGCTGGAGCTGGAATTCACGCCGCAGGGCACGCTGGCCGAGAAGCTGCGTGCTGGTGGCGCCGGCATCCCCGCCTTCTTCACCCGCACCGGCGTCGGCACCATCGTGGCCGAGGGTAAGGAAACCCGTGAATTCGATGGTCACACCTATGTGATGGAGCGCGGCCTGACGGCCGACGTCGCACTCGTGAAGGCCTGGAAGGCCGACAAGGCCGGCAACCTGATCTATCACCGCACGGCGCGCAACTTCAATCCGATGTGCGCCACGGCTGGCAAGATCACGGTCGCCGAGGTGGAAGAACTGGTGGAAGTGGGCGAACTCGACCCTGATCAGATCCACACGCCGGGTATCTTCGTGCAGCGCCTGATCGTGAATCCGAATCCCGAGAAGCGCATCGAACAGCGTACCGTCCGAACCCACTGATCACCCGGGAGACAAACAACATGGCATGGGATAGAAACCAAATGGCGGCACGCGCTGCCAGCGAACTTCAGGACGGTTTTTACGTCAACCTGGGCATCGGCCTGCCGACACTGGTGGCCAACCATGTGCCGGATGGCATGGAGGTGTGGCTGCAGTCCGAGAACGGCCTGCTGGGTATCGGCCCCTTCCCCACCGAGGACGAGGTCGACGCCGACGTGATCAACGCCGGCAAGCAGACCGTCACCACCCTGCCCGGTTCATCGATCTTCAGCTCGGCCGACTCCTTCGGCATGATCCGGGGCGGCCATATCAATCTGGCCATCCTGGGCGCCATGCAGGTGTCCACCAAGGGAGATCTGGCCAACTGGATGATTCCGGGCAAGATGGTCAAGGGCATGGGCGGTGCGATGGATCTGGTCGCCGGCGTGGGACGGGTCGTCGTCCTGATGGAACACGTCGCCAAGGGCGGTGATCACAAGATCCTGCCGGCCTGCACACTGCCGCTGACCGGTGTCGGTGTGGTCGATCGCATCATCACCGATCTGGCCGTGCTGGATGTCACGCCGGACGGTCTGACGCTGGTCGAACTGGCAGAAGGAGTCTCCTTCGACGAGCTGCAGGAAAAAACCGGTGGCCCGATCCGGGTACCCGAGGGCGTGCTGAAGGCCTGAGCCCCCGCCGTCCGAGCGGCCGGAAAGCGCACAGCTGTGGCACCGGAGGCTGCCGCGCAGGAAACCGGCCGTACGGCGCAGCAGCGCCTGAACGGCTACCCCAGAAACACGACAGCCATGACGCCCCTTCGGGCGCATGGCTGTTTTCATTGAAATGGATGGATTCGGGCGGATGGCAGATGGCCTTCCAGCCTCCCTGCCCTGATCATCGATCGCGGGGCTCAGCTGCCAGGGCCAGCGCCCATGCCTGCATCAGGGCAGAGGAAAGGGTCAGCCCCTGAAAGGACTGAATGGTGGCGATCAGGACTGGCCGTCTGGTGCTGGCCGTGGCCCCGCGCGGCGCGGACCACCCGAACCAGCCGGGCGGCTTCCCTGATCATTGGCTTCGTTCACCACCAGCGCACGACCACCGAGCAACGAGCCATTGAGCGCGGCAATGGCAGCTTTCGCCCCTTCCGCCGTCGAAATGGTGACAAAGGCGAAGCCCCGGGAACGGCCGGTTTCCCGATCCGACACGATACGGACACTGATGACTTCCCCATAAGGCACGAACAGCTCGCCGAGCTGTTCTTCCGTGGTACGCCACGGCAAGTTACCGACGTAGATCTTGGTTGACATTGAAAAGGCACTTCCAGCAAAGGACCGAAATGCTGCACGGTCGATGCCAACCAAGCGATATCCCTGATGTGCACCGGCCCGCGCAACCCATTCGAGTTGTTTGTGCCGACCCGTGCCGGACGCCAAACTTCAACGAATCAAAACGAGAGAGGCGAACGGAAACTGCCCTGCTGAACCCGGAAAGCCTTGTGCCCAGCGGCAGTTTCAACAGACTATCAACAGGTAACACACCGGACAGCGGCCTGGAAGGCGCTGGCCATCAACATGGCGCTGAGCTGCCAACGGTGCGAAACCACAGCGGCAGAGTAACATTTTTTGGCAGTTAAAGTGCATTCCACATCAAAAAAACTTGTCAGGATTACGATACTGTATGAAAATACAGCCAATCAACATGGAAGCCTTTTGACATGCGTCCGCTCACGCCACGACAACTGGAAGTCCTCGCCCTGATCAGATTCCATCTCGAGAACACCGGCTTTCCGCCCACCCGTGCCGAGATCGCGGCCGACCTGGGCTTCCGTTCAGCCAATGCCGCTGAAGATCACCTGCGGGCACTGGCACGCAAGGGCATCATCGAGCTGTGCCCAGGCGCCTCCCGCGGCATCCGGCTGTTGCCGGCCGCCGAGACGGCACTGGCGGCCCACGAAGGCGGATCGGCCGCGCCAGTGGCGGAACGGCCAGCCCCCCATGCAACCCAGCCTCGCCCGGCCGCAGCCCGAGCCCCGGCGGGCGGTCTGCAGGTGCTGCCTGCAGGCCCTCTCACCGAGCAGCACCAGTTGCCGCTCGTGGGGCGTGTGGCAGCCGGCCAGCCCATCCTCGCCGACAGTCACATCGAGTCCAGCTACAGCGTCGATGCCTCGCTGTTCAGCATGGCACCAGACTATCTGTTGCGCATCAAGGGTGCCAGCATGCGGGATGCCGGCATGCTGGATGGTGACCTGCTGGCCGTCAAGACCACGCCCGATGCCCACAACGGCCAGATCGTCGTGGCACGCATCGGCAACGAGGTCACGGTCAAGCGCTTCCGCCGCCATCGCAGCACCGGCACGATCGAGCTGCTGCCCGAAAACCCCGACTACGAGCCCATCGTGCTCAGGCCGGGCGAAGACGAATTCCAGATCGAAGGCATCGCGGTCGGTCTGATCCGGCAGCAGCCGGGCCGCTACTTCTGAGCTGTCTGCGGGCCCGCTTGCCGGCATGCGCCCCTTGCGTCCCCGTCCTGTCATGCCGGCAAGGTGGTGATGCGAAAGCCCAAGCTCCTAGCCCTGTGAAGGCAGCAGGCGCGCGTTCAGCGTGTAGGTGCCGCAGATGGTGGCAGAGCCAAGACTGTGACTTTCCAGAAGTTCGGCGATCAGGCGTCCGTCGAACCGTCCCTCGACAGGCAGACGTTCGACATCCAGCGCATGCACGATGAACTCATAGCGATGCACACGGGCGTCGTTCCACGGCGGGCAGGGGCCGTCATAGCCGTAATAGTCGCCACTCATGTCATGATCGCTGGCGAACCACTGCGTGTAGTCATTGATCCCCTGGCGACTGCCATCAGGGAGCTCGCCCCCAGCCTTGCCCCGGGGCGTCACCTCGTGAGAATACGCGCCCTCGGCCACCGAGCGGGTGTCCGGCGGCAGATCGATCAGGATCCAGTGGTAGAAATCGGCACGGGGCAGGTCCTCCGGCACTTCCCGGTCCGGATGATTCACGTCATCCGGCCGGGTGGGCGCATCGCGATCCACACAGATGACGACGAAGGAGCGTGTGCCGGCCGGTACATCGTCCCAGGCCAGATGGGGGTTGGTGTTTTCGGCCAGCGCCACCTTGGCTTCGGCATCGTGTCGGGCAAAGGCCAGACGCTCCGGCAACAGGGCCTGATCGGAGAAGGAATCGCTGCGCAGCTTCATGGCGTGATCTCCTGAAAATGGGGAATACGGGTCATCATTCGGAGCGGGTGGCATCCGGGGCATCACCACCCGCCATCACCCGGGATGTCTCGCCCTGCCCGGACGGTAACGGACGGGTCTGGGCCGGATCGGCCTCGAAACGCAGCAGGGTCTTGCCCGACGCATCGAGCAGCGACAGCCGCGAGCCCGTCTTCTGCAGGCGCTGGGTGGCATCCAGCGCCGCGAGGAACGCCTTCTCGACCTGGTTGGCGCGATGGTCGCAAAGCCGCTTCGTGACCCCCATGCCGGCAAAGCTCAACTGCCGCTCATGCAGGCGGTAGGCGCCGAAGTAGCGATTGCATCCGGCAAAGCCGGCCACACCCGGGCTGCCGTCCTGAAGGTTCAGGTCCGGTCGTTCGGCCAGCCCATCCAGATCGTCATGACCGGCCATCGAGACGAGCCGCCAGCGGGTTCCCCGGAGTGCGACGCCCGGTGGAGGAAAGGATTTCAGTTCCGACACGATGCCATCCTTGCTGATGGGGGCTGATGCCGGGAGCGAGGACGGTGTGCTGATGCAACCGCTCAATGCGAGCGCTGCGGCGCCGGCAGCCAGCACACGCCCCGACCGGGATGTCTCTCCCTGTGCGGGCCGGCACACACCGGCCCCTGTCCGGCGGGCTGCGCGCGCGGCCCGGTCTGATCGTTGAAGATGCACTGCCACCGGATCATGCCCCCTGCTGAAGGATTGTCTGAAGGTTAACTGCAGTCAAGTGTAGCATTCAAGCCATGCCTGTCTGCGCCTCGCCCACAAAGGCGCCACACTGGGTGCCCGAGCCATTTCTGTGTAATATCGGGATTGGGGAACGCGCCCCGAAGGCGCAGACTCCCAATCGCACTTTGCCCTCATAAACAGGCAGATACCGCGGCAAAGATCACAGGCCCGGCAGAGACAGCCGGGAACCCCATCGGAAGGGGACTCCCCCCTTCCGGACATGCGCCCCATGTGCCATCAGGACATCGCCTGCGCCAGCTGGCACCCCGGCTTTTCCAGAGGACACGCACCCCATGACAGAATCCAGTGTGGTCATTTTTGATGAACCAGCCACCCTTGACGGCCGCCGGGTCGGACATGCCACGCTCAACGCCCCTGCCTCGCTGAACGCCCTGTCGCTGGCGATGGTCGAGCAGCTGGGTCCCCGGCTCGAACAGTGGATCGCCGATCCCGGCATCGCCTGCATCGTGCTCGATGGCGCGGGCGAACGCGCCTTCTGTGCCGGTGGCGACATCCGCGATCTGTACCACTCGATCCGGGAATACGGCGCCGCGCCCAATCCCTATGCCCAGCGCTTCTTCTCGCTGGAATATGCACTGGATTACCGCATTCACACCTGTCCGAAGCCCATCGTGTGCTGGGGGCACGGCATCGTCATGGGCGGTGGCCTCGGCCTGCTGGCAGGGGCTTCGCACCGCGTGGCCACCCCCGAGACCCGTATCGCCATGCCAGAGATCAGCATCGGCCTGTTCCCCGATGTGGGCGGTAGCTGGTTCCTGAACCGGCTACCCGGACGCGCCGGCCTGTTCATGGCGCTGACGGCCGCGCCGATGAACGCCGCCGACGCGCTCTTTTCGGGCATGGCCGACTTCTGCATCGACAACGCGGCCCGTGATCAGGTGATGGCAGAGATCCTCGGCAGCCGCTGGCACGATGACGCGGCCTCGAACAAGGTACAGATGACCCATCTGCTCGACCGGCACGAAACCGGCGCCGAGCTGGCGCCTTCGAACCTTCGCAAGCACTTCGACCTGATCCGCAAGACGGTGGGGCTGGGCAGCCTGAAGGACACGGCGGAGCATCTGCAGGCCCTACCCACCGGTGACGACCGGTGGCTTGCCACGGCTGTCGAGACCTTCCGGCGTGGCAGTCCGACGTCGGCCGCACTGTCGTGGGAGCTGCTGCAACGCTGCCGGCATCGCTCGCTCGCCGACATCTTCCGCATCGAGTACAACGTGGCGATCAGCTGCTGCGCAGCCCACGACTTCGCCGAAGGCGTGCGTGCCCTGCTGATCGACAAGGACAAGAAGCCCCAATGGAATCCGGCGACCCTGGATGCGGTGGAATCCTCGTTCATCGAAAGCCACTTCCGCGACCATCACGAGGTGCACCCGCTGGCCGACCGGCGCTGAGCGGCACGGCTGACCGCTGGCGGCGGCGCCTGATCCACGGTGCGCCGCCCGATCGAATCGAACCGCCGCCACGGCCTCAAGCGCCCTAAGTCTCCGGGTCGGGGGCGCCATCGAAGAAATCGACGATGCCGGTCTCGAGCGAATACTCGGCCCCCACCACCATCACGCCCTCGTTCGCGATCCAGTGTTCGAGCACCCGCGAGCCATGCCGCAGGTGATTGGCCGCATTCCGGATGTTGGCCCGCACCGCCAGCCGCATCAGCTGCTCACGGTTGTCGCCCATGTAGCTCTCGAGGATCGGCTCGACCGACGGACGGATGCGATCGACGACGGCCCGCAGGTTGGGAGAACGTCCCTTGATGGGCAGCTGCAGCTCTTCGAGCGTGGCGTCGACCGCGCCACAGTTGGAATGCCCGAGCACGACCACCAGCTTCGTTTCATAACGCTCGACGGCAAATTCGACGCTGCCGATCTGCGACGGGGCCACGATGTTGCCGGCCACCCGGATCACGAACAGTTCGCCCAGCCCCTGATCGAACACCAGCTCGGCGGGCACGCGCGAATCGGCACAGCCCAGGAGGATCGCAAAGGGCTTCTGACCAGCCAGCAGCTGGCTGCGACGCGCATGATTGGTGGCAGACAGGCCACCCAGGCCCGCCACGAAACGCCGGTTACCGTTCTGAAGGCGCCGCAGCGCCTCATGAGCTTCGATCATTGAAAACACCTGTTCAGTCCCGGACGGGCTACCGGGCGAGGGAAAGGAGTGCCATCAGGGCCGAACCCATCCCGGTGTCACAGAACCCCCGTGCCACAGGCATCATCAACATCGAAATACATTCGGGCCAACAGACGCAGGCACGGCATCACGGATGCCGGCACGCCCTGCCCTATTATGAAGCCATTTGAACGCTTCAAGCCCTTCGGGTAGCCCGCTTCGTGCCCGGGGATACGCTGGACAGGTCCACGCGGACGCTGCATCCCCGAAACAGGATCCGTTCAGCCTAACGAGACACGATGCTGGCGCCCGCCATCCGGAACACACCGTCACGGCGCGCCAGTACCGACGCACCACCGGCAGCACCCACGAAATCATAGCCACGGGCCACCTGTGCCGGTTTCAGGCGATCATCGAATCCGCCATCGGCCAGCTGCCCGAAGCCGTTGCTCCCCCAGGCCCAGACGCTGCCATCACGTTTCAGGGCCAGGGTATGACCCCCACCGGCCGATACCGACACGAAACCCTCACCGATCCTGACCGGACTGAAGCGGTCGTCCCGCGTCCCGTCGCCCAGCTGCCCGAGCATGTTGCTGCCCCAGGCCCAGAGGCTGCCGTCACGCCGGATGGCGAAGGACTGGGCACGGGAGGCCGTCACCGACACATAGCCTTCACCGATCTGCACCGGCTTCAGCTCGTCGCGATCCTCACCCGTGCCAAGCCGCCCCGACTCACCGCGGCCCCACGCCCACAGGCGTCCCTCGTCATCGATGGCCATCGAATAGCCGGCACCGGCGGCCACCTGCCGGAAGCCCTTGCCGATCTCGACCGGTTCGGCCGACGGTTTGCGCTGACCGTTGCCCAGTTCACCGAAGCGGTTTTCCCCCCAGGCAAGCAGTGTGCCATCCCGGCGCACCGCGAGACTGTGCTGCTCACCTGCGGCAATGCTCATGATCTGCTGGTAGACCTGCACCGGACGCCGCTCGGGTCTGGCGCTGGCCTGACCGTTGCCGAGCTGCCCCTGCCGGTTGTCACCCCAGGCCCACAGGGTGCCCTGACGATCCACGGCCAGCGCATGCGCACCGCCCGCAGCGACCAGTCGATAGCCCTGTCCCGGCAGGGGCAGGAAACCGCCGGATTCCAGCATCGACATGCCGATACCCAGTTGTCCACGGTCATTGATGCCCCGCGCCCAGAGACGGCCATCCCGGCCCAGTACCAGCGTGAAGTCGCGGGCCTGCGATAGCCCCGCCACCGGCCCGATCAACGCGGCCGGCACATCGCGAAGTGCCTCCACCCGCAGGCCCTCGACGGGTGGCAGACGGGGCGCCGAGCCCCGACGCCCGGCCGAGGGTTGCGGGGAAGCGCTGACGATGGTGTCGGCTTCACCCCAGTGCTGGTGAACCGCCCCCACGAAGGCCGTGACGCCCAGAACCCCCACGAATCCCAGACCGCTCAACACCCCGCTCACGAGAACCCTGTGGGTTTTCTGCCGCATGATCGCCACCGTCTTGCTCCCTTCGAATCAGAGCTGGACATTCTGAAGGGTCACAAAGACGGGCTTGAGCCCCGAAGGCCATGAAGGGGTCAACGGCGTGATCAGGCGGCTGTCCGGCATGCCGCTGTCGAATCAGCACCACAGGGCCGTCGTCGCCCGACAACGGCAGCGATCATCCGGCAGCGCCCGGTTTCCACGGCATGTCCGGCACGATACGAAAGAACGATCCGGGAAGGGTGAGGGACGGCTGGCGTTCAGGCCGGCAGGCACATCGACGTGGCCCGTCCGCCTTCAGCAAGTCACGGTAGACCCACGATTCTCGACCCGGGTGTACCCCGTCAGGCACGGGCCGCCGCCGCACGGCGCGCCGCTTCCATCCGCTGAAGGCTCTCGGGCGTCACATCGCCCGTGGGGTAGATGCCATCGAAGCAGGAGGCCTCGAAGTCGCGGGCCCTGACACCGGCATCGAGCACCGATTTCTTCATGGCCTCGATCGACTGGTACATCAGCGCATCGGCCCCGATGGCCTGGCGGATGGCCTCGTCATCACGCTGGTAGGCGATCAGCTCGGTATGGGTCGGCATGTCGATGCCATAGACGTTCGGATACAGAACCGGCGGCGCAGCCGAAGCAAAGAACACCTTGTTCGCGCCGGCCTCGCGTGCCATCTGCACGATCTCGCGGGACGTCGTGCCGCGCACGATGGAATCATCGACCAGCAGCACGTTCTTGCCCTTGAACTCGATGCTCATCGCGTTCAGCTTCTGTCGAACCGACTTCTGGCGGACCGCCTGACCGGGCATGATGAAGGTCCGGCCCACATAGCGGTTCTTGATGAAACCTTCGCGGTAATCCAGGTTCAGGCGGCTGGCCAGTTGCATGGCCGAGGGACGCGAGGTTTCCGGAATCGGAATCACGACATCGATGTCCCCGGCGCTCAGCTGCGCGCTGACCGTGTCGGCCAGGTTCTCACCCAGCTTCAGGCGGGCGTCATAGACCGAGGCGCCGTCCAGCACCGAATCGGGACGCGCAAAATACACGTACTCGAAAATGCAGGGCGTCAGCGGTCCGGCCTTGTCGTACTGGCGACTGTGAAAGCCCCCCTCCAGATCGATGAAGATCGCCTCACCCGGCGCCAGATCCCGTTCCAGTTTGAAACCCATGCCCTCCAGCGCCACCGACTCGGAGGCCACCAGATACTCGGTTCGACCGTTCTCGCCCTCGGCCGTACCGTAGCAGATGGGGCGGATGCCCAGCGGGTCACGGAAGGCCAGGAGGCCATAGCCGGAAATTTCAGCCACGCAGGCATAGGCGCCCGAAGCCCGGGCATGCAGGCCGGCCACGGCATCGAAGATCGTGTCAGGGTCGAGCGAGACGCCCTTGGCCCGGGCATCCAGCTCGTGCGCCAGCACGTTCAGCAGCACCTCGGAATCCGAATCGGTGTTGATGTGTCGGCGATCACGTCGGAACAGCTCCTGCTTCAGCGCCTCGGCGTTGGTCAGATTGCCATTGTGGGCAAAGGTGATACCGAAAGGTGCGTTGACATAGAAAGGCTGGGCCTCCTCGTGGCTGCTGGAGGAACCGGCCGTCGGATAGCGCACATGACCGATGCCGGAGTAACCGGGCAAGGCCCGCATGTTGCGCGTGCGGAACACGTCACGCACCAGCCCGTTGCCCTTGTGCATGGCAAAGCCCTGCCCGTTGCAGGTGGTGATGCCGGCTGCGTCCTGTCCCCGGTGCTGCAGCAGCAACAGGCCGTCGTACAGCAACTGGTTGACAGCGGCGTTACCCACCACGCCCAAGATTCCACACATGGTTCAACCCTCAAGTGATCAATATCAGATTCAACGTGGCTGGTACTGGTTCAGCAGCGCAAAGCCGTTGCTGGCCAGCGCATCGAGCATCACGCGGCTGTGCGCCATCTGCCAGGCCGGCTCGGTATGAAAGCCGAAACGATGGGCCAGCATGGCCGCCACCGTGATGATCACGATGGCCCGTGCAGCGCCCAGCAGCATGCCGAAGAAACGGTCCAGTCCGCCCAGACCGATGGCCCTGAAGCCTCGTGCCGTGAGCTGCCCGCCGATCTGTACCAGCAGGTAGACGATCAGGAAGGCGATGATCTGGAAGACGAAGAGCGGCGCCGAGAACACACCGCTCACCAGCGGCGCGATGAAAGCCGCCACCGGAGCGCAGAGCAGGAAAGCCAGAATCCAGGCGCCAAGCCCGAAGCCGGTCCGGATGAAGCCACGCCAGAATCCGAAACCCGTGGAAATGAGCAGGCAGAGGAAAATGAACCAATCCCAGATCGTTGCGCTGGCTGTGTAGGTCGAGAGCATGGGAGGAGGATCGGCGTGATCAGGGTGAAAGACGGGTCTGACAGGTCAGAGGGCGATCAGGGCGGCCGTGACACCTGCGCGCTTGAGGGTTTTCTGTGCCTGCTCGGCCTCTTCACGGGACTCGAAGGGGCCGATGCGTACCCGTATCCAGTCACCGTTGGCGGTCTTGACCGTCTCATGGTAGGCCGTCATGCCGGCCTTGCTGACGCGATCGGAGGCCAGACGGGCACTCTTCACGTTGCTGTAGGCCCCCACCTGCACCAGGAAACGGCGAGCCTGCCGCTCGGGCCGGGCAGCACCCGGCTTCGGGGAATCGACCTGATCGATCAGACGTGCGAGCACATCGGGCCGCTCGGCCGGCGCCGGCGCCGGTTGCCTGCCGGGCACGGGTGGGCGGATCGGCTCGGGCGTGCGGCCGGCGGCCGGCGACGCGGACGTGGGGCTGGCAGGCCGCTGGCCCGGCTGCTGTGACACCGCGGCGGCGTCGTTCCCCCGCTGCGCACCGGATGAAAACACGGATTCACGCGTGGGCGTCGATGTCTGGGGAGCTGGCGGGGGCGCTGCCGGCACCCGCTCTTCAAGCATGACCAGACGATCCAGTGTCTGGCTGCCGGGCTCGGCTGGCGCCTCGGCGGATGGGGAGGTGTCCGTCCAGGCCGGCTGCCCCTTGACCGACGCCGGGTCGGCAGCGATGGTCAGCGGCAGATTGCGCGCGGCATTGCGCGGCTCGGACTCCAGCATCAGCGGCACGACGATGGCCGCCACGAGGCAGAGAGCCGCTGCGCCCACCAGACGGTGCCGAGCCTTCTTCTTCTCGATGAGCGAGGCGTCAGCGGCGCCGTCGCTCGTGATCCGGGATTTATGGCGTGACATCAGTGTGAGCGCTGCGTGGTGGGCAGTTCTTCGCGGGCCGCCGGCATGGCAAGCGCCACGGTCAGAAATGAGCCAAAGACGACGATTCTATCATCGGCGCCAGCCCTCGACCGGGCCAGACGCAGCCCCTCGGCGGGCGACGCGCTGCAGACGACGCTCTGCTCGATACCCCGCTTGCGGTCGAGCCTGTCCTCGATGCCGGCCGAGCGCAGGTGCTCGGCCAGATCCTCTGCCGTGGCGCCCCTCGGGCCCGGCAGGTCACAGCAGATCCAATGGTTGACACGGCTGGCCATATGATCGATCACCGACTGAATATCCTTGTCGGCCAGCATACCGAATACGGCATAGGTTGCCGGAAAGAAACCCATATGGTCGAGGTTGTGCGCCAGATGGCCGGCTGCGTGCGGGTTGTGCGCAACATCCAGGATGATGGTCGGCCTGCCGGGCAGCACCTGAAAACGGCCGGGAATGTCGACCAGCGCCAGCCCCTTCCGGATGTCCTGGGCGCTGACCGGCAGCTCGGTGCGCATAGCCTGCAGGGCCGCCAGCACGCCTGACGCATTCAGCAGCTGGTTGGCCCCCCGAAGCGCCGGATAGGCCAGCCCTCCACGGCGCTGTCCACGGCCACTCCAGGCCCATTGCTGCCGGTCACCCGAATAGTTGTAATCCCGACCGGACAGCCACAGGTCGGCCCCGATCTTCTCGGCGTACTCGACCAGGCTGGCCGGCGGCTGCGGGTCACTGCAGATAGCCGGGCGGCCAGGCCGGAAGACGTGAGCCTTCTCCAGTCCGATCGCCTCGCGATTGTTGCCAAGCCACTCGGCGTGATCCACGTCCACCGAGGTGACGATCGAACAATGGGCATCGATCAGGTTGATGGCATCGAGGCGCCCGCCGAGCCCCACTTCGAGGATGACCGCATCCAGCGGCGCCTCGGCAAAGGCCAGCAGCGTGACCAGCGTCGTGAACTCGAAATAGGTCAGCGAAACATCGCCCCGGGCCAGCTCGACCCGCTCGAACAGCGGCAGCAGCGCCTCGTCGGTCAGCGTCTGCCCGTTGATCCGCACCCGTTCGTTGAAATGGATCAGATGCGGCGAGGTGTGGCAACCGACCCGATACCCTGCTGCCAGCAGGATCGACTCCAGCATGGCGCAGGTCGAGCCCTTGCCGTTGGTGCCTGCCACGACGAAATGCACACCCGGCAACTGGATGCCGAGCTTGCGGTAGACCTGACCGATTCGCTCGAGTCCCAGGTCGATCGGACGGCTGTGGCGGCTTTCCAGCAGGTTCAGCCACGCATCGAGCGTGGTCGGCAAGGTGAAGGCACTCATTCGGGGCAGATCTCTCCGTCGATCAGGCGTTGCTTTCAGCCGGCTGTTCGGCTTCCGGCTCTTCCTTCCGGATCACCGGCGGCGGCAGCTTCTGCAACAGCGCCATCAGACTGGCCAGCGTCTCTCGCATGTCGCGTCGGTGAACGATCATGTCGATGGCACCTTTCTCCAGCAGGAACTCGGCCCGCTGGAATCCCTCGGGCAGCTTCTCGCGCACGGTCTGCTCGATGACACGCGGGCCGGCGAAGCCCACCAGCGCATTGGGTTCGGCAATGACCGCATCCCCCAGGAACGCGAAACTGGCCGAGACCCCGCCCATCGTGGGATCGGTCAGCACCGAGAAATACGGCAGACGCTCGGCCGCCAGCCGTGCCAGGGCAGCCGTGGTCTTGGCCATCTGCATCAAGGAGAGCAGGCCTTCCTGCATCCGGGCGCCACCCGATGCAGCGATCGAAACGAATGCACAACGCTTCTCGATCGCCCGCTCGACGCCCCGGGCGAAACGCTCACCGACCACCGACCCCATCGAGCCACCCATGAACTCGAACTCGAAGCACGCCACCACCACCGGCATGCCCTCGATCGTGCCTTCCATCACGACCAGCGCATCGGTCTCACCCGAGGCATCGCTGGCCTGCGACAGCCGTTCCGTGTACTTGCGCGAGTCCTTGAACTTCAGCGCATCCACCGGCCGGATATTGTCGGCGATTTCCTTCAGGCTGCCCTCGTCCAGCATCCGCTCGACGCGAAGCCGGGCCCGCAGCCGCATGTGATGATCACACTTCGGACAGACATTCAGGTTCTTCTCGAGCTCGGTGGAGTACAGCACCGAGTCGCAGGCCGGGCACTTGACCCACAGCCCCTCAGGGACCTGCTTCGCACGCGAGGCGCTGCTGGAGCGCTTGAGCCCCGGTGGCAGGATTTTGTTAAGCCAGCTCATGAATACGAACTCCTGTTCAGGTGAGGGGTCGACGGTCAGCGGGACACGGCATCCATCGCATCGCGAACCTGGCGCAGCCAGGCCTCGGCACGCGCCGGTGCCTCCGTCACATCGCCCGCCTCGAGCACCTCGATCAGTGCACTGCCGATGATCACGGCATCGGCGAAGGCCGCCACCCGGGCAGCCGTCCCTGCATCCTTGATGCCAAAGCCCACGCCCACCGGCAGACCCACGGCCTGCTGGATGGTCGGCAGCACGCTGGCCACCGCCTCGATGTCCAGATGGCCGGCACCCGTGACCCCTTTCAGCGACACATAGTAAATGTAACCGCTGCCGATGGCTGCCATCTGTTGGTAGCGTGCCGGCGTCGAGGTCGGTGCCAGCAGGTAGATCAGATCGATGCCCTGCCCGTTCAGCGCTTCGGCATAGGGCGCCGCCTCTTCAGGCGGGCAGTCCACGGCCAGCACGCCGTCGATGCCGGCCGAAGCCGCCACCTCGGCAAAGCGCCCGACGCCCATCGCCTCGACCGGATTGCAATAACCCATCAGCACGATCGGCGTCGTCTGGTTCTCGACCCGGAACAGCCGAACCAACTCAAGCACGCCGGCCAGATTGACACCGGCGGCCAGCGCCCGGTCATTGGCACGCTGGATGGTCGGACCATCGGCCGACGGATCGGAAAACGGCACGCCCAGCTCGATGATGTCGGCCCCACCCCGAACCAGGGCACGCATCACGTCCAGCGCGACGGCCGGCTCGGGAAAGCCTGCCGTGACGTAGGGGATCAGTGCCGCCCTGCCCTCGGCACGGGCCGCCTGAAAGACCGCGGCAATGCGCGGGGACAGCGTCCTGTCGGTCGTGCTCATGCCCAGCTCTCTCCTTCTCCGCTGTGTTGTGCCACGGTGTGCATGTCCTTGTCGCCACGGCCGGACAGGTTGACCAGAATGATCTGATCCCGGCTCATCGTCGGCGCAAGCCGGGCCGCCTCGGCCAGTGCATGGCTGGACTCCAGTGCCGGGATGATGCCCTCGATGCGGCAGCAGTCATGGAAGGCCTTCAGGGCCTGCCGATCGTCGATCGGCACGTACTGGACACGGCCGCTGTCATGCCACCAGGCATGCTCCGGGCCCACGCCCGGGTAGTCGAGGCCGGCCGAGACCGAATGCGTGTCGATGACCTGGCCGTTGGCATCCTGGAGCACGTAGGTCCGGTTGCCATGTAGTACACCCGGGCGCCCCTTCTGCAGCGAGGCAGCATGACGGGGCGTGTCGATGCCGTCACCGGCCGCCTCGACGCCGACCAGCTTCACACCGGGCTCGTTCAGGTAGGGATGGAAGATGCCGGCTGCATTCGAACCGCCACCCACACAGGCCACGATCACGTCCGGCTGGCGACCGGCCCGCTCGGGCATCTGCTGACGGCATTCCTCACCGATCACGGACTGGAAATCGCGCACCATCATCGGATAAGGGTGCGGGCCTGCGACCGTGCCGATGATGTAGAAGGTGTCATCCACATGCGTGACCCAGGCTCGAAGCGCCTCGTTCATCGCATCCTTCAGCGTGGCCGAACCGGACGTGACCGGCACGACCTTCGCGCCGAGCAGATTCATCCGGTAGACGTTCTGCTTCTGGCGAGCCACGTCCTCGGCGCCCATGTAGACGGTGCAATCCATGCCGTAGCGGGCTGCCACGGTGGCGGTGGCCACCCCATGCTGGCCCGCGCCGGTTTCGGCGAAAATCCGGCGCTTGCCCATGCGCCTGGCCAGCAGCGCCTGTCCGACCGTGTTGTTGACCTTGTGGGCGCCGGTGTGGTTCAGATCCTCGCGCTTCAGGTAGATCTGTGCACCACCCAGCCTTTCCGACCAGCGACGCGCGTGATAGATCGGGCTGGGGCGGCCGACGAAATGGGCCAGCTCCTCACGGAACTCGGCCTGGAAATCCGGATCGTTGCGGTAATGCTCATAGGCTTCACGCAGCTCGGCCAGTGCGCTGATCAGCGTCTCGGCCACGAAAAGACCGCCATAAGGGCCAAAATGCCCCGACGCATCAGGTAGATCATAGGTTGTCGTCATCAACGGCCCCGTTCGATATCGGCAGCCTGCGCCCGGGCACGACTCACATCCGCCCGCAATACCGCTGCCATGAAACGTTCCATTTTACTCACGTCTTTCCGTCGCGGATCGCCGTCAGCCTGAATGCCGCTCGACACGTCCACCGCAAAGGGGTCGAGCGCCTCGATGGCAGCGCCCACGGTACCGGCCGTCAGACCGCCGGCCAGCACCAGGGGCGTCCGGGATGGGCGCGGCAGCACCGACCAGTCGAAGGCATGGCCACTGCCGCCGAAGCCCTGACTGGCACTGTCGACCAGACAGCATTCCACCACCGGGTCGAAGGCGGCAAGCACCTGGGCGACCAGCGCCGCATCGGCCGGCACCCGCCCGGCTGCCAGGCACCGCGCACGCGCCACCTCGTCCTGTTCGGGCGTCCACTGGCCACCGATACGCAGTGCCTTCCAGCAGGGCACCGGCAGCGCACCCAGCGCTTCGACCCGCTCATCGCCATGCGCCTGCACCACATCGAGGCCAACCTCGCGGATGCAGGCCTCGAGCTCGGCAGCGGCCGGATTGACGAACAGCCCCACGGCCCTGACCCACGATGGCAGCCGCCGTCGCAGCACCGCCGCCTCGGCCGGTGCCAGATGACGGGCGCTTTTCGGGTAGAAGACGAAACCGATCGCATCGGCGCCGATCGCGACGGCTGAATCCACGTCCTCGGGCCTCACCAGGCCGCAGAACTTCACACGAGTTCGCACAGGGACAACTCCTTTTCCTGAACGGGCAGACCCCATCGAGGCTCGTAGCGGACCGAACGGAGATACAGCCCACCGGCCGCGAAGGTGGGCGCGGCGACCTTCCGGCTTCGCGCTGCCAGCACCTCGCCCAGCCACCCGGGCGGACGCCGGCCATCGCCCACATAGACGAGCGAGCCGACCAGATTGCGCACCATGTGATGCAGAAAGGCATTGGCCGTCAGCGACATCAGGATGAAGGCACCATGACGCTCGATCTGCCAGTGTTCCAGCTTCCGTACCGGCGAGGCCGCCTGGCATTCTGCGGCCCGGAAACTGCTGAAATCATGCGTGCCGAGCAGGGGGCCGACGGCAGCCCTCATCGCCTCCACATCCAGCCGGCGATGCGTCCAGCCCGCCCGCCCCTGCCACAGGGGCGGTGCCACCGGGCTGTCGATCAGCACGTACCAGTAGGTGCGTGCCCTGGCACTGAAACGGGCATCGAAATCGGCGTCAGCCGGCAGCGGCACCGCCCACCGCACGGCCACGTCGTCCGGCAGGTGCGCGTTGGCCCCACGTACCCAGGCCGTGTCCGGCCGGTCCACCGTCACCGAAAACTCGATCACCTGCTCGAGCGCATGGACGCCGGCATCGGTACGCCCGGCGCAGCGTATGTCGACGGACTCGCCCGCCACGGCGGACAGCGCCGCCTCGACCGTGGTCTGAACCGAGGCCTTGAGGCCCGGCACGGCAGGCTGCTTCTGCCAGCCACAGTAATCCCGGCCGTCATACGACAGCCCGCATACCCACCGCCTGCGCTCACCGTCCTGCATCCCTGCTCCATCCTGCCGACATCCGCATCGGGCTCGCAGGAGGTCTGCGGTGAACCCGGTGCCAGAAACGGCGATGGCCGGCCAGACTGTCATCCAGTCGGGCCGGCCGAAGACCCCTAGGAGCCTGGGCGGCAGGAAAGTCGCGGGCTGCAAATCGACCGCGCCGGCCCATTTTGCACC
>JAUMZD010000071.1 GCA_030528325.1 Lautropia sp. | reverse complement strand
ACCCCCTGATTGTGGATCCTATCGGGGCGACAACTAGTCTGACATGGGGGGCGGTTCAGAACCTGCCGCAGCACCCATTTGCTCTTGCCATCGCGCAGCTTCAGCGACTGGGGGAATTGCCAGGCCAGCTCGGCCACATGATGATCCAGATAGGGGGCGCGGCATTCAAGCGATACGGCCATGCTGGCCCGATCAACCTTTACCAGGATGTCATCCGGTAGATAAGTGATGGTATCCAGAACCATCATCTGTTGAACTCCGTTGAGGGCATCGAGGTCGGGCCGGTTGCCGGTGACCAGCGTTGGAGGTTCCTTGCCTCCGATCACGATGGAGGCTGGATCAGGCCAGTGACTGACGAAGCCGAGATACAGTTCGTGCAGAGAGCTGGCGCCCAGAACCGTGGCTCCCTTGTGAACCTTTTCTCCGAGGCGGGCATAGTGCGAGGCTCCAGGCAGAATCCTGGCCAGCTGGTTCCACTGGGACGGTGACAATGATGACAGCATGCCCGCGGAAACCTTGCGAAGCAGACCTGGCACGGCATGCAGCTTGTGCCACATCTGGCTGGTCATCTGATAGCGGTTGTAGCCGCAGAACAGTTCATCGCCGGCATCTCCGGACAATGATACGGATACGGACTGCCGGGCCAGCCTGGAGACCAGGTAAGTCGGAATCTGCGAGGAGTCGGCAAACGGCTCATCGTACATGTCGGGCAGCATCGGGATGACCGCCATGGCCTCTTCCGGCTTGATGTAAAGTTCGGTGTGGTCGGTGCCCAGATGTTTTGCGACGGCTTTGGCATAGACCGCCTCGTTGTAGCCTTCTTCGTGAAAACCGATCGAGAAGGTTCTGACGGGTCTGGAGGACTGGGCCTGCATGAGCGCCACGATTGTCGAGGAGTCGATGCCGCCAGACAGGAATGCTCCCAATGGCACGTCGGCAATCATCTGTTGGCCGATGGCTTCCCGAAGGACATGATCAAGTCGGTCGATGGCTTCTTCGTCCGAGCCTTGCCACGGATGGCGGGCACCCTGCAGGGCTACATCCACGAATGACCAGTAGGGTGTTGAGGCGGGTATGCGTTGTGCCGCAAAGTCCTGCTCGGTGAAGGTGAGCAGGTGACCCGGTATCAGCTTGGCGATGCCCTTGTAGACAGAGTAGGGCGCAGGGATGCAGTTGTGACGCAGCAGCAGCGAGATCGCGCTGCGATCGAGTTCGCCCTGAAAATAAGGGTGAGCCTTCAGCGCCTTGAGTTCCGATCCGAACAGAAAGGCTGATCGATTGCCCTGGCCTTGCCAGCCATAATACAGCGGTTTTTCCCCGAAGCGATCGCGTGCCAGCGTGAGGGATCCTGTTTCCTGATCCCAGAGTGCCAGCGCAAACATGCCGGTCGTCTTCTGGATGGTGTCGTTCAACCCCCAGGCTTCAATGGCCGCGAGCACTGTTTCGGTGTCTGAGTGGCCCTGCCAGGCAGGAGCCTTGCCACATGCTTCCAGTTCGGCACGCAGTTTATGGTGATTGTAAATTTCTCCATTGAACACCATGACATAGCGGTTCGAGGCCGATGGCATGGGCTGGTTGCCGGCGGAGGAAAGATCCAGAATGGATAGCCGGCGATGAGCCAGGCCCAGGTGTTGGGTGGTTGAGATAGAAAATCCGGAGGAGTCGGGGCCTCGGTGTCTGATGGCGTTTGCCATCTTTTCCAGCGTTTCCCGAGAGACGCTGAGTTTTTCTGGATCGAAATAGCCTGCAATACCGCACATGATGGATACAGTCGCCTGATGGCGTTAGCGTGTTCTATGGACCTGGGAGATGGAGAATGACCTGATCAGGCATCTGGACAGCAAGGTGCTTGTAGGGGGCGGACAGGGACTCTTGAAAAAGCATGTTTCATTGCATCGGTGTCCTGCCAGCGAATGGGAGAAGGGCCATGGAAACCAGCCGTTCGAAAGGAGGAACGGAAGAAAGGAGAAGAGGGATTTACAGGAGGTATGGAAAGAGCGAGTGTGAGAGCCGAATCATCCCGAATCTTCGGGAAGCATAGGGAGTTCTCCGTCTTTTTCTTGGGGGAATTTTTAAGCGGACACTGTACCCTGATAGGAGGTTACGAAATGAACGCTCTAATTTTCTGGCGTTTTTCAACGGCAAGGGATGCTGAGTTTTGCAGAAAATAAATAATTTGTATTATTCGTAACTATTTGTTTCAATAGTGGGGTCTTTTGACTCAGGGGCCGGGTCGTGGTCACTGGTTCGAGAACGACCCGGCATGGCGCATGATGGTTCAATGGGAACGCTTCGCGATGGCAGCCTCAGCCTCGTCCACGAGTTCGGCGCCGATCTGTTGCTTCCATTTCTCGAAGACGGGGCGGGTCGCCTTGACGAAGGCTTCCCGTTCCTCGGCCGACAGCTGGGTGACGGTCACGCCCATCCCCGTCAGTTCCTTGACCAGCGGCTGGTCGGCTTCGGTCAGACCCTTGCGGGCGATGGCGATCTGCTCCTTCGCGGCATCGACGGCGGCCTGCCGGACGATGGCCTGATCCTCCGGTGTCCAGGAGGCCCAGATCCGCTTGTTCACGACGAAGATCAGCGGGTCGGCCACATAGCCCCACAGTGTCAGATGCTTCTGGCCCAGCGTGTTCAGCCTGGCCGCCAGGTAGACCGACAGCGGGTTCTCCTGCCCATCGACGGCACCGCTGGCCATTGCCGGCTGGGCGTCGGCCCAGCTCATCTGCGTGGGGTTCGCACCAAGCGCTGAAAAGGTTTCCAGGTACAGCGGCGAACCGACCACCCGGATCTTCATGCCCTTCAGGTCGGCTGGCGACTTGATCGGCTGCTTCGAGTTCGAGACTTCACGGAAGCCGTTTTCACCCCAGGCCAGTGGTACGACACCGGCCTTGTCCAGCGTGGCGAACAGCTGCTCGCCGACCTTGCCCTGCGTCAGCGTGTCGATGGCGGCATGGTCGGGCAGCAGGAAGGGCAGCGAGAACAGGTTCAGCTGTTTGATCTGCGGCGACCAGTTGATGGTGGAGCCCACGGCCATGTCGATCACGCCCTGACGCAGCGCACTGAATTCGCGGGTCTGGTCGCCCTGCAACAGCGAGACGCCTGGGTAGAGCTTGATGTTGATCCGGCCATTGGTTCGCTCACGAACCATGTTCGCCCAGATCTCGCCACCCTTGCCCCAGGGGAAGGCGGTGCCCAGGACCAGCGACATCTTGTATTCGGATTTGTACTTGCCCTGCGCGAGGGCGCCCTGGGGAAGGGCGGTACAGGCCAGCGCGGCAGCGGCGGCGAGGGCGGTCAGGGTACGGCGGCGAAGACTCATCATCACTCCTGAAGAGGGAAAGAACGGAAAGATAGGTGCAAACGGAGGCGTCCAGGCATCAGGGAAAACACCGATCACCGGGCGCCGTTGGCGGCCTGGCCGGCCAGCCGAATGGCAAGGAGCTTGGGCGGCAGGAATCGCGAAGGCGAAAATCGGCCCCGCCGAGCACAGTTTGTGCCCGATTCGCCGCCCCATAGCGGGTGCTATGGGGCAAGAAGCGGGTGCAAAATGGGCCGGCGCGGTCGATTTGCAGCCCGCGACTTTCCTGCCGCCCAAGCTCCAAGGGGGCTTTCGCGGGGGCGAATAAGTGCATAACACGCTCTAGTAACCCAGCCGGCGAGGCAGCCACAGGGCCAGGTCGGGCCAGAAGATGATGGCCAGCATCACGGTGAACATGGCCAGCAGCATCGGCCAGACCCAGCGCAGCGTCTTCGACATGTCGACACCGGCGATGCGACACGACACCATCAGGTTCACGGCCAGCGGTGGCGTGAACTGGCCCAGTGCCACGTTCAGCGTCAGCAGGATGCCGAACCAGACCGGATTCCAGTGATAGTGTTCGATGATGGGCCAGAACAGCGGCACGAAGATCAGGATGATCGAGACGCCATCGAGGAACATGCCGACCACGACGAGCATCAGCATCAGCAGGATCAGCACGCCATGCTCACCCACGCCCGAGTCGACGATGGCCTGGGTCAGCGGGTCGATGATGCCGAGCGTCGAGAGCGAATAGGAAAAGACGCCGGCCAGCGCCACCACGACCAGGATCACGGCCGACAGCTCGCCAGCTTCCCGGAAGATGCCGAACAGGTCTCGCACGTGGATGGTGCGGTGGACGACCATGCCGACGAAGAGGCCGTAGACGACGGCCACCACGGCGGCCTCGGTGGGCGTGAACCAGCCGGCGCGCATGCCGCCCAGAATCACGATCGGGGCTGCCAGCCCCCAGCTGGCTTCACGCAGGCTTTTCCAGAAAGGCGGACGCGGCAGCGAGGATTCCTGCTGGCCCATGCCATGCCGACGGGCCAGCCAGACGGCGGGCAGGATCAGAGCGAGGCCAGCCAGGATGCCGGGCACGATACCGGCCGAAAACAGCGCAGGCACCGAAGCACCGGGTGCCATCACCGAGTAGACGATGAAGGCCACCGAGGGTGGGATCAGGATGTCGGTGGCAGCGGCAGAACCGACCACGCTGGCCGAGAAGGCTGCCGGATAACCGGCCCGCGCCATGGCCGCGATCATCACGCCTCCCACGGCAGCCGCATTGGCCGGCCCCGAACCGGAGATGCCGCCCAGGAACATGGCGACCATCACGGCGATCAGCGGCAGCATGCCGGGGCCGCGCCCGACGATGGCGGTGGCGAAATTCACCAGCCGTGCCGCCACCCCCGAGCGGTCGAAGATGGAGCCCAGCAGCACGAACATCGGAATGGCCAGCAATGGATACTTGCTGAGGCCGGCGTAGAAGTTCTGGGGAACCGCCAGCAAACCGAAGAACGGCGCCTCCGGGTCGGCGATGGCGATGGCGGCTGCGCCGGCGAGGCCCAGGGCGGCACCGATCGGCACGCCCACCAGCATCAGGGCGAAGAAGGCGACGAAGAGCAGCAGCGCGATCATGATGGCCGGCGCTCCGGGAAACTGCCAGTGGAGACGGCCGAAGGACGCCTGTCCATTGGGCCGGTGAGGTTGCTCGTGCCAGTTTGTCGGTCGGGCGTGGACGTGCCACTGTCCGATGACGGTTCGGTGTTGACCTCTGCCTGGCCGGCCGGTGATGCTGGCTGTCGTGACTGCCGGATGTAGAGCCCCATGGCGCGCAGCGTGATCAGGGCCGAGAAGACCGGCAGCCAGATCGTGTACCACCACTGGGGCACGCCGATGCCGGGCGAGGTCTCGCCGAACTCGAATTCGTCCCAGACCATCAGCGAGCCGAGTACCGTCATCATGCCGAACAGCAGGATGACCATCGCGGTGCCGAAACGGGCGGCGAAGCGTTGCCAGCCCGGGCTGCCCCGGTCGGCCAGCAGCTCGATGCGGACATGGCGATGTCGGGCGAAGGCGGCCGATCCTGCCACCATCGTCAGCACGACCATCAGGAAGACCGAGATCTCTTCCGTCCAGGCGAAAGAGGCACTGGTGAAGTAGCGCACCACCACGTTGCCGAAAGTGATCAGGGCCAGCGATACCATGATCAGCACGGTCAGTACATCCTCGATCCTGAGCGGGATGCGGGTGACGGGTTCGGGTGGGGAGTCGGGAGGCAGGGAGCCGGCGTCGGGCGCCTCGGGCAGCGAGCGGTCTGGGGACGACATGATGGACGACAGGGCACGGTGTGGGCGCCCGTTGCCATGGGGGCATGCCGGACGCCTCACGGCGGAGAATCGGAAAACGCTCATCTTACCGCAGTGCAGCAGCGTGATGCGCCGGGGGCCATGGGGCACCGGATGCATCCCGGTGACGATGCCGTGTGTGCCGTCTGTGTCATCCAGCGAGCAGGCGTCTTGCACGCGGGCGTGATCGGGGCGAGCATAGCGGTTTGGCCGTGGTGAACAAGTGGGTCGGGAAGCATGGAGCTGATGAGTCTGGGATTCGAGCCATATCTGCTCTATGGCGGCATCGGCGTGGTGCTGACGCTCGTCATCTTCTTCTCGTCGCCCGGTGGCATGATCGCATCGCTGATGAAGCCCGCCGCCACGATCGGCCTGCTGATCGTCTGGGCGCTGGTGATGGCCCCGATCCTTGCCATGCAGCGGCGCTCGATCGGGATCGAGGGCAACGAGCTGGTGATCCGAAGCTCCTTCTACACGTCACGCACCCGGCTGTCGGACATCCGGGCCATCTACGAATATGCACCGGGGGCAGGGGGGGTGAAGTTTGGCACCCGCACCAACGCGATCGGTGTGCCTGGCCTGTCATCCGGCTGGTTTTCGTCGAAAGGCGATCAGTACTTCGTCGATGCGGTCGATGGGGCCAACATCGCCATCCATTTCCTGAAGAATCCCTATGTGGTGGCCCTGCAGGTGAAGGAGCCACTGAAGACCCGGGATCTGCTGCTCGATCTGGCCGATCACGAGGAGAAGGCTGCCCAGGCGAAACCGGTCGAGGTGAAGTCAGCCGAACAGCGGGCTGCCGATGAGGCAGCCGAGAAGGCACGGCGGATGGCCGAGGATCAGGGGCTGGTGGCCGAAGAGCGCCGGTAGGAATCGCGAAGGCGAAAATCGGCTCCGCCGGGCACAGTTTGTGCCCGATTCGCCGCCCCATAGCCCGAGCCATGGGGCAAGAAGCGGGTGCAAAATGGGCCGGCGCGGCCGGTTTGCAGCCCGCGACTTTCCTGCCGCCCAGGCGCCTTGGACTGCCGCGCGATGGCGGATCAACTCAAGCCCTTCACGAAGCGTTGCAGCCTGGCCATCCCTTCCATCAGCTCCTCCGTCGCCGTCGCATAGGACAGCCGAACATGCTGATGCGCGCTGCACAGCCCGAAGTCCTTGCCCGGGGTCAGCGCGACGTGCGCCTCATCGAGGGCGCGCTGGCAGAACTGCCAGGCATCGAGCCCGGTGGGGCCGACATCGAAGTAGACGTAGAAGGCGCCGTCCGGCATGGCCGGTACGGGCAGGCCGATGTCGGCCAGCGCCGTCAGCACCTGCTGCCGGCGTTCGGCGAAGATCTGGCGGCGCGCCTCGCAGACGGCCAGTGACTCGGGGGTGAAGCAGGCCAGCGCCGCATGCTGTGCCGGTGTGGATGGGCAGATGTAGTAGTTCTGGGCCAGACGTTCCATGGCCGGCACCAGTGCTTCGGACACCACGCACCAGCCCAGCCGCCAGCCCGTCATGCCGAAGTATTTCGAGAAACTGTTGATCACCACGGCATCCGGGTCGAAGGACAGGGCCGATAGCGGCGAGCGTCCCTGCCCGTCCGGATCGCTGAGATTCAGGTAGATCTCGTCGATGATGCGCCAGGCCCGGTGTTGCTGTGCCCAGGCGCAGATCTGGGCCAGCTCGTCCGGGCCGACCGAGGTGCCGGTTGGATTCGAGGGCGTGGCGATCATCAGGCCACGGGTCCTGGGGCCCCAGTGGTGGCGGACGCTGTTCAGATCCAGCTGGAACCGGGTGGCGGCCGTTGTCGGCACCAGTTTTACCTGGGCGCCGAAGGCGGCGAGAAACTGGCGGTTGCAGGGGTAGGATGGGTCGCCGACGATCACCTCGTCACCCGGGTCCACCAGCGCGGCTGCGGCCAGCAACAGGGCTGCCGAGGCGCCGGCCGTGATCACGATCCGGGCTGGAGCCACCTCGACGCCGTGCCGGTCGCGGTAGAAGCCGGCAATGGCTTCGCGCAGCGCGGGCAGGCCCAGCGCTTCGGTATAGGCCAGCGGCCGGCCATCCATCTGTTCGCGCATCGCCTCGATCACGGCGGGCGGTGCGCCGAAATCGGGCTCGCCCAGACTCAGCTTGACGACGTGATGTCCCTGTCTTTCCAGCGCGGCGGCATGTTTGCCGAATTCCATCGCGTAGAAGGGCGGGATGCTTTGGGCTCGCTGGGAAATCTTCATGACGGGGCCATGGCAGAGGCTGGAAAGCTTCGACTTTAACGGATTGTGCTCAACCATGGAAAAACCCCATGTGCCGGGGCAAACATGGGGTTTCGACGCAAGGTCAGCGCCGCCTTCCCGACTTGGGGCGCGACCCGACAGCGGCAAACCCTTGTCGGGCGGAGGGCGCTGTCGGATCCCGTGCGCGATGAGCGTTCAGCTGTCGTTCGCCAGTCGCTCCTTCACCTTGTCGGCGATGCGCAGGCACATCGCGACGATGGTCAGCGTCGGGGGCGCGCACCCACCGGTCGGGAACACGGCGCTACTGCCCACGTACAGGTTCGAGACACCATGCACCTGGCAGTCCGGGTTCGTGACGCCTTTGGCCGGATCGTCCGACATCCGGGCCGTACCGGCCGGGTGGTGCGCCGTCATCTGCGTGACGAGCGGGATGCCGTCGCGGCGCTCGATGCGCAGCTGGCCCAGGCCCGTGGCTTCGACGGCATGGCCCACGATGTTCTGGGCCTTGATCGCGCTCTGGATGTCGAAGTCGTTCCAGCGGAACGTGACCTTCGGCAGACGCATGCCGGTCGCGTCGCGCCGGTCGCTCAGCTCGATCCGGTTGTCCGGGTCAGGTGACTGCTCGGAGATCTGGTACAGGTCGATCACCTTGAAGATCTCGTCACGGTTCGGCTCGGCATACCAGCCGTTGCTGTCACGGTCATAGGGGGTCTGCAACCACGGAGCGCGCGCCACCTTGATGTAGACCAGATCATCCAGACCGGTGATCATGTTGGTGAGGTGGTGGAAGAGGCGATCCGGGATGCGCTTCTCGCGCAGCGCCTTCACGAGCTGACGCGAAGAATAGTAAGCTGGCGAACGGAATGTCGTGCCACGGCCGTAGAGACGCTGCAGCATCCGCACTTTCGAGAAGCCGGGCTGGGCGTTCAGCACGATCGTGGTGTTCATGATGTGATCGGATTCCAGCCGGCTTTCGGGAATGGCCAGCTTGCCCAGCACATGCGACAGGCCCCGGTGCTGAAGGTCATAGAAGCCGAAGTGCGAAATCTTCTTCGACGGCATCAGCGTGCCGGTCTTGACGATCTGGCGATCCATCAGATAACGGCCGACCAGACCATGATCGTTACCCAGTCCCTTCTTCGCCACCTTGTCGGAAGCCAGCAGAAGGCGCGGTACCTGATAGGCGCCCTGGGTCAGCACCACGAAGCGGGCGCGGATCCTGAAGCGGCGGCCGTCTAGGCAGGCGACCTGGACGGTGTCGACCTTGCTGGCGTTTTCATTGGTTTCCAGCTCGACCGCGTTGGCCTTCATGATGACGCGGACGTTCTTCGCCTCCCTGAGTTGCGAGCCGATGCCGTCGATCATCAGATCCTTCGAGCCGGTCATGTACAGCTTCGTGAACAGCTCGCCATCCTTGAAGTCGATCGGCTTGCGTTCCTCGGTGATCCATGGGTCGAGTTCCAGTGATTCGATGCCGGTTTCCCACGACTTCAATGCCCGCATGTAGTACGGGTGCAGGGTGTCATAGGTGATGGGCCAGCCGCTGTTGGGCATCCAGTCCCGTTTCTTGAAGTCGACCGGATCGAAGGTGGCCAGATGCAGGTTCTGGCGGTTGTTGATCTTCACGTCCCACTGGACGGCCGTACCACCGAAGCGCCGGTCGTGAGACCAGATGATGTTCGGATACAGGTCGGGCGTATCTTCCATCACGCCTTCGGCCAGCGCCTGTGTGGCAGGGTCTGGTTCAAGCCCGCCCGATTCGAGCAGGATCACGTCGTGCTGGCTGCCCAGCATCTCCTTGGCCAGGAACAGGCCGGCGGAGCCTGCACCGATGATCAGCACGTCCGTCTCTAGGACGGACTGATCCGGGATGGAGTGGGGGTCTAGATTCATGGAGAGGTCGAACCGTCAAGGTGTGTGAAACACGATCTCATTATAGGAGGCCCCTTAGGGTTTGTACCCGGATAGTGTGGGTTAGCGGTCAGATGTCGGGGTCGAATGGTTCGTTCAAGTCGCGCTCGCAGCCGGGCAGCCTGCCGGCCAAAGCCGATCCGTCGGTCAACGGGTGCGTATCTGTCACGATCTGGCCCGATTCGGGGCGAAACGGTCGCGAAGACTTCAGGACGTCAGGGAGCGGGCGTGTCGGGGGAGGGCTACCGGGGGAAGCCGGGGCAGCGCGGCCATTATGGTGAAATTACAACGGCCTGGAAGCCGTGGTGGCTCCGAGGAGCTTGGGCGCTGTCAGGTGGACAGGCAGATTTGGCATGTTCGGGTTCCTGTGTGGGGAGTCCGAAAGGCGTATGTCCCTGGTCAGACCTGCGGCCCGTCACCTGCCTGCATCAGGGGCGCTGAAGACGCGCCGCCAGAAAATCGATAAGGCTACGAACTTTTGCACTCAGATATTCACGGTCAAGGTAAACGGCGTACAGGGTGGCTTCCGGCGGTGTGTTCAGGTCGGGCACGCGCTGCAGCCGCCCTTCCGCCAGATCGGCATGCGTGATCCAGCAGGGCAGATAGGCCAGTCCCATGCCGGCCAGCGCCAGCTGATACAGCATCAGCGAGCTGTTGCTTTCGGCCACGCAGGTGGCCGGCAGGCTCAGCGAGATGTAGGACGGCAACAGGGTGGTGTGCCGTGCCAGATCAGACATGCTCCGGGGCATCCCGTGTCGTGACAGGTAGTCGGGGCTGGCCACCCAGTCGAAGGGGATGTGGGTCAGCGGACGCACGATCAGGTTGGGCTCCGGTCTGGCCGTGACGCGCAGTGCCAGGTCGATGCCATGCGCGACCAGATCGGTGTGCTGGCTGTCCAGATGCAGCGACAGCCGAACCTGGGGATAGGTGCGCTGGTATTCGGTCAGCAGCTTCGCCATGGTGGGGGTCGCACACCAGACCGGCATGGTCAGCTTCAGGGTGCCCTGAGGGATGATGGCGCCCTGTCGGGCGTTCTCCCGGGCCTCGTCCAGCGTCTGCAGGGCCAGCAGGCACTGCTGGTGATAGGCCGCGCCGGCTTCGGTGAGGCTCAGCCGCCGGCTGCTGCGGTTCAGCAGCCGCGCCTGCACATGGTCTTCGAGATGCTTCAGGTGCTTGCTGGCCATCGCGGTCGAGATGTCGAGGGCCTTGGCCGCGCGCGTGAAGCTGCCCAGATCGACAACCTGACAGAACACCCGCATGCTTTGCAGCGTATCCATGTAAAGCCTCCATCGTTTCCTGTCAGGAAATGATAGATTAGAGCGTGTCATGCACTTATTCGTCCCCGCGCTGGCCCCAAAACTGCGGGCTGA
>JAUMZD010000070.1 GCA_030528325.1 Lautropia sp. | reverse complement strand
ATGAACTGATCCGCGCAGGCGCCGACACATCAACCCGACCATGACCCATACCCTTCCGCTCTCTTTGTTTCGTCCTGGCGAGAACTGCTGGCGTGTCGAGCAAGCCGATCGTTTTGCTTTCATCGTCGACGCGGCCGATTATTTCGTGGTGGCCCGGCGTGCCATGCTGGCCGCCCGAAAGAGCATCTTTCTGGTGGGATGGGATTTCGATCCGCGCATCACCCTGGGCGACCCTGCGGATGGCGGGCCGGCGAAGCTGGGCAATTTCCTGATCTGGCTTGCGAACCGGACGCCTTCCCTGGACATCCGCCTGTTGCGCTGGGATGTCGGCGCCTTCAAGGCCTTGTTCCAGCCAGCCTCGTTGATGGCCATTCTGCGCTGGAAGGCGCATCCGAGAATCACGCTGCGCCTGGACGGGGCTCATCCTTTTGCGGGTTCGCATCATCAGAAGATCGTCGTCATCGATGACAGTCTGGCCTTCTGTGGCGGCATCGACATGACCTTGGGCCGTTGGGACAGGCGGGAACACCTCGACCACGAGCCGGGACGGGTCAATCCGGATGGCAAACCCTATGGTCCCTGGCACGATGCGACCAGCGCCTTCGATGGCCCTGCGGCGCGAGCGCTGGGGGATCTGGCCCGGGAGCGCTGGCTGGCGGCTTCAGGTCAGGATCTGCCCGTTTGCGAGAACTGTCACGACTGCTGGCCTGACGGGCTGACGCCGACCTTCACGAAGGTGAAGCTTGGCATTGCCCGCACGCGTCCCGAAATCGGCGATCTGCCCGCCATCCATGAGATCGAGCAGATGTATCTTGACCTGATCGCCCATGCACGGCACCTGATTTACGCCGAAAGCCAGTACTTCGCGTCACGGAAGGTGGCGATGGCGCTCGCTGCCCGCCTTCAGGAAGAAGAGGGCCCCGAAATCGTCATCATCAACCCGATGGAAGCCGAAGGCTGGCTTGAGCCGATCGCGATGGATTCGGCGAGGGCGCGTCTGTTCGAGGCCTTGAAACGGGTCGACCGCTTTCATCGTCTTCGCATCTATCATCCGCAGACGGCGGCGGGCGAGGAAATTTATGTTCATGCCAAGGTCATGACCATCGATGACACCTACCTGCGGGTCGGCTCTTCCAATTTCAACAGCCGATCGATGCGGCTCGATACCGAATGCGACGTGGTGCTGGCTGCAGACGGTGAAGATGCCTCCGCCATCCGCCAGCGGATACGTCACATCCGGGATGACCTGATCGCCGAGCATCTCGGGGTTTCGGTGGAAGCTGTGGTGCAAGCCCATGAACAGCACGGCTCGATGATCCAGGCGATCGAGGCATTGCGACGCCCGGGAAAAAGTCTGGCCCCTTATGACATTCCCGATCTCAGCGCCACGGAAGAATGGCTGGCCGACAACCAGATCCTCGATCCTGAAGGGCCGGACGACATGTTCGAGCCGCTCAGCAATCGAAGCCTCTTCAAGAACTGGCGAAAGAACCTGCGCCGGGCTCGTGCGGCGAATCGCTGATCCCATCACCGGTACAAGGAGAAACACACGATGTCCCGTTGGCAATGGCTGATGGCCCGCCTGAGCAGGCAGCTCTGGGTGCGCACGTCGATCATCGGCGTGATGGGCGTGCTGATCGCGGTGCTGTCCGCGGTGATCGAGCCTTACCTGCCCTGGGAGCTGTCCGGTGAGGTCAGCTCGGATGCCGTCGACAGTCTGCTCAGCATTCTGGCGTCCAGCATGCTGGCCGTCACCACCTTCTCACTGAGCATCATGGTGTCGGCCTATGGTTCCGCCACCAACACGGCAACCCCTCGGGCCACCAAGCTGCTGATCGAAGACACGTTGACGCAGACCGTGCTGGCCAACTTCGTCGGCTCGTTCCTGTTCGGCATCGTCGGGCTCGTGATGTTGAAAGTCGGTCTGTATGGCGAGCGGGGTCGTGTCGTCCTCTTCGTGGCCACCATCATCGTCATCGCACTCGTGGTGCTGTCGCTGATGCAGTGGATCGACCATCTCACCAAGCTCGGTCGGCTGGGCGAAACCACCGATCGTGTCGAGGCGGTGACCCGCAAGGCGCTGGAGGCCCGTCTGGCACAGCCTTACATGGGGGGCGAGCCCCTGTTCGATCCCGAACGGGACATTCCTCCCGATGCCCTGAAGGTCACTGGGGCCGAGGTCGGCTATGTCCAGAACGTCGACATGCCGGCCTTGTCCGCTTTTTGCCAGGAGCATGAAACCCGCATTTATGTGGCAGCCTTGCCGGGTACCTTCATGTATCCTGGCAGGCCTTTGCTGTGGGTCGGCGCAACGCCTGCCTTGCGTGGCGATAGCATGCCGGGTGCCGATGGGGAGGGGCAGAAGAAGGTCGCGCCCGATCCGGTGGCCTGGCGTGAAACGCTGCAGGAGGCTTTTTCCATCGGGAATGAACGCTCCTTCGAACAGGACCCCCGTTTCGGTCTGGCCGTGATGAGCGAGATTGCGTCTCGCGCCCTGTCACCCGCGGTCAATGACCCGGGCACGGCCATCGGGGTCATCGGTCGTCTCGCGAGGCTGCTCAACATCTGGGCAGTCGCCTCGGTGGCGCCCCCCGATGAAAAGGCCGCCGATCAGCCACCCGACTATCCGGATGTCCATGTGCCACCGGTCGAGACCCACGATCTTTTCGAAGATGCCTTCATGCTGATCGCCCGTGACGGGGCGGGCATGATCGAGGTGCAGCTGCCTCTGCAGAAAGCCTTGCTGGCACTCAGCGAGGTGGGGGATCAGTCCTTCAGCGAGGCTGCTCTGGCACAGTCACGCATGGCGCTGGATCGTGCGGAAGCCAGCCTGCCGCTCGAAGAGGAGAAGCGGCGGCTTCGTGCGCTGGCCAGAAAAGTCGAGCAAAGCGCTGCATGACACGCTCTAGGCTCCCATGTCTCACGTTCAGGCGGGTGCCAGGCTTGCTACCATGTGGCCTGATGAGGCTGCCGCTCCCGAGCGTTCCGGGTACCGTTCCCTGCCCGTGCGGGCGTGAGCGCCTGCCTTTCCGTTTCGCAGCCCCTGCCAGCCCTGTTGACCGGGCCTGTTTTGGCGTCGACCTGTTGCTTCAAGGATTCTCATGCCCAAGCTGTTGATGATCGACAACTATGACTCGTTCACCTACAACATCGTCCAGTATCTGGGTGAGCTGGGGGCGGATGTGATCACCCTTCGCAACGATGCGATCGACATCGCCGGCATCGAAGCGTTGGCCCCTTCCCATATCGTGCTGTCGCCAGGGCCGGGAGATCCGGATGGTGCGGGCATCACGCTGGAGACGATCCGGCATTTTGCCGGGCGCATCCCCATGCTGGGTGTCTGTCTCGGGCATCAGGCCATCGGTCAGGCCTTCGGCGGTTCCGTCATCCGCGCAGGCCGTGTCATGCACGGCAAACACGACACCGTTCACCATGGCGGGCAGGGCGTGTTCGCGGGGCTCCCCGAGTCTTTCCGTGTCGTCCGCTATCACTCGCTGGTGGTGGCCCGTGAAGGCTTGCCGGACTGCCTCGAAATCACCGCCTGGACCGATGACGGAGAAATCATGGGCTTGCGCCACCGTGATCTGCCCATCGAAGGCGTTCAATACCACCCCGAATCCATCGAAAGCGAGCACGGCCATGCTCAGCTGAAAAACTTTCTGGAGCGCTGATTCATGAGCATTTCCCCGCAACAGGCGCTGATGCGTACCATTGAACACCGTGAAATCTTTCACGATGAGATGCTGAGCCTGATGCAGCAGATCATGCGTGGCGACCTGTCGCCCGTCATGACGGCAGCCTTGATCACCGGCTTGCGTGTCAAGAAGGAATCCGTGGGCGAAATCGCGGCGGCCGCGCAGGTCATGCGTGAATTTTCCGTGCCGGTCATGGTCGAGGATCGCCACCATTTTGTGGATATCGTCGGAACAGGGGGGGACGGGTCGCATTCCTTCAACATCTCCACGACCTCGATGTTCGTGGCCGCTGCTGCTGGTGCGACCGTGGCCAAGCACGGCAATCGCAGCGTGTCCTCCAAGTCTGGTGCCGCCGATGTCCTCGAAGCGCTGGGCGCGAACATCATGCTCAACAGTGAACAGGTGGCCGAATCACTGGCACGTTGCGGCATCGGTTTCATGTTCGCCCCCAACCATCATCCCGCCATGAAGAATGTGGCGGCGGTCCGCAAGGAGCTGGGGGTTCGAACCATCTTCAATATCCTGGGGCCGCTGACCAACCCGGCTGGTGCACCCAACACGCTGATGGGGGTTTTCCATCCGGATCTCGTCGGCATCCAGGTTCGCGTGATGCAGCAGCTGGGAGCCGAGCACGTGCTGGTCGTGCACGGTCTGGATGGCATGGATGAAATCTCGCTCGGTGCGTCCACACTGGTGGGTGAGCTGAAGGATGGTCAGGTGCTGGAGTACGAAATCCACCCCGAGGACTTTGGCTTCAACATGGTTGCCAGCCGGAACCTTCGGGTCGACAACGCTGATGAATCTCGTCAGATGTTGCTGGGGGTGCTCGAGAAGCAGCCCGGCCCGGCCCGGGATATCGTGTTGCTGAATGCTGGTAGTGCACTGTACAGCGCCAATGTCGCCGATTCGATTGCCGACGGGATCCGTCGGGCACGCGAGGCGATCGACAGCGGGGCAGCGCGCGTCAAACTCGATGAGTTCGTCCAGATCACCCGTTCCCTGGGGGCCTGAAAATCATGAAGATCCCAACCGTGCTCGAGCGGATCATCGCCGAGAAACACCGGGAAATTGCCGAGGCCAGAGCCAGCCTCGGAGACAGTGCCCTGCGTGACCTGGTGGCCGAACGTCTGCGTCAGTCGCCGCCCAGAGGCTTTGAACAGGCCATTCGCCGCCAGGTTGCCCTCGCAGCCGGGTCGGCTGCCGAGCGGCCTGCCGTCATCGCCGAGATCAAGAAGGCAAGCCCGAGCAAGGGCATCATCCGCCCCGATTTCGATCCGCCGGCGCATGCGCGCGCTTATGAGCAGGGCGCTGCCACCTGCCTGTCCATCCTGACGGATCGCCGCTTTTTCCAGGGCCATGATGACTACCTGAAGGCGGCGCGTGCGGCCGTCAGTCTGCCGGTGCTGCGCAAGGATTTCACGATCGATCCCTGGCAGGTGCTTGAAGCCGCCGCCATCGGTGCCGATGCCATCCTGCTGATCGTGGCTGCGCTCGGCGATGCGCAAATGGCCGAGCTGGCCGCGTGTGCCACTGAACACCAGCTCGATGTCCTGGTCGAAGTGCACGATGCCAGCGAGCTGGATCGGGCGCTGCGGCTGGGAACGCCGCTTGTCGGCATCAACAACCGCGATCTGCACGATTTCTCCGTCACCCTCGACACCACCCTGTCGCTGCTGCCGGCGGTACCGTCGGATCGCGTCCTGGTCACGGAGAGCGGCATCTTCACCCGTGACGATATTCGCCTGATGCGTGACAACGGCGTGCATGCCTTCCTGATCGGTGAATCCCTGATGCGGGCGCCGGATCCGGGTCAGGCGCTGGATGCACTCATCGATCCTGCGCCTCGCTAGTGCATAACACGCTCTAACCTCCTCAACGGGATCGCCTTCTGAGCCTGCCCGCCTGCCCAAGCCAGGCATTCCGTGCCGCGTTGCTGCCAGCGCCGACAGCGAGCTTCATTGGGCCCACCGGTTCCCCGAGGCGAACCGTGAGCTGAAACAGTTCATCGCGCCGGAAACCGGTCAGCTCGATCACGTCTCCAGCCCGACGCCGTTCCAGCAGGCGCTTCAAGCCCGCTTCGGTGCAGCGCAGCCCGTCGACCGCGATCAGCTTGTCGCCTGCCGACAGGCCCGCATTCGAGGCAGGGCCGCCCCGCTGCGTGCTCACGACCGTCAACTCACCGTCCCGGACAGCCGTGCGAGCGCCCAGCCAGGCACCCGCTGGCTGGCTGCCCCGATCCTGCGACAGGCGCAAGCCAAAAGGCTTCAGGCAGTCGGCCAGCGGCAGTTCGGCCGTGCCATAGGCCCAGGCCTCGATCTGGCGTGACAGATCCACGCCGGTGGCTGCCTTGATCAAGGCCGGCATCTCATCTTCCTTGATGCCTCGTCCGCAGGCCCCGGCTGGATAGAAGTCTCGGCCGTACCGTTCCCACATCAGTCGCATCACATCATCCAGCGAATGCTTCGAGCGGGTCTTCGCACGGATCGTCAGATCCAGGCACAGTGCGACCAGGCCGCCTTTCACGTAATAGCTGGAAATCGAGTTCGTGCTGTTCTCATCCTGCCGGTAGTACTTGATCCAGGCGTCCTGGCTGGATTCGGCAATGCTCTGAATGGCTCGGCCGGGATTGTCGGCCACCCGCTGGATGTTCTGTTCCAGCAGTTTCAGGTAAGCGGCCTGATCGATCACGCCCGAGCGGACGAGCATCAGGTCGTCGTAATAGGAGGTGAAGCCCTCGAAGACCCACAGCAGCGCCGTGAAGCTTTCCCGATCCAGATCATAGGGGTCGAAGCAGGCCGGCTTGATGCGTTTCACGTTCCAGGTATGGAAATACTCGTGACTCGCCAGCCCCAGGAAGGTCTGATACCCGTCCGGCGTTCCCTGCATCCCCGGCCAGGGCAGATCCTGCCGCGAGCAGATCAGGGCCGTGCTGGCCCGGTGCTCCAGTCCGCCATAGCCATCGCCAACCGCCATCGTCATGAACAGGTAACGATCCACGGGAGCCCGTCGCCGTTTCGGCTCGAACAGGTCGATCTGCGTCTCGCAGATCGGTTTCAGATCCCGGATAAGCCGATCGAAATCCACCTCGGCCTTGCCGGTGATCGCCAGCTCGTGCAGGCAGCCTCGCGTCTCGAAGCTTGTGTGTTGAAAGGTGCCCATCTCGACCGGATGGTCGATCAGTTCGTCATAGTCCGCTGCCCGGTAGCGTCCAAACTGCCCGATGCCGCGTTGAAGGCCGAGCGAGGTGCCTGACGGTGTGGCCTCCCGACGGGCACGGTTCCGTGCCGTTGCCCTTGAAGTTGAAGGCGCAAGGGTAAGGCTGCCTCCGTCGTGTCCTTCCTGGCCCCGATTCTCCGTCATGAGGGGCAAGGTGGTTGCCACACGCCAGTCTGCAAAGGCCGCGCCCGCTGGGGGCAGGATATCCACGGAACATGGCATGTTTTCCTGACCGCGCACGCAGAGGAAGACACTGCTGCCATTGAAGAAGCCATGACTGCTGTCCAGGTGGGCTGCTCGAACCGACAGATCCCAAGCATAGACCTGATAGTGCAACAGCAGACCGTCCCCGCGTCTGGGAAGAGGATCGCAGCGCCAGGTGTTCTTGTCGATCTTGCGGATCGGCAAGGTCGCGGCGGTAGCCCCCAGGAGCCTGGTTGGCAGGAACGTCGCGGGCTGCAAATCGGCCGCGCCGGCCCATTTTGCACCCGCTTCCAGTCCCATGGTACCGGCTATGGGGTGGCGAATCGGGCTCAAACTGGGCTCGCCGGGGCCGGTTTTCGCCTTCGCGACGCCCGGCCCCCAAGTTCCTGGGCTCTGTGCCTGGCCCCAGGCAACGGGCTGTGGATGGGGCGCCGGAAGCTGATCGGGGAGATCCTCCTTCACACGTTTCTGCCTGCGTCGATCCAGGCTCATGCGCCGGCCATGGGGGCGCTCAGACGCCGGGTTCATCAGCCAGCCGGGGGCCTTGCGCAGGCTGAAGGCGGATACCCGGTCGATGTGCCGGGCAAACTCGCGGATCAGATAACTGCCCGGAATCCACGTTGGCAAGGACAGCTGCTGGCCTTCGGGCGCGGGGTTCGCGATCCAGAGCGTCACCTCGAACAGATGAGCGCCTGGATCGACCGGGAAAATTGAGTAGTGAATCGCTTCCATCGCCCGATATTAATCCCGATAGGAGTCACCGTTTCGTGCCTGTTGACTGGTGGTCCGATCCTGTCGCATCGAGGCACGGAATGCTCATCCCGTCAGATGGTGCTGTGCACACCGATTGGGCACAGCGGCGTGAATCGTCAGAACGCACCGTCGGCCGGGAAGTGACGGGGCGGCGCCGTGTCCGTGGGCCCATCCGATGTGCCCGTATCGGGGATGCGGCGGCCGGGTGGACCTGTTCAGAGTATCCCTGGAAGCTTGGGCGGCAGGAACGTCGCGGGCTACAAACCGGCCGCGCCGATCCATTTTGCACCCGCTTCCTGGCCCATGGCTCGGGCTATGGGGCAAGAAGCGGGCACAAACTGTGCTCGGTGGGGCCGATTTTCGCCTTCGCGATTCCTGTCGCCCAAGCTCCTGACTGAAGCGAATCCGTCCATAACACGCTCTAGAATGGGGGCAATGGCGCCCAGCCCCCTCTTCACACTAGCAACCAGGAGATCCAGGATCATGAGCGAGACCGAGAAGAACGTTTTGACCGAAGTTCACGGCCGGGTAGGGCTGATCCGCCTGAACCGTCCCAAGCAGTTGAATGCCCTCAATGATCCGCTGATGAACGAGCTGGGCGATGCCCTGCTGGCCTTCGATGCCGACGAGAACATCGGCGCCATCGTCCTGACCGGTTCTTCCAGGGCCTTTGCGGCCGGGGCGGACATCAGCGCCATGAAAGACTACGACTTCGTCGAAACTTTCCGCACCGGATTCATCAGCCGAAACTGGGAAACGATCCGTCAGGTCAGAAAGCCGGTCGTCGCAGCCGTGGAAGGTGTCGCGCTCGGCGGCGGCTGCGAAGTCGCCATGATGTGCGACATCATCATCGCGGCCGACAACGCCCGTTTCGCTCAGCCAGAGATCAAGATTGGCGTCATCCCCGGGGCCGGGGGCACCCAGCGTCTGCCCGCCGCCGTTGGCAAGGCCAAAGCGATGGACTGGCTGCTGACGGGCAAGATGTTCAGTGCCCAGGAGGCCGAGCAGGCCGGCCTGGTGTCCCGTGTCGTGCCCGCCGAGGAAACCCTGCCGACCGCCATGAAGGTCGCGGCCGAGATTGCCGAGATGCCGGGGCTGGCCGTCATGGCCATCAAGGAGGCCGTCAACAGCTCCTTCGAATCGTCCCTGACCGAAGGCATCCGCCTGGAGCGCCGCCTCTTCCACGCCATGTTCTCCACCGCCGACCAGAAAGAGGGCATGACGGCCTTCCTCGAGAAGCGCCCGGCTGCCTTCAAGCACCGCTGATCTGATCGAAGCTCGCCCTACCAGGCGGCACCTATCGCTCCTGCGCGTGCCGGCCGGCCCATTTCCCAAGAACCAGGCAGACAGGATCAAGCCATGTCACACGCCAACACGCTACTGGTCGACTGGTCTCATCACTGCCAGCAGGCAGAAGACTACCTGGTGGCCGGATGGTTGTTGCGATGTCACCGTGTTGGCCGACGCGGATGGTGGATCCCGGCTAAAACTGGCGGATTGGGACTTCCGGCCGCGACCTGTCCATCTTCCGGCAGGCATGCACCTGCAGGGATATCGTTTGCGCCCGGGTGTCATCATCGATCCGGCTGGTCTGGCTGGCATGCGGCCAGACCCCGCGTCCCTGCCTGCGTGCATCGAAGCCTCCGCGAGGCCGAACGAGACACAAGGCGAGATCATTGCCAGCCTCGCGTGTACAGGTGATGATGGCGCCCGTGTCGCACGGCAGGCAGGTGTCACCCAGCGGACCTTGCAGCGGCACTTTGCCGGCACCGGATTGCCACCGCCCGATTACTGGCGTCGCCTGGGCCGGGCGCGTCGGGCCGCCAATGGGCTGCTGGCTTTCCCGCAGCTGCCGCTGATCGAGCTGGCAGCCGATCATGGGTATGCCGACCAGGCCCACATGACCCGTGAGTTCGTCCATTGGTTTGGTCTGTCACCGGCTCGTCTGCGCCGCTTGCCTCAACATCGCTTCTCACTGTCCTCGGCCGGTCTTGGCAACTGGCCGCCCGACTGAAGCCGTCAGCCTGCGGTCATGGGAGAACAGATCTCGACCAGGAAGCCGTTGGGATCAGCCACATAGGCGGTCTGCTGCCCCCAGTCTTGTAGACGGGTCTCCTCGATCAACCGTCCGCCTGCCCGTAAGGCCTTGTCCAGTGCGGCCGGCACATCATCGGTCTCCAGTGCGATCTCGAAGACCGGATGCTCCAAAGATGGCTGGCCCGGACTTTTTCCCTGTGCCTGCAACAGTCGCCTGGAGCAGAAAGCCAGTAGGGTCTCTCCCGTCTCCAGCTGGGCAAAGTCTCCCTCGGGATGGATGAAGGACGCCCTGAAGCCGAAGGCGCGGCAGAAAAAATCGATCGAGGCAGCTACATCCTCGCCATAGAAGATCGTGTAGCGAAATTTCATGGTCGGTGATTGATCTGTCGAGTGAGTCATGACGGTTTTCTCCTTTTGGAGGATTGAAGACATGTCCCGGGTGGCGTTCCCGGTCACTGTCCTGAGCAAAAGCAAGCCTGCGGCCCCGCTCTCGTGCCCCGAGCGCATGTGAGGCTTACCTTCGGAGAGTGGGGTTCGAGGCCGGCCGTGGCCCCTGGGCGTGTGGGGATGTCTCCCAGTGTGGGGAGGCCTCCCATCTTCCGGGGTGCCTGGCATTCGTGCCCGATGCGAGCGCGGGCAGACTGTACGGTTTGGCCGAGATTTCGGCCCACGGCAGCCTCCTCGTACAAGTGCACGAGAACGCAAAGCTCCCGCAGCCAGATGGGATGATGGGTCTTGAGTCTCCGACCTGTCTTGAAGATTCGCGACAGCCCTGTCATTCCTGTCAGTGCTGACTGATCTGGATACTCACAGGGGGAGGAATCGTGCACGACGCTTTCATACGCCTGACCTTCCGCTACTCCTCATATACTGACCGCGCTATGGCATGGTCGAATGAAACGGGTCCACCTGGGCCGCCTGTCCCCGGGGATGATCGTTTCACCCGCCGAGCGGCGTCTCATGCAGGGGGCGAGCCGAGATCCTCCGTGATGAGATGGGTCGTGCCTGTCGTGGAACCTCACGCAGGGGGGGGGGCGAGCCGCCAGGCGCTTGGGAAGAGATATCACTACCATGAGCAGACAGTGCAATCGCGAGAAGGTGGGCGGGGCGAGTGCCTCGGGCCTGTGCTTCATGCCTGACCGAGCTAGCGCCGCTGGCAATGGCCATCATCAGCCGTGTCACTTCTGTAGAAGGCGGGGCATCGACCTGCGTCGGATATCAATCGCAGCCGACAGCCATGTGCCCGGCACC
>JAUMZD010000017.1 GCA_030528325.1 Lautropia sp. | reverse complement strand
CAGCGGCCTGCAAAGCCGTGGACGCCGGTTCGATTCCGACCCCCGCCTCCATCTTCTTTCCGGAAAAGGCCTCATCGACAGCCATGCTCATCGCCGGGCTGCATGGTTCCCGGATACTCGCCCCTCGATCGTCCGGCCTTCGTCCGCATCGCACGCGCGCTCAACCTGAGGGCACGGTTTTGCCATGATCTGTGGCCGTCGTCCGATGATGGCGGCCAATTTCCGACAACCTCCCCTCCATCCTCACCTGATGAGCTTCATCAATCCCGCTTCGAGACGAGCTGCGGCCATGCCTGCTTCAGGTAGTACATCATCGACACGAAGGTCAGCACGGCAGCGATGAGGATCAGCCAGCTGCCCAGCAGATGGGCATCGACCTTGCCGTCGAACAGCCGGTCGTCGTAGAGCAGTAGCGGAATGGCCGTCATCTGGGTGGCCGTCTTGATCTTGCCCATCGAATTGACGGCCACGCTGCTGCGGGCGCCGATGCTGGCCATCCACTCGCGCAGGGCCGAAATCGTGATTTCCCGACCGATGATGATGATCGCGATGCCGGCGTGTATGCGATCCAGATCCAGCAGCATCACCAGCGTGACACAGACCAGCAGCTTGTCGGCCACCGGATCCAGAAAGGCGCCCAGCTGGGTCTGCTGCCCGAGCCGTCGCGCCAGCCAGCCATCGAGCCAGTCCGTGACGGCAGCCAGGATGAACAGCACGGTGGCCGTCACGTTACGGCTGTGCTCGCTCCAGCCCTCCGCCGGCATCGCGAACACGAGAACCATCAGCGGAAGGACGATGATGCGCTGCCAGGTCAGCAAGTTGGGCAGATTCAGGGCCATGGTGCGAAGCAAGGATGAAGGCGCGAGGCCATCGCAGGGGCTGATGGAGAACGACACGCGTCCGGACGATATCGGGATGATACTGTCATGCAACAACCGACACATCACGGCACACTCAATGCTATCAGCCGGCCCACGCTTTGCCAGCGCCCGGATCGCGGCAGATTGTTGCATGACGGATGAAAGCCCCCTGACGAACCGCCGCCCCATAGCCGGTGCCATGGGGCAGGAAACGGGTGCAAAATGGGCCGGCGCGGTCGATTTGCAGCCCGCGACTTTCCTGCCGCCCAAGCTCCTAGCGATGCAGCTGCCGGTAGATGCTTTCGGCCAGACTCATCGAGATGCCCTGCACGCTGGCCAGATCCTCGATGCTGGCCGACATGATGCCGCGCAGGCCACCGAAACGGGCCAGCAGTCGCTGCCGGCGCTTGGCGCCGATGCCGTCGATCTCTTCCAGCGCGGAAACCTTCCGGGCCTTCGCCCGACGCGCCCGCATCCCGGTGATCGCAAACCGGTGGGCTTCATCCCGGATCTGGGCGATCAGCATCAACGCTGGCGATTCGCCGCCCAGTACCAATGGCTCCCGCCCATCGGCAAAGATCAGCGTCTCGAGGCCGACCTTGCGCCCTTCCCCCTTGGCCACGCCCACCAGCAGACCGATGTCGAGGCCCAGCGACTCGAAAACTTCCCGTGCCACGCCGATCTGTCCCTTCCCGCCATCGACCAGCACGATATCGGGCAGCGGTGCGCCGCCATGGCCAGCTCCCGGATCACCCTGCTGCTCGGCCCACTTGCCGTAGCGGCGCGTCAGCACCTGCCGCATGGCGGCGTAGTCGTCCCCGGCTTCGATGCCCTGGATGTTGAAGCGCCGGTATTCCGGGGACACCATCCGGTGGTTCTGATAGACGACGCAGGAAGCCTGGGTGGCCTCACCCATCGTGTGGCTGATGTCGAAACACTCGACACGCAACTGTGCCGGATCATCGACCTGAAGGCCCAGCGTCCCGATCAGTGCCTCGGTACGCTTCTGCTGGGAACCGTCGATGGCCAGATGACGGGTCAGCGAAATGCGGGCGTTGACCTGTGCCTGATCGAGCCAGCGGCGACGAAGCTGCTGGGGGTTGCGAACCCAGGCGACCGGATGCCCGGCCTGCGCCCGCAGCATGGCAAGCGTTTCCGGGTTGGCGGGCTGAAGCGCACAGATGATGACGGCCGGCACCGTACCGCCCGCATAGTGCTGGGCGAGGAAGGCATCGAGCACGATGGCCGGCGTATCCGCATCGATCGGGCCCACATGGGTCGGGAAATAGGCCTTGTCACCCAGGTGACGGCCGCCACGCACCATCGCGAGGTTCAGGCAGATCTGCCCTTCGGCCATGTCGATGGCGATGATGTCGGCGTCGGTGTCGGTCGTCGTGATCATCGACTGCTGGTGCAGCACACCCGAGAGCGCGCTGATCCGGTCACGGAGCACCGCTGCCTCCTCGAATCGCAGATCCTCGGCAGCCCGGTGCATGTCGGCCTCCAGCTCATGCAGGATCTGCTTATGGCCGCCCTTCAGGAAGGTGATGGCCGAGCTGACATCACGCCGGTACCGGGCTTCGTCGATCAGCCCCACACAGGGCGCGCTGCAGCGGCGGATCTGGTGCAGCAGGCAGGGCCGCGAGCGGTTGGCAAAGACCGTGTCCTCGCAGCTGCGCAGGTGAAAGACCTTCTGGAGAACCTGGATGCCCTCCCGCACGGCCCATGAACTGGGATAGGGCCCGAAATACTGCGCCCGACGGTCGAGTCCACCCCGGTAATAGGAAATCTGCGGAAAGGGGTGTGCGCTGATCTTCAGGAACGGATAGGTCGAGTCATCGCGGAAGACGATGTTGAAGCGGGGCTTCAGCGACTTGATCAGGTTGTTCTCGAGCAGCAGCGCCTCGGCCTCCGACCCCGTCGTGGTGGTGTCGATGCGCACGATGCGCGACACCATCTGCTCGATACGCGGGCTGGGCAGGGTCTTGTTGAAGTACGAACGCACGCGCTTGCCGAGATCGCGTGCCTTGCCCACGTACATGACGGTATCGTTCGCATCGACCATCCGGTAGACACCCGGCAAGGCCGGCAAGGTCTTCAGGAAGCGTTTCAGCTCATCCGGGCGCGTCTTCAGCGGTGGCAATGCGGCTGGCGGCGCCTGATCCGGCCCGGTTTCAGACGGAACGCTGGGCTGCTCTGAGGCCTCCCGGGGCTTCTGCGATGACACGACGGTTTTCTCCAGCACGCATGGGACATCATTGACGTTCACCCCCGCCCCGGGGCGCCCCGAGCTGCTGCCCGGCGCCCGCCACCCGGCCTGAAGGGCGCTGACGACTCAGACCGCGCTTCGCGGACGCAGCGCAGCCAGACGACGCTCGAGATGTGGATTGGCCGGCGGCTTCAGCGTGGCCAGCAAGTGGTCGGCCAGATCGGGGCGATTGCACACCAGCACCATATCACAACCGGCTTTCAGCGCTGCCGTGGCACGCGCCGTGATGTCTCCGGCCACCGAGGCGGCCTCCATCGTCAGATCATCCGAGAAGATCAGCCCATCGAAACCCAGCTGCCTGCGCAGAACCGTCTTCAACCAGCGGCGGGAAAAACCGGCTGGCTGGGCATCGACCGCCGGATAGATGACGTGAGCCGGCATCACGGCCGTGATGGTCTGCCCCAGCCAGGCATAGGGCGCAGCATCATCGGCCAGGATCTCCTTCAGGCTCCGTCCGTCGACCGGCATCGCCACATGCGAATCGGCATCGGCGAAACCATGTCCCGGAAAATGCTTCGCGCAGTTCGCCATGCCCGCCAGCAGCAGGCCATGCGTCAGACAGCGTGCCAGCATGGCCACCACGCGCGGATCCGAATGGAACGCCCGGTTGCCGATGACGCTGGAATGACCATGGTCGATGTCGAGAACCGGCGTGAAGCTGAGATCCACCCCGGCCTGCCGCAGTTCACGGCCGATCATCTCGCCCACCCGGGTTGCCTCACGGCAGGCCGCCAGCACGTCCCTGTCCCACAGCTCGCCCAGCGTGCGCATGGCCGGGATGGGCGTGAAGCCCTCGCGGAAACGCTGAACCCGGCCGCCTTCCTGGTCGGCCGTGATCAGCAGTGACGGTGTGCGGCAGGCATGGATCTCGTCGGTGAGAGCCCGCAACTGCCCGGGCGACCGGTAATTGCGGGCAAACAGGATGACCCCGCCCACCAACGGATGCTGCAGGCGTTCGCGTTCGGTCGCCGTCAGCCGGTAGCCTTCCACATCGACCATGACCGGGCCCCAGGGGCCCGGCGCCGCACGACGGCGGCCACCGGTGGCAGGGGCAGCGCCCTGGCGCACGCGGGTGGCCGGGGTCCCCGAGGCCTGTGCGGCCACCGTCCGCTGCGCCGCTGCCCGTCGGTAGGCAGCCTGATCGGCCCCCTCCAGCGAGGGTGCAACAGGCGTCCGGGTCGGGGCAGAGACGGCTGCCCTGCTTCGTTTTGGGGTTGCCATGCGCGATTCTCCGTTGTCCGGCCGCTTTTCCGTGTGAAGGTACCGGTCGGTATCAACGGGCCTGCCGGCGCTGGGCCGCAAAGGCGGCTGCTTCGCGGATCAGACGCTTCATGTTGGCCACGGCCTCACGCATGCCCACGAAAACCGCACGCGAGACGATGGCATGGCCGATATGCAGCTCCCGGATGCCGGGCAAGGCCGCCACCGGCTGCACGTTGAAGTAATTGAGGCCGTGACCGGCGTTGAAGCGCATGCCGGCCTGCTGGACCAGCTCACCGGCCTGGGCGATGCGGGCCAGTTCGGCCCGGACGGCCGGCGCTTCGGCATCGCGGCCATCACTGTGGAAGATCTCGGCATAGGGGCCCGTGTGGATCTCGCAGACGGCGGCACCGGCTTTGGCTGCCGCCTCGACCTGCCGCGGATCGGCGTCGATGAAGACACTGCTCGTGATGCCGCTGTCGGCGAGCCGCTGGATGGCATCGGTGATCGCTGCCTGCTGGGACAGGATGTCCAGCCCGCCTTCGGTGGTGATCTCGTGTCGCCCTTCGGGCACCAGCATCGCCATTTCCGGCTTCAGTGCCAACGCCAGCTCGATCATCTCGGGCGTGGCCGCCATTTCCAGATTCAGCTTGATCTGGGTCTGGTCACGCAGGCGGCGCACATCCTGATCCTGGATGTGGCGGCGGTCTTCGCGCAGGTGCACGGTGATGCCATCGGCCCCGCCCAGATGGGCCTCGACCGCTGCCCAGACCGGATCCGGTTCATAGGTACGGCGAGCCTGCCGGATGGTTGCCACATGGTCGATGTTGACGCCGAGTTCTATCATGGACGGAAGACGGAAAGTGATGAACCTGAAAGGCGAGGATGTTAACAGCGCGGCCCCCTTCGGCCTATGCGCTGCGTCCACCAGCCCACAGCGGCGGGCAACGCCTTGCCCTTCCGTGCCGGCCACGCCAGCATCAGGAGGCATGAAAGAGCCCAAGCTCCTAGCACCGGTTGTCCGACCCTCAGCGCTCGTAGAACTCGAGAGGCAGACCGTCCGGATCCCGGAAGAAGGTGAAACGCTTGCCGGTCAGCTCATCGACACGGATGCCCTCGTGCGCGATGCCGAAGTGCTCGAGGAAACGCAGGGCCTTGGGCAGATCCGCCACCTGAAAGGCCAGATGGCGCAGACCACAGGCTTCGGGCGAGGTCGGTCTGGCAGGCGGCGCCGGAAAGGAAAACAGCTCGATCTGCGAACCATCGGCAAAACGGAGATCGAGCTTGTGGCTATTGCGGGCTTCGCGCCAGGTTTCGGCGATGATCTCGGCCCCCAGGACACGGGTGTAGAAATCCCGGGAACGGGCGTAATCCGAGACGATCAGGGCGACGTGGTGGAAGCCGAGGATGGGGGATGAAGGCGTCATCGGGGAGGCCCCGCCTGTCAGCGGGTGGTTGAAGTTGGTTCAGGAGGCTCGGGGAGGGATCGGGCGGAGGGCTCACAACTGCTGCAGATCCATCAGGATACGGCGGGTGTTCAGCGAGGCGCCTTCCAGCGGGGTGCTGAGCAGCTGGCGCGACAGACGCTTGGCCTGCAGCAGCACGCCGGGATGATCATAATGCCCGGCCGCGATGTGCCTGAGCGTACGTCCGCTGAAACAGCGATGGTCGGTACGTTCGTCCGTGGGGTGCCACTGGCCCTCGTCGAGCCGGTAGAAGCGTGTCTCGACGAGCCCCCTGCCCTGATGGTCGCTGCCGAGGTCGGGCGCATAGCCGATCTCTCGCAGCAGCGCCCATTCGAAGCGGCGCAACACGCTCTCCTGCGGCCCCTCACTGGCCAGCCGGTCCAGCGCCTCCACATAGGCATCGAAAAGGCCGGGGTGAGGATCTTCCCGCGCCAGCAGCCGGATCAGCAACTCGTTGAGGTAAAAGCCGCAGAGCAGCGCACGCCCGGCCGGCATGGCCAGCCCCCCCTGCCATTCCGCATGGGTGAGTGTGCGCAGCTCGCGCCTGCCCGTCAGGCGGAACAGAACCGGCTGGAACTGGAGCAGAACCGGCCGAAGTGCCGAATGCGGCCGTCTCGCGCCCTTGGCCACGACCGATACGCGCCCCCGTTCCCGCAGGAACAGCTCGACGATCAGGCTGGTTTCCTTGTACGGATGGCTGTGCAGGACGAAGCCCAGCTCATCATTCATAGCCGTAGGTGCGCAGATGGGCGCTGTCCTTCGCCCAGCCGCTGCGTACCTGCACCCACAGGGTCAGGAACACCTTGCCATCGAACATGCGCTCCATGTCCTGCCGGGCTTCGGAGGCGATGCGCTTGATCCGCTCACCGCCCTTGCCCAGGATGATCGGCTTGTGGGCACGACGCTCGACGATGATCGTGGCAGCGATGTGACGGACCTCCTCCTTCATCTCGAAACGGTCGATGAGCACCGTACTCTCGTAGGGCAGCTCCAAGCCCAGCAGCCGGAAGATCTTTTCGCGGATGATCTCGGCGGCAAAGAAACGCTCGGAGCGGTCGGTGAGCATGTCCTCGTCGTAGATGGCCTCAGCCTCGGGCAGCTTGCCGACGACGGCATCGATCAATGTCTCGACCCCCTGCCCGTTTTTCGCGGACAGGGGCACGATGGCAGCCAGCCCGGGGTGCTTCTCGTGCAGCGAGGCGATCAGCGGCAGGGCTTCGTTGACCGAATCGAGACGGTCGATCTTGTTCAGAGCCACGATGACGGGCGTGCCCTTCGGGATCAGGGCCAGCACCTGTTCGTCGGCCTGCTGCCAGCGTCCTGCCTCCGTCACCATCACGACGACATCGGCCTGCTGGGCAACGGACTGGGCCGTACGGTTCAGGATCTTGTTGAGCGGATTCATCCGCCGGGTCTGGTAGCCCGGCGAGTCGATCAAGACGAGCTGGGCATCGGGCCTGCTGAGCACGCCCAGAATCTGGTGGCGGGTGGTCTGCGCACGATCGGCCGTGATCGACAGCGACTGGCCGACCAGGCGATTGAGCAGCGTGGATTTGCCGGTGTTGGGACGACCGACCAGCGCAACGTGGCCGCAGCGAAAAACGGAAGGGTCTGAAGACATGAATGTAGCCTGCTCATGGCAGGCTCTCGGAAAGGGCCGGAGAGCGGCGAACAGGCCTCAAACCAGCGAAGAACAATGTACGGCCATGGGCGCACCCGGGATGACGGAGCGTGCGCCGGCCCGGGGAAACCTCAGGCGCTGCCCGCCCGGGACGGTGACAACAGGGTCTCGAGGGCCAGACGGGCCGCTTCCTGCTCGGCCTTGCGGCGACTCTCGCCCGTACCCCGGAAACGCTGGCGCGGTTTCTCCAGCAGGCATTCCACGTCAAAACGCTGGTGGTGCGCCTGACCGTGCGTGCTGATGACCTGATACACCGGTAATGGTAAACGACGGCCCTGCAGGTATTCCTGCAACCGGGTCTTGGCATCCTTGCCCAGTTCGGCCGGATTGATGTTCCTGAGCAGGGGCTCGTAGAGCCGCTCGATGATGGCAGCTGCCCGTTCGAAGCCCGATTCCAGGTAGATGGCTCCGAGCAGGGCCTCGACGGTATCGGCCAGGATGGAAGGCCGGCTCGTGCCGCCACTGCGCCGCTCGCCCTCGCCCAGAATCAGCGCGTCGGAGAGTGACAGCATCTGGCTGATTTCATGAAGCGGCTGCTGCTTGACCAGATTGGCCCGCAGGCGGGACAGATCTCCCTCGCTGGCCTCGGCATAGCGGGCGTACAGCAGCGAGGCGACGGCACAGTTCAGCACGCTGTCGCCCAGAAATTCGAGCCGTTCGTTGTGCGCGCGGCCGTGGCTCCGGTGCGTCAGCGCCTGAATGAGCAGCGCCTCCGAGCGAAACCGGTACCCCAACTTCGTTTGCAGGCGTTCACGGATGGCCGTGTATGCTGCGCCCGTCATGTCTCTCCTGTCAGAACGGCTTATCTGGCCCTGGCATCACCCTGGTAATCGATCACCAGGCTGACCGGGCCGAACAGCGGAATGCGTTTCTCATACGCGAAGGATACATGAGTCTGGTCGTTTGGCCGTTTCTCGATCAGCAGATCCTTGCCACTGATGGCCGAGAAATCGTCGATGGCCTGGGAGCGGTCGAAGGCATGGCGGATGGCGTCGGGATTGTCGCTGGCCGACGCGCTGACGGCTCGTACCAGCGCCTTCTTGATGTTCTGGTACTCGACGACGGTCGGGACGACACGCATGCCGATCAGGGCAAGCGCCCCCACCAGCACGGAAGCGACCAGCATGCCGGACAGGGTGATGCCGCGCTGGCGCCGGGCAGGCAGGGAAGGAACGAAAGGGCTCATGATGGTGTCACGACAAGGATATCAGCGGAAACTGCCAATTCTCTTCAGATCGTTGAAATTCATCCAGATGAAAAACGCCCGTCCAACCAGGTTGTTCTCGGGAACGAAGCCCCAGCTCCGGCTGTCGAGGCTGTTGTCACGGTTGTCACCCATCACGAAATAGCTTTTCTCCGGCACCTTGCAGCTCAGCTCCAGCGGCGTGTAGCGGCAATGCTGCTCCATCGACGTGCCCGGCATCGGCTTCACGTTGGCCGGGTTGTCCAGATCGATCAGCATCCGGTGGGTGGTCTCTCCCAGCGTTTCGGCATAGCGCGGCAGATAACGGCCCCGCTCGGCATCGAAGTATTCACCTGCCTCACGCAGGAGCGCCTCTTCACCATTGATGAATACCCGGCCCTTGCGGATGGTGACCGTATCACCCGGCAGGCCGATCACACGCTTGATGTAGTCGACCGAGGTGTCGAGCGGATAGCGGAACACGACGGTATCACCGCGCCGAGGTTCACCGACTTCGATGACCTTGGTATTGACGACCGGCAGGCGCACGCCATAGCTGTACTTGTTGACGAGGATCAGGTCGCCGACCTGAAGGGTCGGCAGCATCGAGCCGGATGGAATCTTGAAAGGTTCGAACAGGAAGGAACGCAGCACGAACACGACGAAGAGCACCGGGAACAGGCCCGCCGTGTAATCGAGCCAGGCTGGACGCCGCTTCAGGCTGTTCTCCAGCTGCTGGCGAGCCTGGGCATTCATGCGCCCGCCACGAGCCTGCTGCTCACGATCCCAGGCCTGCAACCGCTCCTCGGCCGCCCGGCGACGCCCCGGTGCCAGCACCAGCAGGTCCAGCAGCCAGATGCACAGCGTGAAAGCGGTCAGCAGAAAGAGGATCAACGGAAAATTCATGATGGCTTACCAGGAATCGACAGGAAGCAGAGTAACGCAGTCAGGCTGATGCACCCGGGTCTCTGGGGGCAAATACCGTCGGCAGCAGGCCTTGCGCCGACGGATGGCAGGCACCACCGGAAGGATGGCGCCGTCCGGGCGGATGATCAGCGGTCTTCGGCCTGAAGCACCGCCAGGAAGGCCTCCTGCGGGATCTCGACCGAGCCGACCTGTTTCATCCGTTTCTTGCCGGCCTTCTGCTTTTCGAGCAGCTTGCGCTTTCGGGTGATGTCACCGCCATAGCACTTGGCCAGCACGTTCTTGCGCATCGCCTTGATGGTCTCACGGGCGATGATGTTGCTGCCGATGGCTGCCTGCACCGCCACATCGAACATCTGCCGCGGAATCAGCTCGCGCATCCGGCTGGCCACCTCACGGCCACGCGACTGGGCGTTGGAACGATGCACGATCACCGACAGCGCATCCACCTTGTCGCCATTGATCAGCAGATCCATCTTGACCACGTCAGACGCGCGATATTCGAGGAACTCGTAGTCCATCGAGGCATAGCCACGCGAGACCGACTTCAGACGATCGAAGAAATCGAGCACGATCTCGCTCATCGGCAGCTCGTAGGTCAGGTGAACATGGCGGCCGTGATAGGAGAGGTCGCGCTGCACCCCACGCTTGCTGGTGCACAGCGTGATGACCGGGCCGACATACTCCTGCGGAACGAAGACGACGACTTTCACGATCGGCTCGCGGATCTCGGCGATGCGGGCCTGCTCGGGCATCCGTGCCGGATTCTCGACCCGCTCGACCGTGCCATCGGTCATCAGCACTTCGTAGATCACCGTGGGCGCCGTGGTGATCAGGTCCATGTCGTATTCGCGCTCGAGCCGCTCCTGCACGATGTCCATGTGCAGCATGCCCAGGAAGCCGCAACGGAAACCGAAGCCCAGCGCCTGCGAGACCTCCGGCTCGAACTGGAGCGAGGCATCGTTGAGCTTGAGCTTTTCCAGCGCCTCGCGCAACGCATCGTACTCACTGGCCTCGACCGGGTACAGGCCCGCGAACACCGACGGCTTGATCTCCTTGAAGCCCGGTAGCGGCTCCTTCGCAGCCGGAGAGACATGGGTGATCGTATCACCGACCTTGGCCTGCTTCAGATCCTTCATGCCGGTGATGATGAAACCGACCTGCCCGGCCGACAGCGTTTCACGCGGCGACGAGCGTGGCGTGAACACGCCGAGCTGGTCACAGATCTGCGTGGCATCGACGGCCATCAGCTTGATTCGGTCACGAACCTTCAGCGTGCCATTGACGACCCGCACCAGCATGACGACCCCGACATAGTTGTCGAACCACGAGTCGATGATCAGCGCCTGCAGCGGTGCCTCCGGGTCGCCCTTCGGTGGCGGGATGCGGGTGACGATGGCATCGAGGATCTCGTCGATGCCCAGACCCGTCTTGGCGCTGGCCGGAATGGCATCGGTGGCGTCGATGCCGATCACATCCTCGATCTCGGCCCGGGCATTGTCCGGGTCGGCCGACGGCAAATCCATCTTGTTCAGAACCGGCACGACCTCGACCCCGAGGTCGATGGCCGTGTAGCAGTTGGCCACCGTCTGGGCCTCGACCCCCTGGGAGGCGTCGACCACCAGCAACGCGCCTTCACAGGCCGACAGCGAACGACTCACCTCATAGGAGAAGTCCACGTGTCCCGGCGTGTCGATCAGGTTGATCTGGTAGGTGTGACCGTCGGCGGCCTTGTAATTGAGCGAAGCCGTCTGTGCCTTGATGGTGATGCCACGCTCGCGCTCCAGATCCATCGAGTCGAGCACCTGACTGTCCATCTCCCGATCGGAAAGCCCGCCGAGCTTCTGGATCAGACGGTCGGCCAGCGTCGATTTGCCGTGGTCGATGTGGGCGATGATGGAAAAGTTGCGGATATGCTGCATGTCGGGATAACGGGAGTTCACCACCCAAAGCTGCCTATTGTAGTAGGGTCTGGCCGTCCTGTTGGCACGCGTCTCAATTTTGTTTCTGCCTTGTGCCGGCCGCCCGCTTACACCCGTGCCCGCGGTGTCCTGTCGGAAAAACGGCCTGCAGGGCACGGTACAACCGCAGATCCTGCAGGCCGTTCGGAACGACAGCGGATGGGGCGCCATCGGCGCCCCGACGATGCCAGGCCCCCTGTGCCATGGCAACCGCTGCGGGCCCAAGCTCCTAGGGCCGTCAGACCAGCAACTCAGGGGCGAATCGGCACATAGGAGGCGTCGGCACCACGCTTGACGAGCAGCACCATCGTGCGCTTGCGGTCCAGCTTGGCAACCAAGCCCTCGAACTGGCTGGCCGAGGTGATGTGACGGCTGTTCAGCTGCAGCAGCACGTCGCCTTGACGCAGGCCTGCCTGGGCGGCGATGCCCCCGGGCTCCAGCGAGCCGATCATTACACCGCCCTTCTGTACGCCCTGCTCCCGGCGCTGCTCGGCCGTCAGGTCGGCTGCCACGATGCCCAGCCAGTTGGCCTTGGCAGTGGCCCCCTTCTCCTGCGGGTCTCCCTGGGCCGTCCTGACCTGCTCGGACGGGATTTCACCCACGACCACACTCAGGCGCTCGGCCTGACCCTGGCGCCAGACCTCGATGTCGACCTTGGTGCCCGGCTGCGTGTTGCCGACCAGACGCGGCAGATCGCTCGAGCGTTCGACCGGCTTGCCATCGAATTTCAGGATGATGTCACCGGGTTCGACACCGCCCTTGCCGGCCGGTCCACCCTGCTCGACGCTGCTCACCTGGGCGCCCATCGGCTTTTCCAGCCCCAGCGGCTCGGCGATTTCCTTCGTCACCTCGGTGATGGCGACCCCGATCCGCCCGCGGACGACCCGCCCCTTGGCCTTCAGCTGGTCGGAGACGCGCATGGCCTCGTCGATCGGGATCGCGAAGGAAATGCCCATGAAACCGCCGGTACGGCTGTAGATCTGCGAGTTGATGCCGATGACCTGGCCGTTCATGTTGATGAGCGGCCCGCCGGAGTTGCCGGGGTTCACCGCCACATCGGTCTGGATGAAGGGGAGGTAGTCGCCCGTCTCACGGGCCTTGGCCGAGACGATGCCGGCCGTGACGGTGTTGTCCAGACCGAAGGGCGAGCCGATGGCCAGCACCCACTCGCCGACGCGCACCTGATTGGGATCCCCGATGCTGAGCACGGGCAGGTTGGTGGCATCGATCTTGATCAGCGCCACATCGGTGTTCCGGTCCGAGCCGATCAGCTTGCCCTTGAATTCCCGCTTGTCCGTCAGCGTCACGTAGATGTCATCGGCCCCTTCGACCACATGATGGTTCGTCAGCAGATAACCATCCTGGGAGATGATGAAGCCCGACCCCAGGCCCTTCGGGATTTCCTGATTCGACGGCGGGCCCTGTCTCCCCTGCGGCTGCTGCGGCACACCCGGCACGGCGCCCGGCGGGAAGAAGCGGCGGAAGAACTCGTAGAACGGGTCATTGGGGTCGAGCAACTCATTCAGACCATGCGGGTTCTGACGGTTACCGGCCCGTTCGGTAGTACGGATATTGACGACGGCCCCCCCTGTCTGCTCGACAAGCTGGGTGAAGTCCGGCAACTGGCGGGCGGCCACCTGGGCTTCGGCCGGAGCCGGTGCGGTGATCAGCGCCAACGGTGCCAGCATCGCAGCCGTGGCCAGCAGGCCACCGGCCAGCGAAGCACGACAGGCACCTGCCACCCGGGCCGCCAGTGGGCTACGCTTGAAGCGAGCAGGAGTTTCTGGGGTATTCATCATCAATCAGGAACCTCACGAATAAGTCATTGTCCACCGCGCTGTCTCCAGAGCAGCCAGCGCCTGAGCGCCGCTACCTCGTCAGCCGGCAGGCGGGGCATCCACAGGAGACAGGCCGCGTGCTGCAAGGCAGGTTCCGGCTGCCGCACCGGGGATGCTTCCGTCATCAACGCGGAAGCTGCCGATCCGGTGGACGTTGGCGCAGCATAAGTGATGGGATCGATCGCACCGGATTCAACCCCGCGAGCCAGGGGGGCGTTCTGCCCTGAAGGATCGGATTCGGTTAGCGGTGAAGCCGGGTCGCCAGCCATCCGGGCCTGAAAGCGCAGCTGCAGCAAAGGCCCGAGCTGCAAGGTCTGCAGGCTCTCGACCGGCGCCCAGGGAGCATCGGGCGTCCAGCGACATGACAGGCTGCCATCGGCATCCACACGCAATGCCCACGGTTTGTGAAGCACCGGACTTCTGGCCTGGGCGCAGAGGCTGGCCGGACTGAACCGACGTCGGGAGCCATCCAGGGCGCTCATCGTCCGGTGACGCTGGGCGGCCGCATCGGCAGCACGACGTGAACCGAAAAGCAGCCGGGGCACGCCCCAGGCCACGGCGCCGAAGAGCGCCAGCCACAGCACGTTGTAAGGCGTTTCAAGCCACCAGGCAGCCGCCATCAACACCACCACCAGTACCAGCAGCAGCCGGTCGAGCCAGACACTGGCATCGACGGTTTCCACTTGGATGGTCAGCGGCGTCGGCATCGACATCGGCAGGAGGCTCCGGGCGGGGTCGAAAAAAAACCGGCCCATGGAAGAGGCCGGTTCCTGGTCAGGTGGCGTTCAGCTGAAGCGGCTGAAGATCAGCGTGCCGTTGGTGCCACCGAAACCGAAGGAGTTGGACATCGCATACTGTATGTCCATCTGCCGTGCCTCGTTGGCACAATAATCCAGATCGCACTCCGGATCCTGATTCTGGATGTTGATCGTAGGTGGCGAGACCTGATGATGCACGGCCAGCGCGCTGAACACGGCCTCGATACCGCCGGCAGCGCCCAGGAGGTGCCCCGTCATCGACTTGGTGGAATTGATGACGAGTTTTCTGGCGTGATCACCGAAGGCCAGCTTGATTGCATTGGTTTCGTTCAGATCCCCCAATGGCGTGGACGTGCCATGCGCATTGACGTAACTGATCGATTCCCTGTCGATGCCGGCATCCCGGAGGGCATTCGTCATGCCCCGTGCCGGACCTTTCATGTCCGGCGCCGTGATGTGGTGGGCATCCGAACTCATGCCAAAGCCGACCAGCTCGGCATAGATGCGGGCGCCACGCTTCTTCGCATGCTCGAGCTCTTCGAGCACCAGCACGCCAGCACCCTCACCCAGCACGAAGCCATCACGATCACGATCCCACGGACGGCTGGCCGTCTGCGGGTCATCATTGCGCAGCGACAGCGCGCGCATCGACGAGAAACCACCGACCCCCAGCGGAGACAGGTTCGATTCTGCGCCACCGGCCAGCATCACGTCGGCATCACCGTAGGCGATCAGTCGCCCGGCATCACCGATGCAGTGCAGGCCCGTCGTGCAGGCACTGACGACCGCATAGCTGGGGCCTTGCAGACCCAGCATGATCGACAGCTGTCCTGCCAGCAGGTTGATGATCGAACCCGGCACGAAAAACGGCGAGATGCGTCGCACGCCGCGCGCCATGTATTCGGTGTGCGTGGACTCGATCAGCGGCAGGCCGCCAATGCCGGAGCCGACGAAGGCACCGAAACGCTCGGCGTTCTGTTCGTTGATCTCCAGCCCACTGTCACGGAAGGCCTGCAACCCGGCTGCGACACCATAATGAATGAAGGTGTCGAAGTGACGGAGCTCCTTCGGGTTCATCCAATCGGCAGGGTTGAAGTCCCGAACCTCGCCTGCGATGCGCACAGGCAGGGCCGAGGCGTCAAAGCGGGTGATCTGGCCGATGCCTGACTTCCCTGCCACCAGATTGGCCCAGCCCGTCTCGATGTCGTTGCCGATCGGCGAGACGAGGCCCAGACCCGTGATGACGACGCGCCGCTTGCTCATCAGCTCTTCGAGTGAGCCGTCACGAAGTCGATGGCTTGCTGAACGGTGGTGATCTTTTCAGCTTCCTCATCGGGGATTTCGGTGCCGAACTCGTCTTCCAGCGCCATGACCAGCTCGACGTTGTCCAGGGAATCGGCACCCAGGTCGTCCACAAACGACGAAGCGTTCTTCACTTCAGCTTCGTTCACGCCCAACTGCTCGGCCACAATCTTCTTGACCCGTGCCTCAATATCCGACATTTCAATACTCTCCTGATGACTGACTACTGCACCGGTGCAATGCTACCGGCTTTCTGTTTGATCTGTTACCGATAACCGGTAAAGCACTCGTGCTGTCTCGGTCTGGCAATCAGCCGGCACTGATTTGACCAGATACCGGCTCCAAAAACAATCCGCGATTGTATCCTCAAACCATGTACATGCCGCCATTGACGGGCAAGGTCACGCCTGTCACATAGCCTGCGCCCGGCGAAGCCAGATACAGGACGGCAGCCGCGATGTCATCCACCTGACCCAGACGGCCACTTGGAATCTGCTGTTTCAGCGAATTTACCTGATCTTCGGACAAAGCGCGGGTCATGTCGGTGTCGATGAAGCCCGGCGCCACGCAGTTGACCGTGATGCCACGGCTGCCGACTTCGCGGGCCAGCGCGCGCGACATCCCTGCAACACCCGCCTTGGCAGCGGCATAGTTGGCTTGCCCGGCATTGCCCGACTGCCCCACCACCGAGGTGATGTTGATGATGCGACCGTAGCGCGCCTTCATCATCGGCTTGATGGCCAGACGCGCCATGCGGAAAACGGCCGTCAGATTCGTGTCGATGACGGCATTCCAGTCTTCATCCTTCATCCGCATCGCCAGCGTGTCGCGCGTGATGCCGGCGTTGTTGACGAGAATCGACAGCTTGCCATGCCCGGACACGATCCGGTCGACCAGTGCCTCGCAGGCTGCAGCGTCGTTCACGTCGAGCGCCACACCCTGATGCTGGCCGCCCAGATGGGCTGCAATGGCTTCGGCGCCCTTCTCGGTGGTGGCCGTGCCGATCACCAGCGCACCGGCACGGGCGAGCATGGCTGCCGTTGCCTGGCCGATGCCGCGCGAGGCGCCGGTCACGAGAGCGACCTGACCTTCCAGGTTGCCCAGCGGTAGAGATTCGGTTTGGGTCATTGAAATCTTGCCAAAGTGGTTTGAAGGGAAGCGGCATCGCTGACATTGTCGAGGCGAGCCTTGGGTGCGATGCGCTTGATCAGGCCTGTCAGCACCTTGCCCGGCCCGAACTCGACGAAATGATCGACACCCCGATCGGCCAGGGCCTGGATCAGCTCGACCCAGCGAACCGGATGCCAGGCCTGACGGACCAGCGCATCGCGGATACGGTCAGGATCGCTCTCGAAAGCGACATCGACGTTGTTGATGAGCGGAATGGCTGGCGCCTTCAGCTCGATGTCGGCGAGCGCCGCTTTCAGCACCTCGCCGGCCGGTTGAAGCAGAACCGAGTGAAAAGGCGCGGACACCGGCAGCATGACGGCACGACGGGCACCGCTGGCCTGGGCAGCCTCGCAGGCGCGCTGCACGGCACCGGTGTGGCCGGCGATCACGACCTGTGAGGGTGCATTGAAATTGACGGGAGCAACTTCTTCGCGAGTCTCCGAACCGGGCACGGCACGGGCCGACTCGCAGGCGGCCATCACGTCCTCGTCCGAGAGTCCCAGGATGGCAGCCATGCCGCCGGTGCCGACAGGCACGGCTTCCTGCATGGCCTGTGCCCGCAGGCGCACGAGGCGGATGGCGGTTTCCAGATCCAGCGAACCGGCTGCCACGAGCGCCGTGTATTCGCCGAGACTGTGGCCAGCCACGACATCCGGCTCGGGGCCGCCAGCTGCGCGCCAGGCCGCCAGATTGGCCATGCCGGCCAGCAGCATGGCCGGCTGTGTCCAGGTGGTCAGTGCCAGCTCATCGGCCGGCCCGTTGGCGATCAGGGTGGACAGCGGCTCGCCCAGTGCCTCATCGGCGCGCCGGGCCAGCTCATCCACCTCGGGCTGTCCGGCATAGCTGGACAGCATGCCGACGGCCTGGGAGCCCTGTCCGGGAAAAACGAAAGCAACACTCATCGGGAACTCCAAGCAGATTACATGCGGATCAGGTTGGCTGCCCAGGTGAAGCCACCGCCCACCCCTTCGAGCAGCACCAGCTGACCCGGCCTGATACGACCATCGCCGACAGCCGTGGCCAGTGCGAGAGGCACCGAGGCGGCCGAGGTGTTGGCATGATCGGCAACGGTGGAAACCACCTTCTCGGGCGGCAGGCCCAGTCGGGAGGCGGTGGCCGCCAGAATGCGGACATTGGCCTGATGCGGCACCAGCCAGTCGAGATCATCGAGGGCAAGGCCTGCGGCAGCCAGCGTCTCGTGCGCCATGTCGGCCAGCACCCTTACCGCGAGTTTGAACACCGCCTGCCCGTCCATGCGCAGGAACGGATCACCCGTGACGACGCCGCCCCGGACACTGCCCGGCGTGGACAGGATGTTGGCATGACGCCCATCGGCATGCAGGCGCGATGCCAGCACGCCCGGCTGACTGTCGGCGGACAGCAGCACAGCCCCTGCGCCATCGCCGAACAACACACAGGTGGTCCGGTCGTTCCAGTTCAGAATACGTGAAAAGACATCGGCACCGATCACCAGCGCACGGTTCGCCACACCGGCCCGGATCAGCGCATCGGCATTGGCCATCGCGTAGGCGAAGCCACTGCAGACGGCCTGCACATCGAAGGCACCGCCCTGCTGGACACCCAGTTCGCTCTGGATCAGACAGGCGGTGCTGGGAAAGATCTGGTCCGGCGTGGACGTGGCACAGACGACCAGGTCGATGCTGTCGGCCGAGACGCCCGCCATCTTCATCGCCTCACGCGCAGCACGGGCACCAAGCACCGTGGTCGTCTCGTCGGGCGCCGCCAGCCAGCGCTGACGGATGCCGGTCCGGGTGACGATCCACTCATCCGATGTCTCGATGCCCCGGGTTGCCAGATCAGCTGCCAGATCGGCGTTGGTCACACGACGGGCAGGCAGTGCCGCCCCGACACCGATGACACGCGAAAAACGTGGGCCCTGGGTACCCACGGCAGTTGCAGAAAGATCTGTCATAGACATGATTCAGCGGGTTCAGCGAAAAAAGGTCGAAACTCCACGGCCGGACGATATCCGGCTCCGTACACGGGGCCATCGCGCTGACATTTTGTGTGACAAACATCATGAACGACAGCGAACCGCCATGATACGGCATAGACCCGCAACATTTTCGACACACACCGCAGATAAATATGGCACATGCCGCCACATCCGGTGCCCACGAACGCCGGATACGGACGCGCAAAGACCCCATCGTGCCTGCCAGGAGCTTGGAAAACACGACGGGATCGGCGAAAGACGGAGAAAGGCTGTGCCCCCTGACGGAGAAAGCCCGTGCCCCCGGGGTACCCGTGACTCAGGTGCCTGCCGGCACGCTGGCGGCGGCGGGCATCGCGGCAGCGATGCGCTCGATCAGACCATGACGGGCGGCGTCATAGGCACGCTGCAAGGCCGACTCATAGGCCACGGCATCAGCCGAACCGTGGCTCTTGAACACGATGCCGCGAAGGCCGATCAGGGCGGCCCCGTTGTATCGACGGTGATCGACCTTGTCCCGGAAGCGCCGAAGCACGGGCATCGCACACAGGCCCACCAGCCTGGTCAGCCAGTTGCGCGAGAATTCCTGCTTCATCATCGCCCCGATCATCTGGGCGACACCTTCGGACGTCTTCAGTGCCACATTGCCGACGAAACCGTCGCAGACGACCACATCCGCCTTGCCGAAGTAGACATCATTGCCCTCGACATTGCCAACGAAGTTGAGCGGTGTCTCGCGGATCAGCCGGGCGGCCTCCTTGACGACATCATTGCCCTTGATCAGCTCCTCGCCGATGTTGAGCAGCCCCACCGTCGGACGCTCGCTGTCACTGAGTACCGACGACAGCGCGCTGCCCATGATGGCGAACTGCATCAGGTGCACCGGCTCGCAATCGACGTTGGCGCCCAGGTCGAGCATCGTGACGTAGCCCCCCTGGCGGGTGGGCAGCTGGGTGGCGATGGCCGGCCGGTCGATACCGGGCAGCGTCTTCAGCACGAAGCGCGAGATGGCCATCAGGGCACCGGTGTTGCCGGCGCTGACACAGGCATCGGCCTCACCCGATTTCACCTGCTCGATGGCGATGCGCATGGATGAATCCCGGCGATTGCGCAGCGCCTGCACCGGGTTGTCGTCCATCCGGATCACTTCACTGGCCGCCACGATACGGTAGCGCCCCTTCAGTGCCTGAGCAACGGCGCCACTCAAGCCGCCCGGCAGATGGGCGGCGTGTTGCTGCAGGGCAGCCTCGACTTCGTCGGGACGACCCACGAGCAACAGCTCTGCATCGGGGTGGGACTGAAGGAACGACAATGCAGCAGGCACCGTCACACCCAGTCCGTGATCCCCGCCCATCGCATCGATGGCCAGGCGAACGGTCATGGCGTGGAGAGAATGTGCGTATCGGACATGCCGCCGAGAAAGCCGGCAGCTTACTCGTCAGCCTTGGTCTTGACGACTTTCCTGCCCCGGTAGAAACCGTTGGGGCTGATGTGGTGACGCAGATGCACCTCGCCCGTGGTGGGCTCGACGGCAACCGGCGGGTTGCTCAGGTGATCATGCGAACGATGCATGCCGCGCTTGGACGGCGTTTTCTTGTTTTGCTGAACGGCCATTGAATATTCTCCCTGCCCTATAAGTATTCGCCGGGCAATCCGGGATTATAACGGGTTATTGGGAAAAACGTCGAGCCTTTGATGAAACGACGTTCAATTCAGGTTGGCCGGTGTCGGACAGACCTCATGATAGGCGGCCATCGGCAAGGTCAGGATGGCCTCGTCCTCGATCAGATCGGCCAGCGACAGTCGGGGCTGAGCCGCGATCACGTCCACATCGCCGCCTGCCTCCGGATCCTCCAGGTCGGCCTGCCGCTCGGAGGCCGCCAGGCGGAAGCGTCTCGTGTTCCCGATCTCGTCGACGGCCACCGGCCCCAGGCAGCGCCCGCAAGCCAGCACCGGTGCGAAGCGGATCTGCACCTGCAGAAACTGGCGCACCCGATCGAGCTCGTCCCGGCCGGTCTCCCCGGTCACGACCCAGTGCACGATCGCCTGGTCGTCGAGCAGACCCGATGCAGCCAGGCGCGGCATCGCCGATATCGGCGTGCGGCCGGCCAGACGATCACCCTGCTTCGCAAAGCGAACGGGATCGATCGCAGGCGCCAGCCCCTCGATCAGGTTCTCTTCATCGGATGACAGGTCGCGATTCATCGTGTGTTCGGTCAGGCGTGGACGGGCAATCTATCATAGCACCCATGAAACTGATCCTCGCTTCCAGCTCCCCCTATCGGCGCGAGCTGCTCTCGCGTCTGCAACTGCCTTTCGAGACCGTCGATGCCGCCGTGGATGAAAGCCCGTTGCCCGGTGAATTGCCCCGGGCGCAGGCCATCCGTCTCGCCATCCTGAAGGCCGACACCGTGTTCAAGGGCTACCCCGATGCCGCCGTCATTGGCTCCGACCAGGTGGGCACGCTGGACGGGATCCACCCCATCGGCAAACCCGGCACCCTGACGCGAGCCCGGCAGCAGCTGCGCCAGGCCTCCGGACGGGAACTGCATTTCCACACGGCGCTTGCCCTGCGCGCGCCGGGCCATGCGCCCATCGACGACTGCGTGGATCTGAGCGTGCTCTTCCGCCCCCTGAGCGACGCGGACATCGATCATTACCTCAGCCACGAGGACGCACTGAACTGTGCCGGGTCGGCACGCTGTGAAGGGCTGGGCATCACCCTGCTCGACGCCATCCGCACGGACGATCCCACGGCCCTGATCGGATTGCCCCTGATCCGGCTGAGCGCCCACCTGCGCACTCTCGGGATCCTGTGATGGATCCGGATGCCCTGATTCTGACTGGAAGCTGCCGCCGACCCGATCCACCTCGCCACTTCTGCCCCGAACGCACGTGAGCATGCACGCCCCTCACCCCGACGCCACCGGCTCAAAGGCCCTGCCTGGGCGCCTGTACCTGATCCCCACGCCCCTGATGCAACCGGACGAAGTCCAGGGCGCGTGGCTGCTGGAAGCCGACCGGCAACGGCTGACCGGTCTCACGACCTTCTACGTCGAAACCCCCAAGACAGCACGACGCTGGCTCGGCAAGTTGGGGCTGGATCAGCCGATCCAGCAGCTGGACCTGCGACCGGTGCCCTCGGCCCGGGAAGGCAAACGCGTGCAGCCGCAGGACACCGAATGGCTGGCGCCCCTCTTGGCTGGCCAGGATGCCGGCCTGCTGTCGGACGCGGGCTGCCCCGGTGTGGCCGATCCGGGTGCTCTTCTGGTGGCAGCGGCTCACCGCCAGGGCATCGAGGTATATCCGCTGGTCGGCCCCTCCTCGATCCTGCTCGGCCTGATGGCCAGTGGTTTCAATGGGCAGCAGTTTGCCTTTCATGGCTACCTGCCCACGGCCACGGATGAACGTGAGGCCGCCATCGACAAGCTCGCCCGGCGCTCGGCCAGCCTGCACGAGACGCAGCTGCTGATCGAGACGCCCTATCGCAACCAGGCGATGGCCGAGGCCCTGATCCGGCACCTGCCCGACAGGGCCCGCCTGTGCATCGCCACCGATCTGACGGGAAAGGATCAGCGCATCCAGACCCGCTGCGTCGTGGACTGGCGACGGAGGCCGCCCGAACTGCCGGCCCGCAAACCCGCCCTCTTCCTGTTCCAGGCCTGAGGAGCCTGGTTGGCAGGAAAGTCGCGGGCTGCAAACCGGCCGGCATCACGCCCCGACCTGCCCGACACCCCGATCCGACAACCGGCGGGCATCAGCCGGGGCAGCAGCCCCTGCACTGCCATCAGCGCAGCACGGGGCGTTCACCCTGCATCTGCATCTGACCGAAGAAGGCGGCGCTGACTGCAGCGCCCACCTGGCGCATCCACAGCTCGAAAGGCGAGTATTCGGTGAAATCCTCCACCGCTTCGGTGTCGACCACATCACGGGCCACCGAATCGACCGTACCCAGGCCATCGGCCAGCCCCAGCTCGACGCTGCGCTCACCCGTCCAGATCAGTCCGCTGAACATGTCGGGGATTTCCTTCAGCCGCTGGCCGCGGCCTTCCTTCACCACGGCGATGAACTGGGCATGGATCTCGTCCAGCATCGCCTGCACATGCGCCTTCTGCTCGGGGTTCAGCGACTCGAAGGGACTGAGGAAAGCCTTGTTCTTGCCGGCGGTCATCGTCCGGTTCTCGATGCCCAGCTTCTGGAACAGCTCCTGCACGCCAAAATTGTTGATGATGACACCGATCGAACCGACAAGGCTCGCCTTGTCCACATAGATGCGATCGGCCGCGGCTGCAATGTAATAGCCACCCGAGAGCCCCATCTCTTCGATCACGGCATAAAGTGCCTTCTCCGGATTCTGGCGCCGAAGCCGCCGCATCTCGTCGACGATGATGCCGGCCTGAACCGGGCTGCCGCCGGGACTGTTGACCCGCAGGATCACGGCAAGGCTCTTCGGGTCGTCGAAAGCACGGCGCATCGCCCTGATCACCTTGTCGGCACTGACGGCCTCGGGCTCATCGGCGATCACCCCCTTGATGTCGATCGAGGCGACGTAGGGTACCCCCTTGCCAGTGCCCGTACCTGTGCCGCCGCCGGAACACTGGACCACGGAAAAGGCCACCAGCCCGAAGAACAGCAGCCCGAAGAATATCCGCCACCGGCGTCTGGCCCGACGCTCCTTCAACGATTCGCGGGCAAGCTCCTCGATGAGATTGCGCCCCCAATCCGGGGTGAGCGGGGACGATGGCTTGTTGTCATGCATGCGTGGCTCCGTGTCACGAATAAGCTGTCGAGAGATCATGGGCAGTTGATGCTGCAACGAGCACCGCCCTCCCAGGTTGAGCATGCACTCGCATCGCGACAAGCCCCGGCCAGCGAACCGGGGCAGCGCATGATCAACCACCTCTATTATCCACGGCCAGCCCCAACAGTCTTTTACATAAAATGCAGCAGAACGCCGCCTGGCGCCGTCAAACGACCGTCCGTCACCCGTGCGCGACGAAAAGTGGCACGAATGCACTCAGACGCCCAGCAGGGCAGCCAGCTCATCCACCGAGCCAGCAAGCGCGGTCGGTTGCGAACGCCTCAGAACCCCCGGGGCCTCCACGCCATGATGAATACCAATGCTCAGGCAGCCGAAGGCATGCGCCATGTCGATATCGTGGATCGTGTCGCCCACCATGACCATCTGCGAAGCCTGAACCCCCATCTCGTCGGCCAGGCTCTTCAGCATCCACGGGTCAGGCTTGGACACCCCTTCCTCCGAGCAGCGCGAGGTCTCGAACCAGCGCCCGAGCCCCGTGCTATTCAGGGCACGATCGAGGCCCATGCGCGATTTGCCGGTCGCGACGGCCAGCCGCCGCCCCTGCCCGGCCAGTGCCTGGATCAGCCCGGGGATCCCCTGGAACGGCACATCGATCTGCTGGCGCTGCCCGAAATAGAAACGGCGATAGAGGTCGATGAACTCGCCGTAGTGGGAGGCCGGCAGATCGGGCAGCAGCCTGGCCAGCAGCTCGTTCATGCCAAGACCGACCGACTGGCGGGCCAGCGTCTCGTCGGCCAGCCGAAAGCCCATCGTCCTGGCAGCCTGCTGCAGGGCATGGACAACCAGCGCCACGGAATCCGCAATCGTGCCATCCCAATCGAACACCACCACATCACAAGCACCGAACTGCGGGTTTCCTGCCATCGGACGAGCCCCTCCTGAGCATCGAACATTCACGACACACATATTCTGTCACGTCATGGGCACAGCACCGCATCCTGTGGACATATGAATCACATCATGCTCAGGAATCATCAAAAGCCCTGATGAATGCCTGGAATGCTTCGGGCATCGGGGCCTCCAGCTTCATTCTGACGCCCGTGACCGGATGCTTCATCTCCAGCAGAAAGGCATGAAGAAACATACGGTTATGTCCGGAAACATCAAGCAGTTTGTTTAAAGTGAAATCTCCGTATTTTTCATCGCCCAGGATCGGATGCCCGGCATGGGCCAGATGGACGCGGATCTGGTGGGTTCGACCTGTCAGCAATTCACAACGCAAGAGGCTGCAATGGGGCGGCATCCCCGGCACGCCACCGCAGTCGATCAGCTGCTCGCGGATCACCCGGGTAGCTGACGGCTGGCCTTCGGCCGTCACCTTCACCCGCCGCTCTCCCTCCGGCGTCAGGTAACGCAGCAGCGGAAACTGCAGCAGGACGGGCCGGGGGCGTCCCCAATATCCCTTCACCAGCGCCAGATACTGTTTGTGGATCTCGCCTTCGGCGAACATCCGGTGCAGCGCGACCAGGGCTGCCCGACGCTTCGCGATGATCAGGAGCCCCGAGGTGTCCCGATCGAGCCGGTGCGCCAGCTCGAGAAAGGCCCCTTCGACTCGCGTGGCGCGCAGCCGTTCGATCAGCCCGGCCGAGATGCCGCTACCACCGTGCACGGCCAGGCCCGCCGACTTGTCGACCACGAGCAGGTGCTCATCCTCGAACAGGATGCGGATGTGCCGGTCGTCCAGCCGCTGGCCGCCACGGGCAGGCCCGGGACGGCGCGCCGGTTCAGGAAGGTGCTGCAACGGCGGCACCCGGACACGGTCGCCCGCCGTCACCCGCTGCTCGGCCCTGCAGCGCCCACCGTTCACCCGGACTTCTCCCTTCCGGATCATCCGGTAGACACGCGTCTTCGGCAGGCCACGCAACACGGCCAGCAGGTAGTTGTCCAGGCGCTGGCCGGCGTGCGCCTCATCCACGTCGAGCCACTGCACGGTCGGGGTTTCGGACACCCGTGCAGCCCCCGCGCCCACCTGCTGGAGACTCGTTTGTCGGCCAGGCGATTTGCCTGTTGTTTGCAGTTTCAGGGCTTTTGTATCCAGCGCAGTCATCCGGCTATAATCCACGGCGGTTGTCAGTCACGCAAGTGAGTAACCGTCAATGAACTTGAAGGCGCCCGCACCGCATGGATTGCGGCGTGACAAGCGCCTCCTGGTACCGGCATGCAGCCGGGCCTCACTCAGCCGCCAGTGTACGAAAAACCCCAAGGTTTTTCCCAGGGCAGTCTTGGTGGGCAATACCCAAGGACAAAGCCGTTTGCCGTGCAAAGACTGTTGCCAGACAGACACACGGATGTCAGTCAGCCAGCCCCATGGGGCTGACAGGGGATTGCCGCCTCGTTTCACCCGGTGCCAGACCACAACCCGGCCCAAAGGCCAGGGGCAGCACGGATCACGCCACCGGGAAGCCCGTCAGAGCCTCTCCCCCGTCGGTCCCGGCAACCAGCACGTCGAACGGTCATGTCCACGACGCGCTGTGCCGCTGAACGACGCGCCCGTCAAGCCGCCTCAGGCGTGTGTGTCGGGCCAATCCGGGCAACCATTGGATTCAAAACGCGGCGTCGAAAGGTTCGACGCGCGGGCAGGATTTGACGCGGATGAGTACCGTCATACGGCTCATCCGGATCTGAAACAGAACGGAACCGAAGGCCCAACCCATTCAGGCCCGATGATCAACACGCAACCCACCGCACAGCGCCCTGCCGGTTTCTGGCTGGATGGCCGGACGATCCTGTCCGCCCGCCAGCGGGCCGGCCTGTTGCGCGCCTGTGCCGTACCCGCGTATTGCCCCCGTTCCCGTCTGGATGACGGCTGGCGCCTGTCAGCACATCCGCGTCTTTCCATGCCCGCTGGACATACACACCACGCCCATGTGTGCATGGAGTCATGGCATGAAGCGCATGCTGTTCAACGCAACCCATTCGGAAGAACTGAGGGTTGCCATCGTCGACGGCCAGCGGCTGATCGACATCGACATCGAGTCCGCCGGACGCGAGAGTCGTAAAAGCAACATCTACAAGGGCGTCGTCACCCGCGTCGAGCCCTCCCTCGAAGCCTGCTTCGTCAACTATGGCGAGGAACGTCACGGCTTCCTGCCCTTCAAGGAAATCTCCCGCGCCTACTTCCGTACCGATGTCGAGGGCGGCCGTCCGCTGCGCATCCAGGATGTGATCTCCGAAGGTCAGGAGCTGATCGTCCAGGTCGAAAAGGAAGAGCGTGGCAACAAGGGGGCAGCACTCACCACGATGATCTCGCTGGCCGGGCGCTACGTCGTGCTGATGCCGAACAACCCGCGTGGTGGTGGTGTCTCTCGCCGCATCGAGGGCGAAGACCGCCAGGAACTGCGCGAGGCGATGGAGAAGCTCCAGGTGCCGACCGGCATGAGCCTGATCGCCCGCACCGCCGGCATCGGCCGCTCGGTCGAAGAGCTGCAGTGGGACCTGAACTATCTGCTGCAACTGTGGGGCGCCATCGAGGCCGCCGCCAAGTCGGCCGCGGGTGCCTTCCTGATCTACCAGGAATCGAGCCTCGTCATCCGCGCGATCCGCGACTACTTCACCGCCGACATCGGTGAGGTGCTGATCGACACCGAGGACATCCACCAGCAGGCCACGCAGTTCATGGGCTACGTGATGCCGGACTACGTGTCGCGGGTCAAGCACTACCGGGATGCCACGCCGCTGTTTTCGCGCTTCCAGATCGAACATCAGATCGAGACGGCCTATTCCCGTGTGGTTCCCCTGCCCTCGGGCGGCGCCATCGTCATCGACCACACCGAGGCGCTGGTCGCCATCGACGTCAACTCGGCCCGCGCCACCCGTGGCTCGGACATCGAGGAAACCGCCTTCCGCACCAACATGGAAGCCGCCGAGGAAGTGGCCCGCCAGATGCGCCTGCGCGACCTTGGCGGCCTGATCGTCATCGACTTCATCGACATGGAGAGCAGCCGCAACCAGCGGGAAGTCGAGCAGTGTCTGAAGGAGGCCCTGTCGCTCGACCGGGCCCGCGTGCAGACCGGCAAGATCTCGCGCTTCGGGCTGATGGAGCTGTCGCGCCAGCGTCTGCGTCCGGCACTGAACGAAGGCACCCACATCACCTGCCCGCGCTGCAACGGCACCGGCGTCATCCGCGACATCGAGTCATCGGCACTGCATGTGCTGCGCGTGCTGCAGGAAGAAGCGATGAAGGAGAACAGCGCTGCCGTCCACGCCCAGGTGCCGGTGGAAGTCGCCACCTACCTGCTGAACGAGAAGCGCACCGAGATCGCCACGCTGGAGGCACGCCTGAAGGTGGAGATCCTGCTGATCCCGAACAAGTCGATCGAAACGCCGCACTACAAGCTCGAGCGCCTGAAGCACGACGACGAGCGGCTGCTCTCCTACCGTGCCAGCTACTCGATAGCCGACATCAAGGAAGAAGAGAACGGCTACCTCGGTGCGAAGTTCAAGCAGCAGGGCAACCGCCAGGAAGCCGTGGTCAAGGGCATCACGCCCGACCAGCCGGCACCGGCACCAGCCCCGCGTGCACCCGCCGCCCCCTCGCCGGCGCCTGCCGTCCATCATGGCGGCATCCTCGACCGGATTCTGGGCCTCTTCGGCTGGGGTGGGCACACCCAGGACAACAGCGCTCCGGCACCGGCCGCAGCCCCCGCAGCCAGTCGCACCCGCGGCGGCCGCACCGCCGAGGCCGGCAACGGTCGCCAGGATCGCTCTGCGCGGCGTGATGGCGCCACCGCAGGTGCCAACGGCCGCAACGGGCGCCGGCAGGAACGTGCTGAGCGTGCCGAGCGGGGTGAACGCCAGGATCGGGCGGATCGTGGCGAACGCAACGAGCGTCAGGAGCAGGCCGAACGTCCGGCAGGCCGCCAGCGCGCCGAGCGCGCACCGCGTGAAGCCCGTGAAGCCCGGGAAGGCCGTGATGCCCAGCGCAACTCCAGCCGTCAGCCGGCCGAGCGCCAGGAAGCCAGCGCGGCCACGGGTGCCGAGGCAGCGCCGGCCCGTGCCCGCAACCAGGAGCGCGGTGCTCGCCGTCGCCGCCAGGCCGAGGGTGCCGAGCAGACAGAGGCAACCGTCACGACCGTGCCGACAGCCGAAGCCGAGGAACGCAGCACACGTCCCGCTCGGGCAGCCTCCAGCCCCTCGACACCTGCGCCGGTGACCGGCGCCGGCGAGACGGACGAAGCGGCCCAGACGGCCATGCAGGCAGAGGACGGAGAACGTCGCCGTCGCCGTCGCAGCCGCCGCGAGCGCAGCGATGCCGTGCCGGCCGAAGGCACGCCGGCCAGCACCGGTGCAGACACCGGTGCGACCGCCACGAACGAGGCCCAACCCGCCACCGGAAGTGCAGTGGTGAAAGCCGATGCGGCAGCGGCGGATGCCGAGGCTGCACCGACCCAGGCTCCCCGTTCCCGTCGTGCCCCAGGTGGCCGTCGTGACCAGACAACGGCCGCCGAAGGCCCGGCCGGGGCAGCTGCAGCCGCAGATGGCCACGACGTCGCCAGGCCGGCCTCCCCGGCCGCGAACGCGCCGGCAGCCGAAGCCGCCACACCAGCTACGTCTGTCACCAGCCCGTCGGAGGCACACCCTGGGCAGGCCACCGGCCAGGAGACTCCGCCAGCCGAACGCCCCCGGGCGGCCCGGCAGGATGCCGACAGCGACCGTGCGCGCCAGGCCGAAGCGGGCCGGGAGCCTGCAACCGCCCCGCAGGCCACCCGATCCGTGACGACCGAGGCCGTGCAACCGGCGCCGGTGGTGGCACAGCCCGTGGCACAACCTGCCGACGCTGGTCAGCCGGCAGCCTCCCCTCGTGTGGTTCCGTCAGAGCCGAAGTCCACGCCGCCGGCAGCCCCCGAGACCGCGTCGCCCGTGGCAACCAGGGCCACGCCTGCCGAAGGCTCCGCGCCAGCCGTCACGGCGACGCAGCAGCCTGTCGACAGCAGTCCGGCCGTGGCGAAACCCACCGAGGCACAACCGGCAAGGGCTGCCGCGCCCGTCATCCAGACCCAGGCGCTGAAGGAAGTGGTGCAGTCGGCCGGCCTTGAATGGGTACAGACGACCAGCGCCCCGCAGGCACAGGTTCCGGTGCCCACGCCGCCTGCTGCGCCACGGCCACGCCGCCAGCGCAAACCGAAGGTGAAGATCGAGGCCGAGCCGCTGCAGCAGGTCGAGACACAGGCAGCCAAACCCGCCTCGACCGACGACGCGCAGGGTTGATCCCCTGCTGATCCCTCTGCCCGTCCGCGCTGAAGCCACTCGATGTGGCGGCTTCACCGGTGGGCAGTTTCATCTTGGGCCCCCATTGCCCTGCGGGCAGAATTCGGCACCCTTGCATCGACCATCGTTCACCGAAAGCCGATCCTGGCGTAGGATGTTCCCTGGGAGCCTGGGCGGCAGGAAAGTCGCGGGCTGCCGCCCAAGCTCCTGGTCTCCGTCTCTCACTGCTCTTCACCGATGCCGCAACGCGTCATTCCCATCGTCGATGTTCGTGAACACCGGACTGGCGATCAGCCCCCCATCCTGCCGGACGGGCTGGCTGCCGTCCCGCTGCTCGACGGCTCGTTGCCTGACGCGCTGGGCCGTCCGCTGCACGATCTGCGCATCTCCGTCACCGACCGCTGCAACTTCCGGTGCTCGTACTGCATGCCCCGGGAAGTGTTCGGCAAGGATCATGAATTTCTGCCGCACAGCGCGCTGCTGAGCTTCGAGGAGATTGCCGGACTGGCCCGTCTGTTCGTCGCGCTGGGGGTTCGCAAGATCCGCCTGACCGGCGGGGAGCCCCTGCTTCGGCGCAACCTCGAACGGCTGATCGAACAGCTCGCCCGGCTCCGCTGTCCGGATGGGCAGCCTGTGGAGCTGACGCTGACCACCAATGGTTCGCTGCTTGCCCGAAAGGCCGAAGCGCTGCGGGCTGCCGGCCTGAACCGCCTGACCGTCAGCCTCGACAGCCTCGATGATGCGCTTTTCAGACGGCTGAATGATGCCGACTACCCGGTTGCCCGCGTGCTGGACGGCATCGAGGCCGCCCGTGCGGCCGGTTTCCGCCACATCAAGGTCAACATGGTGGTCCGGCGTGGCCTGAACGATGCCGAGATCCTGCCGATGGTCGAGCATTTTCGTGGCAGCGGCCATATCCTTCGCTTTATCGAATACATGGACGTGGGCGCCACGAACGGCTGGCGGATGGACGAGGTGCTGCCGAGCAGTGAGGTGCTCGCCCGCATCCAGGCCGTGCATCCGCTCGAGCCGCTGGAGGCCAACTACCCCGGTGAGGTGGCCTCGCGCTGGCGCTTCGTCGACGGTTCGGGCGAGATCGGCCTGATCTCTTCCGTCACCCAGCCTTTCTGTGGAGACTGTTCGCGTCTGCGCCTGTCGACCGAAGGTCAGCTCTACACCTGCCTCTTCGCGCACCAGGGTTACGACCTGAAAGCCCTGCTGCGCGGCGGCCGAAGCACGGCCGAGATACTGACGGCGCTGAGCGCACTCTGGCAGGGCCGCCAGGACCGCTACTCGGCGCTTCGTAGCCCACAGACACCGGACTCGGCCGATATCGCCCCCCGGCGGATCGAGATGAGCTACATCGGCGGCTGAAGCGTGTGACGCCTCCGCGCCAGCACAGAGGCCCGCGTGCCCACCTGACAGGCGCTGTCACACGTTGACCCACTGATTCGGGTGCGCCCATGGACACCACGGACATGAACCCATTGATGGACAAGGACATCCAGATCCCGCCCCGCGTGGCTGGTGTGATCCTGGCTGGCGGCAGTGCCCGCCGGATGCAGACAGGCGGTCATGCCATCGACAAGGGCTTGCTGCTGCTCGGCGACTTGCCGCTGGTACTCTGGCAGATCCGGCAGCTGGCGCCGCAAGTGAACCACCTTCTCGTCAACGCCAACCGGCACCTGCCCTGGTACCAGCGATTCGGCTATCCGGTGATCCCGGATCGTTTCCCCGGGCAGCCCGGGCCACTGGCCGGCATCCATGCGGCCCTGCTCGCCACCGATGCCGAATGGCTGGCCGTGACCGCCTGCGATACGCCGTTCACGTCACCGGACTGGGTCGGGCAGCTGCTGACTGCCGCACGGCATGAACGGCGATGGCTGGCGCACGCCGCCGACCCGACGGGCCGGGCACATCCGCTCCTGGCCGTCGTCCACCGGAGCCTGCTGGCCTCACTGACGGAAACCCTGACGGCAGGCCAGCATCGCGTACAGGCCTTCTACCGTCAGCACGATGCCCTCATCGTCCCTTTCGAACACGAGGCGGCCTTCTTCAACATCAACACGCCAGATGCCTGGCATGAAGCGACACGCATCATGAGCACGACGACATCCACCCCGTTTCCGGCTGAGATGAGCCTGAGCCGCCTTGAACAGGCAGAACACGGCTTCGACCCCCGCGCCGTTCCTGTCGCGCAGGCGCGCGTGCTGATCGCACGCTATGTGCCCACACCGGTGAGCATCGAAACCGTGTCGCTGGGCGAGAGTCTGGGGCGCATCCTGGCCAGTGCGATCGAGGCTCCCTTCGACCTGCCCGGCCATGACAACGCCGCGATGGATGGCTATGCGCTGCGCCATGTCGATCTCGACCCGACTGCGGATAGCCGGCTGCCCGTGGCCGGGCGTACCCTGGCAGGCGATGCCCCAGCCCCGGTGCTCCCCGCCGGACAGGCACAACGCATCATGACGGGTGCACCGATGCCCGTTGGCGCCGATACCGTCGTGATGCAGGAGGATGTCCGTTTGCTCGAAGGGGAAGCTGGCCATGCGGACGCCGCCGCCGATGCCACCGGGGCCTGCATCGTCGTGTCTCCGGGCGTTCGGGCCGGCCAGCATGTACGCCGCCGTGGCGAGGACATGCGCACCGGCGATGTCGCCCTGCCGGCCGGTCGGCGACTGACCCCGGCTGATATCGGCGTCGCCGCCTCGCTGGGCCTGAGCAGCCTGCCCGTCTGGCGCCGACTGCGCATCGGCTGCCTGTCCACCGGCAACGAGCTGAAACAGCTCGGCGAACAGCGGGCAGACGCTCAGATCTTCGACAGCAATCGCCATACGCTGCTGGCCATGGCCCGCCAGCAGGGCTTCGAGGCCGTGGATCTGGGCGCCCTGCCCGACCAGCCCGATGCCCTGAGGACGGCGCTGATCGAGGCCGCCACCCGCGTGGACGTGATCCTGACAACCGGAGGCGCCGCCGCCGGCGATGCAGACCTGATCCAGCAGGTGACGGACACCGCCGGTGAAGCCCGTGCCTGGAAGCTCCGCCTGCGCCCCGGCCGGCCGCTGATCGTCGGACGCATCGGCCCGGCCATCCTTTTCGGCCTGCCCGGCAACCCGGTGGCCGCCTTCATCAGCTATCGTTTCATCATTGGCGATGCACTGCGGCAGATGGCCGGCGCCGCGCCTGAGACCCTGCAGACGATCCGTGCCAGAGCCGGTGCCCCCTTCGAGAAGAAGGCCGGTCGCACCGAATACCAGCGCGTTCGCCTGCACCGCGACGAACAGGGCCGCCCGGTGGCCACCGTGAACGGCAGCCAGAGTTCCGCCATGATGCGCACGCTGGCCGATGCCGACGGCGTGGCCGTACTGCCGGAAGCGCTCGGCCCCGTGGCCGAGGGTGACTGGATCGACGTGATCCCGCTGCACGGCCTGATGGGCTGACGAGTCACCCGCCTGCCCGAGATGCACCCCACACGCTCTTGCCGATTCCAGCCATGAAGCTCACCCGACTTCCCTCTACCGCCTGCCTGATGCTGGTCTTCCTGGCCGGCACTTTCCTGCTCACCGACACGAGTACCGCTACGACCCGGGACGAACTGCCCGATCCCGCCGCCATCGGCGACCAGCCCGATGTCCCCTCCCCCCAACCGATCAGCGACAAGGTGCTTGGCGAGGAATACGATGCCTATCGCCAGAGCGTGAAAGGCATGAAGATGTACAAGGTCAGCTACATCCTGCTGCCCGACGAAGCCAGCGCCCGTGAATGGTTGGCAAAGCTTCGTACCGGCGCTGACTTCGCCAAGGTGGCTCGCGAACACTCGAAACACCCGGAAAGCGCCCCCAAAGGGGGGGCGCTGGAGGCCTTCGCCACCTGCCGCTGGGCCAGGGACACGCTGGCCATGCTCGACGCGCTGAAACCGGGCCAGCTGCACAACAAGCCGGTCAAGGGCAGCCACGGCTGGGGCATCTACCGGCTCGATGCGGTGGAACCGCTGGAACCGATCAGCTTCGCCCAGTACAAGAGCCAGCTGCTGTCCGGCACCTTCAAGCCCGAATGCCCGTGGGTGCCGCCCGTCACCGTCGGCGTGCCCCAATCGACCCGTTGACCGCCGGCAGCCTCAGAAAGGCTGAACCGCTACAACTCCACCGGCGGCGCATGGCGGATGGCCTCGCCCAGCGTGGTGATGCCCGCCGTCACGGCCGCCGCGCCGGCCAGACGCAGCGGACGCATGCCGGCCTTGATCGCGCTAAGGCGAAGCTTGCGCAACTCGGGCTTCTCGACGATGTGGCGGCGGATCTCCTCATCGTTCATCAGGATCTCGTACAGCCCCGTCCTTCCCCGGAAACCCGTCATCCGACAGGACAGACAACCCACGGCCCGGTAGACCGTGGCCGGTTTCGGCACCTTGCGATAGGGCTTGACGAAATCCGCCCAGACCTCGTCACTGATCTCGCCATCGGGCTGCTTGCAGGCCGGACACAGCGTGCGCGTCAGCCGCTGGGCCATCACGCCGATCAGCGTCGATTGCAGCAGATAGGCCGGCACGCCCAGATCCAGCAGCCGGGTGATCGCGCTCGGCGCGTCGTTGGTGTGCAGCGTCGAGATCACCAGATGCCCGGTCAGCGCCGCCTGCACCGCCATCTCGGCCGTCTCCAGATCGCGGATCTCGCCCACCATGATGATGTCCGGATCCTGGCGCATCAGCGCGCGGATGCCATCGGCAAAGCCCAGATCGATCGAGGGCTGAACCTGCATCTGGTTGAAGCTGTTCTCCACCATCTCGATCGGATCCTCGATGGTGGACACGTTCACTTCTTCGGTCGCCAGCGCCCGCAAGGTGGCATAGAGCGTCGTCGTCTTGCCCGAACCGGTCGGCCCCGTCACCAGCACGATGCCGTGGCTTCGCCCCGTCATCGCCTGCCAGCGGCCCAGATCCTCGCCGCCGAGACCCAGCTGCTCGAAATCGCGTGACAGCACGGTCGGATCGAAGACCCGCATCACGAGCTTTTCGCCGAAGGCCGTGGGCAGCGTCGAGAGCCGCAGCTCGATCTCGTGACCGTCGGCCGCCCGTGTCTTGATCCGCCCATCCTGCGGCCGGCGCTTCTCCACCACGTCCATCCGGCCCAGCAGCTTGATGCGGCTCGTCATCGCCGACATCACCCCCGGTGGCACCTGATAGACATTGTTCAGCACCCCGTCAATCCGGAAGCGCACCACGCCCAGATCGCGCCGTGGCTCCAGATGGATGTCGGAGGCCCGCTGCTCGAAGGCATACTGCCAGAGCCAGTCCACCAGCGTCACGATGTGCTGGTCGTTCGCATCGAAGTTGCGCCCGTTCCTGCCCAGCTCCACCAATTGCTCGAAATTGTTCTGCGCCCCGGCCTGCCCGCTGCGTTGCGCACTGCGGATCGTGCTGGCCAGACTGAAGAACTCGACCAGATAGCGCTGAAGATCCAGCGGATTGGCCATCACCGGTACCACACGCTTCCTGAGCGTGTGCGTGAGTTCCCCCACCCATTCCGTCAGGTACGGCTCGGCCGTGGCGATCACCACCGAATCGGCACTCACCTCCAGCGGCAGGATGCGGAAACGGCTGGCATAAGCCTTGCTCATCACTTCGCCGATACGCGAGAAATCCACCTTCAGCGGGTCGATCCGCTGGTAGCTGACGCCCGCCCGGTCGGCCAGCCACTGGCATAGCCAGTCCAGCTCCAGCACCCGGTACGGGGGCTGAAGCGATTTCAGCTTGCGCTCGGCGATCATCACGAGCGGATGCCGGTCTGCCGACGACAGGCTGGCATCGCGGACGAGTGTGGCCGCCATCTCGGCACTAATCTGCCCTTCCGCCGACAGCAGCATCAGCAGCCGCTCGATGCTCAGCCGGCGACCGGGCTCGCCCGGCTTCATGGGCCGGGACACGGGCAGTGTCTCTGGATCGGATGCAGGGGCGGCAGTTTTCATCCGGCCAGCGTAGCGACAGATCAGCCCGCTGCCGACAGGCGGTCGATGAATGGACACTCTGCCCCGCTGCAGTGGTCGCTTCAGTGAATACCCCTATCTTTTCAAGCACTTGAGGAACCAGAAAGCTGCTAGAGTGCCCCCAAAATACAAGGAGACATCATGGCCGATGCCAAGCACGACAAGACCCGGCTGTCAGACATCCAGCTGGCACTGAAGGACTATCTGCAGCGCAACCATCAGCCGCTGCCCAATGGTGCCGCCCCCCAGGGGGTCGAAGCCCAGCTCGCCCAGATGCGCCATGCCATGACCGACATCGTCACACGCTGCTTTCCGCTCTGCCGGCAGCTGATCGGTGACGAAGACTGGAAAACGCTGCTGGACCGCTTTCTCGCCAGCGACGGCCTGCACGAGGCCACCCATGTGCATCAGGTGCCGCGCGCCTTCATCGCCTTCCTGCAAGGCCCGGCCGAAGCGGGCCAGCTGCCACCGTGGATGCCCGAACTGGCGCATTACGAGTGGATCGAGATGGAAGTCATCAGCGCCACGCAGAAGGCCCCCGAGTACGGCCCGCAAGGCATTGCACTGAGCCCACGCCTGCGGCTTCAGGCCTATGACTGGCCCGTTCAACAGATCCGCCCCGATCACGTCGCCATCGCACCCGAGCTGAGCTTCTTCGCCGTTTACCAGAACCGGGCCGGCGACATCCGCTTCTCCCAGCTCAGCCCGGCAGCCGCGCAGATGCTCGGCATCCTTCAGACCAATGGCTGCGACTGGCATCGGGCCTGCCAGAAGCTCGCCAGGCAGCTGGAGGTGGATACCGCCGTCATCGTCGAACAGACACAGGCACTGAAAGCAGACTGGATTCGGGAGCAGCTGTTGTGGGAGAAGATGGCTGATTGAGCCCCGATGTTCCAGACCGATCGTTTCTGACTGAACAATCCAGCAGCATACAATCACCGCTCCTTCCTGAACCGCCGTTACCCCCATGAGCAAGCGCCGCCGCACCGAAAGCCCGAATGCCGTCTTTGACCAGGGTTACGCCCAGGGCTGGGCCTTCGGTGTGCCCGAAGCCTTCCGGGCCAGCCTCGACATCAGCCTCGACATGCGGGCCGACAAGGCTGCCAACGACGCGCTGGCTGCGAGCCTGGGACGAAAACCGACCGCCGCCGAGCGCGTGATGCGCCCGATCTGGACGCAGGGCACGCCGCCTGCCTACGACTTCGGCCGTGGCAGCATGCTGCACGAACCGGCCCACGCCCACACCCTGCCCTGGGCAGACGCCCTGCCGATCCTGACCCGATCGGTCGTGGTGCTGGATGCGAAGCCGGATGGGGAGGCATCCTCTGCCGGCAGCAGCCCTTCCCCCAGCGGTGGTGACACCACGTCGGCGGCAGCCCCTGATTCAGCCGCTGAAACGGGCGACGCCGATACCACCGCGTCCCTACACGGCTCTGACACCACCGGCAGCACCGTTCAGAGCGATGGCTGGGTCGAGTTCGAGCTTTTTCACTACGAGAACGGCGCGGTCAGCCACAAGGAAAACCGACGACTGAGCCAGCAGGCATTCGTCCGGTTACTGCAGGACGGCCACCTCTGAAACCGGCTCCGGGAACAGCGCTGAACCGGGCAACGAAACACCCCGCCACCACCGGCGTCCCTGACCTCAGCCAGCCACCGGGGCGCCTTCCATCGAGGCAGACGCCGCCACCCGTCGGCCACCGCCCGCCACTGGGCGCGTGCAGCCCCTGAAAGCCGCCTTCCGTAGCCGACTGTCGGAAAATTTGTCGTACCTTTGCGTCTGCCGGCCTGTCGACAGGCAACCGGCCAAGAACGACACCGACATCAACCAGGAAGGCAACCTCTCATGTCCCCCATCCGCACGGGCCATCATGATCGCTCCTGTCTGACGCTGATGCTGCTGGCCGCACTGGCCGGCTGCACCCACGATACCGGCACCCCGACGGCCATCACGCTGTCGGCAGCCACCGTGCTGACATCCGGCACCCCGACCATCCTTCAGGCTGATGTCCTCCCACCCCGGACGCTGGCGTCCGTGATCCCGTCGCACCACAAGCGCGGGCCCGAGCTTCGGCAGGCGCCGGAAACCCGTCCCATCTCGGCCCAGGGCATCCGGGGTGACGTGCTGGCGCAGGCGCTGCGTACCGAAACCAACCGGCAAGGCGGGCATTTCCCCCGCTTCACGCAGGCGGTGCCGTGGTCCGAATCCACATCCGGATCCGGGCCGATACTGCCGACCTTCTATGTGGATCAACGGATCCTGCCCGCTCAGGATCCGCAGCGAGGCGCCTATATCTACAGCACACGCTCCTTCACCCAGGGGGCACAGCACAATCAGGAAATGCTCGAGCTGAAGCTGCGGCTGTGGGCTGTAGAAGCCGAGGGCGATGCGTCGCATCAGTCCCCCGTCGACAAGGGTCGGCCACTGGCCTCCGGGCTGCTTCGGCTCGGCCAGTATCTGGACATGGCGCTCAGTCCCGGCCTCGATCAGCGGGCGGTGCGCCCAGGCGTCAGCACCCGGGTGGCCGCGCCGTCGGTGATGACGGTGCACGGAAACATGCTGCTGACCTGGGACACGCCCATCCAGACCTGGGGCAACCCTGACGCGGACCATGTGGAGCTGAGCGTGATTCCCGGCCGTGGCGAGCGGGAGTTCGGCCTCTGCCTGACGGCCCGGCTGGACACGGTATATCGGCGCCAGAGCTGCTCGCTGTGGCAACTGCCAGCTGAATGGCAACCCGGTCAGGAAATCGCCTATCAGGGACACTATCTTCAGGAAACGGACGCAACCCTGTCCGCTGCCGGCACAGGGGCATCCTTCGAAACATGGCGCTGGCTCAGCCCGGACAGCCAGATCCATGTGGCAGTCGATGCCACGAGCCTGCCCACCATCACCGGCACACCCATGATCGCCCACCGGATGGCCCAGGGCGGGCGCTGAGCCGGGGGATTCCGAAACCCGGGGCTCCCCCAGGGCCTCCTGCCGCCCAAGCTCCTCAGTCGCCCCGTTCCTTCGGCGCCTCCCGATTCACCCGCTTCACCGGCCCGGCAAAGGTCGGCGGCAGGCCGTCATCGCCGGCCGAGCGGCGACGGAACAGGGCTGCCCGGGCCAGAATGACGATGGTGACGGGCACCGTGATCGCCATGAAAATCACCACGATCCAGACACGCAGTACAAGCGTCTGGTAGGTGAGCGAAAAGAAGAGCACCAGCGCGGCCGCCAGGCACCAGACGCCCAGCGTGGCGCCCAGCGCCAGCGGGTGCATGCGGGTGAAGAAATCCCGGATGCGCACGAGGCCGATGGCACCGGTCAGCGACCAGAAGCCGCTGAGCAGCAGCAGCACCCCGATGATCACGTCAGCCCAGACCGGCAGCATCCCCCCGAAAACCGGCACGTTCGCACTCATTCGATCACCTCGCCGCGCAGCAGGAACTTGGCGATGGCCGATGACGAGACGAAGCCGAACATCGAGATGAGCAACGCGGCCTCGAAATAACGGTCGGACGCATAGACGATGCCGCTGGCAAGGATCACCAGCATGCCATTGACATAGATGTAATCCACGGCCAGCACCCGATCCTGCGCGGTGGGGCCGCGAAAGAGCCGGTACAGGCACAGCACCATGGCCCCCAGAAAGCAGCCCAGCGCGATGTAGAGCGTCGTCGACAACCACAGGCTCATTCAAAAATCTCCATCAAGGGCTTCTCGTACCGATCCTTGAACATCCGGGCAAAGTCCTGCCCCTCCGGCACATGAAAGACATGGAACAGCAGCCGCGAACGATCCATCGACAGTTCGCTCCAGACCGTGCCGGGAATGATGGCGGCAATCACGGCCAGCGCGGCCAGCCCGGATGGCGCCCTCAGATCCAGCGGGATCACGACCCACTGATCGCGCGGGGGCTTGCTGCCATAGATCCAGACATACCTGGCCACCTCGATGTTCGACTTGATGACATCGACGAAAACCGTGCCGATCAGCCGGATGACCGTCCACGGATGCTTGATCTTCAGCTCTTCGGGCCGAAGATTCTTCGTCAGCAGCGGCACCGCGATGCCGATCAAGGAGCCGAAGACCAGATGCGCCGGTGCGGCCGAACCATTCAGCATGATCCACAGCACGATCAGCGAGCCCGTCAACAGCGGCGCAGGTACCAGCTTTCTCATGGCTGAGCCTCCTCAAGCAGCGGCAGCTCGCGTTTCAGGATCTCCCGCGTGACGGCGGGCGGTGGCAGGGGTCGGGTGATCAGCACCGAATCCACGTAGGCACTGGGATCGTGCAGATCGGAAGCCGCCGCCTGCAGGTAGCGCGACAGCGGCTCGGCCCGGAAGGTGATCAGCAGGCACAGACAGAGCAGCACCGCGATCGGCACGCATTCGAGCACCTTCAGCTGGGGCACCGGCCGATCCCGCGGTGTCCAGAACATCCGGATGCCCGTGCGCGACAGCGCGATCAGCGCGGCCAGCCCGGCCAGGATCACCAGCGCCAGCATCAGCCAGGCCTGCAGCGGGATCGGCGAGGCGTCCTCGGCGCCCAGACCGGCCGGGTTCAGCAGTCCCGACAGCATCATGAACTTGCCCACGAACCCCGACAGCGGCGGCATGCCGGTCAGCAGCAGCGTGCAGCCGATGAACGAGAAACCCAGAAAGGCGATGGCCGCCGGAATCACGCGACCGGTCAGCGCCTCCTGGAACTCGTCCAGATTCGTGTCGGGCGGCGGCTCCAGCTCATCGAGGAAAAACGGCACCGGGTCGGCATCGTCCGGATTGGGGTGCTCGCTCTCCAGCAGCCGGCTGCGGTCGATCAGCTCGATCAGCAGGAACATCGCGCCTGCGGCCATCGTCGAGCTGAGCAGATAATAGAACGCACCACCGGTCACCGTCGGCAGGTTGAAGCCCAGCGCCGCCAGCAGCGTGCCCGAGGTCACGATGACGCTGAAGCCGGCGATCCGCCCCAGCTGCCGCGCTTCGAGCAGACCGATGAGACCGAAGGCGATCGTCACCAATCCCCCCGCCACCAGCCAGTCGCCCCCCCAGCGCTCGGCCCCCCCATCGCCCGAGAACATCAGCGACCACAACCTCAGCACCGCATAGATGCCGACTTTGGTCATGATGGCGAACAGGGCTGCCACCGGTGCGCCGGCCGCCGAATAGGCCGGTACCAACCAGAAACCCAGCGGCCACATCGCCGCCTTCGTCAGAAAGGCCATCGCCAAAATCGCCGCCCCGGCATGCAGCAGGCCCGTATCCTCGGCCGCCACTTCGGGAATGCGCGCGGCCAGATCGGCCATGTTCAGCGTGCCGGTCACGCCGTACAGCAGCGCGGCGCCGATCAGGAAGAAGGAGGAAGCCACCAGGTTGATGGCGATGTAATGCAGCCCGGAGGCCACCCGGGTCTTGCCCGGCGCATGCAGCAGCAGTCCGTAGGACGCGGCCAGCAGCACCTCGAAGAACACGAAGAGGTTGAAGAGGTCGGCCGTGAGGAAGGCCCCGTTCAGCCCCATCAGCTGGATCTGGAAGAGCGGATGGAAATGCACGCCGATCCTGTCCCAGTTGGCCACCGCGAAGATGATGGCCGCACAGGCCATGATCGCGGTCAGCAGCAGCATCAGGGCCGAGAGCCGGTCGAGCACCAGCACGATGCCGAAGGGCACCTGCCAGTTGGCCGGCAGATAGATGCCGAGCGTGCCGATGGACGAGGCCGGCTGCCCGGGCGAGGCCGGCGCCACCCCGTTGTGAACGGACAGCCCCAGCACGATCGCCAGCAGCAGTCCCAGCAGACAGGAGCCCACGTTGATCCAGGCCAGCGTGGCCCGCTTCTGATCCCCCAGCGCCAGCATCAGCGCTGCCGTCATCAACGGCAGCAGCACCGGTGCAACGATCAGGTGGGGCGACATCACGCCAATCATGTTCCAGGCCTCCTCACCACTCTTCCTGACGATTGCCGTCCACGTGGTCGGTATCGGCCAGCCCCCGTGACGCCAGCATCACCACCAGATACATCGCGGTCATCGCGAAGCCGATCACGATCGCGGTCAGCACGAGCGCCTGCGGCATCGGATCGGCGTAATGGGCCAGATCGGGCGGCACGCCCTCGACCAGCACCGGCTCGCTGTCGAGCTTGAGGCGGCCCATGCTGAAGATGAACAGGTTGACCGCATACGAGAACAGGGACAGCCCCATGATCACCTGAAAGGTACGGGGCCGCAGCAACAGCCAGACGGCCGAGCCCCCGAGCAGGCCGATGGCGATGGCAAGGATCAGTTCCATGATGTGCTTTCCTCAGTGAGCCCGGATCACCGTGGACGACTCGCCGCCAGCTGCGGCCGGCTCCGGCGACTCCTCGGCAGTGGCACGGCGGGTGCGCCGGATGGATTGGTGGGACAGCGCGGTCAGGATCAGCATCGTGGCGCCCACCACCACCGCGAACACGCCGAAGTCGAAGAACATGGCGCTCGGCACATGCACCTCACCCAGACCAGGCAGATGCATGTGGGCCGTGTGCGTGGTCAGGAAGGGATAGCCGAAGGCCCAGGCGCCCAGACCGGTGAAGCCGGCCATCAGCAGACCATAGGCGATCCAGCGCGGCGGATTGAGTTTCATGTGTGCCTCGACCCACTGCGTGCCGGCCACCATGTACTGCAGGATGAAACCGATGGCCACCACCAGCCCGGCGATGAAGCCACCGCCCGGCTGGTTGTGACCCCGCATCAGCAGGTAGAGCGCCACCACGGCCGCCATCGGCTGCAACAGGCGCACCAGCACGGCCGGCACCATCATGTAGCCCAGCGCCGTGTCGGCCGCCGCCTTCGGGTTGACGAGGTCGGTCACGATGTCGGGCGGCAGCCGCTGCTGCGAGGGCAGCTCGGAGCTTTCGCGCGGCGGCCGGAAACGGCGAAGCAGCGCATAGACGGCCAGCGCCACCGCCGACAGCACGGTGATCTCGCCCAGCGTGTCGTAGACCCGGAAGTCGACCAGCATCACGTTGACGACGTTGGTGCCGCCCCCTTCCGGCAAGGCACGTGCCAGGAAGAAAGGCGAGATGCTCTGCGGGAACTCGCGCGTCATGATGGCATAGGACAGGGCCGCCAGCCCGGCACCGACCACCACGGCCAGCACCAGGTCACGACTGCGGCGCAGTCGCACACGAACGGGCGGCGTCCTCATGCCCGGCATGTCCTCGATCCGCCTCGGCAGCCAGCGCAAGCCCAGCAGGAAGAGCACCGAAGTCACGACCTCCACCGTCAGCTGCGTCAGCGCCAGATCGGGCGCCGAGAACCAGATGAAGGTCAGACAGGTGATCAGGCCGGCCACACTCATCATCATCAGTGCGGCCAGCCGGTGATACTTGGCCTGCCAGGCCGCGCCGATCGCGCAGAGACCGCCGATGACCCACAGCGTCATGAACACCGGCGAGGCTTCGATCGGCCTGCGCACGCCGGGCGTGACGCCATCGGCCCACAGGATGACCCCCACCACCACGACACCCACCAGCACGATGAGGAAGAGCTGCTGCTGGAGCCGCCGCGTCCCGACCCAGGTCAGTCCCACCGCGCCCAGGCGGCGCAGCATGATCAGGATACGGCCGAAGCTGGCCGCACCATCGAAGTGGCGCAACAGCATCGATCCCTCGAACTCGCGCTGCCGCAATCGCTTGCGCAGCACGACCCAGATCAGGAGCCCCCCGACCATCGCGGCCAGGCTCATCATCAGCGGCAGGTTCCAGCCATGCCACAGGGCCAGGCTGTAGCCGGGCAGCTCCCCGCCCACCACCGGCGCGGCCGCCGTGTTCAGCACCGGCCCGATGATCGTGGCCGGCAGGATGCCGACCAGCAGGCAGACCACCACGAGCAGCTCGACCGGCACGCGCATCCAGTGAACCGGCTCATGCGGCTCCCGTGGCAGGTTCGTGGCGACCGGGCCGAGGAAGACATCCACCGAGAAGCGCAGCGAATAGGTCACACTGAACATGGCGGCGATGGTGGCCACCACGGGCAGCAGCACCTCGATCGACATCGAGGAATCCACATCCACCGTGGCGGCAAAGAACATTTCCTTCGACAGAAAGCCATTGAGCAGCGGCACACCGGCCATGGCCGCACTGGCCACGAAGGCGAGCGTGCCCGTGACCGGCATGGCCTTCATCAGGCCGCTCAGGCGCCTGATGTCGCGCGTACCGGTTTCGTGGTCGATGATGCCGGCCGCCATGAAGAGCGAAGCCTTGAAGGTGGCATGGTTGATGATGTGGAACACGGCCGCCACGGCCGCCGTCTTGCTGTTCATGCCCAGCAGCAGCGTGATCAGGCCCAGATGGCTGATCGAGGAATAGGCCAGCAGCCCCTTCAGGTCAGACTGGAACATCGCCGCATAAGCGCCCACCAGCAGCGAGGCCGCCCCTGCACCACCCACCAGCACGAACCATTCCTGGGTGCCGGAGAGTACCGGCCAGAGACGCGCCAGCAGGAACACCCCGAGCTTGACCATCGTGGCCGAATGCAGATAGGCCGACACCGGCGTGGGGGCGGCCATCGCCCTCGGCAGCCAGAAGAGGAAAGGAAACTGCGCACTCTTCGTGAGCGCGCCGAGCAGCACCAGAATCAGGATCGGCCGGTACAGCGAGCTCTGGCGGATGGTGTCCCCGGAGGCCAGCACGGCCTGCAACTCATAGCTGCCCACCACATGACCGATCAGCAGCACACCCACCAGCAGGGCCAGCCCCCCCATGCCGGTGATCAGGAGCGCCATCCTTGCGCCCTTGCGGGCATCGTCCCGGTGGTGCCAGTAGCCGATCAGCAGGAAGGAATAGATGCTCGTCAGCTCCCAGAACAGCACAAGCTGGATCAGGTTGCCCGACAGCACGACGCCGATCATGGCGCCCATGAACGACATCAGGAAGGCGAAGAACCGGGGCACCGGATCGGCCGGTGACATGTAGTAACGCGCATAGAGCGCGACCAGCGCGCCGATGCCCAGCACCAGCACCGTGAAGAGCCAGGCGAAGCCGTCCATCCGGAAGACCAGATCCAGCCCGAAGCTCGACAGCCAGCCGATTCTCTGCTCGATGACCTGGCCGGCAGCAATCTCGGGAAACCACAGGCAGGCCTGCACGAGGGCGGCCAGCGAGATCAGACCCGCCACCGAGGACTCGGCGTTGCGGGCATTGGACGGGAATAGAACCGCGATCAGACTGCCGATCCACGGCAGCAGAACGAGAAAGACAAGGGGCATCGGGGGGACGATCCTGGGCCGAAGGGGCGGAAGGCGGCCAGGCGCCCGAAGGCGGCAGGACCGACCGGTTTTCAGGTGTCGTATTATTCTACAAACCTGCCCGAAACTGCTTTCAAAAAGCGGCTTTCACCCCCGTTTTTTCTGCCATCTTCCGGTTTGTGGCCCCTTCTGTGGTATCTGATGCACAACCCCGCACGGCCGCCGGATCTCAGTACCAGGGCAACACATCCACCCGGAAGCTCAGCACCCGGGCCGGCCTGCCGTCCCCGGGCCGGGCATATTCCAGCCGGATCGTCGCATGGCCCGGTTCACGCCCCGTGAACACCCAGGCCTCGATGGGAAACCGGCGATCCGGCCGGCGCGGATCGTGATCGCGGTAGACCGGGCCACTGCGATACGCCAGCTCCGGCTCGATGCGGCTGCGCAGATAGGTCACGTAACCATCGGAGGGATTCACGGCCAGCCGGATCTCCAGCTCCTGATGCAGGTGCAACCGGATCTCGGCCCCGTCCGCCAGATCATCGACGATGATCCGGTCACGATCGAAGACATCACCACAGGCGGCCAGCAACAGCGTGCCGCCACCCGCCAGCAACCACCGGCGGCGGCCCATCGCTCGTGCATTCGCGCCATCCTTCGCCGGTACCGGCAACCGGTGCCTTTCATCACCCCCCACGGCCACCAGGCCCGTGGCGTGCTTCCACACCGGCTGCCCCGCCCCCGTCCGATCCATCGATGTGCTGTCGTTCTTCATGCGATTCTCCCGAAACCCACGACATGGCCCCATCGTGTCGGGCCCGGCCCATGCCGGACATCGACCCAATGACACGGCCATGATACGGCCATTGCCCACAAAACGTCGTTCATGCCCCACAATTTTTCCGGATCAGCGCGCTTCGACCGGGAAGTCTGCTCATCGGAAACAGAAAGACACGACGGCAAGTCCCTGTCTTCCATACTGATCCACACATCCTTACCCCCCATGGCACCGCCATTTTGTAGACTGTAGGCAATTTTTTCTGCCCTGACCCCGCCGGGCGGGGTTTCAGACAGCCCCGCATCATCTCCTTGCCCATGATCGATCCCGAATCCCTACTTGCCACCCTGCCAGGCCGCCTGTACCAGAGTGCGATGAACAAGAGCCAGCCCATGCGCGCGCTGACGAACTTCGCGGCCATCATCGTTGCCATCGTCCGCGACATCGCCTTCGGCCAGCTGCTGCTTCGGGCCACCAGCCTCGTCTACACCACGCTGCTGTCCATCGTGCCGATGCTGGCCCTGACCTTCTCGCTGTCCAAGGCCTTCGGCGTACACGGCCAGATCGAGCCCGCGCTGCAGGAGTTTCTCGCCCCGCTCGGCCCCCGCGGGCAGGACATCAGTGACCAGATCATCGGCTTCATCAACAACATGCACGTCGGCGTGCTCGGCTCGGTCGGTCTGGCGATGCTCTTCTTCACCGCCATCTCGACCATCCTGAAGATCGAGAGCGCCATCAACAACATCTGGCACGTCCGGCAGCTGCGCCCGATCTCGCAGCGAGTCAGCGGCTATCTCAGCATCCTGCTGCTGGGGCCGGTGGTCGTGTTCTCGGTGCTGGGGATCAACGCCGCCATCGTCTCCTCCAGCGTCGTGCAGTCGCTGATCGCCATCGAACCTTTCGGTGAGCTGGCCGTCATGGCGGGCAAGCTCGTCCCCTACGTGCTGATCATCGCACTCTTTCTGCTGCTGTATCTGTACATGCCGAATACCCGGGTCAAGTTCATGCCGGCCCTGGTCAGCGCCCTGGTGGCCGGCGTCGCGTGGCAGAGTGCCGGCTGGGGCTTCGCCCGCTTCGTGGCCACGTCCTCCCAGTACGACGCCATCTACTCCGGTTTCGCCATCCTGATCCTGTTCATGATCTGGCTGTACGTGAGCTGGATCGTCGTACTGCTGGGCGCCAGCGTCGGTTTCTACATGCAGCACCCCGAATACCTCCAGATCGGCAGCGACACGGCACGCCTCAGTGACCAGAACCGTGAACAGCTGGGTCTGGCACTGATGCAGGACATCGCGGCCCGGCACCTGCAGGGCGGCCCCCCGCTGACCACGCTGGATCTGTCGGAACGCTACCTGATGCCGGCCGTCACGCTCGAGCGGCTGCTCGATGCCCTGATGCAGAGCAAGCTGCTGCTGCCACTGGATCAGACGCAGCCCGTGGCCTGGACGCCGGCACGGGACATTGGCCAGATTTCGGTCTGGCAGATCCTCGAAGCCATCCGGCAGGCCGGCGAGATCGATCTGCTGAACCCGCCCGAAAGCAGGGTGAACCAGGTCTACCGTGATGCGGAGGCCCAGATGGCCGGCACCCTGTCCAGCATCAGCCTGCGCGAGCTGCTGGTACGGGAGGTACGCCCGCCCGTGCCGCATCGGGCTGCCGGCCTCGCGCAGCCCCCCGGTGGCCCGGCGAACCCGCCCCTGCCGACGCGGCCGGCCGCCAGTGAACCGATGATCCTGGGACACGGGGATGGCCACGAAACCGAAGCGCCAAACCGCATCCCTGAACCGACGATCCGCGCGGTGCAGCCCCCGCTCCCGACACGCACGCCACTGGGCAGCCGTGAAGCAGACTGAGCCCGCCGCGCGCTGATTCCATCCCGTCATCACCATCGCGGCAGCACTGGCCCAAGCCAGGCTGCCACGCTTCCAGACCGGCGTCTCATGAACATCCCACCCGTCACCCGAACCATCCTGCTACTGAACGTCGCCTGCTTCCTGCTGCAGATCAATTTCTACCAGCCCGTGATGATCTGGTTTGCGCTGTGGCCGCAACCTGGCGACCTGCTGGCGGCCCTGCCGTGGCACGCCCCGTGGCAGCTCGTCACCTACAGCGTGCTGCACGGCGACTTCTTCCACCTGTTCTTCAACATGTTCGCCGTCTGGATGTTCGGCAGCAAGCTGGAGATGGTCTGGAGCGGCCGGCGCCTGGCCCTGAGCTACCTGATCGCGATCATCGCCGGTGGCGTGGCACAGGCCATCGTCGGCAACATGCTCTACACCAATGGCGCCCCCATCATCGGCGCTTCTGCCGGCGTGTTCGGCATCCTGCTGGCCTATGCGCTGGTCTTCCCGCGTGACCGGATCATGCTGCTGATCCCACCCATCCCGCTGCCGGCCCGCGTCTTCGTCACCCTCTATGCCGTCCTTGAACTGTACCTGGGTCTCTCGGGGGGCGATGGCGTGGCCCACTTCGCTCACCTGGGCGGCCTGATCGGCGGCTGGGCTGGCTACCGCTACCTGAGGTGACAGGCAGGCAACTCCTGCCTGAGAGCGTGTCATGCACTGAGGGCCTCCGATCGCCGGGCGGGGGCCCCACGCGGACACCACATGCAGAAGTTATAAAACCACCCTATAATCATTCCTATTAAGAAATGCATATCATTTGCACTTCAGATCTTACTCAGGAGAAAGGAGAAACAGCCATGCTGATCAAGACCCGACACACCACCTTGCTGTCATCCGCCCTGCTGGCCGCCGGCATCCTGGTGGCCCCCACGGCCAGCCAGGCCCACGGGACCTGGCTGTCGAGCATTCACGGCGAACCGACCATCCTGTACGGTCACCACGAGTCCGACACCGACCCCTACCTGCCTTCGACGATCGAGAGCGTGCGGGCCTACAAGAACGGCAAGGAGCAGCCCGTCAAGATCGTGCGTCATGAGAACAAGTACGTCACCCTCGAAAGCAGCAAGCCCGGCCTCATCAGCTACACGATGAACAACGGCTACTGGCACAAGGATCAGGACGGCAAGTGGCACAACGAGCCGAAGGACAAGGCTGCCAATCCTTCCACCCTGAAAGCCGCCGTGCAGAGCACCAAGTACTCGGTCAACTACATGAACAACCGCGAACCGGTGCGCACCCTCGGTTTCCCGCTGGAAATCGTGCCAGCCACCAATCCGGCCAAGCTGCATCAGGGTGACAAGCTGGTGGTTCAGGTGCTGTACAAGGGCAAGCCACTGCCTGGCGTCGAGGTCACCAACAACCTGTTCGGTGAAGGCAAGACCGCCAAGACCGACAAGGACGGCCGCGTCGAACTGCCGGTTGCCCGTGAAGACCTGAACACCTTCGCGGTCGAGCACGAAGTCGAGTACAAGGACAAGACCAAGGCCGACACCCAGGCCCTGTTCGCCGGGCTGAGCTTCCGCGCCCACGAAGAGCACGATCACGAGCACTGATCCGCATCCGGCATCCGCGTCCGGCGCTCTGACCTTCACACGGCCACGCGCCGGACAGCCCGGCCCGCCTTGTGAAGCCGATCGCCCTGATCCGGCCCGCAGCGCGTGCCACGTCTGCGGGCGCCAGAACATCCCGGCGCCTGCATCATGCCGGGATCATCGACCGGTCAGTACCGTGGCCGACGTCTGCATCGCCCCGATCAGCGCACCGACCGGATCGGGCGCATTCTCCGACAGCACGACCACCTTCACACCAGCCGCCTCGACGACTTCGGCCGCGGCCTTTGGCAACGCTGTGTGAGACAGCACCAGCTTCACCCCGGTTTCAGACAGGCGTGCCTGCAGGGCCTGGGGCAGCTCCGCTGCCGCCTTCGGCGCCTGCCAGCCGACGGGTTCCAGCTGCAGGCTGGTCGCCAGCGTCTGCAGGCGTGGCGACCACATCAATACCGAAACATCATCGGCGCCTGCCAGCCGGCGGTTGACTTCGGCTTCGGCCTGCTGGAGACGGCGGCTGATCGCCGACTGGGCCTGCTGCAGCCCTGGTGCCGCCGCCGGCCTCAGGCGCCCCAGCCCATCACTGATCAGCGCCGCCATGCGGGCCAGATTGGCCGCATCCTGCCAGGGCTGCCGGGCCAGCACGCCCTGCCCTCTGGCCGGATCATCCGACGCTTCCTCGCCTGCCACCGTCAGGCCCGGCAGGTCTCCTTCGACCGGATTCGCCACGTCGATCTCGACGACCCGGATATTGGCCCGGCGCGCCAGCGCATACAGCTGATCATCCGGCCATACGGAGCGGAGACTCAGCACCGCATCTGCCGTCTGGGCCTCTGCCTGAAGGCTGTCCAGGCCACGCCCTGCGAGGTAGGCCGGGATCCGGCCTGCCGGCAGCCGCGGCGGCGCCACCTGAACCAGCTCGATGCCCGCCACCCCGTCACCCGCCAGCAGCTGGCTGGCCAGCCCGTACACCACCGGGTGGGCCACCAGCACCCGCAGACTCGCCGACCGGGCCGCCTGCCCCGACGCCCGTTCCACAGCAGCCCCTGCATCGGCCCCGCCGACCGCGACGGCCGCAGGCGCTGGCCCCGAGCCCGGATCGGCCGCCTGTACCAGACCGACATGCCCGCCCAGAACGAGTGAGGCCCCAGCGATCAGAGCGACCAACCGAAGCCTGCTTCGCCCGGCGCGCCACTGGCCCATCGAATGAACTCGACCACCTTTCTTCATTCCATCTCTCCCTCTTCACTGCTCAGGCAGCAGCCATCCCTGCCGTCAGCCGCTTCTGCAGCCAGATCGAAGCGGATCCCACCGGCCCGGAATCAGGCAGCGTTCCGGCTGACCCGGCCCTTCAGCAACACGGCCCCACCGAACACGATACCGGCGCACAGGATGATCGCCGCGCCCGAAGGCACCGGAATGTCCATCGCCACTGGCACGGCGATGCCCACCAGCGTGCAGACCGTGGCGATGATGACGGTCAGCCAGAAAAAGCTGCGCATCGAGCCCGCCAGCATGCGCGCCGTGGCCGCCGGGATCACCAGCAGCGCCCCGACCAGCATCGCCCCGATCACCTTCACCGCGGCCACCGTGATCAGTGTCACCAGCATCACGAAAACATAGTCGATCCACTGCACCGGCAGCTTGCGTGCCTGCGCCAGCGGGGCATGAAAACTCGCCAGCATCGCACGGTTGTAGATCCGGTGCAGCGCCACCATCGTCGCCAGCGTCACCACCGCCAGCACCGACAGATCGCGCCCATCCACCGTCAGCACCGAACCGAACAGCACGTTCTCGAGAATGTGGATGTTGATGCGTGCCGCCAGCAACAGCAGCAGACTGGAGCCCAGCGCCAGCGATACCGCCAGGAAAACCCCGATCAGCGTATCGGGCGACAGCCCCGTCCGGCCGCGCAGATAGTTCAGCAGCAAACCGAACAGGATGCAGAAACCGAACAGGCTGCCATAAGGGTTGGCCGCCGGCTCCCCCAGCATGATCCCGATCGCGATGCCGGTGAGTGCCGCATGACCGACCGCCTCCGAGAAAAAGGCAAAACGCTTGATCACCACCAGCGTGCCAAGACCGCCCAGCAAGGGCCCCAGCAGACAGCCCGCCAGCAGCGCATTGACCACGAACCCGTAGTGCAGCATCGCCGGCAACCAGCCTGCGGCCACCCCACCCTGCAGAGCCTGATGCAGGCCATCCAGCCAGTTGCCCGCCATCATGCCGCCCTCCGCACCGGAGCACCGCCGGCATTCGGAGACACCTCAGCACTGGCGCCCTCATCACCGCCCGGCACCTCGTCCGCCTGCGACGCATGCTGGCGGGCAAAGAGCTTGAGCAACACCCCGGCATCGGCCAGCACCTCGGGCCCGGCCGTCCAGAGACGCTGCCCCTGACTCAGCGCCGTCACCCGGTCGGCAAGCCGGCGAACCGCCATCATGTCATGCTCGACCCACAGCACGGTAGCCCCCTGACGACGCCAGTCCTGCAACAGCCGCTCGAACACGGCCATGCCCGCCTGATCCAGCGCTGCCATCGGCTCATCGAGCAACACGAGCTGCGCCGGCGGCAACAGACTCTGGGCAAGCAGCACCCGCTGCCGCTCTCCCCCGGACAGATCGCCCATCCGGCGCGACGACCGGCTGGCCATCCCTACCCGTGACAGCGCCTCGTGGATCCGCTCCCGGACATCACGGCGAATGCCCACATAGAGCGGCCGTGCCTGCAACATGCAGGCCAGAAAATCCTGCACCGTCATCGGCAGCGTCCGGTCACACTCGATCGACTGCGGCACATAGGCCACCACACCGGGCCGGGCACCCGGCCAGTGGAGCCGAACCTCGCCGGTATGCGGCATCAGGCCCAGCACCGTCTTCATCAGGCAGCTCTTGCCGCAGCCATTCGGCCCGACCAGCGCATGCACCTCGCCGGAACCCACCTCGAGACCGATCCCCTTCAGGATCCTGCTGGCACCCAGCTGAAGAGCCACGTCCGCCAGCACCACGGCCGGGCCGGCACTCATGAACGCGACTCCTCGATGGCGCGCACCACCATGTCCAGATTGTGCTGCATGTCGCGCTCGAACTTGTCCGCACTGTAAGGGCCATGCGAAATGTGCGTGAGCGGATAGACCCTGACCCCCGTTTCACGAACCAGGGTCTTCACGAATCCACCCGGATTGTCCTGCTCGGCGAACAGCACCCGGATGTTCTGCGACCGCATCCGCTCGATCATGCTCTTCAACTGCGCAGCACTCGGCTCCATCCCGTGCGAGGGCTCGACCACCGCACTCACCTCGAGGCCGAACTCCCTCAGCAGATAATCGTAGGCACCATGCACCGTCGCCACACGGAAGCCGTCACCAGGCGCCTGACTGACCCGGGCCAGGGTATCGGCCCGCATCTTGCGCAGGCGCCGGTTGTAGGCACGCGCATTGTCCATGAAGAAGGCAGCCTGCTCGGGCACCATCCGCCCCAGCTCCCGGGCGATCGTGCTGACCTGCAGCATCGAGGCGGCCACCGAGATGAAGGAATGCGGATTGACCGCACGCCCCTTGGCCGTGCCCAGCGCCATCGTCGACAGCAGCGGCACCTCGGCATTGGCGTTGATCACCGGCATGTCCGGCTTCTCGCTGGCCGCAATCATGCGTCGGGCAAACTCGTCATGCCCGATCGCATTCAGCACCACCACATCCATCTGGCCGATCCGCTTGATGTCCTCGGCACGCGGCTCGTAGGCATGCGGGTTGAAACCGGCATCGATCAGTGGCAGCACCGTCGCCCGATCCCCCACGATATTGGCCACGAAGCTGTAATAGGGGTGCAGCGTGATGCCGACCCGCAGGCGCTTGCCATCGTCGGCGGCCAGCGCCGGCATGCCGGTTCCCGCGATCGACGGGCCCGCTGCCAGTGCCATCAGGCCCTTCAGCACCCTGCGTCTGGCCGGCATGCCCCGACCTTGATCATTGCCCTCCCTTTCGGGCGTGGGCATCAGCGTATCGTTGTTCATGGATAGAAAATCCTCATCGGAACCGGATGACCCGGGTCTGGGAGCTTGGGACAACCCGCACCTTCGGGCGCAGGCTCGTTGCATCGACTGATGGTGCTCGGCCTCATGACCCTCATCATCGGCTCAGGGTTCGTTGCCGAGCCCGGGCCGCGTCACCACCTGCCGCCATCCGTGCGCGATCAGGTCGGCATCATCGAGCCGCTCCGACAGGGGTTCCTCGCCGGGCGGTGCATCCTCGCCATCCCGCACCCAGACATCGAAGCGTGGCTGGCGGTCTTTCAATGTGGACGATGACGCCCCGGCGTTCGGGCGAGGGTTCTCCGGCAGCCGCCACAGAATCAGGCGACGCGATGCCGACGGGTCGGGTGCAGGCGCCGATGCACCTTCACCGCCCGCACCGTCCGCCGACGGGATGCCCAGGTAAGCATGGTGCCCGCCCAGCATCAGCAGGTGCCAGATCCGGGCCCCTCGCTGCCGTTGGCTCAGGTCAGCGGCAAAGGGCGGCCAACCGTCTGCCGCCCATTGATCCGGTCGGGGCGGCGGCAGGCGCTGCCCGGCTGCCACCCACTCGTCATGAACCACCTGAAGGTCGGTATAGACACCCTGCTCGCTGGCACTGAGATCGGCCGCCAGATCCAGCTGATGGGCGTGCAGGCCGCCAGCGCTTTGCCACTGATGCTGCCAGGCCACGACAATCGCACAGCACAGGATCACGAGCGCGGCCGTCACCAGAACCCAGCGGGTTTCCTGCCCGCTGCCAGCTGGCGACACCCGCTGGACGAAACCGCCGGGCAGCACGACGGCCTGCCCGCTCGCGACATCGGCTGCCGGATCACTGGCTGGCCCTGCAGCCGTCCCTGCCGCTGACGACGCTTCTGTCGGGGCTGGTGCCATCAGAACCCCCTTTTCCCGTAAACCCATATCGCCGGCATGGTTCAGCGGATCTCGCTCTGATCCACTTCGACGGTATGGCCCTCACCGCCGTCGAAGCGGACGTAGAAATCCCCTGCCGGCCGTTCGAAGCGGATCTTCGCCTGCTGATCGAGCTTGCCCTCCCACAACGGCTCGTCATCGTAGGACAAGACCTGGATCGGCACGCCGACCGCCTCGCTGCCATCGGAGAACCCCCCTTCACAGACCACGACCTGCTCACCATCGGCCTGACAATGGAATCGGGGAGAATGAGCCTGGACGCCGGACGCCCACGCACCCACGGCGAACAGGCAGGCAAGCAGCGGAAACGGCAAACGACGATGGAAGGCAGACATGAGCACACTCCTGTTGCGTTCGGGAACAGTCTTGATTCTAAGTGAAAATCAAAGTCGTTCCATCCCATATCGTGAAAGGACGATGGCTCATGCTGCCCAGAAGCTTGGTCAGCAGGAATCGCGAAGGCGAAAATCGGCCCCGCCGAGCACAGTTTGTGCCCGATTCGGCGCCCCAATCCTTCAGCTCTCGCCTTCTAACCCCGCTGCGCCAGCCGCTGACGCAGCACCTCGTAGACCACGACGCCGCTCGCCACCGAGACGTTCAGGCTCGACACCGACCCCTGCATCGGGATCGAGATCAGCGCATCACACTGCTCTCGCACCAGCCGCCGGATGCCCTTGTCCTCCGAACCCATCACCAGCGCCACCGGGCCACGGAACACCGTCTCATAGAGCGGTGCGCTCGCCTCATCGGCCAGACCATAGACCATGAAACCGGCATCCTGCAGGGTCTCGATGGCCCGAACCAGATTCGTCACCAGAATATAAGGCACCGATTCGCCTGCGCCGCTGGCCGTATGCAGCGCCACGTCGGTGAGCGGTGCCGCATGATCCTTCGGCGCGATCACCGCATCCACCCCGGCACCATCGGCCGAGCGCAGACAGGCCCCCAGGTTCCGGGGATCGGTCACCCCGTCGAGCAGCAGCACGAAACCCGGCTGCTCGCGCCCTTCCAGCGATTCGAGCAGCGCCGGCAGATCCATCGACTTCACCCGGGTCTCGACCTGCGCGACCACCCCCTGATGGCGACGCCCACCCGCCATCCGGTCGAGCCGGGACGGATCAGCCCTCACGACCTGAACCTTCTGCTGCTGTGCGAGCTTCAGCAGATCCCGTACCCTCGTATCGTCACGGCTTCGATCCACATACAGGGACTTGAAACTGTCGGGCGTCTGGCGCAGGCGCGCCATCACGGCATGAAAACCATAAAGCAGCATGTCGGTCGGGATCGTCTGGGATCGGTGATTGAGGCACTGATGCGATGGTACATCCTAGGAGCTTGGGCCTGACCTCCTCACTTCCGCCGCTTGCGCCCCCCACCCGCGCGCTTGTCGCCAGCCGCCTTGTCCGATGAGCTGCCTGATGATGCGCTTTTCTTCTTGCCGGCCTTTTTGGTGGTGGCAGCGGCTGCGGTCTTCGCAGCCTTGCGGGGTTTTCTGGATGAACCGTCGGCGCGCTTGCCCCCTCGCGGGGCCGGCATCAATTCGTCATCGTCCAGCACGGGCGCTACGCCCGAGCCGCCCAGCAGCACAGCCTCGCCCCCGCGCTGGCGGCCACGTCTGAAGCCCGGCACCTCGTCCACGTCAGCAGTGGCTGAGAAGGCAGATGAGGCCGCAGGCACTGCGCTGCCGGAAAAAGGTGTGACACCGGACGAGGCGCCGCCCGTCAGTGCGCCGCCTGCACCAAAGGCAGTTCCCGCCTCAGCAGCGCGCCTGTCACGTCCCGGCCGGCCATCTCCCGGACGGCCCTCCTCTCGCAACGGGCCTGAGGCGGCGTGCACCCGTCCACTCCCCCGGCGGGCGTCCTGACCCCGGGCACCGCCTCCGGGCTGCGCCTCGATCAGCCGGAAGTCGATCCGCCGCGCATCGAGGTTGACGGCGCTGACCTGCACCCACACCTCGTCGGTCAGTGCATAGCGCTGGCCCGTGCGCTCGCCCACCAGTGCGTGCGCGCTTTCTTCATAACGGAAATATTCGTGCCCCAGCTCGGAGACATGCACCATGCCTTCCACGTACAGATCGTTCAGGGTCACGAACACACCGAAGGGGGCCACGCCAGTGATGCGGCCCGGATACTGTTCGCCCACCCGATCCCGCATGTACAGACACTTCAGCCACGCCTCGACGTCGCGCGTGGCCTCATCCGCGCGCCGTTCATTGGCCGAACAGGTCAGCCCCAGCGTTTCCCAGACGGCCTGTGCCTCGGGGCCTTCGGCGTCCTGCTTGCGGCGGCGCCGGGCTTTTGCCGCACTGGCAGCCTGATCGGCCTTCTCCGTCATCCGGGCGGCCACCGCACGCCCTTCCACCGACAGACTCACATCCTCGCCGCTGCCATCCGATGACGGCGCGACGATCTCGGGCCGATAGCGCTTCTCTTCCAGCAGCGCCTTGATCGCCCGATGATTCAGCAGGTCGGGATAGCGGCGGATCGGCGAGGTGAAATGCGCATAGGCATCATAGGCCAGACCGAAATGCCCCTGATTGTCCGGCGTGTAGACGGCCTGCTGCATCGAGCGCAGCATCATCGTCTGCAGCAGCGCGGCATCATCCCGCTCACTGATCTGACGGGACAGCAGCTGGTAATCCTGCGGACGTGGCCCACGCTTTTCCTTCGCTTCGGCTGCCGCATCGCCCAGCCGCAGCCCCGTGCCACTCAGGAACTCCCGCAGCTTCGCCAACCGGTCGGCGCTGGGTCCCTCGTGCACCCGGTACAGGCCCGGGTGCTTGTTGCGCCCCAGAAAATCGGCCGCACAGGTGTTGGCGGCCAGCATGCACTCCTCGATCAGCTTGTGCGCATCGTTGCGATGCCGTGCCACGATCGAGGTGATGTGGCCACTGTCGTCGCAGAGCATCTGCGTCTCGGCCGTCTCGAACTCGATCGCGCCACGAGCCTGACGGGCGCGCTCCAGCGCGTGATACAGATCGTACAGATCCTTCAGCTGCGGCACGAGAGCCGAACGGCGCTTCATCGCCGCCTTGTCCTCGCCCGACAGGATGCCCCACACCTCGTCATAGGTCAGCCGGGCAGCCGAATGCATGACGGCCGGATAGAACTGGTACGCGATGACCTCACCCTTCGTGTCCACCACCATGTCGGCCACCAGCACGAGCCGGTCGACCTCGGGGTTGATCGAGCACAGCCCGTTCGAGAGCTTCTCGGGCAGCATCGGAATGACACGGCGAGGGAAATACACCGACGTGGTTCTCGCCTGCGCCTCCTGATCGAGCAGGCTGCCCGGGCGCACATAGTGGCTCACGTCGGCAATGGCTACCAGCAGCCGCCAGCCCACATCCTTCCTGCCGTCGGCACCCTTGTACGGTTCACAGTAGACCGCGTCGTCGAAATCCCGGGCGTCGGCCCCGTCGATCGTCACGAGCGGCACATCGCGCAGATCGACCCGGCCCCGGTAATCGGCGGGGCGCAGCGCATCCGGAAGCACCGCCGTCTCGGCAAGCAGTGCCTCACTGAAGCGGTGCGGCACATCGAACTTGCGCACCGCGATCTCGATCTCCATGCCCGCATCATCCACATCGCCCAGCACTTCGCTCACGCGGGCGATCGGCGGCGTGTTCCAGCCGGGCGGCTCGATGATCTCGACCGACACGACCTGACCGGCCTTCGCCCCCATCGTGCCACCCGGTTCGATCAGGATCTCGTGCTTGATGCGCTGATCCTCAGGCACCACCAGCAGCACGCCGCGCTCGTTGACCAGACGGCCCACCACCTGACGGCGGTTGCGCGCCGTCACCTCGACGATCTTGCCCTCCGGGCGGCCCCGGTGATCGGTGCCGACACGGCGCACCAGCACCCGGTCGCCATGCATCACCTTCTGCATCTCGCGGGGCGGCAGGAAGATGTCCTCGCCCTCGCCATCCGGCAGCAGAAAACCGAAACCATCACGGTGGCCCTGCACCTTGCCCGCGATCAGGTCGATGCGGCTCACCAGCATCAGGTCGCCCTTGCGACCCAGAAGAATCTGGCCGTCGCGCTGCATGGCAGCGACTCGACGGCGCATGCCCACCATCGCCTCAGGCGGTACTTTCATGCGGGTGACCAGCGCCTCGAGATTGAGTGGCGCGCCCGCTTCGGCCAAGGCATCCAGGATCTCCTGTCTGCTGGGTGGGTTGGAAGAATCGATCATTGAATATTTGACAAACCTGAAAACAGTTCTATAATGCCACACTTAGTTGTTGCCCAGGTGGCGGAATTGGTAGACGCACTAGGTTCAGGTCCTAGCGCCAGCAATGGTGTGGAGGTTCGAGTCCTCTCCTGGGCACCACCCTGATTCTACAGAGACGGTGTTTCAACACAGCGCTGTACACGAAATGGCCCGCACATGCGGGCTTTTTCTTTTTCTGCGCCCATACTTTCTGCGGCCATACCCTGCGCGCCATCTGCGTTCGATGCTTTTCGCCGGACGCGCTTCCTTTTTTCAGGCCCGTGACCCTTGAGCGTGTCATGCACTGACTCGTCCCCGCGAAAGCCCCTCTGGGCGTGCATGACACGCTCTAAGCCCCTGTCGCGGCTGATGCTCATGCTTGCCACGCGGCTTGTCGAAGCTTTGCCGCAACCCGCCAGCAGCCGTGCCTGAACCCGACCCATGCTTTGCCGTCAGTGCTTGCCAGCATCCAGCGTCTGTCCTGTCTGTCCTGGATGAAAAGACACGTTTTTTAACAAAAAAAACACTCCGACGACGTGCATTTTTTTGAAGCCGGCCTATAATGCCGGCTTCAGCAGTTGCCCAGGTGGCGGAATTGGTAGACGCACTAGGTTCAGGTCCTAGCGCCAGCAATGGTGTGGAGGTTCGAGTCCTCTCCTGGGCACCACCCTGATTCTACAGAGACGGTGTTTCAACACAGCGCTGTACACGAAATGGCCCGCACATGCGGGCTTTTTCTTTTTCTGCGCCCATACTTTCTGCGGCCATATCTGCGCGCCCGGATTTACGGATCTCACCGGTATCAGGCATACGGCGCCATGCCGGAGCCGGACTTCATCGGCCTGCCTGCTTTACACCGTTGCCATCAGCCGACATCACCCGATGCCGATCACACAGACCGCTACCGTCATTCTCGCAGCGGCTACATTCAGATCCGTAGAATAGGAGACGGGATTTAAGGATACTCTGAACAAGTCCACGCGGACGTCGCATCCCCGGCACGGGCGCATGCCTGCGTTGGCATTTGTCGTCAATAGCACCACTATTGACGACAAATGCCGCCTTGTCCTGCATCCCGTTTCGGGGCGCGTCGTCTCGCGGGACTTGTTCAGAGTATCCTTAACGAAGGCTTGCAGAGAAAGGCATCGCCAGCCACAGGGCGCCGAAGCCGACGCAGCAAGCCACCGTCGCATCAGGCATTCACGACGGGCACGGAACGGGAGAACCGCCAATGGCCAAACTGATTTGCTACAAAACCATGCCCGTCTGGCATCACGACACGATTCCGCCGGCTTTCCTGCAGAAGCACAACACGCAGCAAGGCACCTGGGCGCAATTGACGGTGCAGAAAGGCTGGCTGACCTTTGCATTCACCACAGCCGATGGCGAGATCACCGAAGAGCACAGGTTCTCTCCCGAGAATCAGCCTCCCCGCATCGAACCCCAGCAATGGCACCGGATTCTCGACACCAGCGAGGACGTGGCCTGCCAGCTGGCTTTCTATTGCACGCCCGAAGACTATTTCACGAAAAAGCATGGGCTGACCCGCACGCATTCCGAAGTGCTGGCCGCCATGACCCATGTGAAACCGGGACGGGCGCTGGATCTGGGCTGCGGCAATGGCCGGAACACGCTGTATCTGGCACAGAACGGCTTCACGGTGGATGCCTGGGAAGTGCTGGGCGAGCGGCTGGCAAACCTTCAGCGCGTTGCCGCCGAAGAAAAGCTGAGCGACCGTATCACTGTGCGACAGGTCGATCTGAATGACGTCGACTCGCTGCCTTTCGAGGGCAGCTACGACTTCATGCTCGCCACCGTGGTGCTGATGTTCCTGAAACGCGAAACGATCGAGCCACTGATCGAGGCCATGAAAGCCAGCACGAACCCGGGTGGCTTCAACCTGATCGTGACGGCGATGGACACGGCGGATTACCCCTGCACCCAGCCCTTCCCTGCCCCGCTGAAGGAAGGTGAACTGAGCCACCTGTACGAGGGTTGGGAACTGCTCACCTACAACGAGAACCCTGGCGAGCTGCACAAGACAGACGCCAGCGGAAACCGGATTGCGCTGCGCTTTGCCACGATGCTGGCCCGAAAACCCTTCTGACGGCCATGCAATCCATCCAGATCGGTCCGTTTTCGATGTCGCTGTCGATCCTGCTGCTGCTGGCCACCATCCTGGTGGCCAGCTACGTGGCCCGCTGGCGTGCTCAGGGTAGCGACCTCGACGTCGAAGCCCTTTTCTTCAGTCGGCTGGTCCTGCCTTCGCTCCTGTTCGCCCGCCTGGCCTATGTCCTGCAATACCACGCGGCCTATCTCGACGACCCCATCAGCATCATCGACATCCGGGATGGCGGATTCAACCCATGGGCAGGTCTGGCCTTTGCCTGGCTGTCGGCGCTGTGGCAAGCCTGGCGAAAGCCGCCAGCAAGACAGCCGCTGCTGGCCGCCATGAGCTGTGCCACGGTGATCGCGGCCGCAGGGCTGGCCTGGCTGAATCCGGCCCGCCAGAGCGAACCGTTGCCAAACCTGCATTTCAGCACACTGTCCGGAGAGCCCGTCGAGCTGAAACAGTTCGCTGGCAAACCACTGGTCATCAACCTGTGGGCCACCTGGTGTCCGCATTGCGTGCGGGAAATGCCCGTGCTGTCGGCTGCGCAGCGACGCTACCCGCAGGTGACCTTCATTTTCGTGAATCAGGGCGAAGACGCGACCACAATCGAACGCTTCGTCGGCCGGCAGCAGCTTCAGGCCGACAACCTGCTGATGGACACCGGCAGCGAGGCCGCACGCAGCTTTGCGCAGCCGGCCATGCCCACCACGCTGTTCTACAGCAAAAGTGGCCAGCTGCTGGACATCCGTATCGGCGCCCTGTCACAGGCCACGCTGCAACAACGGATCAACCGCCTGCTGTCGGACACCTGACGATCCGTTTCGCCGGCCCGTCATCAACGGTTAGAGCGTGTTATGCACTTATTCGTCGGCCAGACAGAATGAGGCAATCACCCCTCAGATCAGCAGCACCCACAGGATCAGCAGTGCGATGACCGCCTGCAGCAGCGCTGTCTGTTTCAGTTGCGTGTTCAGCGCCCGGCCCCGACGTACCGTGAACAGGAAGATCAGGACGCCAGCAGCCGGCAGCGCCAGCAGCGGCGCAAGGATCAGGCCCGGCAGCTTGAAGACCATCGACAGCACGAGCAGCAGCACGAAGGGCGCGAGCAGCAGCACCGCATACAGTATCCGCGCACCGCCCTCTCCCAGCACGGCCGCCAGCGTCCGGCGCCCCGCCTGCATGTCGTTGACCAGATCGCGCGTGTTGTTGACGAGCAGCACGGCTGCGGCATGACAGCCGGGCACCAGACCGAACAGCATGGCCAGGAGGGACCATTGGCCCATCTGCAGGTAATGGCTGCCTGCCACGGCGATGATGCCGAAGAACAGCAGCACGCAGCTCTCACCCCACGGCGTGTGGGACAGCGGCCTGGGTCCGCCCGAATACAGCCAGCCCGCCAGCAGCGAGCAAATGCCGATGACCGTGATGGCCGGGCCATGATGACTGGCCAGCCACAGGCCGCCGAGCAGCGCCAGCACGAAACACAGGATCGCGGCATTCCTGACCTGGCGCGCACTGGCCTGGCCACTGCCGATCAGGCGCACCGGCCCCAGTCGCCCGGGACCATCGGCACCGCGCACACCATCGCCCACGTCATTGAACAGGTTGGTGCCCGCCTGGATCAGCAGCACGCACAACGAAGCCATCAGGAAGGCCCCCCACTGCATTGGCGCGCCCTGATGGACGGCCAGCGCCGTGCCCAGAAAGACCGGCACCAGTGAAAGACCCAGCGTCGGTGGCCGAACGCCGATCAGCCATGCCCGGGGGGAAGGAAAACGGGAAGAGAGAGAAGTCATCATGCTCCTTGGAGGCTGCCAGAGGCAGCAGTTACCGGCAGCCGGGGCACAGCATCAGCCATGCAGATCCAGCGCCTGCCAGAGCGCCTGCTGATCGCCTGGCGGCCTGACACCCAGTCGCACCCAGCCATCGAGGCCAAAGGACTGTGCATCCCGCAATTTAATACCAGCCCGGCGCAATCGTTGCAGTAAGCCGACTGAATTCGACGAGTCTGCCGGCGGCCGGGCACAGACATAATTGGCCTCCCCCGGCAGCACCGTCCAGCCGCGCTCGCGCAGGCCATCGACCTGCCTCGTCTTCCACACACGCAGCTGTTCCTTCGCATCCTGCAACCAGTGCTGCGTGTTTTCATCGGCCCAGGCTGCCAGCAGCGCCACCCCGTGCGCACCGATCGGCCACGAAGGTGCCAGCGCATGCAAGGCCTGCATCAACGGTCGCGCGCGCCGGTCGGCGAAGCACGAATCCGGCGCGATCAGATAGGCCGCGCGGATGCCTGTCAGCCCCAACGCCTTGTTCGGCGTGATCAGCTGCCATAGGTACCGAAGCTCATCCGCCGACAGCGCCGATGTCCCGGAAAGGCGCAATGGCTCATAAGCCCTGTCCAGCACGACGATGTCGGCCTTGCCCCTGCACCGAATCATCCCTGTCACATCGGCCGTCAGCGCCTGACCCAGCGGGCTGGACGGCTCGCAGGCCCAGATCAGGCGGGCAGCCATCGCATCCGGCCTGCCCCCCGGATAGACCTGTACCGGTAGGCCCCAGGCCTCGGCAGCCCGCCGGTAATCTCCATAGGCCTGCGCCGGCAGCCAGACCCCGGCTACCCGCCCGTCGGACGGCGACGCCAGCGGAGAAGGCAGGAACGCCGTCGCCGGTGGGCCTGATGCGGGCTGGTTCACGGGCGAATCTGGCTCTGGCTCTGGCGTTGGGGTTGGCGTTGGG
>JAUMZD010000069.1 GCA_030528325.1 Lautropia sp. | reverse complement strand
AGACGCACCTGGTCGTCGGCGTCCTCGCTCTGGTTGATGGCGCGACGCAGCGCCAGGGTGTCGTCGTCGGCGTCCGCACCCGGCAGCGAATCGAGATACCAGGCAATGTGCTTGCGGGCGGAACGGACGCCGATGAATGCTCCGTAGAAGTGGTAGTGATCCTGCAGATGCGCGATCAGTACGTCGCGCACCTCCCGCCAGGTGGGTGCGGGCAGATGTTCGCCATGGGCCAGATAATGATCGATTTCGCGAAAGATCCAGGGCCGGCCCTGAGCGGCGCGACCGACCATCACGGCATCGGCGCCGGTCATCGCCAGCACGGCCTGGGCTTTTTCCGGGGAATCGATGTCGCCGTTGGCGACGACCGGTATCCGGACGGCCTGTTTCACGTCGGCGATGGTGTCGTAATCGACCGGGCCATGATAGCGGCAGGCACGACTGCGGCCGTGCACGGTGATCATCGCGGCGCCTGCCGATTCGGCCGCCCGGGCCAGCTGCGGCGCATTGCGGTGTTCGGGATCGGTGCCGGTGCGCATCTTGACGGTGACCGGCACATCGACCGCCGAGACCACGGCCTCGATGATCTTCAGCGCGAGCGGCTCGTTGCCCATCAGGGCCGAGCCGGCGAACACGTTGCAGACCTTCTTGACCGGGCAGCCCATGTTGATGTCGATGATCTGCGCACCGCGATCGACGTTGAAGCGGGCGGCTTCGGCCATCATCTGCGGGTCGGCCCCGGCGATCTGGACGGCCTTCGGTTCCATTTCGCCTGCGTGATCGATCCGGCGTGATGTCTTGACGCTGTGCCAGAGCTTCGGGTTCGAGGCCGCCATCTCCGAGACGGCATAGCCGGCCCCCAGCCGCTTGCACAGCTGGCGGTACGGCCGATCGGTGACACCGGCCATCGGCGCGACCAGCGCCCGGTGCGGGAGCAGGAACGGGCCGATCTTCAGCGGCGCAGCGGGGCTGGGCGCAGAACGGGCGGGTGTCGAAAGCATGGTGGGGACGCGCGGGCGACCGTGAAGGGCAAAGGGTGAAACGGGGGCAGGGCGGTAGCAGGGTGAACACCCGACAGCCTGCTCGGGCAGTGCGGCAGGGTGTTCCCTTGGGGAATACGCTGCATCAGTCCACGCGGGCGCCGTATTCCCAGGCGAAATTCTAACCCTATCTGCAACCCGGTTTTTTTACACAGTCTTCACAGGCTCACGATGGGCGGGGGCAGGCTCCGGCTGGGGGGTGAAAGCCCTGTCATGCCCGCTGACGATGGCCGTAGATCAGCGCCCGGGCCAGGGGTCTGCGCAGCGGTGCGTGCAGATGCATGGCGGTCAGCAGCAGCGACTGGAGCCGTCGCGCCGCCGGCCAGCCGAAGGTGGCGGCGAACAGGTCGGTGGTCTGGATCGTGAGGGCGCGGTCACAGCGGCGGGCGCGGGCATGCTGTTGCAGCGCGGCCTCGATGTCAGGGTGACGACGGCCGACCCAGTGCTCGCCGACCGCACGGGCCAGCTCGAAGGCGTCGCGCAGGCCGAGATTCAGCCCCTGGCCGGCTACTGGGTGCAGGGCCTGGGCGGCGTTGCCGATCCAGACCTGGCCGGGTGCCACCAGCTGATGGCGGGCGACCCGGGGTAGCGGCACGGCAAAGGCAGGCGTGCAGACTTGCAGGGGGCCGAAGCGGCGGGCCAGATGATGCCACTGGCGCTGGCCCAGCACCGATTGCAGCGTGCCGCGCAGCCCGGCGCCCAGCGCCTCGGCCGACCATCGGGCTCGTTGCTGGCACAGGGCGGTGGGGGCGCACCAGACCACGGTGTAACGCGGACGGCCCTGGGTCGGCGGTGCGGGCAGCAGGGCGAGCGGCCCGTCCGGGCAGAAGCACTCGAAGGCGGTGTCGGCCGTGCCGTCGACTTCGACCTCGAACAGCAGGCCCGACTGGCCGGTATCCCGGATCGAGAAGGCATCGGCCGGCCGCGCGCCCTGAGGCGGCAGGCCGCCGGCATGGATCAGCAGGTCAGGGCGCTCGAACCGGGGATCGTCCACCGGGGCGAAGTCGAGGGTGTCGGCCACCGCATGCAGCTCGTGGATCAGGGACTGCCAGTCCACCACGTAGCCCAATGCATCCAGACCCATGTCGTGGGTGTCGATCCGGGTGTGGCCCGTGGTGCCCTGCTGGAAGATCTCGATGTGGGCGATGCGGCCGGCCGGCGGCAGGGGGATCAGGCGGGCGAGGATCTGGCGGGAACCTTCCGACAGCGCAATGGCCCGTCGGGGGCCATGGGCGGGCAGGATGCTGGTGGCCTGCTGCGCGAGCGGCAGCGCGATGTGCCGGGCGGGAATGCCTGTACGGACCAGCCAGAGCGCACAGGCCAGGGCCACCGGGCCGGTACCGTCGATCCGGATGGTGCTGAAACGGGAGGCTGGCGAAGGGGTGTCGGTCATGGCAGGGTCGCCCTGGCGGGCGGAGGGAAGCGGCTCGTCATGTCGGGTGGTCGGCGGGGGGCCTGGCATCGTCCTGCGCGTGCGGAAGATGCCGCGCACGCGGCAACCCGGGCCGGGAAACCCTGGCTCTGGGCCGGATGCTTACGGCGAGGGCTGTCCGTCCCGGCTGAGGAGCCGCCGATCCAGCTCGGCCAGCCGCGCCGGGGTTCCGATGTCGAACCAGATGCCCCGATGATAGTGCCCCCGGGCCAGTCCTGCCCGGATCGCGTCTTCGAGCCACGGGCGCAGCGGTGAGCGGGTGCCGGCAGGAATCTGGGCGAACATCGACGGGGTGAACACGCCGATGCCGGCGTAGGTGAGCGTGGTTTCGGCGCTGGCACTGGCATGGGGGTTGATGGCGGCGTCTTCCCCGGCCGGCGGTTCGGCCAGCTTCAGGTGTCCGTCCTGCAGCATGAAGTCGCCGCGCTGGTGATGGCCAGGGTTGTCCACCATCAGGCACCAGCAGCGGGCACCCTCGGTCCGGATCATCCTGGCCACCTCGGGCAGGCAGCTGTAGTCGGCGTCGCTCCAGGCATCGCTGCTGATCACGGCAAAGGGCGCGTCGTCGGCTTCGCCTTCGGTCAGCATCGGCAGGGCTTTGGCGATGCCGCCGGCCGTTTCCAGCGCTTCCGGTTCGGCAGAATAGCGAAGCTTCAGGCCGAAGGCGTTGCCATCGCCGAGGGTGGCCGGAATCTGTTCGCCGAGCCAGGCGTGGTTGATGATTACCTCGGCAAAACCGGCAGCCGCCAGTTTTTCCAGATGCCAGACGATCAGCGGCTTGCCACCTGCCATCAGCAGCGGCTTCGGGTGTTCGTCCGTCAGCGGACGCATTCGTTCGCCGCGCCCGGCGGCCAGCAGCATGGCTTTCATCGGTGAGACTCGGCAAGGGGCTTCAGAAGGTGTAACCGTGTTGGGGCTGAACGCCTTCGATCCGTTCGAAGAGACGGCGCAGCGGTGCCAGTTCCTGATAGCGGACCAGCACGGCATGGGTGTAGCGGGCCACGAGCGGGATGTCCTTCAGATAGGCGTCCTTGCCGTCCCGGTAGAAAAGCCGCGCGAAGATGCCGAGCACCTTCAGGTGACGCTGCAGCCCCATCCATTCGAAATCCCGGTAGAAGTCACCGAAGTCGGCAGGCACCGGCAGGCCGGCGGCCCGGGCACGCTCCCAGTGGCGAATGCACCAGTCCAACACCTCGGCCTCATGCCAGCTGATGTAGGCATCCCGCAACAGCGAGACCAGGTCGTAGGTGAGGGGGCCGTGAACCGCGTCCTGGAAATCGAGCACCCCGGGGGTGCGGGTTCCGTCGGCCAGCACCATCAGGTTGCGGCTGTGATAGTCGCGGTGGACGTAGCCGCGTGGCTGGGCCAGCACGTTGTCGAGAATCCGCTCGAAGCCCTGTTGCAGCACCTGCTGTTCGGCATCGGTCAGCGCTACCTGCTTGTAGTGGCGCACATACCACTCAGGGTAGAGCATCAGCTCCCTCAGCAGCATGGCGCGGTCATAGTCCGGAAAGACGCCTGCCCGGCTGGCCTGCTGGAGTTTCACGAGCGCGAGGCTGGCATCCCGGTAAAGGGCCGGGGCGGTCTGGGCATTCAGATGTTTCAGGTAGGTGTCGTTGCCCAGATCGTCGAGCAGCAGGAAGCCTTCGGCCAGATCGGCCGCATGCACGCTCGGTACCGACAGGCCGGCCTCGCCGAAGATCCGGGCGGCATGGACGAAGGGGCGGCAGTCTTCCTGCGGAGGCGGGGCATCCATCACGATCGCCGTGCGCTGCCCGCCGGGCAGACGGGCATCCAGCCGGAAGTAGCGGCGGAAACTGGCGTCGCTGGAGGCGGGGGTCAGTGTCTCGGGGGCCAGCCTGAAGTCCGGGGGCAGGGTCAGAAGCCACCGGCGCAGCCTGTCGAGGCGAGCGTCTTCGCCTTCGGGCCGGTCGGAAGGAGAAGGGGGGGAGGAATCAGGGGCAGACATCGGGGCGGATCGAGGAAAGAGACGGGGGCGGCAGGCAAGGGCGGCTTGGCAGCATCGCACAGACAACATCAGGGCGCCTGCCGAATCTCGCCGAAAGTCACTCTCCCTATAATAGACAATCCAGGGCCGTCCGACCGAGGCTGTACGATCCGTGCATCTTCCGGGCGCCCCGGCGGTCGATGCCCGGGCATGAGTTCCTGCTCTCCGGTGATGCCGCCGCCAGCTTGCCACGACGTGCCCCCGCCGATCCTGTCCCCCTCATCCGGGGCTGCCCGGCTGAAGCCAATCGGAGTTCCTTTTCCCGTGTCGTTCCCAGACCGATCATCCGGCGTGCAGGCCGGTTCTCCTGCGTTCAGTCCCGCCCGTTGCGCGGGGCATGGCCTTGCGGCGAGCCGGCGCGGGATGCGTGTCGCCCCGATGCAGGGAAAGCCGATCGTGCCGCCCGGCCGCCTCCGGCAGATGGTGCTGGCACTGGCCGCGGCATGGCTGGTGATGGGTGGGATCGGCGTGCAGGCGGAAGAGGCCGTGCTGGCCGAACCGGTGCAGCTGAACATCGACCCGCGTCTGAACCTTTCTCCCGAGCGGGGCAGGAACCGGAAGCTGCCGGTGTTCGGGAAGGCCGACCGCGTGACCGCCTCCCGCACGCCCGAAGGGGCGCTTACCACCCTCGAAGGCGGGGCCGAGCTGCGCAAGTTCGGCACCTCGCTGACGGCCGACCGCATCGACTACCTGCAGGGGGTCGAGCGGGTTGAGGCGAGTGGTGATGTCACGGTGCAGCAGGCCGGCTCGAAGATGGTGGGGCCGAAGCTGCAGCTGCAGCTCGACACCGAAGAGGGGCACTTCGAGGCGCCCGAGTATGATCTGGCCGGCGTTGGCGGGCGGGGCCGGGCCGACCGGCTGGAGTTTTCGGGCAATCGTTTCATGCGGCTCTTCAATGGCACCTTCAGCAGTTGCAAGCCCGACAACGAGGACTGGCGGCTGGAGGCGAAGCGGCTCGATCTCGACCTGGAGAATGCCCAGGGCTATGGGCGTGACGCCCGGCTGGTGGTTCGTGATCACACGATCATGCGCTTTCCGGTGCTGGCCTTTCCGCTGAATGACGAGCGCCGCAGCGGTTTCCTGTTTCCCCGCGTCGATACCGGCTCCCGGATCGGCGTGGAAGTGACGGTGCCTTATTACTTCAATCTGGCGCCGAACTATGATTTGACGGTCTCTCCCCTGCTCAGTACCCGCCGTGGCCTGAGGATGGGCAGCGAGTTCCGTTTCCTGACGCGTCCGGCCAGTGGCAACCTTCGGATGGATTTCATCCCGAACGACAGCGAAACCGGGCGAAGCCGTTATCTGTACGACTCATCCGGCACCTTTGGTCGCTTGGCCGGTTGGAATGGGGCCTGGAACCTGCGAGGGGTGTCGGACGACAATTATTTCGTCGACTACTCCCGGACGCTGGTCGATGCGTCCGAGCGTTCGCTGCCACGAGAGGTCTTCCTGACGCGAACCCACGGTGACTGGAACATGCTGATCCGCGGCATCCGTTACCAGAACATTCTGGAGGCCAGACAGGCGCCCCCCTACGAGAAGCTGCCGCAGATCCAGCTGATCAACAACCAGGTGGATGTGCGCGGTTTCGATCTGTCGTTGCTGGGGGATCTGACCCAGTTCCGCAACCCGCAGATCAACGCGGTCGAAGGCACGCGGCTCGTGCTGAATCCGTCGATCAGCTTGCCGATGCAGGGCGGAGGCTGGTTCTTCACCCCGAAGCTGGGCGTGCATGCCTCGCATTATCAGCTGAACCAGTTCGCCCAGGGGGACCGATCCATCAATCGCGTGGTGCCGATGTTCTCGCTGGATGCGGGCATCGTGATGGAGCGTGACAGCCGCTGGCTGGGCCGCCCGTCCATCCAGACGCTGGAGCCGCGCCTGTTCTATGTGCGCACGCCCTACCGGAACCAGCAGGATATCCCGGTCTTCGACAGCGTGGCCTCGGACCTCAGCTTCGCCCAGCTCTTCAGCGAGAACGCCTACACCGGACATGACCGGATTTCGGACTCGAATCACCTGACGGCAGCACTCGTGAGCCGGCAGATCGAGGAGGCCACCGGGATCGAGCGCCTGCGGCTGGCGATGGCGCAGCGTTTCTATTTTTCGCAGCAGGACGTGACGATTCCCGGCACGCCGGTTCGTGTGGACCGCCGAACCGACATGCTGTTTGCGGCCTCGGGCGATTTCAGGGGCGGCCACAGCCTGAACGCCGGCATGCAGTATGCGGTGCGTGACGGCAGGGTGCCGCGCTTCAACTTCAGCTATCGTTTCCGCCCCGGTGACGAGCGTCTCTTCAATGCCGGGGTGCGTTATCAGGCCCGTGAATATGCGCAGTGGGATACCTCTTTCGCCTGGCCGGTGGCCCGGCAGTGGAAGGTGCTGGGCGGCATCAACTATTCCTTTCTGCAAAAGCGCAATGATCCGGCCACCGGTCAGCTCGTCTCCGTCAGGCCGGGCATGGTCGAGGGCGTGGCGGGTTTTGAATATGCCGAGCAATGCTGGGCCGTCCGCCTCGTGATGCGGCGTTTCGTCACCTCCGAGCGGGAGACGAACACCACGGCTTCCATCCAGTTCGACCTCCGCGGGCTTGGCAGCCTGGGCAGCAACCCCTCTGGTATATTGAGCCGCAACATTCCGGGTTACAGCATGCCCAGCAACAGCCTGACCCCCATCGAGCGCCATTACGGCTACGAGTGACATTCCGTCGATTCCTCATGCAAGAACACGTATCGGGCGCACGGCGCCAAGCATCCCTCAGGAACGCGCGTCCTGCTGCCAACAATCTGCCGTCAGGATGTGGGTGCAAATCGGGCCGGCGCAGTCGAACGGCAGTCCGTGAATCTGCGCCTGCGCGAGCGCCCCGGCGTCTGCTCGCGCTGCTGCTGGCCTCGCTGGGCTGGCTGCCCCTCGCTGCCACCGCACAGCTGGGCGAGGGTCTGTCGGCCGGAGGGCTGTCTGGCGCTCAGGGCAGCAATGCCGATGAGCGCGTCGTCGCGCCCCGCCTGCCGGGCAGCCAGGGGCGCCCGTCGCCTGTCCCCACGCCTGCTGGCGTCACCGGGGCGGGAGGCACACATCGCAATGCCCAGGGGGCCGAGCCGATCGACCGCATCATCGCCGTCGTCAACCAGGGCGTCATCACCGAGACCGAGCTGCGCGCCCAGCTTCACCTGATCGAAGCACGTCTGCGTGCCAACGGGGGATCGGTGCCGCCCCAGGCCGAGCTGCGCCGGCAGGTGCTGGAGCAGATGATCCTGCAACTGGCGCAGGAGCAGTTTGCGGCCGAACATGGCATGAAACCCTCGGCCGCCGAGATCGACCGTGCGGCCGCCGACGTGGCCCAGAACAATGGCATGTCGCTCGACGGGCTGCGTGAGCGGCTGGCCGCCGATGGCGTTTCCTTCGAGCAGTTCCGCCGGCAGCTGACGGCCGAGATCATCTCGTTGCGCTTGCGCGACCGTGAAACGGCCAACAGCGTCACCATCTCCGAGGCCGAGGTCGATGCCGAGCTGGCCAAAAGCGGGCAGATGTCCGCGCCGGAGTTCGAGGTGCAGCAGCTGCTGGTGAAGCTGCCGGAGGGAGCAGACCGTGCCACGGTCGAGCGCTTGCAGCGCAAGGCCGAAGGGCTGGCGGCCCAGGCACGGCAGGGCGAGGATTTCTCGGCGCTGGTCAAGGCACATTCGGAGGCCGGTGACGCCAGCACGGGCGGCCATCTGGGCTGGCGCACGGCCGAGCAGATGCCGGGCCTCTTTGCCGATGTCGTCACCCGGCTGTCGCCGGGTGAGGTGGGCCAGGTGGTTCGCAGCCCGGCGGGTTTTCATGTGCTGAAACTGCTGGACAAGCGCTCGGGCGGCACGATGTCGGTCGAGCGAACCCACGCCCGTCACATCCTGCTGCCGGCCGGCAACCCTTCCGAGGAAGCCGATTCGATCCGGCGTCTGGAGGAGTTCCGGCGCAACATCGAAGGCGGCAAAGCCGATTTCGCGACGGTTGCGCGGGACTTCTCGAAGGATGGCAGTGCCTCGCAAGGCGGGGATCTGGGCTGGCTCTATCCGGGTGAAACCGTGCCCGAGTTCGAGTCGGCCATGAAGGCGCTGGGCGAGGGCGAGATCAGCGAGCCGATCCGAAGCCAGTTCGGCGTGCACCTGATCCAGGTGCTGGGCCGGCGTGCCGACAGTGAATCGCCCGAGCGCCTGCGCAACAATGCCCGCCAGAAGCTCCGGACGGTCAAGGGCGGGGAGGCCTATGACCAGTGGTTGCGCGAGCTGCGTGACCGCACCTATGTCGAATACCGTCAGGTCGAATCCTGACGCCATCGCGGAAACGGATCGTGTGCTCTGAACGTCTGGGCCGGGCGGCGGGCCTTGCGCCGCGCAAGCACTTCGGCCAGCATTTTCTGGTCGATCGCTTCATCATCGACAGCATCGTCCGCGCCATCGCCCCGAAACCCGGCGAGCACCTGATCGAGATCGGGCCGGGTACCGGTGCGCTGACGGCCCCGGTGCTGGCGCTGGCCGGCCAGATGCGGGCGATCGAGATCGACCGCGATCTGGCACCGCGCCTCACGGCCCGCTTCGGCGAGGCGCTGACACTCATCCATCAGGACGTGCTGACGGTGGACTTCGGCAGCCTGGGCCACGATCTGCGGATCATCGGGAATCTCCCCTACAACATTTCCAGCCCGCTGCTGCTGCATCTGATCCCCTTCGCCGCGCACATCCGTGACCAGCACTTCATGCTGCAAAAGGAAGTGATCGACCGGATCGTGGCCGAACCGGGGGGAAACATGGGGCGCCTCACGGTCTTTTTGCAGAACCACTACCACGTCGCCCACCTGCTCGACGTGCCGCCGGAGGCCTTCGACCCGCCGCCGAAGGTGGAATCGAGCGTGATCCGGATGGTGCCGCGCGACCAGCCGCAGACCACGGCCACCGCCGAGCTGGCGGCCGCGCTGGCGGTGGCCTACTCGCAGCGCCGCAAGATGCTGCGCAAGACGCTCGGCAGCTGGCTGACCCAGCGCTACCCCGAGTTCGACCTCGACAGGGCTGCGGGCGCCGATGAGCGCCTGGCCCCGCTCACCGACCTGAGCCACCGCGCCGAGCAGATTCCGGTGGAGGCGTGGTATGCGCTGGCGGATGCGCTGGCGGGGCAGGGGGCGTGAGCGATCAGCAGACACTCACGGCCCCGGCCTCACCAGCAGCGCCTTCGCCTTCGGATGCCACGGAATGGCGACGCCGGTCTGGGCGTGGGCGCGACCGATCTGCGCGACGGCGGCGCTGGTGGTGCTGCCGCTGCGGTGATCGAACAGCAGCGAGGTCATCCGTTCCACCTGCGCATCGGCCACGTCTTCACGCGTGACCATCAGGGCCGGTGCGGCCAGGGTGGGCACGGGGGTGTTCTGGTTGGCGTAGGTGCGGGCTGGCAGGGTGAGCGGCACCAGACCGGAGGCCAGCAGTTTCGGTGCCGGGCCGATCGGGATCAGCTGTGCCTGCCCATTCGCGGCCAAGTGTTGCAGGGCGCTGGCCGGCGCGTGGATGGTGGTGAAGAAGGCATCGATTTCTCCGTCGGCCAGTGCCCTGGCAGCCAGCGTCAGATCCAGGCTGGCTGCTTTGGCGAGATTGTCGAGCGTCAACCCGTGGGTTTCGAGAATGGCGTTGGCATTGGCGCGGCTGCCCGAGCCCTCGGGGCCGAGGCCGACACGCCGGCCCTGCAGGTCGGCGACCGAGGTGATCCCGGTGTCGGGGCGGGTGACCAGATGCACGGTTTCAGGGAACAGGCTGGCGACGGCACGCAACGAGGTCTGGGGGGCGCCCGAGAAACGCCCGATGCCGGTGTAGGCGCTTTTGGCCAGATCGCCCTGAACGAGCGCGAATTGCACGGTGTGGTCGCGCAGCAGGCGGATGTTGCCCACACTGCCCTCGCTGCCCAGGGCCCGAAAGCTGATGTCGGCCTCGATGGCCCGTGAACCGAGTGCCTGTGCGAGTGCATCGTAGGCGCCGCGGGCGGGGCCAGCGGCCAGTGTCAGCTCGACGGCGGCACGGCTCAGTCGCCGGTTGCTGGCCTCGATGGCCAGTCGGGTTTCCTCGCGCACGATCTCGTCGCGCTCCGAGCGGTTCATGCCGTGGGCAGGTGGCTGTCGCAGCAGGGCGTGCAGCTCGGCCAGCGCGCTCTCGGCAGGACTGGGCGGGGGTTCCTCATGGGCACGTGAACGGACACCGGCCACTTCGGCCGGGGAGCTTCTGGGGCGGGGCCGCTCGTTGCCTGAGGGGGGCGGCGTCTGGGCGATCAGTTTCCAGGCGCCGTCTTCGGTGCGGCTGAAACTGGCGCTGCCATAGACGCCAAACTCGTCGCCTGCCCGGTTGCCTTCCGGGTTCACGCCGATGATGCCTTTCGGGCCGGCACCCAGCAGGGCTGTCATGGTCGCCACGCTGTGTGCATCCCACTGGGTGAAATCATAGTCACGCTTCAGCTGCAGGGCCGCATTGAAATAGACGATCCGGCCGTCGCCCTCGGCCATCGGTGCACTGCCGGCACGCGTCAGGCGCTGGATTTTCAGTACTTGTGCGCCCAGGGCGGCATCGAGCTGCGCCTGCATGGCTTTCTGGATGACCGGAGTTTCAGGCCCCTGAACGCCGCAGCCGGCGAGCAGAAACAGCGGCAGGACGACGACGGCGAAGAGGCGTGTCAGCAATGCTTGTCTCATGGTCGACCTCACCAGTTGAAGGCGGGCAGCATCAGGAAGCCCTGAATCGTCAGTGCGTTGACCAGATCGATCAGGAAGGCGCCCATGACGGGAATCAGCAGGAAGGCCAGTGGCGAATGCCCATGTCGATGGGTGACGGCCTGAACGTTGACCATCGCGGTCGCCGTGGAACCGAGTCCGAAACCCAGCTGTCCGGTGGCCAGCAGCACGGCATCGTAGTTGCGCCCCATCACGCGGAAGGTGACGAAGGCGCACCAGGCCAGCAGCGCCACGCTCTGGGTCACCAGGATGACCAGCACCGGCCCGGCCAGATCGACCAGTTCCCAGAGCTTCAGCGTCATGATGATCATGGCCAGAAAGAGCGACAGCGACAGCGTGCCGATGGTGTCCAGCGCCTGGTCACTCATGCGGTACAGGCCGGTGAGGGAGAACAGGTTGCGCAGCACCACGCCGACCACCAGTGCCCAGATGAAGGAGGGCAGGGTGAAGGCATCCTGTCCGAAACTCTGATAGAGGGTGAAGCCCACGGCCATCGAGACGAAGACGAGCAGCAGCGTCTCGATCAGTGTGGACATGGCGAGCGGCTGGTCGGTGGTGTCTGTCTGTGCGGTGTCCGGGGTGGGGCCATCGGACGGCGTGGCGTGGGCCGTTCCGTGGATCTGGTGGCGACGCATCAGCCAGCTGGCGAAAGGGCCGCCCAGCACGCCACCGACCACGAGGCCGTAGGTGGCCGCCGCGATGCCCAGTTCAACGACCCCCTGGATGTTGCGTTCCTCGACGAACTTGCTGCCCCAGGCGGCGGCCGTGCCGTGGCCGCCGGCCAGTGCGATGGAACCGGTGACCAGACCGTTGGCCGGGTGCAGGTCGAAGAGTCGTGCCAGTGCGTAGCCGATCCCGTTCTCCAGCAGCAGCGAACCGGATACCACGACGAGAAACAGGGCCAGCATCCTGCCGCCCTTCATCAGGGCACGCGCATCTGCCGACAGGCCCACGGTGGTGAAGAACATGACGTTCAGTGGGGTGAGCAGCGTGGTGTCGAAATTGACCTGCACGCCTGCGCCCATGCGCAAGGCCGTGATCACGGCTGCGAAGAGGATGCCGCCCACCACGGCTTCGGGGATGCTGTACCGTGCGAGCCAGTTCACGCGCAGGACGAGAAAACGTCCGAGCACGAGCGCGCAGGCAGCCAGCGCCAGTGTGAACCAGATGTCGACGCCGATGTCCATGTCTCACTCCGCATCGTTCTTTGGGCTTGTGAATCGATGATAGGAGCAGGGCGTGGGAAAGGACGGGATAGGAGACCTGGCTTTGGGGTATGGATTTCCCTGAGTTTTGTGGTGTTGCAGGCGACAAATGTTGCTGTTTGGTCGTAGCTGTTCCGATCCTGTAATTTCTGCATGTAAATTGAGACTCGAGACGGCAGTATCTGATGGTTGCCGTTCTCGTTCGTCATGAATTGATGATGATCAGGAGACACTGATGAAAATCTTCGGGGTGATCGTTTCTTTCCCTTTTTTCCTCGTTGCAGCAGGGAATGCGATCGGCAGTGAAATGCATGTTCAGGAGCCGATGACTTATAGTGGTTCGGTGCCAGATGACATGGGTGTCGTCGGAGGAGTCCGTGACTTTCTGGAAAACCGGCTTCTCAGCGCCGATAGACAAGGCGTTCTTTCGGCCAAGGCACTGCGTGCCAGTGGCCGGTGCATGTCAAGATAGTTGTCGCCTGATTCATGCGACCTGCTGCTGAATATC